>JAHHHI010000001.1 GCA_019359435.1 Kaiparowitsia implicata GSE-PSE-MK54-09C
TGACCGTTGGGCATCTTGCCATGCTTATGAGCTTTACTGTGACCGCACAGAGGGCATTCCATCACTTTGTTTCCAGCCGAGGTTCCTCTCTACTCTACCAATCCCACATTAACCTGACGCATCACCGAACTTCGCTCGGTCGCTGGGGAGATCCACACGAAGTTGCGGGTGCGGTTGTGTTCTTTGCTTCACCAGCCGCGTCTTACATCACAGGTCAAGTTTTAGCCGTTGATGGTGGCTACCTTGCTCATTTTTGACGTCCTATCTTAAAGTTTCGGTGTTGCCAGCCAGCTAACAAGTTGATGAAGCGGGCAGTTGAGAGATCTTATGGGGATGCCCAAGTTATCTGCTGCCGCTTATCTTTGTCGTTAGCCAATAGTCAACGTCAGTTCGGGTTAAGCAGAAACAGGCAAAGCGGTATCAATGAGCAGAGAAGGCTTCTTGGGTTGGTGGCAGTCGGCGATCAGTCGGCAGACTCAGTTGACCAAGCAGTTGAGCGGAGAACGATGACGCGAATGCTCAATCTGAGAACTGTTGTTGAGCTGGTCGATCACAGATTCAATCACCGCTCGTCGGCGCAGCAATAGCTTATCAGCCAGCCCCATCAGACGGGTCTTCCTGTTTCGTGTGAGCTTGGTGAACAGTGGGATGCCAGAGTTCTGCCAGAGCTGGAGGGCGAGTTTTTGGGAAACATAGCCTCGGTCGCCAAACACCTTCCCGAAGAGTCGTTGGAGGAGTTGAGGTCGAGGCTTACGGTCATCGGTATGACCGTCGGTATGACCGGGAGTCAACTGGACGTTGAGGAGTTCCCCTCGCTCATGGATGACCAAGTGCAACGTGAAGCCAAAGAACCAGTCTACGGAGGTGTTGCCTCGAGCCGCTAAGGGGTTGAATACTCTGTGGGAGGCAATCCGACGATTGTGGCAGACCTTGATGCGGGTCGCATCACTGAAGCTGAGACCCGTACACGTGCCAAAGCACTGCCGCAACTAGGCCCATACCGGGATGAGAGTCGAGGGTATCCATTCGACAACGCGGTTGTAGCTGACCAACCCTGGAAAGGCTTTACGCCAATAGCGACCAACCAATTGAGTATAAACCCACTTGAAATCGCGGTAGGCCGACTGATGGAAGGCAATCAAACTCGTCATCATTTCGCTTCAGCACAGGCGACGCGACCGCTGCCGCATCTGTAAGCCGTCCCCTAACAGTGGCTGCTGCCACGGGGGTTCAAACCACTGGCAAAAGTCATCGACATGACAAAATTAGGATTCTAGACTAAGCCTGGGGTGGTTAGATGAATTGAGAATTAGGTACTTTCAACTCTATCTATTCCGCCCCTCCTTATCCCGAACTCACGTTTGATTAAATCCTCAGGCTTCAGCGCGCCTTGCTCAGTAATCACAGCCGTAATCAATCTGGCCGGGGTCACATCAAACGCTGGGTTATAAAATGCAATTCCCTCTGGGCAAATGGAGGTTTCACCAATATGTGAAATCTCAGTAGAGTCCCGTTCTTCAATGGGAATTTGCGACCCATCTACTAAGCCAAAATCCACGGTGGAAAAGGGCGCTGCGACAAAAAAAGGAATATCGTGCGCGTGTGCCACAATCGCCAGACCATAGGTGCCAATCTTATTTGCCACATCCCCATTCGCCGTAATGCGGTCGGCCCCGACCACCACCGCATCGACCATCCCCTGCTGCATGCAGTGCGCCGCCATACTATCGGTAATGAGTGTGATAGGAATCTCTTCTTGGACACATTCCCAGGCGGTGAGGCGGGCTCCCTGCAAGCGAGGTCGGGTCTCGTCAGCATAGAGCCGTTCCAGCCGCTCACTACGCCATGCCGAGCGCACTACCCCCAATGCCGTGCCATACCCTGCTGTCGCCAATGCACCCGCATTGCAGTGGGTCAACAGCCGCAGCCGATGCGGCGTTTGGGGCAGCGCGGCAAGGCCATAATCACCAATGGCTTCGCACATCTGCAAGTCTTCGAGTTGAATGGCCTGAGCCGTCTGTAATATAACCTGCTTAAGATAGTCAACCTGTCCAATGCTTTGGCGCGTCACACGCATGACTCGGTCGATCGCCCAAAACAGGTTGACGGCCGTGGGTCGAGTGGCACGCAGGGTATCTGCTACATGCCCTAGTTGAGTCAAGAACACCTCGCGATCGCCCGTCTCAATCTCTCGGGCACCAAGATACATCCCATAGGCCGCAGCGACCCCGATTGCCGGTGCTCCGCGCACAATCATAGTTTTGATGGCGATCGCCATATCAGCACAACGGCTAATCTGCACCAAGTCATACTCACTCGGCAACCGGGTTTGATCGATCAGCAAGACATGATCATCTTGCCAAATCACCGGATAAACATGATGAGGCGCTAGAGACATTGAGCATTCCATCCTACAGATTCGTGGCTGTCAATATCCTATAGCAACCGCCAGAGCAAGAGAGTCCGTAGAGTCTATAGTTGTTTAACTTCCTTAAAAGTGCGCAGAGCAGCGGTTTCAAACTTCTTATTCTGTATGGCAATACCATCACTATCAGTTAATCCCAAAAATGTCGTGAAACCCTTGATAGGAAGTGGTTCCACGGTACAACATGTCTGAGGCGATTAAATGAGGAGATCCGAGTAAGGGCTCAAGTCAATCTAGTAGCTTAGCTAGCAAACACTGCACCCTGTCGCTGCAAATATCGCTTCTGCTCTGGGGTAATGCCAGTGCTCGCATCAAATCGTGTGCCTTCTACCGTGCAACTTTCAAAATTCACGTTTAAACAGCTCACGCGGCGCATCAAGGCATGAGACAGGTCTACCCCGTATAAGTTTGCGCCCCGTAGGTTCGCACCTGAGAGATCGGCATTGCGAAATTCTGCAGACGAGAGATTGGCTCCCTGCAATACTACCCGATGCAACCGTGCATCCCTAAACTTGCAGTATGGCAGGGTCGCATAAGCAAAATTAGCGCCAGTCAGCTCTGTACCCACAAACCTGGCATACTGCATCTTGGCATTCGTAAAATTTGCGTAGCGGGCGGATGCGCTCGTGAGGTCTGCCTGGTATAGATTTGCCGCCACAAACGTTGACTGATCCAACACAGAAGCAGTCAAATCAGCTCGCATTAGTGATGCTCCATTAAAGTTTGAGCCCGCAATGCTAACTTGAACCAACTTGGCATCTGTAAAATCTTTGTTGTGAAGGTCTTGCCTATCAAGGTTGCTACCGGGCTGCAGCCGATTACCAGCAAACCCTTCTTCCAGGCTTAAACCGGCCTGCCGAAACAAGACAGGAATCTCGTCAGTCTGGCTGTTTAGAATTCGGGCAATGGTCTCACGCTGATGCTCCGAAAGCTGGCCGCCAACCGAGAGTAACCTCTCTAGTAAACGTTGGATTTCTGCATCAGACACGCTTAAGACTTAACCTGCACGCTTCGCCAGATGAACCTTAGGTGTAGCTTCCCATGTATTGAGAAGGATTTCAATCACTGAGCGCTTATTAGGACTGATTTCCCGTAATAATGCCTCGAGTTGAACCTTATCCGACAGGATTTCAGCCGTTAAACCATTCGGAAGCGCAGAGACTCCATTAGGATTCGATGGTTTAAGCGCATACATATCCTGTACCGTCTCCTCAACACTCTGAGATTGAAACATAATTAAATTACCTAAGGCTATCAGCAGTCGGACTCAGTCACATCGTCGTGTCAAGCAGCACTATGAGTAAGGGGTAGTGCCTGCCTGTGTACTTACGCACGCACTGAGAAACAGCTTAGAGTGATCTGAACACTGAACTTGAAATCGACGCTAGAGCATTACAGCGATCGCCCAATCATATCGCTATAATGCGAAATATGAAGCTACACTTTCAGCAAACTACAGCATTGCTCGCTTTTACGGAGCAATTGCAGAAGCTTAAAAGGTGTGCTCACATTTCCTCATTATAGTCCCCGATTAGGGGCAAAGAATCACACTTCCGTAACAGGTTAGCCAAAAATTCACCAACATACGGCTTCGGTGAAGGCACAAAGCTGGCTCTGAACCTCAATGGGCAGTGACAATCCAGGAAAATAAATGCTCGGGCAAGCTGTGAGCGCGGCAGGGGGCTTGGTTTCGCAATCAGTTCGTGCTCTTATGGGCCAAGAGCATGAACTGATCATTGCTAGGCATGCGTAAAGGGTCGATAGACACGTACCCCTCTTTGACTCAATCTATAACTGCGACCTTGCTTTGCTTGATGCAGCTTAGCGTCTTGGCATGACTAGAATCGGTAGCCTGCATTACTCAATATTACTCAGTTGCCTTCAGAAGAACCTGAAATGAAAGCGGTGTTAAATCACGGCTGAATCTGAGTAACCGAGTTCGGGACAGGCCTAAACCCTTAATGAGCCGAACTGAGGTGGAGGACGGGCGAGTAGAAACAGTCATGCGCCCTAAGAGATAGTGAATGCTTGATTCATCCTCATATCCACCAGTTCTAACATGAGATAACGCTATTTCTTGCTCAGCCCCAGCGAAGGATTGAGCAAGCGCCCGACCTGATGCCAAGTTTATCATGACCAGACTCGTGCAAACGCGATACTCAGGGCACTGAACGAGGATAGGTTTGCTGGATACAGCTTGATGCGATGAGAAACCCTACAGCAGTCCACAACAACTCTGAGGTAGGGTCAATACTGCCACTCTGCGCCGTAAGCAGGAATGATAAAGCCAGTCCAGTCCCCATGCCTCCTAAATACAGGCCAGTGCTCAAACCCGCTCGGGTAGTAGGCAGCATTCGGATAGCGTAGGGAATTTGGTTGATGAGTAAGAGAGCGAGCGCAATTCCTAAAAATGGGATGATGGCGATCGCCAGTTGGCGGCTATTGGCTAATAGCCCTAGTCCCATAAGGGTAGGAATGGCAGCCAGAGCAACCAGCATCATGCGCTGAACACGGTGCTGAGACAACCAGCGTTGGAGCGGAACAGCGGCGATCGCCACAATTGCCAGCATCCCCGGCGTCATCCAAGCTGTTTGAAGCTGAGGAAGCTCTTGTTGGAGCGCGTCAGGGAACGCCCCTAGCAAAGACGTAATCTCAATCCCCGCGCCCAGTCCGACTCCAAACGTCACAAACACAAAAGAGGCTCGCATCGAAGGAATTGTAGCAGGGATGGGTAACAGGCTTTGCTGCGGATCTGAAGCATGCAGCAACCATGCACCCAGCATTAGCATTGCCGCACTAAGCAACAATAAGGGGGCCAACCCTATCTGCGATATCTGCTGGCTGATCAGCAACCCAATCACTGCAACCCCAGCCACAATCGAAATTAGGCACGCATTCGCACGAGCGAGATGAGGGGTCGGCGCAAATTGGGCCAATAGCGCCATGGTTGGCACACGTACCACCATGACGCCCAACGCCCAGATCACTAGTAGCGGTAAAATCAGCCAACCTACAGGCACCCACAAGGATAGAGGCAGTAAGAGGGCGATCGCCGCAATACCCACCACAGTCACAACCACGCCTCCAATAATTAGGGAAAAGCGCTGCCCACGCGGTTGGCTAAGGCGATCAGAAAACAAGCCAATTGCAGGCTCTAACGCCGCCCCCAGCAGGCCCAAACCAACACCCAGACGTTCTACCCATTGAGCATATTGCGTCAGCGCAAGCAAATCGGGATAACTAAACTGAAACACAATCCACCCCAACACAGTGGCCGCCATTAGTGCAGAAACTCCCCAGATTTGCTTCCAGAGGATCGGCGGCAGTGTAGAAGTAGAATCGCTAGGCGCCATTAATTACGTGCAGTGACAATATCGGGGTTGAATAGTGGATGCTAGCGTCGTGAATGGCCCAGAACTACTTGCTCAAGAGACAGACTGAATCTGTAGAGTGACCCATATCCATTCAGCAACAACACAGGCTGCAAAGGCTGTTTCGGGTTGAGCATTACTATGCTGATGCTATTTCGCCGCGAATCATCAGAGTATGCGCAAAACCAATGATTGCTGCAGGGCCTTGATCGCAAAGTTTATAGCATAAAACCTTGACAGACTAAAAGCTTTACCCCAAGAGTAAGCCCTAGGGCGTGTCATCAATTCCAACTAAACGCCTGATGCTATGAGCGTTGCCACGCCCGACCCAAAAACCAGGCTAGGGGCTGTGACTGTTGATTTCTGGGATATCAGAGGCTAATTGATGACAGTCCCTAGCTCACTCTATCCGATTGTTACTGCATTACCTCAAGTTCGACGATATCCCTGGCCCTTCAAGGTTCATCTCTTGATTCTGCAACGCTAGGTGTTGTGCAAGGGCCCTCCTAGGCCCCCGGCTTCTTGAAGAAACAATACCGTGGTGATCGGCAGGGCTGACTTCCGCCTGCTTTTGCAGTCGCTGGGTGCGGTTATTCACCGTCTCCAAACAGGCAGCGGGGCTAGACGGCATCGCCTTTAGCAGGGTGGTTAAAATAGCTGGGTCGCGGTGCGGTGGCTATCGATGCGCTCAAACATCTGCTCTTCCGCTGGAGTGGCCTGAGCTTCTACTGGCGGCACCTGACGTTCAGGAACGTGCTGCTTCAGATCATTCAGCACGTCCTTCTTGGCGCATGTACAGGTCACGAATGTTGTCCTGGGTGTAGCTGAGGCGTCGTTGGCGATCGCCATCACCTTACCAGCCGCGTCTACCCCTACCACAACACCCCAGATTTCTGCGGGCGAATTGCCCACGATTTTAGGCGACGAAAACCTGCTGCAACAGGTGAACAGCACGATTTTAGGCACTTGTCGACTGCTGCACTGTCTACGAATAACTACGAATAATCTGATGCAGGCAGATCAAACGATGAAAAAGAATCAGACCTATCATTCGGCTGCTGCCCGCTTAACATCTTTGCCACAATTGGCTTAGCGTTACGGAGAGTCCACTGCAACGCATCTTGCAAGATCTGTTCAGCTTGTGCCCCATCATTCGCTGCAATCCGCTCTAATAAGCGATCATGAAAATCAAATGATTCAGCCACACGAGTCTCTGTGCTATACGCCAGATAAATGTAACGCTCTGAATGCTCCCGTAGGAACAAGACCCGCTTAAGCAACCGTTGCCGCTCTGTCACTTGGTAACACTGCATCCGGAATTGCCATTCAGTTTGCAAATAATCTCGCAAGTTTAAGGTTTGCGTTAACTGCGCCAGGTTGTTTAACGTCTGACGCAGGGGGAAGAGCTGTTCTGGCTGCAACATTTCAGCGGTTAGGCGAGCTGCGAGCCCTTCTATTCCCATGCGCAGGGCATAGATTTCCTCAAACTCTTCTACTGTTAGCTCTGTGACTCGGGCACCGTAATTTGGCACCAGCTCTACTAAGCCTTCTTGATCTAATGTGCGAAAGGCTTCACGAACCGGTGTGCGGCTGACATTAAACTGAACTGAAATGTCTTTTTGCCGCAGCCATGCACCCGGCGAAATCTGGTTATACAAAATCGCATGGCGGAGTGAGTGATAAACCCAATCGTGCACAGATTGTTCAGCAGGCCCTTCCGAACCATTTGACCCTCCCATTGCCACTGTTGCGCCTTGAGGCCAGCGCCGCCCAGGACCGCTGGCATGGTGAGCTTGGGACATACTTTAAAAATCAAAATCTAGTATCGCAATATCTACTCAAGCACTGATTATGGCAACCTTGGCCTCGGGCCGCACCTGCACGGGAACGGTCTCCCCAGGTTGAACGGGCGCGGATGACATGAAAGATAGGCGCGGCCCATTGGGAAGTTGGCCATAGACCAGATAGCTTGATCCAGTATATTCGGAGGCCAACACAACCAGCATCACACCCGTTGAATCAACTTGTAAATCGGTAGGCCGTAGAGCTAGCGTCACAGTATGAGCATTTCTGTGAGCATTCAAATGTTGGGGCGCAATGGGAGCAATGAGACCTGGCACTATTTCCACTTGATTGCCCCCTACATAATGAGCTTCTACGATTTCAGCCCGGCTTAGAAAGCGCGCCACAAATTCGTTGACAGGCCGATCCCATAATGTTTCTGGGTTACCGTACTGCTCAACTCGTCCGGCTCGAAGCACGGCAATCCGATCGGCGATCGCCAGCGCCTCTGTTTGATCATGGGTGACAAACAGGGTCGTCACACCCGCTTCTCTTAACAACGACACAAGACTGCTGCGTAGAGACACCCGTAGTTGAGGATCAAGGGCTGCCAGAGGTTCGTCCAGTAACAAAACGCGGGGTTGAACAGCCAAGGCCCGAGCGATGGCAACCCGCTGCCGCTGCCCACCGGAGAGATCATGAACAGACCGGCGGGCTAAAGCCTGAATTTGGCACAGGTCTAGCAAGTGCTCAGTGCGCCTCTGACGCTGCTGGCGCGGCTGTCCTTGCATCCGTAAGCCAAAGGCAATGTTCTCAGCCACCGTGAGGTGATCGAACAGGGCATAACTCTGCGGAACCCACCCCACCTGACGCTGTTCAGGCGGTTTTCTAGCCACATTCATGTCATCTAGCAGCAACGTTCCTCGGGTCGGATAAATTAACCCGGCTACCAGCTTTAGTAAGGTAGACTTGCCGCAGCCTGAAGGCCCCACCAACACGACGAGCTCTCCCGGTTTGACCACCAGATTAATATCATCAACCGCCCATTCCTCTGGGCCATAGCCGTAGGACACCTGTTGAAATTGGAGTGTGGCAGGATTCGTAAACGCCATTATGCTTGCCCGACCTTGGCACCACCCAAACTCTCAATCGCAACCGCCGCAGGAATCACAAACAGCAAAAACCATACGGTTCTAGCGGCCGCCACTTCTAACCGTCCAGTAATGTAAGCAGAATATAGGTCAACAGGCAGCGTCTTATTCAGTGGGGTAAACAAGAAAAATGAGACGTTGAACTCTCCCAACGAAAGCGTTAGCACGATAATTGCAGCAGCCAGAAGCGCGCCTCGAATCTGGGGCAGGGTGATAAACACAAGCCGTTTCCAGGTGTTGGTGCCCAGCGTCATGCCAACGGCCTCTAGCTCCTGCAGGTGGGGCTGACTCAAGGCTGGCGTCAGGGTGCCCACCCAAAACGGTAGGGTATAGAGTAAATGTCCGCCAATTAATAGCCAGCCATTGGCTTTCCAGGTGGGATACGCCAGCAGTAATCCCAGGGCGATCGCAATACCAGGAATTGCCAGCGGCAGCATTGTTAACGACATCAGCACCTGCCGTCCCCGAAAACGCGATCGCGCGAGCACCCACGCCGCCGGAAACCCCACCATAGTATTGAGGAGCAACACTTGCAGCGCCAATTGCACGCTAAACCAGGCATGGGGGCTTACGGCCTCCCATCCTGCTTGTAGCCATTTCAGCGTAAATCCGCCGCTCCAAGGCCCCTGCTGCCAAACTGACGTTGTGGCGACTGCCAGCAATAATGGCAGGGGAATCAAGCAGATGAATGCACTTAAGAGCGCAAACACTTTGCCAATTCTCTCAACAGGATCTCGCGTCACAGTGTGTGTTCTCCCCAAAAATAGCGATATCGGTTGGCGGCTCGTCTGCTTCTCTATTGTTTTCCTCGCACGCCCACCAGCAAGACGGTTGTCAGGCTTGCGAGCACAATGCTCATGCTAGCCGCTAGCTGAGGCTGAAAGCTTTCTGTAAATGCAGTGGCAATTTCTAAAGGCAACACCCGAAACCCACGGCTCAGCGTTGCTGCTGTCCCAAACGCGCCCAGTGCGGTGGCTAGGCTCAATGTTGCAGCATTTGTCAGCGCCGGTCGCAGCGTTGGCAAGATAATGTCGCTATAGAGCCGCCAAGTGGGCGTTCCCAAGGTGCGTGCTACATCAATGACATCCTCTGAAAGGCTAGCCGTGGCACCCCGCACAACCAAAACCACGCGCGGAATTTGAAAGTATACATAGCCCAGCAAGAGCCCCCAAATGCTGTAGGCAATTTGAAATTGGCGATCGCCCGTAGCGGCTTCAGCCAACTGGGGCACTACACCCGTCATGCCAAAGTTGAGGATGATGAAGAACCCAATCACAATGCCTGGCAAGCTCAGCGGAATCGTTAACATCACCGCCAAAGCGCGACGCCCCCAACCCTTACCCCGCTCAAGATAGATCGCCGCTGGGGTGCAGAGGATGAGCGCCAGGAGCGTTGAGGCGATCGCCAGTCCGACCGTATTGATAAACGCTTGAAAATACCGCCGCCGTTGCAGAATTGAGAAATAGCCAGCTAATGAGAATCCGCCCTCTCCATCCTGCAAGCTGCGCCAGAGCAAGATCGCCAGCGGCCAGCCCAACAGCACCAGCAGCAGCAAGACAAACGGCCCCAGCAGGCCCAGCGGCAACAGCCATGGGGTATGGGTGCGCACCTGTTTCAACATCGGCAACGTCCTCTGCTCATCACGCGCTCTAGCCGTCCTTCTTGCGTCGACACACGTTTACTTCACACGTTTGCAGGATGGAACCAGTCAAGGCTAGATTCCATCCCTTAACCTGATGCGGTTACTGAACCACCTCAGACTGCCAGCGTTCTACAAAGCTTTCCTGCACAGCGCGCATCTGGGCAAAATCAGGCACAATTACCCGTTCATATTCACTGTCGGGCAGCATTTGATTGGCGATCGCAGCATCAATCTCTACCTCACGAACAGGGCGCAAGAAGCTTTCAGCAAATAGGCGCTGCCCCTCATCTGACAGCACAAAATCCATTAGAGCTCTGCCAGCCTCTGGGCGTGGGGCATTCTCCACCAATGACATCACATAGGGAATCGAAAGAGTCCCTTCACAGGGCAACACCACTTCAATCGGCGCCTGGTCAATATTTCGCAACTTGTACCCGTTAAAGTCCGCATCAATCAAGATGGGGATTTCTCCCTGCTGCACCATTGCAGTTGCAGTTTGTGCAGGGAGACTCAGGTTATTGTCATGCAGCGCTGAAAGATACTCAATACCAGGGTCCCAATTTTCTAACGTGCCACCAAGGGCCAAATTGGCTGCGGTCGCCACAGAGTAGCCCACCGCAGCTTGAGTGGGGTCTAGAAAACCCACCTTGCCTGCATAGGCGTCAGTCGTCAGGTCACTCCAGCACTGAGGAATCGGCACATTGCCCAATTCATCCGTGTTGACCAAAAATGCGACTGCGCCCTGGTGAATGCCGACCCACTCACCATTGGGGGCTTTGAGAGTATCAGGAATCTCATCGAAACCAGGCGGCTGGTAAGCCGCAACCAATCCTTTATCTACAGCTTCAATGCCGAACACGATGCCGTAGTAGGCGGTATCAGCCTGGGGTGCAGAGCGCTCCGCCTCTAACGCGGCTAGAGTCTGACCTGAGTTTTTAGGATCAGTTGGGGCATTGATGCCGGTTTTCTCGCTAAATTCCGCTAACACGGCACCCCAATTCGCCCATTCTTCTGGCGAGTTATAGGAAACCACGGTGTCTGGCATGGCTTCTGAGGTTTGTGCAGCCTCATCAGACGCAACCGTACTCTCTCCATTCGTATTTCCTGAATCTGTGGGGGTCGCGCAGCCCATCAAAGAAACTATCGCTGCCATTGATACAGCAGTCAGCCAATGCGTTTTCATGGTTATGCCTCCACAACGAGGTGGTAAGTTGGTAGCCGATAATTAATGGATACACTAACTATCTACAGGGTATAGAGCCTCGCTTAAGAAACCACTAACAGCACGTTAAGCCTTTCTCAAATGTCATTGCTTACAGAGTTGTCAATACAATTCTTTTGATTGGAGTGGGCGATCGCCCACTCCAATCGTCTGCAACCCTGCCCTGATGTGGGGGTTGCCACAGGTGTTTTAACCCATCGTGGACGGGTGGCAGAGTACGATGCGGGTGATGTTCTAGACATGTGGTCAGGGTTGCTAAACTGTTTAAGGCTTAGGGCCTTCAGAATTATCATCCACATGTCTATAACACGACCCCCAGGTCGTCCTGGGCGTTGGGATGTCAGTATCACGGGCGATCGCATTACTGAAGTTGCGCCAACGTTGCCCCACCCAGCGGCCCAAACGCTAGATGCCCAAGGTAATCTGCTGATTCCGGGCCTGGTAGACGGACACATTCATCTGGATAAAGCGCTGATTCTGGATCGCTATCCCGCGTTAGATGGCACGTTTAATGAAGCCCTGCGCGAAACCCTAAACCTAAAGCAGTCGTTCACGGTTGACGATATTCAGAACCGGGCTAAACAGGTGATTGAGCGGGCGATCGCCTTTGGCACCACCGCCATGCGCACCCATGTAGAAGTCGATCCAACAGTGGGGCTCGACGCCATGAAGGCACTTGATGGTGAGGCGGCTGGCGTAATTGGTTACACCGCTGAAACTTTTCAAACGCCCTCTTAGAGCATCTCTATACTGAAAACCTGATTGCTGGCTTTCGATAATGTATAGGCGATCTAAAAGTTCGTCCAAAGATTGTCGAGTTATATCACCAAAAACGACAACATTAACCATTGCATGGGTCTTGATAGGAATATCGTAGATGTCTTTTTTATGGATTTGGTATTCCACGTAAGCACCTCATTTATTTGAAAGTTTTTAGTTATGCTTAATGCTTTCATCTTTTCATCTCAATACCGTGAATTGTGATTTACGAGTGAGGTATTCATTTAGGCTAGCCAAATTTTCTCATTTTAGAGTTTAGATGGAAGATCCTGAACGTCTGTTATCTAGTGGCTGGGGAAATTAAGTGAGGGCCGGAGCGGTACCTACCTGAGATTCTAAAATCGCGCCATAGAGGGGGCTAGTGGACATCAGGTGTTCGTGGGTGCCTTGGGCTAACAGACGGCCTTTATCCATCAGCAAAATGCGGTCGGCGGTGCGCACGGTGCTGATGCGCTGGGCCACCACAAAGACGGTGCAGGTGCGGCGGCGCATCAGGTCGTCGAGGGCGGCCTGGATCTGGGCGGCGGTTTGGGCATCGACGGCGGAGGTGCTGTCGTCGAGAATCAGAATGCTGTAGTCGGTGAGCAGGGTGCGGGCGATCGCAATCCGTTGTTTCTGCCCGCCCGACAGCCCCACTCCGCGCTCCCCCACGAGGGTGTCGTAGCCATCCGGCAGGCTCTCGACAAAGTCGTGAATCTGGGCGGCTTTGGCGACTTCGATCACCTGGTCTAGGGTGGCCTCGGCCTTGGCGTAGGTGATGTTAGAAAAGATTGTGCCCGAGAACAGCGTGGTCTCTTGAAAGACGGTGCTAATGTGCGATCGCAGGCTCTCCAGGGTAAAGTCGCGCACATCTCGGCCATCAATGCGTACCGCTCCGGCGGTGACATCGTAAAAGCGGGGAATCAGGTTGGTGACGGTGCTCTTGCCCGAGCCAGTCATGCCCAGAATGGCGATCAGTTCGTTAGGCTTGGTCTCAAAGGAAATTTCGCATAGGGCTGGGACGGTGGTGCCGGGATAGCGAAACGACACGTGCTCAAAGGTAATGCGGCCGCCGCATCTGGTGAAGGGAATAGCATTGGGGCGATCGCGAATTTCAACCTCAGCATCCAGCACTTCGTAGACCCGCTCGGCAGAAGACGCCGCCTGGGCGATCGCCGGAGCGGCAAAGCCAATCAGCAGAATCGGCTGCAAGATCAGCAGCAGGTAGGCGTTAAAGGCCACCAGCTCTCCCACCGAAAACTGGTCGTTAATCACCGCTGCGCCGCCGTAACCCACCACCACCACAATTACCAGGTTGCTGACGAGAAAGATATACGGAAACGTATTGCGAATCGCCCGAATGGTTTTCATGTTGGCGGCGACTAGCTCACCATTGAGTTGGGTGTAGCGATCGCACTCCACCGCTTCCCGCACAAAGGCTTTGACCACCCGCACGCCGAGTAAATTTTCTTGCAGCACTCCGTTGAGGTCGCTAAGTTGCTCCTGCACTTGGCGAAACAGCCGATTGTTTTGGGTAAAGAACCGCGCCATCAGCCACCCCGCCATCGGCACCACCGTCAGGCTAATCAGCGCCAGCCGCCAATTCATGATCAGGAGAATGGTGGCGATCGCCACCAACGTCACCACGCCGCTAATCACCTGCACCAGGCTGGTGCTGAGAAACGTGCGGATCTGCTCAATGTCGCTGGTGACTCGGGTGAGCAACTGCGAGGTCTGGGCCTGATCGTGGTACGTAAAGCTCAGAGTTTGAATCTTGCTAAAAATGCGGTTGCGCAGGTCGTAGACCACACTTTGGGACATGGCCTCAGCGCAGAAGCTCTGGCCAAAGTTGAACAGCCCCCGCGCCAGCGCCGCCGCCACCAGCCCTGCGCCACTTTGGAGCACCACCATCAGGTTATTTTCGGCAATACCCTGATCAATGGCCCAACGAAACAACTGCGGCGTAGCCGCATAGGCCGCTACCAGCAGCAGGGCACTCCCCAACGCCCCCAGACTTAACCAGGGGTAAACCATGAGGCGGCCTAACACCCGTTGTAGCGGCCGCCCCGAAGAGGCGTCGTGAGGCTGAGAGTCCTGCACCAATCATCGACTCCAAATGACATTCAAGCATTCTAAACGGTGTTTTTGAATATCTAATATTTATATAGATGTGACACAGGTTTTTGCCAGCTTGAGCAGTCTCGAGGCTCAATCGCAAAACCAGAGGATTAGGAGACCATGTGACCCAGGTTGCCTAAATTTGAGAACGCGTTAATGGAAGGGGCGATCGCCCCTTTGGCCTTACCCAACGTGAGTTCAGGTTGAAATGGGTTTTTGGGGCACTGCTCGACGTGCGACGCCCCCCAAGAACCTGGATTTGTGGTGCGTGGTGGGCATGACACTGGGCATGACACGTTCAGGGTTTGAGCTTATCCAAACTCAGATTTGTTAGCTGAGAACGTCAGAAAGGTAGCCCGCCGTTGAGTCAACTAGGGCGATCGCATTTTCATACATCATTCGAGTCGGCCCCAACATGCCGACACTGCCCACTGTGGTGTCGCCCCGCTGATAGGTTGCTGAAACTAAGGTGCAGCCCTTCATCGGCTCAAGAGGGTTCTCTGAGCCAATGCGCACCGTCACGCGGCGATCGCAATTCTCCAAATCCGTCACATCCACAATTAATGACCAGAGGCGATCGCGCTCAACCTCCAGCAGTTCCATAATGGTTTGCACCTGCTGAAGTTCAGAAAACTCAGGCTGATGCTTCAGCACTTCCGCCACCCCAGTCACAATCATCCGCGAAGACACTGCGCCTTGACTGCGGCGATTTAGCTCAAGCAGCGACACCCGCAGCAAGTCGGCATAGTGATCAAATTTGCGTCCCAGCTCGCTCCAATCTAGCGTGGTAATGTCTTTGAGCGATCGCCCCTTCAAATGCGTAGTGAGAAAATTTGATAAAATCTGTAGCTCACCATCCAACAACTCCGCATCTGCATCTACAGGCCGAGGCGGCAAATCAAACAGCGTAGAGTGAGTCTCGTAGGAATCCAGCACCACAATCAGCATTAACCGACCGGGATCAGTCTGCACCAACTGCACATGACGCACAAGCGCCGCATTGACCTGAGGCATCGTCACCAGCGCAATGTAACCGCTCAGCGTCGCCAAAATCTGTGCAGCACCCTGCAAAATAGCCTCCACCGTCCAACCCTCAGGGTCAAGCTGGTGCGATAGCATCTGATCCACCTGCCGTCCTATTTTCTCCGAAGGCGTCACCAGCTGATCCACATACACCCGATAGCCAGAATCTGAAGGCACTCGTCCGGCTGAGGTATGGGGTTGAAATAGCAAGCCCTCTTTTTCTAAAAACCCCATCACATTGCGAATCGTTGCCGAGCTAACGCGGGGCTGAAACTCCTCAAGCAAAGCCTCAGACCCTACCGGACGCGCCGTAGCAATGTACTGACGAATCGTTGCCCTCAACACCTGCTGCTGCCGCCGACTGAGTAAAATCGGGTTAACCATCGCTTGCAATATTAAATCCAGATTAAATCATCTGCTTTGATCGTAGTTGAGCTGCCTGCGTCCTGTCTATGGCAACTTTCTCAAAGCGACCCTGATTAACCTGAGTTCGGGATAAGCTCAAACCCTCAATGTGCCGTGCGCGGTGCGCACGGCACATTGAGGGTTTTGGGGCACCGCGCGTCGCGCGGTGCCCCAAAACCCCCTTAACCCGAACTGACGTTGATTATGGTTGTTCCAGACTCCTAAGGAAAGACATCTGAGCACAAGATAGGGCTACAGCCGTGCGATGGCCTAGACGCCTTGGCATACTCCAAGGGCTCAGAATTTGTCTTGGCTTGCTTGAGCAAAAAATACTGCATCTGGCGTGAGAATGCAGTGCTTCTAATCCCAACAAAGTCAGTGCACTCATTCAGTAGCGGGGCACTGTGCCATCCACCCTTGTCGAGTAGGCATCAATCCCCCCTGCCACGTTCTTGACCTGGGTAAACCCCTGCCCCACCAACCACTGACACATCTGCGCCGAACGCATGCCATGATGACACATCACCACTGTTTCAGCATGGGGATCAAGCTGTGGCACAATCTGCTGAGACCACGTCTCATGCTGACTCAGGGGCAAGTTGACAAACTCTGGCAGCGCTGCCAATTCTAGCTCCTGGGGTTCTCTTACGTCGATGAGCTGCACAGTCTCATCCTGCTGGGCTAGCCGCTGCGCCAGTTCACTGACACTAATTTCCTCAAATGCTGAATTCATTTGCAAGTTTTCTTAACGATAGCGGGTTCATAATTAAACCTACAGGTCATCATCATCCTTAGGCTGGTCGATGATAATCACAGGCACCTGATACAGCGGCACCGTAAAGGTGACTGTCGATCCTAACCCCTCGCCCATGCTGTAGAACTTCATCACCCCGCCCATGGCCTCCACAGCTTTTTGGGCGATCGATAGCCCTAACCCTGTGCCACCATACTGACGCGTGCGAGAGCCATCCACCTGGCTAAAGGATTGAAACAGCTTGTCTTGATCTTCTAACGACACCCCAATGCCCGTGTCTGCTACGCTCAGCGTAACGAGTCCAGGCGTGTTTTCATCCGTCTGCTCATCCAGCGTTTTTGAGCTGAGTTCAGCGGTGATCGTGATGCTGCCCTCGTCGGTAAACTTAACTGCATTACCCACTAAGTTGTGCATGATCTGAAGCAGCCAGCGATGATCGCCTTTGAGCACAATATCATCGCGGGTGGCTGGCGTGCGAATTTCGAAGCACAGGTTCTTTTGCTCCACCTGCAGACGCATTTTTCGCTCTACTTCAGTCAGCAAATCGTCCAGTCGAATTGGGTCAGATTTAAATACATCAGCAGTTTTATTGGCCTCAATTTTGGCGAGATCCAAAATGTCGTTAATGATATTGAGCAATAGAATGGCAGAGTCATACGCCCCAGAGATGTAATCTTCTTCCTCTTCTGGGTCATCGGCCATGCCTTCCATGACAAATTTGAGGAAGTTGATGATGCCGTTTAGCGGTGTGCGCAACTCGTGGGTCGTTTTTGCCAAAAACTCGCTCTTGAGTTTTGAGGCTTCAACTGCCTGCTGCCGCGCTTCTTCTAGTTCCTGATGCTGTTTCATCAGGTTTTCGTTAGCGTGCTGGAGATCGAGAGTTAGGTTGCGGCTATCTGCCAACAGGCGTGCATGGGCAATGCCTGTACCAACCTGATCTGCAAGCTCGCGGATGGGGTCTAGATCAAGCCGATTTAGAGTAGAAGATGGGCCTCCCTGGTACATCAAAATCAGACTATTGGGCTGATCTTGATAGCAGGTGGGCACGACCAGCAGCGCCATAGATGATTGCCCCATCGGTGGCATGGGGATGGGGCGTCGGGTTTCAATAGCTTGAAGAAGATGAGGATGGTCGGCTAGATGAAGCGGTTTGGACAGAAGGGAGTCGAGGTGAGGTTGACAGAACTCGGCTACAGGCTCTAGATCAACAGCATCCGGCTTGTAGGGACAGATGAGGCATCGGTCTAGCTCGAGCGATCGCCCTAATCCATCAACTGTTTGTTGCCAAATGGTGCCCAAGTCAAGGGTGCGGCGAATGTTCCAGGCAATCTGGCTGAGCAGCTTGTGATAGCGGCTATGGCTATCGCTAGAGCGTCGCGCCGAGAATTCATTGAGTTGATCAACCCACGATAGCGCCTCAGTCTTGGTGCATGAACGCTGCACCTGCCCTGTGACTATCACAGCTGTAGCAGGTTGGCTAGGCTGCAACACCGGGCTAAGGACTAACTCAAAGAGAAGGTATTGATCGGCTGTGCGAAAGGGATAAATCAGCGTAAATGGCGTGAGGCGATCTAAGGTTTGCTGCACCCAATTGAGATAAGAGGCGATCGCCACCGGGCTAAACCTGTCTCCCACATCTGACATCCGCTGCCCCACCAGTGCAGACAGCTCGATTTGGTATGCAGCGGCATTCTCCCAATAAAACGATAGATACGTTCCCAATGCATCCTGAGTGAATACGAGCTCGGAGGCAGACGTAAAGTGCTGCGCAATCGAGCGACCATCGTCAGTCAGGGTGAGCCGTGGTGAATCTGTTACAGGGAGAGAAGTATCGCCAGGCAAAGCCATCGGTATATCGCAACGAAATGGGTATAGAGCTATGGGCCAAATCGCTGGAGCCCTAAGTTTCACTGGATAGCGGTTTGACACAAGGAGGATGGGCCGCGACAGCACTGCTGCTCGCTATCCTTGTCAGTTCAAAGACCACCTTGAGGAACATGGGCTGTAATAATCGAGTTGGCAAGGCAGATGCAGACGATTTTCGGAGAATCTCGTAGGTTATCTTAGCTTAGGTTTCCCACGTCACCTGAGCAGTACACAGTTACGATTTTGAAACGTGCCGCAGCGCGTCGAACAACCAAAATAAAGTGGCCATAACCAGACAATACTCAATCAGAGCGAACGGTCGACCCAAAATAATGGTCTGAAATAGCTGAAGCACAGCGCTTAACGCCGTGATGTATTGGCTTACCCTTTACGATGGCTTCATCACCGAGCGCTTAAAATCGCAGTGACTCACGACTTCGTATCCACTATGCAACCCTGAGACTTCTACTATTACTACTATATGAACTAAATGATGATGAACTAAATCATGAGCTAGAGGGACAAGCCGATTGCTCACCAGACCCCAACAGAATTTTATCCCGGCTGCTGCCTGCTATGCCAATAGGTTTTCTAACCTAGGTTCAGGATAAGCCAAAAACCCCCGCATCCCAGTTAACCCAAAGTGAGGTTTTTCTAGAGGGTGCGGATCTCAATTCCAGTTCATTGGGCAAGTCTGGGGCAGGTTGAACGTTGCCCAAGTCTTAACCTAAGTTATTAATCGGCTCGGTGCAGAGAGTAGACACTTCATGCCCATATACGCAACCGGCTCTGATTTAATGCACAGTTCAGCTCTGTACCGAACCGAGTACTTCCTGGCAGATCTTTCGCTACCAGGCGGCAACTCAAGCTAGGGAGCTAGATCATCAACGTGACGGCAGGATAGAGCGCCCTGCCTTAATCATTCCATTCACCGCGAGGGGGTACAGGAGGATTGCGCGGTAAGGTCTGGGTAAGGTCATCATCGCGGCGATTGGCACCGCGCAGCCATTGCCGAACCGCAACCTCGATCACTTTGCTGGGGTCACTGGTGAGGTGAGAGATTTGATTCAGCAGTTCTGCATCTAGCTGAATAGACACTTCTACTTTATTAGACGGTTGTTCGGGTTGGACAGCAGACTCGGCCATAGCTTGGGTTCCTTGGGGTCAATATAAATCTAAGCAAATTTAATAGTTTTGGGTAGTAGTCTTCGGATCGCAAGCTATGGATGGAATCAATGGGCTTGAGAGAGTTGACAGAGCACAACCGGCCTAGAATCTGGGTTCTACTCTACCATTTTGGCTTTACGGTGGTGGCGATCGCCTTAAATTAATCCTGGGCGTTGCTGAATCCGGGATAGATCTACCCGATCCGCAGAACTGGCAGCAGGGACGTAGGAACTATGGCTTTAGGTTTGAAGTAGCGCAACACTCTATCCCCGCAATACATAGCCAACGCTGCGCACCGTATGCACTAGGCGCTTTTCGTCCTGAGCTTCGAGCTTGAGTCGCAGATAGCGAACATAGACTTCAATAATGTTTGAGTCACCCATAAAGTCGTATCCCCAGACCTTTTCTAAGATTTGGTCGCGGGTGATGACCTGACGAGGATGGCTGATTAAATACTCCAGCAGATCGAATTCTTTGGCCGTAAGCTCAATCGCGCGACTGCCCCGAAGCACCTCGCGAGTTTGCCGATTGAGGCTGAGGTCTTCGTATTCCAGCAAATCTGGATTTTCTTCTTGATTGCGGCGCAGGTTTGCCCGAATGCGCGCCATTAGCTCGTCAATGCTGAAAGGTTTGACCAGGTAATCGTCAGCACCCGCATCTAGCCCATCGACGCGATCGCGCACCTCATCTCGAGCCGTCAACATAATGACCGGTACCTTGTTCCCTGTAGAGCGCAGCCTGCGGCACACGTCGAGGCCCGTCATGCCGGGGAGCATCCAGTCCAGCACGAGAAGATCGGGTGTGGCCTCACGGATCATCGACAGCCCAGTAAGGCCATCGTGCGCCACACTGGTTTGGTAGCCTTCGGCGGTGAGCTCTAGCTCAATAAACCGAGCCAGCTTAATCTCGTCTTCAACCAGCAGAATGTGGGGGTTCGGAGTCATAAGCACCTCGAGAGGGATAGGAAGAGGAGGGTGAAGAGGCTCGGGGGTCAGTGGAGATGGCGTCTGACCGCGCATCGTTGAGCATGGTTTGCAGCAGATTGATAATGTGTTCGGCTTCGTCTTGGGCGATCGTCAGCGCCTCTTGCTGGGCCTCGGTGAGGTTGTCGCCGCGCCGCGCCACGCTCTGCAAGTAGCCGTAGACTAGTGTGAGGGGTGTGCGCAGGTTGTGCGAAAGCTGAATGGTGAGGTCGCGCTGCCACTCGCCCGTTTTGAGCAGTTGAGTTGAGAGGCGATCGCACAGGTTCACAAGCTCTCGCAGCTCTTCAGGTAAATCTTCAGGCCGAATTGGCATTTCTTCTGTTGCGGCCGAGGCTACATCCCATTGCTTGAGGTTGTGTAAGGGCTGGAGCGATCGCCCCACAATCACCACCGCTGCCCCCATCAGCCCGGGCAACACCAGCACCGCTGTCAGACCCAACAACAGGCTGGTATCTTGCCATAGTTGCTTGATTTCTGTCATATCTTGTACAAGAAATAGCTCTAGCGGCGTGCCATCGGCCAGCATCACAACCTGCGCCAGCACGACCACGCGCTGGTCATTAAGGCGATACTCTTCTGGCGTGGGCATTGTGGACGGTAAATCGACCCATTCCACCATCACCGCTTCGGGCAACTGGGCGAGCTGAGGTGAGGTTGCCAGCACAGCTCCATCCATCGACTTGACCCATAGCCATAGAGACGGCGACGACCACTTATCCACAATGTATTGAATGGGATTGGTCGAGGCGGAGCTGGTGTCGATCATCTGCAAATCTTTAATGAACTGATTAGAGACCAGATCCAGATTTTGCTCGCAGCTTTTCACCATCATTCGATCCATCGTCCACCGCACTAACGCCCCAACGCCCAGCGCCGTTGGTGCCAAAATTGAAAGGATGCCTGCCAACAACTTTAGCCGCAGCGATGATCGATCCATTCCCAACAGTCGGGGGCGAACATGCGATGTAGACGGTGGCAAAATCATTCAGACAAATGCACTCAGCAGTAAACTCCACAACCCATACGCTAACAAGGGATGCTGAGAAACGGCTGAGTTTTGGGGATAAGTATCGAACAAGGTTTGAAGTGAGGAGGGCGATCGCCCGAGCGATACAGCCCCCGTCTGGGATAAAATTCGTGCGTATTGCCTGCACGTCACAAATTCGTTAGGGTGATGCCTCCAAAATACTCCGACACCAGTGACCGCAAACATGTTGCTTGTGATGAGAGAATTACAAACCTTTCGCTCATCTAGTAACGCTTTGCAAGAGACAGACTGCGGTAGAGTAGCGGGTGGTCAAGGAGCAAGGCATTGTTTAGCGAAGCATCATTTAACAATGCCACTTGAATGCCCCTTGACTGAGGGGCCTGTAGCTCAAGACAGATCAAGACAAAAACAGAGGTTGGGCGTTAGGCCTTGTGCCCCGCCTGTGCCGACTTGGTTTGTTCCGTGACTTGCCCCTGGCATGATTGTTGATCTCGATTTTGGAGTGAGGAGTTGCAATGAGCTATCGCATGGATCGCCGCGCCTATGCCGAAACCTTTGGCCCCACTGTGGGCGATCGCTGGCGGCTGGCGGATACTGAACTGATCATCGAAGTCGAACGGGACTATACCACCTATGGCGATGAAGTGAAGTTTGGCGGCGGTAAGGTGATTCGTGACGGCATGGGGCAGTCACCCATTTCTCGCGAGGGCGGTGCGGTGGATCTGGTGATTACCAATGCGCTGATTTTGGACTGGTGGGGCATTGTCAAAGCCGATATTGGCATTAAGGATGGACACATTGTTGGCATTGGCAAGGCGGGCAACCCCTACATTCAAGACAATGTGACGATTATCATTGGCCCATCGACGGAGGCGATCGCCGGAGAGGGCATGATTCTCACCGCAGGCGGCATTGACTCCCACATCCACGCGATTTGCCCTCAGCAAATGGAAACGGCGATCGCCTCGGGACTTACCACCATGATTTGCGGCGGCACTGGCCCCGCCACCGGCACCAACGCCACCACCTGCACCCCCGGCGCGTGGAATATTCACCGCATGCTGCAAGCGGCAGATGCCTTCCCCATCAACATTGGCATGATGGGCAAAGGCAACAGCGCCAAACCCGAGGGCCTGGTAGAGCAGGTGGCTGCTGGAGCCATGACCCTAAAACTACATGAAGACTGGGGAACGACCCCTGCCGCTATCGACACCTGCCTCGACGTGGCCGATGAACATGATGTGCAAGTGTGCATTCACACCGACACGCTCAACGAGTCTGGCTTTGTGGAAGACACCATCGCCGCGTTCAAAGGGCGAACCATCCACACCTTCCACACCGAGGGGGCAGGCGGCGGCCACGCGCCCGACATTATCAAGGTGTGTGGCGAGCTGAATGTGCTGCCCTCGTCTACCAATCCCACCCGCCCTTACACCGTCAACACTTTAGAAGAACACCTCGACATGCTGATGGTGTGCCACCATCTAGACAAGAACATTCCCGAAGATGTGGCTTTTGCCGAGTCGCGCATTCGCCGCGAAACCATTGCTGCCGAAGATATTCTGCATGACTTAGGCGCATTCAGCATCATTGCGTCAGATTCGCAGGCGATGGGGCGCGTCGGTGAGGTGATTTGCCGCACCTGGCAAACCGGACACAAGATGAAGGTGCAGCGTGGGGCGCTGCCGCAGGACTCATCTCGCAATGACAACACCCGCGCTAAGCGCTACGTCGCAAAATATACGATCAATCCGGCGATCGCCCATGGCATTTCCAATTACGTCGGCTCTGTAGAAGTCGGCAAGCTGGCGGATCTCTGCCTCTGGAAGCCTGCCTTTTTTGGCGTTAAGCCAGAGCTGGTGATTAAAGGTGGTCTAATTGCTTGGGCGCAAATGGGCGACCCCAACGCCAGCATTCCCACACCGCAGCCCGTCCACATGCGCCCAATGTTTGGCAGCTTTGCCGGAGCCATGGCCGCCACCTCCTTCACCTTTGTTTCTCAGGCAGCGGTGGATGCCGATATTGCAGCGCAGCTCAAGCTGCAAAAGCAAGCGGTAGCTGTTTCTAACACGCGCAACATCGGTAAAAAAGACTTGAAGCTGAATGACTATACCCCACAGATTGAGGTCGATCCCGAAACCTATGAAGTCCACGCCGATGGGGAACTGCTCACCTGTGAACCGGCTGAAGTGCTGCCCATGGCTCAACGCTACTTTCTGTTTTAACGCCCTGTTTTGACGCTGGTTCGGCAAATGCCTAAAACCGTGCGGTTCGCGGCATGGGCAGCACGGTTTTGCATTATTGAGTCCAACTGCGTCAGGGTGCCGGACGGAGTACGTCAGCCAACGTCAGTCAAACGAAGCGTTTGAAGCACTGCACGATAGTTAGCGCCTTAAACGCTTGCTGACTCAGCGCAACGCGCATAGCAAAGCTAGGGCTTATGAATCCCCCAAGTCATCTTTTCTCACAGGCTGGTCTAGTCAATGGAGATAAGCGGATTCGAACCGCTGACCCCTTCAATGCCATTGAAGTGCTCTACCAACTGAGCTATATCCCCAAGATCGCGCATTTCCCATAATGCCTGAAGAAGGCGAACCTCGTCAAGCGAAAATTTGTAGCGCCAAAACGCCCGCATCCTACTCACCCTCACTCTACCCTAGTGTAATCTCAGCTCAGAAAATTTATAAAAGTGTGCTGCACGCGCCGCACACGGCCCATTAAGGGTTTGGGCTTATCTCAAGCTCAGGTTGGTTTGGGAGTTTATGAGGCGCACCATACCGCCACGCGATCGCCCACGTGCAATTGCAGGTTCTCCCTGGCGCTGCCGCTATTCACAGCCAGCTCGATCAAGCCGTGGCTGCCCACTAGCGCCAACGGTTCGCCTACAGCTACGGCTGAATAGGTTGTATGACCCGGCAACGAGTGCTCGGCAACCTCTACTCGCCACGCTTGTCCGGCGATCGCCCCTTGAGGAATCGTTGTCACCGCATTACCAAAGTGATCCAAATATTGAATGCAGCCTGTGATGCAGCAGCCTTGCCGCTGCCAACTCGGTAGCGCTAGCGTCACCAGTGATGCCAGATCAACGGCTCGTCCTAGCTTTGCCAGCGGCACCCCACTCGCCAGATGCGCCGCCGCCGGAGCAAACAGATCTCGCCCATGAAACGTGTCGCTGGGATTAGGGTCTCGCCAGTAGATGGGATTGGTGAGTTCCACCCCGGCGATCGCACCCCCCATCTGCAACACGCCATCAAAGATGCCGTTGTCTGGCCCCACCAGATAGCCCTGAGCGGTTTGCAGGGCGATCGCCCGTCGCTCACTGCCCACCCCTGGATCTACCACAGCCACATGAACCGTGCCTGCGGGGAAATAGGGCACCGCATTCATCAGATTGAATCGAGCCGCTGCCACATCCTGCGGGGGAATGTGGTGGGTGAGATCGATAACGCGCAGTGCTGGGTTAATGCGGGCGATCGCCCCCTTCATCACGCCCACGTATACGTCGCGCGTGCCAAAATCCGTCAGCAGCGTCACCAACGGCAGCGTCTCTCTAGGGCCAGCCACCGTGATTATCCCTGCTGCTGCTGCTGTTGCTCTTGCCGCTGCTGCAATTGCTTAACGCGCTCAGCTTGATAGGTGACGCCCCAATGGTGCATCGCATCTAAAATCGGTTCCAGCGTGCATCCCAACTCTGTCAGAGAGTATTCCACCTTGGGCGGCACCTGTTGATATACCTCACGATGCACGATGCCATCTTGCTCCAGTTCACGCAGTTGCTGTGTCAGCATCTTTTGGGTAATGCCAATTAGTGCGCGATGCAGTTCGTTAAAGCGGCGCACGCCCTGTAATAGCTCATGTAAAATCAATACCTTCCAGCGAGCACCGATGATGTCTAGCGTCGTTTCAACCGAGCAGGTCAGGCGATCGCCCTTTGTTTCTAAACGCGTATCGACCAGGGAGAGATGGGCGGCGTCTGCCCCACCGGAATCGCCACAAGCCTGATTTCCTCTAATAGTTTCCATTTAGATAGTACCTTACCAAAAAGTGCATACTTCCCTCAAGCCCTATACCTACTATAAACTGAATTCATTGGGAATTCTTAATACTTAATGGTTTTGAGCAGGGATGCTCCTGCCATCCAGAACCATTTCCTTAAGATCACCAACGTCTTGAGTCACGGGCGAATTGTTGCGAATTATAAGTCGCCGTTACTCAATATCCCCTGTCCGATCCTTTGAGACCAGTCCTTTGAGAACAGAGAGAAGAACCTATGTCTGAACCAGTGATTGCTGATAAAAAGCCAGTGGTGATGGAGCTAGAAGCCGGCACTTATTATTGGTGCTCGTGCGGTCAATCTAGCAACCAACCCTTCTGCAACGGTGCCCATCAAGGTACAGAATTTGTCCCCCTCAAGTTTGACGTTGAAGAGGCGAAGCAGGTAGCCCTGTGCAACTGCAAGTACACAGAAAACAAGCCCTTCTGCGACGGCTCTCACGCCAAACTTTAGAGACGCGAGGTTAACGAATTCATTCACGAGAAGCAGTCTTTGACTGCAAGGCTTGGCGGACGGCAGCGACGAAGGTAGAGCGCTCATCCTGAGTATTCACTATAAATCGCTGCCACTCGCCCTTTACCTTTAGGTCAGCATAGAGGTCGTTCTCATCTTCGTGAAAATGCAAAAATGCGCTTGATTTTCGATAGAATGTGCCGCGTTTTTTTTCGGTAAGCCCGATACATTGCCGCAGAACTATCAGCACATCCTCTAGCTGATTAAGAGCAACTTCTCCAGCGTGTTTCATGATGATGATTGGTTTAGAACATCCTGTAGTTTCTAACCGATTCTCGATCTGGTTTAACCCAATTTTCAGCGTTCATTCTACCGATCTGTCTGTAACGATACAACACTATCCAACGCTCAGTAGGAGGTGCGTTCATGATTACCCTTCGTCCTGCTAACGACAGAGGCCATGCCTATCATGGCTGGCTTAATAGCTACCACACCTTTTCCTTTGCCAACTACTATGATCCTGACCACATGGGCTTTCGCGCCTTGCGGGTGATCAATGAAGACTGGGTCAAGCCAGGGCGTGGCTTTGGCACCCATCCGCACCGCGATATGGAAATTATCACCTATATGCTGGAAGGGGCGATCGCCCACAAAGATACGATGGGCAACGAAGCCACCGTGCGCGCTGGCGAAGTGCAAGCGATGACAGCCGGAACCGGTGTGGCCCACAGCGAGATGAATCCCTCTCGGGTGGATGAACTGCACCTGCTGCAAATCTGGCTGTTGCCAGAAGCCCCAGGACTACCCCCCAGCTATGGGCAAATCGCTGTGCCCACTGAAGAGAAGCGCGGCAACTGGCGCAAGGTGGCAGGCCGCAATCCCGGCAAGCGTGCAGTTCACATCAACCAGGATGTGGATCTATATGCGACGGTGCTAAGCGAGGGCGATCGCCTCACCTTTGATCTGCGTCTCCAACGCCACGCTTGGGTGCAAGTAAGCAGCGGCAAACTCAGCCTCAATGGCGTCTCTATGGAAGCGGGAGACGGTGCCGCAATTTCTGAAGAAACCTTGCTCGAGGTGCAGGCCCATAGCGACACGGAAGTGCTGCTGTTTGACCTAGCGTAACCCTTGCATTGCTATCATCCCTGGGGCAAACCTATGCCCTGGGGTTCTTTCTACAGGGGGAAGAGAATCCGTGGGCGATCGCCCTATGCTGTCTTATGGGGTCTAACCCCAAGGGGCGATGCATTCGGTTCAGAAACCTCTGTCTCCAACACGCCGATACGTTACTCGGCTGCATCGCCCCACCCATTAACCTTTGCGCATGCTGAGCTGGTCAGAGCATCCAAGAACTGAATTGCTTTAAACAAGAACTGGATTGCTTTAGATGGGCTACGAGTTTGCAAACCGCTCATTCAGTAGAGACGTTAGTTACCTAGTTAGATGCGTTAATCAGATGCGTTAGAAACCCGATACATTGTCCCGACACATTATTATGACTACACTTCCCAACCGTTTGCTAGCTAGTTGCTACAGTTCAATGAATTTAATGATGGATGTACAAAGGAGAACCCCATGGCATTAGGACTGCTGGTCAACGGCAAATGGATGGCTGACCGAGAGCAAGAAGACAAAGACGGGCGTTTTCTACGTCCCTCCACAACCTTTCGTGATTGGATCAGCAGCAACGGAACAGGTAAGTACACGGCAAAGCGCGATCGCTATCATCTCTACGTATCATTAGCCTGTCCTTGGGCGCATCGCACGTTAATCATGCGATCGCTCAAAGGCTTAACTGACAGCATCTCCATCTCCGTTGTTAACCCCTACATGGGCGACGAAGGCTGGTCTTTTGAAGATGCCCCTGGCGTTGTTCCCGACCCCATCCACAATGCTCAGTACCTGCGCGCCATTTATACAGCAGCCGAAGATACCTTTACGGGTCGCGTCACGGTTCCTATTTTGTGGGACAAAAAAACGGGAACAATTGTTAATAATGAGTCGCGCGAAATTATTCGCATGCTTGACACAAAATTTGAGAGCATTGCCAAACCCGATGTTGATCTCTGTCCTCATCGTCTACGCGACAAGATTGATGAAACCATTGATGCCATCTATGACCCCATCAACAATGGCGTCTATCGGGCTGGATTCGCCACTACGCAGAATGCCTATGAAGAGGCCGTCACCGAGTTATTCCACACGCTCGATCGGTGGGAATCAGTGCTAGAAGGTCAGCGCTATCTCTGTGGCAATGTGTTGACCGAAGCCGATATTTGCATGTTCACCACGCTCATCCGGTTTGACCCAGTGTACTACGTGCATTTCAAATGCAACCTGCGTCATATCTTTCAATATCCCAACCTGTGGGGATACCTGCGGGATATCTATCAGACGCCCGGTGTGGCAGAAACCTGCGACTTCGACCACATCAAGCAGCACTACTACCGCAGCCACCCCAAGGTCAATCCCTTCGGTGTCGTACCCGTTGGCCCCAAGCTTGATTTAGAAGGTGACCACGGGCGCGATCGCTTTACCTCCTGATGGCGATCGCCAGGACATGAGGTTGGGGCGCACAGGTTACGTCTTTATTCTTCACCTTCCTTTCTCTTTAACGTGACTTCGGCAAATGCTTACAGCCGTGCTACCCCTACTGCGGGCAGCACAGCTTAGCGTCGTTGGGACTGACGAGCCTTCCCTTTAGGAGTCTTTTCCTGATAGCGTCGGGTTTCATCTCCCATCCTCCATCCCTGGATTGATTTGCAAGTTCCCAGCCTGCACCGCAGGGCAAGGCGGGAACCTTGAAACCGCTATATGATAAGCAAAGGCGAAACTATTAAGAAATGTAACTATGCAGAATAAAGTCATTGTGATCGTGGGGGCGACGGGGGGCATTGGCATTACGCTGGCGCGGAAGCTGGCACCCACCGGTGCAGCGCTGGTGTTAGCGGCGCGCAAGGGCGATCGCCTTCAAGCGCTCGCGGCAGAGTTGGCGAATTTGGGCGCAACCCGTGTGCTGACTGCACCCACCGACATTACCGACCCGACGCAGGCGATCGCACTCATGCAAAAAGCCGTGGCACAGTTTGGTGCGGTGGATGTGCTGGTGAACAGTGCGGGTGCGGGCATTCTCAAGCAATATAACAAGCTAGAGCCTGCCGACTTAAATGCCATGCTGGATCTGAATTTGAAGGGCAGCTTCTATACCTGCCAGGCCGCCGCCGAGGTGATGAAAGAGCGCAAGGTGGGCCATATCTGTAATGTGGTGGGCATTCTCGGCAAGCATTCAATGGCGATGGCCTCGGCCTATTGCGCCTCAAAGTTTGGCGTGGTGGGCTTTAGCAAATGCATGGCGGATGAATTGAAGCGGTTTGGTATTAAGTTCACGCTGTTTTACTTTGGCGGGGTTGATTCGCCCTTTTGGGACACGGTGAGTCTTAAGGTGGATCGCACAAAGATGCTGCGCCCCGAGACGGCGGCAGATGCTATTCTGTTTGCGATCGCCGCAGAACCCCAAGCAGTGCCGATGGAAGTGAACATCCAACCAGAGAGTCATTTGTTTTTCTAGCATTCACTCTAGGGTTGTAAGTAGCTCAGGATATAGCCTGGGCACAGTTCCCCCCCCAATCGTTTGAGACCCTATGCACATCGACCACGTTCACTTCTACGTTGACGATGCCGTTTTGGTGCAGCGTGGGTTGGTGGAGCGAATGGGGTTTAGGGCTGTGTCTAGTGAGGCTGTATTTAGTGAGGCTGTTTCCCCCACGCCTTTGCAGACCCGAGGCGCGATCGCCCCATCCCAGTCTCTCCATACCGATCACCCTACCCATACCATCCCCCACACTCAAACCACGCGCGTGCAGTGGGGCAGTGTGTGCTGTCTGCTGTCTTCACCCTTGCACCCTGACAGTCCTGTTGCCGACTACCTGCGGCAGCACCCGCCGGGTGTGGTGGATGTAGCCTTTTGGGTAGAGGATCTAGAGCGGGCGATCGCCCAAGCCCAGGCCGCAGGCGCTAAGGTTTTGGTGGAGTCCAGGCCGTTGCGGCAGGGGGCTGAGGCGATCGCGTGGGGGGCCATTGCCGGATGGGGCGACCTACGCCACACGCTGGTGCAGCGTCAGAGTTTTGATGGCCCCAGTGCGACTCCCTGCCTGATGCCGTGGGGAGACGATGGGGCGATCGCCCTCAAGCCCATCCGTTCTACACCCCAGCCCACGGCATTTCCCCGGTTAGATCATGCCGTGCTCAACGTGGCGCAGGGTGATCTAGATGCTGCCGTACGCTGGTATCAAACCGTGCTGGGCTTTGTGCCCCAACAGCGGTTTAGCATCCACACGCCGCACTCAGGGCTGCACAGCCGCGTGTTGGCCCACCCCAACGGCACTGCTCAGTTGCCGATTAATGAACCCACCTCTCCCGATTCCCAAATTCAAGAATTTTTGGAGGTGAATCGTGGGGCGGGAATTCAGCATATTGCGCTGCAAGTCGAGGATGCGATCGCCACCATTACGGCGCTGCGTCAGCAGGGCGCTTCGTTCCTCTCGGTGCCACAAGACTATTACACCAATCTGCCCCAGCGTCCGGCCTGTCCTATATCTGCTGCGGATCTGGCACGCATTGCCCAGCAGCAAATTCTGGTAGACTGGCCCCCAGACAATCCCCAAGCGTTGCTACTGCAAACTTTCACGCAGCCCATCTTTGATCAGCCTACGTTTTTCTGGGAAATTATTGAGCGCACGCAGTACGTAGCCAATCAGCAGCGAAAACAGGCGGCGGGCTTTGGCGAAGGCAACTTTCGGGCCTTGTTTGAGGCGATCGAGCGAGAGCAACTCAGGCGGCATCAGGTTTACGCGCCGCTGGGCAATCGGCCTTATACCAATTCTCTAAATCAGAACGACGGATTGTTTGAGGAGGGGGGTGGGGAACGGCGTTCCCCACAAGGGGGCAAAGCCCCCTTGCCCCCCATTTGTAGCCCAAATTTTCGGAATTGATATTAGACGCTGTTCTGTTGTGGATAACATTCTTCTGTAGAGCCAGGGGGCGATCGCACCTGCGCTCAACGGTGGTCTAAAGAGCATTCGCATACCCTCCTGATTATCATGGAGAGCGGTCAGATCTCCCAATTGGCTCCATTGTTTCTGGTGAGTCAGGCGAAGTCAGAGCGTTTGAGGCGAAAGCGGCGGCGGAGTGGAGTGGTGGCTGGTGGAGTAGGTGGGGAGGTGACGCGTTCCCCCTGTTCCAGTACGGGCAGTTTGAGAATGACCCCGGCAAAGAACCAGTAGTAGACCGCGACTGGATCAACATCCAATGGGTAAAAGTAGGTGTTGTAGCTGATAAACAGGATGAATAGCCATAGGGCTGCCCCATAGCTGCGCAGTGGGCGATCGCCCACTGACCGATAGGCCCGCCAAGTCAGAACGGTGAGCGTAGTTGCCACTGCTAGAAACGCCAGCAACCCTAGCGGCCCAATTTCGTACAGAAGCTTAGGATAATAGGCCTCGATTAGTTCTGTTTCGGCTAGGGTGCGCCCAGAGTTAGTAGCGCGCCCGAGCCCATGCCCCAGCAGCCCCACGCCCGACTGCATTACCCAGTCAAACTGTTCCCAAATAAAGCGGTAAGGGGGCGAGGCATTCCACCGGCTTTGCAAGCTAGCCAAGCGGTCTTGCACCAGTGTCAGATTGCGAATGGCGACATAGCCTAAACCTAGACCCAGCAACACCGCACCAGGAATGATCCGCTGAATGTTGTAGCGTTGCTCAGTGCGCAGCAGCAAAATTACAAAAATGATAGGCACCAAGATTAGTGCAATTCGCTGCCCCGAGAGCACTGCCATAATAAACACTGCCGCTAGCCCCGTGATCCCCAGGGTACGCCACTTTACCTGGGGATCGCTGAAAGCGGTCGGAAAGGTTAAAAACGCACCTGAGATCAAAAACCAGCCCCATTGCCAGGGTGCAACAAAGGTGCCCGGCAGCCGAATCATATCGAGTTCGGGGGTATACAGCACCGAGCCGCCCACAAAGCACCGAGCCTCGAGCGATGCCTTAAGCAGCCCCTCCCCCTCTTCAAACCGGGTGCCCGGGCAATAGCCTATGGTAAGCAGCAAATATTGCACGAAGGCCAGCGCGCAGCAGGCCAGCACGACGACGACGGTGAGCCGCATCAGAAACAGCAAATCGCGGCGATCGCGCAGCAGATAATAGGCACACACAATCAGCGGAATATAGCCCATGAGCACCTTGAGCCCCAACAGCCCCAGCAGCAGCGGTGCATCAGTCGTGGCGATCGCCAGTTGGTCGCCGCCATTCACCAAGAGCAGCGTGGTTAGACTCAGCGCCAGCAGCGCCACCACCGACGGCACGAGCTGTGGCGGAATAATCAGCGGCAGCTTTTCGCGGCGACAATATTGCACCACGCCAAACAGCGCGGGAATGTAGAAGCCATCTTTTGCCAGTTGAAGCAGGGGGCTGCTGCCCACCAGGTAGGTGACACTGCCGCTAAAGGGCATGTAAATCAAAAAAATCCAGAGCGCCTGACGCGGATACTTAAACGACAACGCGGTATAGAGCACACCGACGGTGGTGCCCATACCCAGCCGCACCCCCACCGCCAACCCGACCGCATAGCCAATCAGCACCGCAAACAGCACCGCGACAATGGTGAAGCGAACCAGCTCTTGCCGCCGCCGTTCGGCCTTTTGCCGCTGGGCTAGCCGCTGCTTTAGCGATGGTGTTTCATCGGGTGGCGGAGGGGTTTTGGGGCGAGCAACCAGCACAGGCAACCAGACGAGGGGTTTGCCCCCTCATTATGAAGATGGATTGGGGCGATCGCAACTGTCCCGCCTTTGTTCTGCGTCTACAACCGTGGACGAGATGAGCGGCCTTTGCGCTGCCCGTCTAGCCGCAGGAGCGATCGCACCGTAGTCAGCCGCTGGGCTTCTTCAAGCCGCTGCCGCAGGTTAAAGCGAGAGCCATCCTTTTTAACGCTGGCCACAGGAGCAGGGGGCGGGGCCACGCCAATCGTCAGACAGTAGGAAATATAGCCCCCCGCCAGCGCCGCAATCAGCCCCAAAAAGATGCTCAGATCAACGGGATACTGCATCAAGAAAAATAAAAGGAAAAATATTAGCCAGAGCTTTAGCCCTGTGCTCACGCCTTCGCTTTTCATGTCGTCTATCCCCTACTCAAAGTTGGCCTGCGGCCACGGGTTACAGGCTTCAAGAGCAGAACGGAGGGAAGAAGCAATGCCAACTTCACCATCGTCCTGTTCTTTTGAAGACTGTTGCCCTCATTCTATAGCAGCAGCCCCAGCGCCTGCTCTAAGACACCGTAAAGGACTCTAGCTGCGGTTCAATGGGCTGAGTGGTGTCTAGCGTGGTGACATAGGCAGCTTCCGCATCGGTGATGGGGTCATAGGTTTGCTGCTGCAACACGGCGACGGTGGCATCCGCAATGTCACCCAAGCGCTGCTGCACCCGCGATTGCAGCACCTCACTGGGGGCAGTGCAGTGCAGAATCTGCAAGGGAATGCCGTGCGCCTCAGCTTGGGCGATCGCCCCCTGCCGCAGCGCCTGCCGGTCATACTTGGCATCGAGAATCACCCGATAGCCTGCTTCCGCCAGCGTAATCCCCAATTCTAATAGGCGTGCATAGGTGCGCTGGGTCATCTCTGGGGTGTAGAGGTCATCCCCGCCACGCGCTTGCAGCGGCACCCCGCCCAGGTGCTTCCGCACCGCATCCGAGCGAATGTAGATGGCGCCCACCTGCTGTGCAAGCTGTCGCGCTGTCGTACTCTTACCCGACCCTGACAACCCCGACATGAGGAATAACTGCCCAGGTTTCGGACGCGTATAGCCCCAAGCCAGCGTGTAATACAGGGCTGCAGTCTCGTGGGCGTTGCGCTTTTCGGTCTCTGACACATTAGGGTCATCTAACAGAAACGACGTCACCTTGGCCCGCACATAGGTTTGCCGACTCACGTAAATAGGCAACACTCGCAGCCCGTCCCAGTCGCCCGTTTCTTCGGTGTAAGTGCTGAGAAAGCAAGACCGCAAATCTTGCCGCTGGCGCGCGTCTAAATCCATGACGATATAGGCCACGTCAAACATCACATCCACAAACCGAAACGGCTCGTTGAACTCAATGCAGTCAAAGAGCCAGAGGCGGTTTTGCCAGTAGGCGATGTTGCGCAGGTGCAAGTCACCGTGGCATTCGCGAATCTTGCCTTGATCCATCCGCTGGTTGAACAGATCGACGTTTTCGGAAAAAAAGCGATCGCAATAGTCGCGGGTTTCGTCAAACTGCGTCTGGGTTTGGGGCCCACCAATATACCCCGCTGTTTGCTCAAAATTCTCATCAAACGCCTGCCGCACTTGATCCACAGTGCCAAAGCTGCGAATGCGCTCATTGGTCACGGTCGCCTTGTGGAATGCCGCCATCACCTGCGCGAGCTCTTGAATGAGCGCTTCGGTCAGCTTGCCCTGCTCATACAAATCTACCAGCAGCGTATCCTGCGGAAACTGCCGCATCCGCACGGCATAGTCCACTACCTTGCCCTCACCCCCAAACTGATAGTGGGGCACTTTGTCTGACTCATGGGCCTCAGCCGGGCGCTCCGTAATGGGCACCACATCCAGGTAGAGTTCTGATGCAGCCCGCTGATTTAGGCGCAGTTCTTCTTGGCAAAAGTGATGCCGTTTTTCTAGGGTGCTGTAGTCTAAAAAGCCGAAGTTCACTGGCTTTTTGATCTTGTAGGCGAAGTCTCCCGTGAGCAGCACGTAGGACACATGGGTTTGAATCAACTGCACTGGGTCGCGCGGCAGTGGATAAAACTCTTCAGGAAATTCCCGATTGGCAAGTCCTTCGGTGGCATGGGGCGATGCAAACACCGAGTGCTGATAGAACGCAGGCTCGGTCATTTGCTGAATCAACAGGGGCAGCGTGGAATCTGTCATGAAGCTGGATGCAACGTCATCCCACAGCTTACGACGAAACCATGCCTTTGCAAGGGCTTGATATAGATTCACCGACAGTTCATCAGCGAGGTTGGGAAACTCGGGAACTCTAAGCGTAGAAAACGATAGCTTTGCACTGAACACATCCTGAACCCGTGCTGGGCTGTAAATTCAACGTTCTACGTTAAGGCTAAACGCGCATAACTATGACCAAGACTCTGACTCGAACCGTAGGGGGCTGGCTCGCTGGGCTGGCGATCGCCACCACCTTTACCCTTGCGCCTACCACGGCCACTGCAGGCGACTTTCGCGTGAGCAACGGCTATGGCGGCGAATACGCCTATGAAGTATGGCGCAGCCGCGACAACACCTGGTATCAACTGCGGGTATGGCGACGACAGGACTATCCCCGTGGGGCAGGCTTTATTGTTGACAGGACGTTCCTCTCTAGTCGGGAGGCACTAACCCACTTCGATTGTGACTATGCTCGCCGAGCAATTCCCCAATGTCCTCGTCGCTAATTGAGCCTGAGTTCACAATAGTCTCAACCTTTGAAGGGGGCGTGCGCAATATGCACGCCCCCTTCAGAGATTTCGAGTACTGCACAACTCACAGTTAATTAAGTTGCTCTACCGCTTCGACCGCAGGCTGAGGGCCCACGATAGAGATGTAGGGCTGGGTGAAGTAGCGCTGCGCCACGTCTTGAATCGTCTCGGCGGTGACGTTGGCGATCGCCGCTTGAAACGACGCATCAAAATCGGCACCGACGCCCAAAATTTCGTACCATCCATAGACCTGGGCCAATTGCGCGTTGGTTTGCTTACCCAGCGCATACTGGCCTAAAAACTTATTTTTTGAGGCTTGAAGGTCGTTTTGGCTTAGGGGCATGGTCGCCAGACGGTCAACCTCGTGCTGCAGCCCTTTAAGGGCGATCGCCGCATTAGTCGGCGCAGTGCCCATATAGGCCACAAACTGAGAGGTATCAATGCGCGTGGGATAAAAGGCCGACACTTCATAGGCCAGCCCTAGTTTTTCGCGCAGTTCAACAAACAGGCGGCTCGACAGACCATTGCCCAAGTATGTATTGATCAGCTTCAACGGAGCATAATCCTCGCTGTGCAGCGCCGCAGCCAGGTAGCCCAGCATCACAATCGCCTGCTGCGTCTCCTGCACGGCAGAAACCCGCTGCGGTTGAGAGGTCGCCACTGAGCCTGTTAGCGCTGGCAGTGGCAGCCGTTCGCCCTCAATTTGAGGGGGTTGCCAATCGCCAAAGGTTTCTTCCACCAGCGCGATCGCCCGCTCTGGCGTAATTCGTCCCACAATCGAAATCACCAGATTGTCAGGTCGAAAATAGGTGCGGTGAAACTGGTGCAGCATGGCCGGATCGAGGTTCGGCACCGTTTCTTCAGTCCCCAAGGTGGACAGGGCATAGGGATGATCACCATAGAGCGCCTGCCGCAGCTGCCGCTGAGCAATCGAAAAGGGCTGCTCTTTCATGGAGCGGATGCCTTGCAGCGTCAGCCGCCGCTCTAGCGCCACCTCTGATTCCGCAAACGCGGGCGATCGCAGCAGTTCTGCCGCCAATGTCAGAATCTCGGGAAAATCTTGAGAAATACTTTTGAGGCTAACCAGACTGTAGTCCGTAGCGGAATCAGCCCCCATGCTGGCCCCCATCGACTCTACCTGCTCCGCAATCTGCACCGCAGACAGCCGCTCACTGCCCTTGGGCAGCAGGGACATCAGCAGGTGGCAAACGCCCGCCTGCTCAGGCGTTTCATAACGACTACCGGCCCGCACAAAAATGCGAGAAGCCACGATGTCTGCCGTATCGTTTTCTAGCACCAACACCACTAAGCCATTGCTTAAAACGGTGCGGTGAAACGATTGGGTTGAAGAAGATTTAGGCGCGCTAACCATGAAGGGTAAGTGGAGGGTAAGTGTAGGAATTGGGATTGAGGCAGGAAAGAGTTGGCTGGGCTGAATGCTGAAATCAACCATCTGGCTCAAGGGTTGAGCCTTAACACACGGTAGTATCGTTAGCCGTCTTATAGACGCAGAATGGGGCGTGAACACCTAGCGCTCTTTATGCTAACGAGGCGGGCTTGAGAATAGTCACGGCATAGTGATAGGGAGACAGATACTGGCTGGCGAGATGCTGCAACTCTTCAGGGTGCAGCCCTTGAATGTGTTGGGGATAGCACACGGCTACTTGGGGTGTGGCGATCGCACTGTAATAGCCATACAGCCCAGCCAACTGACTCGATGTTTCGCTAGAAAAAGCGTAATCGTTGCACAGCATCCGCTTTACCCGGTTGAGCTCGCTCTCCTCAATGGGTCGGTTGACGAGATGGGTCAGGCGATCGCCCACCAGTGCTTCCACCTGATCCAGATGTTCTGGATCAAGCAGCGCTGAAATCGTGAATAGACTGGAATCGCGCTGCAGGGAGACATTGCAGCAAATGTCATGCACGAGCTGCCGCTCCTCTCGCAGTTCGCGCACCAGCCGCGACGAGCGACTGCCCCCCAACACCACCGACAGCACATCTAGCCCATAGGCATGACGCAACTGCTCCACCCCTGGCCCTACCCAGGCCATCATCAGCCGCGCCGTTTCTAAGCGGGGCAGCTCTAAGACGCGGCGGCGAATCCCCGCAATCGCAGGTTCAGCCTCTACCGAAACGGCGGGATAGCCGGGCGATGTGGCAAACCCATCAAACGCCTCATTCACCTGATCTAAGGTTCGCTGCTGCTCAATATCCCCAACCACTACCACCGTCATATTGTCCGGCTGGTAGAGAGTCTGGTGAAAGCTGCGCATTTCGTAGGGCAGCAGGCTCATTAAGTTCTCTGGCTCCCCCAGCACCGGACGACCATAAGGATGACGCTGATAAACCAGCTCTGACAGCGCCTTAAAGCCCAGATAGTCGGGGTCATCTTCAGACTGACGAATTTCTTCGAGCACCACATCGCGCTCCCGATCAAACTCGTCATCGGGAATGGCTGCATGCAGCAGCAGATCTGCTAGGCAAGGCAGCGTCTTGGGCAAGTATCCCGCTGTCGTATTGATAAAAAAGTGGGCGTAGTCGTGGCTCGTGGCGGCGTTGGTGACCCCCCCGTGGTTTTCGATCACCTGGTCAAAGTAGCCCGGCGGCACCTGGTCAGTGCCTTTGAAAATCATGTGCTCTAGAAAATGCGCCATGCCGCCCCACAGATCGGGTTCGGCGATCGCCCCTGCTTTGACCCACACATCGACTGTCACCACAGGCGTCGGCGTCTGCTGATGAATCACCGTCAGACCATTGCTGAGCGTGCAGATATGCGCCGGGAACTGAACTGCGTCAGGCAGAGTAGACAGAGAATGCGTGTTCAAGGCAGAGGTAGGATTTTCGATAATTTTCTTATCCTAGCGCCATCGGGGTAAAACAGTGGCAATCTTTATGGGTAAGGTCGATACCATAACGCCAACGACACGCAAGCGAGGATGCGTTTAGAACCTGTATCGCTCATCCAAACCGTGAGTCTGCATTGAGCGTTTTGGGCATACTCAAAGCTGAGATGTCTGAGATGACGCAAATCAGCGTCAAATGTTCCCCAACGATTCGGGTCACAATGCTAGCGCGACATTCCATCCTGCCAGGAACATTCCCGATTGGCTGAATTTCAGACTATAAAATCAAAATCAGCAGGACAAATCGTTGGCTCACTCTAACGCCCAGTCTAACGCCCAGTCTAGCGCCCAGCCTAACGCGCACTCTGCGCGTGCGATCTCGCCATTCCCTCAGCCGCTCCCTGATTGCCCGACCCCCTGATTGCCTGCCCCTTGCCCTTACCGTAACCGCCATGAGCCTTGACGCCCTCGATAAAATCCGCCAGCAGTTCGACTTTGCCCCGTTTCCGGCTGTGCCGCTAGAGGAATTTCCCCGCGACGACCTCAACCTGCTCTACATGCACAGCCTGGTCGCGCCCTACTATCAGCAGCACCGAGCGGTGCCCGATACGGCTGGGCAGCTGATTCTGGATGCGGGCTGTGGAAGTGGGTATAAGTCACTGCTGCTAGCCGCTGCCAACCCAGGGGCTACCGTAATTGGCGTCGATATTTCCGCTGAATCGGTAGAGCTATCGCGGCAGCGGTTGCGCTATCACGGGTTTGAGACGGCAGAGTTTCACGCCATCGGCATCGAAGAGGTGCCCTCCCTAGGGCTGGAATTTGACTACATCAATTGCGACGAAACCCTCTATTTGCTGCCTGACCCCCAAGCGGGGCTGACGATGCTGCAAGCCGTGCTCAAGCCGGGAGGCATTGTGCGTGGCAACCTGCATAATCGCTACCAGCGGCGCAATTACTATCAGGCCCAAGCGCTGTTTGGGCTGCTGGGGCTGATGGACGACAATCCCCAAGATATGGAGATTGACTTGGTTTTGGAAACGATGCAAGCCCTCAAGCCTGAAACCTTTTTGCGGAGTCTGACCTGGCAGTCGATTTATCTAGAAAAGCCGAAGAGCGTGCTGGTGGATTATCTGCTGCTGGGCGATAAGGGCTTTGCCGTGCCTGACATGTTTGCCATGCTGCGGGAGGCTGGGTTGGAGTTTGTCAGTATGGTGAATGCGTGCCAGTGGCATTTAGAAGATTTGTTCCACACGCCTCAGCAGTTGCCAGAGGTGTGGACGCGCTACGTGGCGCGGCTATCGGTAGAGCAACGGCTGCATGCCTATGAGCTAATCAACCCCGCCTATCGGCTGTTGGACTTTTGGTGCGCTAAGCCAGGGCGATCGCCCGCCCATTCCTTCAATCTGCGGCAAGAAAAGACGTGGCCCAACGTAACGGTGCATCTGCATCCGCTTCTACGCCGACCCCAGGTTAAAGCCGCCCTCATCGCCTGTTGCGAGCAGCGTCAGCCCTTTGATTTTGGTGACTTCCTCAGCTATTCCTCAGGCCGCTCGGTGCTAATGCTGAGTGAGCTAGCGGCGTGCCTGCTGCCCCTGTGGGAGGCACCGCAGTCGGTCGGGGCGATCGCCCAGCGCTACTGCACACTCAATCCGGTGCATCCCCAGACCTTAGAGCCCATCGACCCCGCCGCGGCCCAAGCCATTGTGCAACAATTGCTGCTCACGCTAGAGCAATACATGTATGTCCTGTTCGACATCACAGAATAGCATCGGTTCCACTCCCTAACGCCCAACCCCCACCATTCAACCTCCATGAACTCTCAAGCGCTACTCGACAAAATTCGCCAACAGTTTGACGGGGTGCCCTATCCCTCAGTGCCCGTAGAAAAATCTCCCAAAGATGAGCTGAATGATTTATTCGCCCATAGTCTGGCGACGCCCTACTACCTCTATCACCGACGAATGGTGGACACGACCAATGCCGTGATTCTGGACGCAGGCTGTGGCAGCGGCTACAAATCGCTGATGCTGGCGGAGGCCAATCCTGGAGCCAGGATTGTAGGCGTCGATCTCTCGGAAAGGTCGGTGGAGTTTGCCCGACTGCGGCTGCAATACTATGGCTTTGAGAATACAGAATTTCATGCGATCGCCCTAGAAGATCTGTCCCAACTGGGCCTTCAGTGTGACTATATCGACTGTGACGAGGTGCTATACCTGCTGCCAGACCCCCAGCAGGGGATGCAGGCCATGCAGGCCGCGCTCAAGCCCGGCGGCATCTTGCGAGTCAATCTGCACAGCGCCATCCAACGCCAGCCCTATTACCGGGCGCAAGAGCTGTTTCGGGATATGGGGCTGATGGATGACAACCCCGAGGAGGCAGCCATTGAGGCCGTGATCGAGGTGTTTAAGGCGCTGAAACCGTCGAGCAAGCTGCGATCCGAGATCTGGAACCCTCGGTACGAAAATCCCGATTGTGCGCCCGAGGTGCTGGCTAACTTTCTGCTGCAAGGGGACAAAGGCTTCTCGGTGCCCCAAATGTTTGACCTGCTGGAAGCGGCAGGGCTGGAGTTCATTCGCATGGTGCACTGGCGAGGGTGGGAGATTCCCAGTCTGTTCCAGCAGCCCGACGACCTTCCAGCGCTGTGGGCCATGGTGCTGGCTGAAGCGCCTGAGCCCATGCAGCTCTACATGCACGACCTGCTGCATCCGTCAAATCGGCTGATTGACCTGTGGGCCATCAAGCCTGATGGAACGCCGCCGGGCGATCCAGTAGATACATGGACGGAATCACAGTGGCGGCAAGCAGTGGTGCATCTGCATCCCCAACTGCGGCATGACCTAGTGCGGCAGACTGCGATTCAGAATGTGCAACAGGGCAGACCGATGGAGTTTAGCCAGTTTATCGCCATGCCAGCGAGAGGCGAGGTCAGTGTAGACGGGGCGATCGCCGCAACTCTGCTGCCGCTTTGGGATGGCCCTCAACCTGTGGCGTCGCTGGTTAACCGCTACCTCACGCTGAAACCCCGCCATCTCGTCACCCTAGAGCCCCTCAGCGAAGATGAGGCGCTGCTCCAAGTGTGCGCGACTCTCAACCGTCTCGATGCCTTTTTGTATGTGCTGGTTGAGCCAGGGCTTTAGGGCTACTGCGGCTGGGAACTGCGGCTGGGAGAGGAATCAACCCCGGTGTGTATCGCATTATTTCTAGACTGCGCCTGCTGCTGCCGCCGTGTGAGAGACTAGCGAAACGGTAGCGGTGTGGCGCAAACAGGTTGCCGCAGCGGTCTTGAGTACCGCAATCGTCTTGAGTAACAGTCTTGAGCGATCGATCGGTCAACCAATACGGGGGGCAGCGCGGTGCGCAAATCCCACGCATCAATTCCGGGCATTGCTGAATTGAGGTTATGAACTTTCAAAAACAGCACCTTCGCTTGGCTCCCTAAATTCCCCAATATTGAGGAACTTGGAAGGCTCTTGCTCCCCCAGAATTGGGGGTTGGGGGGCAAATCATCCCTGCGCTAAGCAATGCCCAATTCCGCATTGAGGATTGAACAGGAGATTGAGCGAGGGAGCTTGGGTATCGCTTGCAACGCTGACTGACGGCTGAATTCTGGATTCTATAGAGCACATGGTGAATCGATACGGCACGAATGCCCCGGCTACACAGGAGAATCCTCCAGCGCCGATCGCTGGGTGGGGTGTCGCCCCGCTAGATCTGGTGGATGAGGCGGCGGCGACCCAGGCACGCAAGGCCGAGCACATTCGCGTCTGCCTAGACGATGATGTGCAGAGCCATCGGGTGACAACTGGACTGGAGCGCTATCGGCTGACCCACTGCTGCTTGCCAGATATAGACTATGCTGACGTCTCCCTCGCGACCTCGTTTCTAGGAAAATCGCTGAAAGCCCCCCTGCTGATTTCTTCGATGACGGGGGGGACAGATCTCGCTCGGCTGATCAACACCCGGCTGGCGGCGATCGCCCAACACTATGGGCTAGCCATGGGGGTGGGGTCGCAGCGGGTGGTCTTAGAAGATCCCACCGTACTGCCGAGCTTTTCGGTGCGGGCGATCGCTCCTGATATTCTGCTGTTGGCAAATCTGGGCGCAGTGCAACTCAATTATGGCTATGGCGTGGCAGAATGCCAGCGCGCCGTAGACTGGCTGGGCGCAGATGCACTCGTACTGCACCTGAACCCTCTGCAAGAGGCCGTGCAAACGCGGGGCGATCGCAACTTTGCCGGGCTGCTCTCGAAGATTGAGCAGGTGTGTGCCTGCCTCTCAGTGCCGGTCATTGCCAAAGAAGTGGGCAACGGCATTTCGGCCCAAATGGCGCAGCGCTTGCTAGAGGCGGGTGTGCAGGCGATCGACGTGGCGGGAGCAGGGGGCACCTCTTGGGCAAGGGTCGAAAGCGAACGCGCTCAAGATCCGCTGCAGCGGCGCGTGGGCAACACTTTTGCAGATTGGGGCGTTCCCACGGCGCAGTGCATCACTGAGGTGCGGGCGATCGCGCCAACAGTGCCGCTGATTGCCTCGGGGGGCCTGCGTCATGGGCTTGATGTCGCAACGGCGATCGCCCTGGGGGCTGACATTGGGGGGCTGGCGCTGCCCTTTCTGCAAGCTGCAGCCCAGTCCGATGATGACCTGCATCAGCTCACCACTAGCCTGATCGCCGAGATTCGCACCGCTGTCTTTTGTGCAGGCTGCGCCACCCTGGCCGATCTGCGGCAACCCAACGTGCTAAGGGCGGTCTAAGGGTCGCGCTAAAAAGAATGAACCGACTGTCGAAGGGTCTCTCCAAGAATTTCTTCTTATTAAAGGTTAAAAGACGGTTTACGTGGGCAAAACCTGTTCAAAGGACAAACGACCTCACTCCATCCTCGACAGTCGCCCAATCCGTCATCATTCCGGCGATTTCTAAATCAAATCAGCGCTCGACTCATCCAGTAAGTTTGGCTCTTCTACACGCCTATTATCGAAACCCAGGCGCTGTAAAATAAGGAGTTGAGATCAGGTGTAGCGGTTCAACTCCCGCGATGACTGGCTTCGATTTCGTTCAGCTACTGGCTTCGATTTCGTTCAGCTGCGGTCTTTAATTATCTTTAGTTAGGAGGCTCCCGTTGCCCACCCTCGGCGTCAATATTGATCATGTGGCTACGATTCGCCAAGCGCGCCGCACGGTAGAACCGAACCCAGTGGCAGCCGCTGTGCTAGCAGAACTGGGCGGTGCAGATGGCATTACCGTGCATTTGCGGGAAGACCGCCGCCATATTCAGGATCGGGATGTGCGGGTGCTGCGGCAGACCGTGCGAACCCACCTGAATTTGGAAATGGCCCCCACAGACGAGATGGTGGCGATCGCCCTCGATCTGCATCCTGACTATGTGACCCTCGTGCCCGAGCGCCGCGAAGAAGTCACCACCGAAGGCGGGCTAGACATTGCCGGACAGAAAGACCGGATGGCAACGGTCGTCGAGAAACTTCAGACTGCGAGCATTCCCGTAAGTTTGTTTATCGACCCAGCTGCCGATCAAATTCAGGCTAGTGCTGCCATTGGGGCGCAGTTTATCGAGCTGCACACGGGCAGCTATGCCGACGCCCCCGATGAGGCCAGCCGCACGCGGGAACTGGCCGTGCTAGCAGAGGGCTGCAACCGGGCGATCGCCGCTGGGTTGCGAGTCAATGCTGGCCATGGTCTCACTTACTGGAACGTGCATCCGGTGGCGCTGCTGCCCGGTATGGAAGAGTTGAACATTGGCCATTCCATCATCAGCCGTGCCGTGTTGGTAGGGCTAGAGCGTGCCGTCCGTGATATGAACCGAGCCATTCGAGGAGAGCAATAAATCTCATGACCACCTACTATTACATTTTGGCGAGTGAGCAGTTTTTAACCCACGATGAACCGCTGGACGAAGTGCTGAAAGAGCGCCTCCGCTTCTATGGCGAGCAGGGCAAAGAGATTGACTTTTGGCTCGTGCGTCAGCCTGCGTTTCTGGATGCGCCCGAGCTTGCTGCAGTCAAAGCCAAATGCCCTCAGCCGGCGGCGGCGGTGGTTTCCACAAATCCCCAATTCATCACTTGGCTCAAGCTGCGGCTAGAGTTTGTGCTCACGGGAGAGTTCAATGCCCCCAGTGACGCCATCCCCAACCCGCTGGCATCGCTGACAGCCGTGTGATTCCGCCTATTGCATTCCATTGCATTTCGTTGCATTCCGTCGCTTGCAGCATCCGTCGCCTGCCGAATCCTTAATGCTTCGTTCGCCCTATGACACCCGCCACACCCGACGACTCCTCCCAATCGCTCGAACAAGAGATTCGCGCGGGTCGCCAGTTTTCCCTAGGAGACGCCATTGGCAAAGAGGCGGGGGCCTTTATGCGGGGCGAGTCACCCATGCCTCGGCTGACGCGGGCGATCGCCCAAATTTTGCACTTCCTCGATCTGCATGTGGTGGATGGTTCGGGCGCGCTGCTGGCCACGCTTAAAACCTGGGTCAAAACCAACGATACCCAAATTAGCCGCTATCTCGACTCTCCCCTCACGGCGCTGGCCGTGCTGCTAGAACGGCTGCTGCACAATCAAGCACTGTTCTACGATTTTGCTCGTCAAGTCACCATGACCTGGGGAGAGATGAACGGCGAACGGCCCCGATTTCAGCAGCCCGGGCAGTCCCCCCATCCGGATCAGGTGTATTGCCATGCTGATCTAAGGGCGTCGCTTGCAGCGCTGCTGCACCGGGTGACGGGAGCGATCGCCCCGGCCTAACTGCCCTGCCTAACCGCCCAAACTTTGATAAAACTCGCCCACCCAGGGCACCTGGGCCAAATCTTCAAAGGTCGTTTGGCGCTGCTCTCGGTCGATCGCATCAATCCGCTGATTTTCAAGGTAGAGCTGCTGCTGATAGAACTGCGCCAGCTCAGGCTCAGCCGCATAGGTTGACTGCCACAGTTCGAGAAAGTGTCGCTTGCGCTTTTCACACATGACCCGCTCCATGCAGGCCGCTGCCGCGCGAATCACCAGCGGAGCGCGCAGCAGATCGCGCTGGATTTTCTCGTCGAGCTGAAACAGGTAGAGCGATCGCTCTAGCTTATCGGGCTGGTCGAGGCAACGATCATGCAGGTGCGACAGCAGGTTTGGCGGTGGCAGACTTGGCTCATCCGATGATGGAGGCGACCCATTGGGCAGGCTGTCGCTGTCAGCGAGGGCAACCGCGAGCGCGTCGGTTTTACACTGGACAGCCTCGTTAGCTATGGCTTCGGCCTCTCGCTCTAGCCCCAAAATTTGCTGCCACAAAAACCGATGATGACCCAGACTAAAGTCGAGGTCGAGGTCGTCGAGCGTGGTGCGGATTTGCTCCCGATAGTCGGGCAGATGCAGATAAATCCGCAGCAGGCAGGCTTCGGATTCTTCGAGCAGGGTGCGATCGCCCGGCGTTTGCCACTTTTGCGATTTGCCATGCCAGCGCTGCCCCCGCACCTGAGTCCGCAGGTCGGTTTCAAGCTGCACACTCAGTCGGGCATTGCCTTGGCTCAGCAGCCCGGCGCAGCGGTGAATATAGTGAGTGCGCAAGGAGGCATTGGGCAGCTTGCCTAAGAGTTGGGCGATCGCCTGAGTGCTGGTCTGAAACTGGTCGGGCTGGGTCAGGTCTTTGCCCTGCAGCAGCTGCTGAATCTGCCAGTCGAGCCACAGGGGCGTGTCGTGCAGCAGCGCGTGATACGCCTCAACGGAATGGGTTTTGAGAAACTCGTCGGGATCTTTGCCCTCGGGAATGGTGAGAATGCGCAGTTGCACCTCCCCCTTATAGGCTAAGTCAGACAGTTCGCCAATCGCGCGATCTGCCGCTTTTTGCCCGGCTGCATCAGCGTCAAAGTTAAAGACGATGTGCTTGGATTCGGTGTAGCGCAACAGCTGCCGCACTTGGCCTAAGCTGAGCGCTGTCCCCATGGAGGCGACGGTATTGGCAACGCCTGCCGCATGCAGGGCGATCGCATCAAAATAGCCCTCCACAACCACCGCTTGGTCTTGTTTGGCGATCGCCGCTCGTGCCTTATCTAGGCCAAACAGCGTCTTGCCCTTGTCAAACAGAGGCGTGTCAGGTGAGTTGAGGTATTTGGGCTGCTCGTCACCCAGACTGCGCCCGCCCAGCCCAATCACCCGCCCCTGCAAATCGTGAATGGGAATCATCAGGCGATCGCGAAATCGATCGTAATGCCCTGCATTGCTCTGGCGCGCCACAATCAGCCCCGCCAGTTCCACCATCTCCACCGGATAGCGCTTTTGCTCAACCAGATAGCCATAGAGCGTCTGCCAGCCCCCCGGCGCATAGCCCAGTTGAAACTGCTGAATCGTCTCGACGCTGAGCTGACGCTTGTCTCGGAGGTACGTGAGGGCGGCTTCCCCCTGGGACTGCTGCAAGGCATGCTCAAAAAACCGAGCCGCCACCGCCATAATTTCGTAAAGCTGCTCGCGCTGCGAGAGCTGCCGCTGAAACTCTTGTCGCTGCTCGGGTTCTAGGGTTTTGAGCGGCACCTGATAGCGCCGCGCCAGATCGAGCACGACATCTGCAAAGGAGCGCTTATTCAGCTCCATCAAAAACTTAAAGGCGTTGCCCCCCGCCCCGCAGGAAAAGCAATAGTAGAACTGCTTGCTAGGGCTGACGCTAAAGCTGGGCGACTTGTCATCGTGGAACGGACACAGCCCCACAAAATCTTTTCCCTGCTTGCGCAGCACCACATGCTCCGAGATGACATCCACAATGTCAGCCCGTTGCTTCACTTGGTCAATGGTGTCTGGGTGGAGGCGAGGAACATCCATAGCTTTAGAATAGCGCTACAGATAGCGTTCTGGGTGATTGAAAGATTATGCCGGATCGGGGCTATATATAAGTTGCCTAAGATCTGAATCCGGTGACAACCAGCCCCAATATACTAGCGGTTCGAGTTGATGAAAGCCTGTATTTCGCCAATGTGAAGTATCTTGAAAACTTCATCAGTCAGCACGTGGCTGACCGCCCAGAGGTGCAATGCATTGTGCTAGTGTACAGTGCAGTTAATCTCAGCAGTTAATCTCATCGACGCAAGTGCGTTAGAAATTTTGGAGGGGCTAATTCGGGATTTACGGGGATTAAATATTCACTTCTAATTTTCAGAGTCAAAGGCTTCAGAATCAAAGGCCCAATTATGGATAAGTTAACCTGAGTTCGGGATACGCTCAAACCCTTGATGTGCCGTGCGCGACGCGCACGGCACATCAAGGGTTTTGGGGAACCGCGCGTCGCGCGGTTCCCCAAAACCCTCTTAACCCGAACTGACGTTAAGTTAAACGCCATTGGGTTTGTCAATGACGTGGGCCACGACCACTTTTTTTATCAACTGATCAGGCAATGCGCAGCCTAGTGGGCATTTAAGTGCTCTGAAAATCGATTAGCATTTACGCTTCCGATGGGTTGAGCTGCATCATCTCCCAGGTGACATAGGTGCCAATGGGGCTCCACAGCAGATAGGGAATCAGCAAATACATGGCGGGGCGAGAAATTGGAAAAACGGCGATCGCCAGCACCATCGCAATCGCTAGCCCCACAGTGCCAATGACGAAACCCACTTGGATGCGCCGCAGCCACAACATGGCTGGGGTATAAGCAAGGGTGACAAGCTCTAGCAATAAATATCCCGCCATGCGCAGCCACGTAGCGCCACTACCGGGGTCTTCTTCCCACACGAGCGTGGCCGAAATCGCCCCGCAGGTAAATACCGTTGTCCAAATAACAGGAATCGCCCATTCAAAGGTGAGCCAGTTAGGACGCTGCAATCGCCGGAACCACTCAGTGCCACGCCGGTTGACTAAACTTCCAATGGCGATCGCCAGACCGAAGGCAATGCCTCCAATTACCATCCAGGGTTGAATCATCGGTATCTGCAATACAACGCGTTATTTGTAAGCAACGCTACCATAAGACGCCTATGTCCAGCGTCTACCGCAAGATTAGCCTGGTTTGGCGATCGCCCGCAGATGGTTCCGCGAGATGCGCTAGATTGGATGGCGATCAGAGTCAATAGAGTCGGCATCATCCGCAATGATGTTGAGGGTGCCGCGACAGGTGAGGGTGCGATCGCCCAGCACGATCTCTTGCAGAGCCACATCTGTGCCCAGATCTATGGTGAACCCATCAAGGTCATCTAACGACAGACCCCGCTTAGCAGTCGGTGTGGGCAGCCATTCGGGATTGACCAACTGCAGCGCCTGCCCACCGGACACGCGCAGCCCAGTGCGAATGGCAAAGGGTGTCGCGGTTCCCTGCGTTACAGAAATGACGTCAGCCACCAGCGTTAGCCGTTCTGGATCAATCTGGGCCTGAAAATTGTCGAGAATGATGGGCTTTTTGCTAGTAGGGTCAACCAACTCGGGCGCAGCACCCGCCCGCAGCAGTTCCACAAAGCAGTCAGAGAGTGCAGTTGCTAGCAGTGGGGTCTGCAGCGAATCATTGAAGTCGTCTTCTGTCAGCAGCACATCGCCCTGCACCGTAATGGTGCGGGCCAGACGCAGCGGCTTGCCCCGCAACAGTTGTCCAAAATTGACCTTTATGCCGCGCCCGATTAATCGCACCTCGCTCAGGCATAGCCCTTCATACACCACATTGCGCCCAGAGATGGTGATGCGGGGCACCAGCCCAGTCAGCAGTTGGCGATCGCCCCCCTCAATCAGCAGATCCAGATGATCGACCTGCGATACCTGAGAGCGCAACCACAGCCGCACTGCCGGAGACAGCACCGTGCTGATAATGTGGCTTTGCCGAGGAACTGGAAGGTTGCGGTCAGGGTCGGGCAGCACGCGACCACTGGTCGGCTGAGGCTTCGGCGTTTCGTACCCGTCGAGGGTATCATCGATGGGATTGCTGGCTGAAGAAGGCTGCTGAGTCATAACACTAATCGCGCCCGCTGCACAAGGTCAGCGGTAATCTTAACTACCGCTACTCTAGCAGCGATCGCCCCCTCACTGTCGATATGCACAGTGGGGCGCTTGGGTGCGCATCACAGGCAGCGCCAGCGTAATCGTGGTGCCCTCGCCCCAATGCGACTCACAGGTCAGTCGGCCATTGTGCTTATCCACAATAGTTTGATAACCGTTGGCTAACCCCAGCCCCGCTCCTTGACCCACAGGCTTAGTGGTAAAAAACGGCTCAAAAATGTGAGGCAGATGCGTTTCGGGAATGCCGCAGCCGTTGTCACGGATGTGAATTACGGCCCAAGCTCGACCCTCGTCGATGATAAGCTCTGTAGTGAGCCAGAGTTGGGGCGTCCAGTCTGCCGGTTTCTCTACGGCAGGGGGAATATCGAGCGGCGGTGGGGCGATCGTCCCCGGTGTTTGGGCCGATGCTATGGCCGTGAGTTGGCGGGATGGGCGATCGCTAAGGCAATGGTGCAGCGCATCCAGCGCATTACTAAGAATATTGAGAAAGACCTGGTTAATATCGCGTGGGTAGCACAGCACCGCCGGTAGGCTGCTGAACTGACGATGGACTATGATTCTGGGATTGGACTCCTGCAATACCAAACGGTGCTGCAACAGCATCAGGACACTATCTAAACCTTGGTGCAGATCGACCGCTTTCAGATCTGCTTCATCGAGCCGCGAAAACACCCGCAGGGCTAGGGCTGATTCACTGTGATGAGATAGAAATTAAGCTATAGAGACATCCCTTAAACGCTGGTGTCGCGATGAATCTCATTGAAGCTTTACAGACCGTCCCCGATTATCGTAGTGCTCGCGGGACA
>JAHHHI010000002.1 GCA_019359435.1 Kaiparowitsia implicata GSE-PSE-MK54-09C
TTCTCGTCAACCTGGTCTCGGGCCTGATTGCCTACGCCTACCACCCCGACAAGCCATCGTTGGGCATCCCAGATGATGAGCTTAAAGCCCTGCCACAAGCCGCTTTTTAACGGTCGAACTCAGGTCTATAATTATCTATTCAACCCTATCCCATACCAATTTCAGAGCATAGGAGTCGCACTAAGCCGAGCACTTCATAGGGTGCGACCACAGCCATCCTTCTATCCGGGATGGTGATGCGCCTAGATAAAGAGACAGTGAGACGACAGTCCCCAAACCCGCACTAGCTAACCCGAACACTATGAGGCGATCGCCACTTCATTCTCATCTGCTGAGGCAACCTCAGCCGGAACAGCCTGCATCTCTTGCCGCTTAAATTCCGCCAGTTGTGATTCAATTTGCTCGCGGACAATCTGGCGATATTCCAAAAAGTGCTCATTGTGAGCACAAGCTGACAGGTATAAATCTGCCACCTTGGGGTTATGGCGCACAATGCTGAACAGATGATGCCAGAACTTCCAGCGGGTCTCGCGCTTAAACCCTTGCCGCCAGATCACAATCAGCAGCGCTTTCACCAGCACCCACTCGGGCCACTTCGCCGGGGCCGACCAACTGGGGCCACCCATGATCATAAAGCAGCGATAGGTGCGGTCGAGATAGCGCACTGGGTCATAGAGGGCGCAAAATGCCTCAACATATTCAGTGGCAATATCTTCTAACGGGCGCGTGGGAGTAAAGTTCATCAACGTGGTTTGGTTGATGTTGCCATCGGCGTTGTCGCGCAGTCGGCCTTCTTTTTTGAGGCGATGCCACAGAGCCGTGTTAGGCAAGGCTTGCAGCATGGCAAATGTGGTGGAGGGAATAGCCGCCAACTCGGCAAATCGAACGATGCGATCGCCCGCTCCCGCTTTTTCTCCATCAAATCCAATGATGAAGCCAGCCATAGGGCGTAGCCCTGCTCGAATAATGGTTTCTACAGACTCTGTCAAAGAACTGCGCGTGTTCTGAAACTTTTTGGTGAGCTGCAGACTGTCTTCATCAGGCGTTTCGATACCCAAAAACACCGCCTTAAAACCGCTTTCCACCATCAGCTCCAGCAGTTCTGGGTCTTGTGCCAGATCGATCGACGCTTCGGTATCAAAGCTAAACGGATACTGGTGGTCGGCCATCCACTGCTTTAGTTTATGCAGCAGCAGCTTTACATTACGCTTGTTGCCAATGAAGTTGTCATCCACCATAAACACACTGCGCCGCCAGCCCAGCTCATACAAATGGTCCAGCTCGGCTAGAAGCTGCGCTGGGTCTTTGGTGCGCGGCTTGCGCCCATACAGCACAATAATGTCGCAAAACTCACACTGAAAGGGACACCCACGCGAAAACTGCACCGACATAGAATCGTAGGCATCTAGCTCTAGCAGATCATAGCGAGGGATGGGTGTGGTGGTGACATCGGGCTTTTCGCTGGTGCGAAACGTGCCGCTGGTCTCACCTCGCTGAATCGCCTCCACAAACATGGGTAGCGTGATTTCGCCTTCATCTAAAATCAAGAAATCGACGCCCGCAGTTTCCACTTCGTGGGGCACAGAGGTGGCATAGGGGCCGCCCACAGCAACGAGCTTGCCGCGGCGCTTGGCCTCGCGCACCTGAGCCAGCATGTCGCCTTTTTGCACAATCATGCCAGAGATGATGACCAAATCTGCCCAGTCCCATTCTTCTTCGGTAGCTGGGCGAATGTTGCGATCGACCAGCTTGAAGTTCCACTCTTGCGGCAGGATAGCAGCGACAGTGATGAGCCCCAACGGAGGCAGCAACACCTTGCGATTAATAAGTTCCAAAATTTTGTCATAGGACCAAAACGTGGGAGGAAAAATAGGATAAATCAATAGCGTGTTCATAAAAATGGCGTACCTCACACAATTGGGCTAAAACGTGGGCTAAAACGTGGGCTAAAACAGTCTGGTTTGACGGTTGGGAGTGCTTCATCCTACTCGTTTGCTCATACACCGCTGTATGGCGGCAAAACCATAGTTTGAACTATCAAGTTTGAACCATGACTCTTCATGGCACAGATTTATCAGTAGACTTAATTGGAAATAATATTAGCGACGCTACAGGTAGTGCCAAAGTTAAAATGATTACCTTGATAGGATCTACCTATAGCGCGGCCTCTTATAACCAATAAAGTTTAGTTCAGCTTGAGAAATTACGTCTGACGAAAGCAATGTCCCAAGCTGCATTGATTGTAGTCGTTTTACTACGAGCGCTGAGTCAATAGCAAGTGTCTGTGGGACGCTGCGTGCAGGTGAAGTAAGCCCTTATCCCGAATTTTTCTGATAAAGATAGACATCGCGCTGCGGAAAGGGAATGGAGATACCCTCAGCATCTAGCTTTTTCTTGATATTTTCATAGGCCGTGAAATAGACGGGCCAGTAGTGTTCGGTGCGCGTCCAGGGGCGCACGGCAAAGTTGACGCTGCTGTTTGCCAGCTCTAGCACGCCAATCATGGGCGGCGGGTCTTGCAGGATGCGGTCGTCTTGTGCCAGTGCGGCCGTAATCACCTGCTTGACGCGGTCAATATCTTCGTGGTAAGCCACGCCCACCACCAGATCAACCCGCAGAACTCCCTTAGTGGAATAGTTAACGATATTGTTAGCCGTAAGGCTGTTGTTGGGGATGATGACGGTTTTGTTGTCGAGCCGGCGCATCATGGTGGTAAAGAGCTGGATATCTTCCACAAACCCTGATTCGCCGCCGCCCTCAATCCAGTCGCCCACTCGAAACGGATGGAAGAACACAATCAGCAGCCCGGCTGCAAAGTTGGAGAGAGACCCTTGCAACGCTAGCCCTACTGCCAGACCCGCAGCACCCAAGATGGCGACGAGTGATGTGGTTTCGATGCCGAGTTGGCCCAGCGCGGCCAGAATTACGAAGGCGGTGATTCCGTATTCGGCAAAGTTGCTGGTGAAGGAGATCAGGTTGGGATTGAGGGGGGTGCGGTTCATCAGCCGCTTGATTAGGCGGCGCAGTTGTTTGGCGATCCACCGACCGATGGCAAAGATGGCGATCGCCGCAATCAAACGCAGCCCAAACTCCAGCACCATCGCCTGCATTTGCAGGTATAAAGCGCTCAGCGAATCCAGGTTTACAAGGTCAAAGCTCATGGAGATATCATCACGTAATCAGACTCACGACTGGACGATACCACGCTTGGCTGCTGGCTCCAATGGCTAGGAATAAATGCACACTCAACCGATGCGACATAACCTATGCGGATCACTGTGATCAACCCCAACACGACCGAGACCATGACGGCTGCCATCGGGCAGATCGCCAAGGCCCACGCTGCTCCTAGTACGGAGATCACGGCGATGAATCCGGCGCGCGGCCCAGTGTCAATCGAGAGCTTTTATGATGAGTATCTGGCAATTCCCGAAGTGCTAAAGCTGGTGCGGCAGCATGACGCTGAAAGTGATGCCATTGTCCTCGCGTGCTGGGGAGATCCGGGGATCGATGCAGTGCGCGAGATGACAACGAAGCCAGTTGTGGGCATTGCCGAAGCGTCAATGTATGCCGCCAATGCGATCGCCCCCCGGTGGTCAGTCGTCACCACCTTGGCCCGCAGCTACCACATGGTGGAGCATGTGGTAAAAAAAACCGGGTTGGGCGATCGCTGTGCATCAATTCGCTGTGTCGATATGCCCGTCCTAGACTGTGACGAAAACCCCGACGCCGTGCTCCAAGGCCTAGAACAGGGAGGCCGCCTGGCGCTACAAGCCGACCATGCCGAAGCCATCATCCTCGGCTGTGCGGGCATGGGTGGCATGGAAGCAGCGCTATCGCAGCGACTCGGGGTTCCCTGTGTGGATCCCGTTGCTGCGGGCGTCCGGTTTGCCGAACTGCTAGTGGGGATGCAACTCACCACCAGCAAACGCCTCACCTACCGCCCCCCTGAGCCCAAACTACGCAAAGGCATGGAGGACAGCCAAGACTAGGGCGTGTCATCAATTCCGACCAAACGCCTGATGCTATGAGCGTTGCCACGCCCGACCCAAAAACGAGGCTAGGGGCTGTGACTGTTGATTTCTGGGATATCAGAGGCTAATTGATGACAGCCCCTAGCGTTCTACCCCGGCCAGGTCGGTTGCTGACGCCTCTACACCCCTCTCCTGATCCACAAAGACTTGAACCAGTAAGCGATATTCCTTCAGAGTTTCGTCAACCCAGCCCCGATCGCTGCTGTCGGCATAGAGATGCACCACGGGTTCACCAGCATCGGGCAAAATCAAAATCCAGCTATCCCGCTGGGGGCTAAAGATTTTCACCCCGTCAATCAGTTCCATCGTCTCACTCGCGTGGGTTTCAACCAGGTGTCGCATGAGCGATCCCTTCGCTGTCCAAGGACAGCGCACGGTCAGGGTCTTGTGGCAAACCTGAGGCAGCTCAGCGCGAATTTGCCCCAAGGTGCGAATCTGCCCGCCATAGCGCTGATGATCTTGCCGAGAGAGCAGTTCGATGAGCTTGGCAATGCAAAACATGGCATCAAAGCCGGGATGCAACTGTGGAAAGATGAATCCCATTTCGCCGCTGCCCCCCAGCACCACATTGGGATTGGTGTGACAGGCTTCCATCAGCGCAGTGGGGTTCACCTTCGTGCGAATCACTTCGCCATTGTGCCGTCGGGCAATCTGCTCGATAGCACTAGACGAGTTAACGGGCACAACCACGGTGCTACGAGGATTCTGCAATAGGCTCATGTGCACCATCAGTGCGGTTAGCAGTTCACCTCGAATGGGGCTACCGCCTTCATCTACCAAAATTAACTGCTCGCCGTTGCCCGACACCTGCACACCAAAGTTGGCCTTGAGCGCTTCGACCACGTGACCCAGCTGACTGAGCAGGGCTTCGCGGTCAGAGATGGTGGGCACGGTCTGGTTGAGGCTGGCGTTGAGCACAACAGCGTCGCAGCCAAACTTTGCCAGGAGCGTGGGGAGCACAGCGCCGGATACGGCATAGGCATAGTCCACTACTACTTTAGAGTTGCTGCTGCGGACGGAATCTACATCCAGCATCCGCTCAAAGCTGGTGCAGTAAATTTCTGTGGCTTGATCCACATACACGATGTTGCCGATTTCCTGCATTTGGGCGCGGCGAAAATCTTCTTTGAAGTAGGCGCCTTCGATTTTCTTCTCACGCGATTTGGACAGGTTGATGCCTTTGCTATCAAAGAATTCAATCAGGATGTGATCAGATCGCTCAGGATGCACGCGCACATGGACGCCACCCGCCACATTGCGCACGGGCGCTACGGCACGCGCTAGGGGTATAGCGGTGGCCTCTAAGTTTTGCACATGCACGCCTACCGACATCAGACCCGAGATGAGCGATCGCGACACCATGCGAGAGATATTGCGCTGATCGCGAGAGACGCTCACCTGCGACCCAGGCTGAAGGGTAGACCCAAAGGCTGCACCCAGTCGCACTGCAAACTCAGGGGTGATATCAACGTTCGCCAGCCCTGAGACACCCCGCTGCCCAAAGAGGTTGCGGTGGGCGGCATGGCCCCAAATTAGGTTCATGTTGGCGATCGCCCCCGGTTCGATCCGCTTGCTCGGCCATATCCGTACATCGGGATTAATTAGCGCTTCTTCTCCCACAATTGACAGCGACCCCACCACAGCCCCTTCCAGCACATGAGCGCGACGGTCAATGCGAGTGCCCCGAGCCGCAACGCAAGCCCGCAGATGGGCTTCATCCCCAATAGTGACACCGTTCCACACCACAGGGCGCTTGAGGTCGGCGTCAGCCCCAATGGTGACGTTGTCGCCAATTACTGTATCCGCATCAATCTGTGCCCGCGCTCCGATGTGGCAGTTGCTGCCAATCAGCGCTGGCGTCTCGATCGCTGCGCTGGCGTCAATGTGGGTATTTTGCCCGATCCAAATGCCGGGCGATCGCTCCTCATAACCAATTTCTAGCCGCACCTCCCGATGCAGTGCCGCATAGTGCGCCTCGCGATAGGCCACCAGATTGCCCACATCGCACCAGTAGCCCCGTGCCACATAGCCATACATGGGCACCCCTTTTTCCAGCAGCAGCGGAAACAGGTCTTTGGAAAAGTCGGCTTCTTGACCTGCGGGCAGCACATCCAACAGTTCCGGCTCCAAAATATAGATGCCAGTGTTCACCGTATCGGAAAAAATTTCACTGGTGGAAGGCTTTTCTAAAAAGCGGCGGATGCGCTGCTGCTCATCCACAATCACTACGCCAAACTCTAGCGGATTTGCAACAGGTGCTAGCACGAGCGTGGCCTTAGACCCGCGCTCGTGATGAAAGCGAATCGCCTCAGTCAAATTAATGTCAGTGATGCAGTCGCCACTGATCACCAAAAACGTCTCATTCAGCAACTCTGCTACGTTTTTAACACAGCCCGCTGTGCCCAGAGGCTGGTCTTCTTCAACGGCATAGGTCATTTGCACCCCAAAGTCGCTGCCGTCTAAGAAATAGTCACGCATGACATCAGGTAAATAATGCAGCGTGGAGATAATTTCTGTAATGTCGTGCCGCCGCAGTAAGTTAACGATGTGCTCAGCGATAGGGCGATTTAGAATCGGCACCATTGGTTTGGGCAGATCACAGGTGAGTGGCCGTAGCCGTGTTCCCGATCCTCCTGCCATTAGCACTGCTCTCATGGTTCCTCCTAACGCCCCAGCCTAATCTGCATGAATCTGCATGACAGGGTGCACCACCGCAGGGTACACACCATCCCCTTCAACTGTGACAGAAATATCCGGGAGCATCCGGGTTATGTCGGAATTTTTCGACCTGAATGCAAGAAGGTCGCGTTTTCTGCCTGTTAAGAGCGAGATATCCCTCCTAGGAGGGTTCGGTTTTTTGGGAACGTTCTTGCCGAATCTACTCCGCTTCCTGGCGTACACTAGAAGAAACCTGGCACTGGTGGAGGGCGATCATGGGATTATTAGTATTACTGGCTTTGGCGGGCTACGGGTGGGGGTCCGTTAAGTTTTGGAAAGGATTTAACCGTACCAATTTCAGCACGAATCGTCTGATGCTAACGATGGCGTGGCCTGTGCTGATTTTTAATTCTTCCTATCGGCAAAACTTTAACCGCGCGTTGAAAGGCTAAGGTATAGGCAAGTTATTTGGGTTGACTCTGTTGCTGCAAACCGCAGACCTATACAGTGGCTTCGCGTATTCCAAGCAAGAGTATCACCGAATAACGCCCTATACGAGGCAGTAGATTCATGGCGCGTTCTTCTGGGAAGCAGGCTGCGGATGGCAATCTGTCGGGGTTTCTCTCCGCAGCACGGTCACAGTCTGGGGGCGATCGCTGGCATGCACAGATTGCGGCGATCGCTCTACGCTACAACAAAGAATTTCAGCGAGAGCCGTTTGATCTACCCGATGAAGTCAAGGCCATGCCGGTCTACGAAGAATGGCAGGCCGGTCTGCTGGCCGCGAAACTCGCCTCGCCGTTTTGGGAATTGCTCAAGCCAAAGAAAAACCAGCGGCTGCTCGACTTGGGCTGTGGCGTGAGCTTTCTCATTTATCCCTGGCGCGAATGGGATGCCTATTTTTATGGGCAAGATATCAGCGATTTTGCCTGCAATACTCTTAACTCTCGCGGGTCTCAGCTCAACTCCAAGCTGTTTAAAGGCGCTGTAGTTGCACCGGCGCATACGTTGGACTACGGTGACTTGCAGTTTGATGGGGCGATCGCCACAGGCTTTAGTTGCTATTATCCACTGGAGTATTGGCAAGAGGTGATGCAGGCGGTGCGAGCCGTGCTCAAACCCGAAGGCGTCTTTGTGTTTGACGTCCTCAACCCCAATGCCCCACTGTCTGAGAACTGGGCCATCCTCGAAACTTACTTGGGCGCAGAGGTTAACCTCGACTCTTTAGACGACTGGAAGGCCCTAATCAAGCAATCGCAAGGCAAAATCGTCAGACAAAAAGCAGGTGAACTGTTTCACATGTTCAAAATTCAGTTTCAGTGAGCTTTTTTGAGACGCCCACGCCAGCATTCCAGCCCACTCTATTCGCGGCTCTTTTGCTCAAGTCATAGTGAAGCGTTAGACCCCGCCTGCTCTGCCGTTGCTTTATAAGACCATTTTTCTTGGGGTTAGATTGCACAGAGCCTCTAAATGCTGGAGTCATCCTCCACTTGCTCCAATCAGAATCTACGGTAATCCCGTCGAGAAAGTGGGCTTAGGTGAACTCATAGAGTACAATTTCGGCTATGCCATTAGGCAAGCATTAGGCCAACCTGACATCCCTTGTTGCCCATGAGCCAACTCCCTGCATTTCACCCATCTGCTGCCGAGATTTCACGTCATACCCCTGACTCAGAGCCGTGGTTTTACTATTTCGCCTATGGCTCCTGCATGTGCCCAGTAGACTTGAAGCGATCGCTCGGAGAAGCCACTCATCCCTATGTCATCGGTCACGGAACCCTAAGAGACTATCGACTCGGGTTCTTCCGGCGATCGCGCTTTCGCAATTGCGGCGTGCTGGATGTGGTGCCAGAGGCTCAAGCCTCGGTCGAGGGGGTGTTGTATCGGCTGCCGATGCGGTTGAGCGATCGCCTCGATGAACGAGAAGAGGGCTACACCCACGCGCTGATCACCGTCCAGCATCGGGGTCGCACCTATCGCAACGTCCGCACCTACACCGTGGTCGAAAAGACCCTCGAAGAACATGCCCCCAACGACTGGTACTTTAACGTGGTGATGCGGGGTGCTACCACCTGTGGGCTTCCAGAGCCTTACTGCTGGCAGTTGTTCAATCACATGCATCAGCTTCAGCGGCGCAACGTTTCGGCCCTTCGCACCGCCTAAAGTCTTAAGTCAGCAAGTCGACACATCTTTACATATTAATTCTCTAAATCAGAACGACGAATTGTTTGAGGAGGGGGGTGGAAAACTGAGTTCCTCACACGGGGTCGAAGCCTCCTTGCCCCCAGTTATGGCCCAAATTTTCGGAATTGATACAACATGCAAAAACGGCGCGGCGCTAGAACGGTAGGCGAATACCAGGACGACGACGGCGCGGGATGGGAACCGGAATTCGATCCTGCACCTCATCTAAAAGGCGGTCTGTGACTTGATTTAGCACGAGGTTGCCAGCAGCGCTGGCGAAGCTGTTGTCTTGCGTCAGACCTACATCAAAAATGCAGCCTTCTAAGAACATGGGGTCTACGGCTTCGGCCTGACAGGTGCGCTCGGCGTCACGGACTTGAGTGGGGGTGAGCGATCGCAGCGTCAAAAACGAATTGGGGAAGCCACGGTCAGTAAAGGATGCAGTGGTTTGGCCCGGAGCGTAGTCGAATAGTGACTCAGCCGGACTAACGCGCCAGCTATCGGCAAATTCGCGAGACAGTTGCTCAAAATATAGCGTCTCAGCATCTCTCAACGGAATTGACCGGGGCAGCACACTCGAGAGCAGGTTGCTCACGTTGCCATAGGTCGAGCGGGGTTCGATCACCCGACCGCTGCGGGTTTGCATATCGTCTTCGCCCCGAGTGTTGAAGTTGCCAAAAATCCCGGTGTAAAGGGGCAAGCTGGGCATAGTTTGGGCCGCATTGACCACCACATTGATAAAGGGGAAGTCGCGCCCAGTCGCTAGGCGAATCACCGCTTCTTCTTTTCCTGGCCCGGTAACCGTGTAGTGAATCGTGCCGAGGCGGGTGATGGTGCCGCCGCGAGGTAGGGTCAGGGTGTTGTCGCGCAGGGTGACGGGTCTGCCGTTGATGCGTAGAGGCGTGCTGGTGTCTGCGTCGGGAAAATTCTGCACATAGAAGCCAACGCGATCGCCCGCCACATTTAGCGCGACTGCCGTATTCAGCGACAGATCGCGACCGGGCATTCGAGACTGTCGCGCCTGCACGTCAAACAAACGATCGGCTGACTGCATCAGCACAAATTCCCCCACAGTTTGAAAGCTGTAGCGCAACCCATCAAAGGAAATGATGTGTGGGTCGCCATAGCTGGCGGCACTGCTGCTGGGCAGTCCTGCCATAAAATCCGAGGGATTCTCTAACGCTGCGCGCATATTTTCCCAAAAGGCTTGTTCGTCTGGGTTAAGCGGTGAACCCCCAACGATCGGATCGCCATCCAACAAACGCGAGTCAATATGATGCCCGACTCGGCCTTTAATAATGTCGTTGATGCCGTCAATCGCCTGCGCCTGCAAAGCGGGATCAAAGCAATCGCTCGGCGAGGTGATGCAGATGGCTACGGCTGCGCCTGCTTCCGCCGCATCCATTGCTGTGGTGGTGCTGATGACGCCGCTGCCAACCCCAATTGCCGCTTGGGCTTGAGTGCTGGCCTCAATTACCCGCCGGATGTTGTCTAGGGTTTCGCGAGAGGCCTCGCCAAAATACGGAGGATAGCCCGCCTGAGCTAGGCTTCGATCGGCACCTGCCATCTGCACGAGCAGCAGCAGTCCACAGGTGATCAGACTCAGCAAGCCATAGGCTAGCCGTTTGATTGGACGTTGAGGATGGTTCATAGCTCAGCCTTATCTACTAACGCGATTGGTGTTGCCCCAAGATGCAGCGGCTGCAACGGCTTTATACTGCCCAGTCTGGCTAGGGCGATCGCACCTTGCATCGAGACAAATGTGTTAGAGCGATCGCTCCGATGCTTTTCCTGCAAGCCGTTGGGGCAATTGACCTATTGCAGAGATACAAGCTGCGATCGCACAAATCCGGTTGATCACCCCAGGTGTATGAATTCTTTGCAGAAGCCTGTAGCTGCGGTGCCCCTCGTCGTTGTCTCAGAGTTCACTTCGGCAAATGCCCAAACCCGTGATGCCGTGTTGTGGTCAGCACGGGTTTGTGTGGTTTCAGATTGGCAGCGCGGGGCGAAACTACGCGATCGCACTCACGTCAGGATCGTGCTTTACGCTGACCCTAACTAATGAAAAGAGCGCGCCGCAATGCGGCGCGCTCTTTTCATTAGTTGGGGTCATCAGTTGGGGCTGCGCATAGCTGACCGATAGACCCGCAAGGCTCAGCAGCAGCAGGAATGGGGATTAGGTCGCAACCACTTTTTGCTGAAGTAGGTTGAGAATGGAGGTTTTCTCTAGCAATCCCAACAGTTCACCGTTATCCTTGACGACCGCAAGTTCAGGGTGTTGATCATCCAACAAGTTGATCACGTCAAGTAGGGAGGTGGTGGCGGTCACAGTCTGCACTTCGGGCGATCGCACCAGCGACTGCACCGATACATCCCACCAGTCAGTTGTGGAGACCTTCTTCATGTCATCCACCATAATCTCGCCCGTCAGCTTGCCCGTTTCATCCGTTACTAGGTACTTCTTCCAATCCATCGCGTTGCCAATAATTTTGGTGTTGGCAAACTCTCGCAGTGAACTGGCTGCCGACACGAGCGGACTGTTGGGAATGATGGCATCTGCCGCTGTGAGGCCGCTGAGCAGGCGCTGCACATTGGCAGCTTGAGAAGACTGCCCTGCATTTTGCAGAAGGAACCATCCCACCAGCAGCGTCCACACGCTACCAATATTGGATAGCCCCAAGAGCGATGCCAACCCTAACCCAATAGCAATCCAACCAAAGACTTGGCCGACGCGGCTAGCAAAGGCGATCCCTTTATAAGGTTTGCCCGTGATCTTCCATACAGCAGCTTTGAGGATGTTGCCGCCATCTAGGGGCAGACCCGGGATCAGGTTAAACAATCCCAGGGCCAAGTTCACATAGGCCAGCAGCGCCACCATCGCGGCCAGTGGGCCAGAAATGCTCGTAAAGGTGCCCACCGCATTGAGCCAGCCAAATAGGGTAAGGCTGACCAACGGCCCGGCGATCGCCACGCGAAACGATTCACCCGGTGTTTTTGACTCTTCACCCAGGCTAGCCAGCCCGCCGAAGATAAATAGCGTAATGGAATTAACCTCAATGCCTTGACGCATGGCGACTAGGCTGTGCCCCAGCTCATGCGCCACCACCGAGGCAAACAGCAGCAGCGCCGTCGTTAGCCCCAGCACCCAAGCCACTAACCCTAATTGGGGAAACTGATAGGCCAACCAAGAGGCGTCGTTCCACGTGATCAACCCCAACACCAGAAACCAGGAGGGGTTAATAAAGACTGGGATGCCAAAAAGTTTTCCAACCTGAATGCTGCCGTTCATTGCGTTGCCTCGTTGTAAGTCGAGAGCGATCGTCTAGGGAAAAGGGCGATCGCTCAAAATTCTGGGTTCAAACCCTGTTTGATTTAGTTCTAGCGTAGCGAATTCCGGCCCTCAATCCATCCGTCTCATAGGGAGAGATATCCGAATTGTCCCCACACCGACTAGGATGACAATACCAGAGCTTGATTAGGGCTCATGAACTCTTGCCTAAACATTCATGGAGAATAGGTTGCGGCCATCCCATGGAAACTCCTGTCTAGTTTCAGAGACTGGTTGCGTTAAACAGATAGGCAGAGACTCATGCCTTGCCCCATCTGGGAGAGGTTGAACGCGTGCGTGGCTTAGTCCACCCTCAACCCAACTGTGTTAACGCTCATGCCATAGAACTCATAGAACCGATTTCTGACATCTGCCTGTGAACTTGATCTTGTTTGATTTTGATGGCACCATTGCCGATTCGTTTGATGTCATTCTCCACATCACGAATCGACTTGCGAAGGAGTTTGGCTATGAGCCCGCCAGCCCAGCTCAAATTAAGCAACTGCAGAACCTTAACTCCCGCGAAATTATCAAGCACTTGCAGATTCCCGTTTATAAGCTGCCGTTTCTGCTGCGGCGGCTCAAAAGCGAGATGAATCAAGAAATTCACTCCCTTGATCCGATTCCGGGTGTGAAGGCTGTGCTCGAACAGATTCATCAGCAGGGCTATCGATTGGGGATTGTCACTTCAAACACAGAATCAAACGTCCGCATTTTTCTGCAGCGGCATGGGATGGAGGCGTTGTTTGAGCTGCTCCATGGCGAAGTGATGTTGTTTGGCAAAGCGCGGGTGCTGACGCAGGTGCTGCGTCGTCAGAGCCTATCGGTGGCTTCGGTGGTGTATGTGGGGGATGAAACCCGCGATGTAGAAGCGGCCAAAAAGGTGGGGATGAAGGTGGTGGCGGTGGACTGGGGGTTTAATTCTCATCATGCGCTCCAAGATGTAGAACCGGATGCGCTGGTGAGCAACCCGATGGACTTGCTAGGGGCGATCGCCCGCCTCAGTCCTCCTTCCTCGCCGCTGGGTTAACGGCCTCAGGGCTAGGCTCTTGCCATAGCGTATTGCTAAGCGCGACCCAGTCAGCCACGCTGATCTCTTCGGCTCTGGCAGTGGGTTTAATGGCTAGGGTGTGCAAAATCTCTTCTAGACGATCGCGCGATACCACTGATTGCAGGTTATTCCGCAGCATTTTGCGGCGGGTTGCAAACCCTAGGCGCACCAGCCGATCGAGAAAGGCAGGGGCGATCGCCTGGGGCTCAAACAGTCGGGGCGTCAGCCGCACCACCGCTGAATCTACCTTAGGTGCAGGCTTAAAGGCTTTGGCCGGCACCGCACAAACCCACTCGCACTCTGCCAAATATTGCACCCGCACCGTTAACCCTCCAAAATCCTTATTGCCGGGTTTGGCACACAGCCGTTGCGCTACCTCCTGTTGCACGAGCAGCACAATGCTATCGAATGGGTGAGCATTCGGCTGAGCGATCGTGCCTAGCAGGCGCATTAAAATCTCGCCCGTAATGTTGTAGGGAATATTGGCAACCACCTTATTGGGCTGGGCGAATGTGGGATGGTCGACTAGGGTGGCCGCTAGGTCGAGCTGTAGAATATCGGCTTCTAGTAGCAAAAAATTGTCTGCTGTGGCAAAGGTTTGGCGCAGCAGTTGGCACAAATCGCGGTCAATTTCTACTGCAACGACCGCGGCTGCGAGAGGCAGCAGGCGCCGAGTCAGGGCACCCCTACCGGGGCCAATCTCCAAAACGCGATCGCCCGGTGATGATTCCTCAGGAGTAACGGAAGTAGTGGGAGCATCCCCCGACTCTGCACCTGCATCGGGCCGCGTCAGGGCCGTCCTCCTCGATAATGCAGCAGCCCGCACAATCTGCTGCAGCGCAGCTTCACTAGTCAGCCAGTGCTGGGCAAACTGTTTTCGGGGTCGGTGAGCCATGTCAATACACTCGGAAGCGGTCTCAACTCTACGGATCTACAGACTCAAACCCAGAATATGGAATCTCTAAAATCACCATCCAACGAGTTGAGAAAACCTACTATTCAGAGGTGGTTCAGAGGCAGTATTGCTGCGTGTCAACTATCCCCGGCGGCCTTAATTTGCGAGGCTATTGTGGCTGAGGGGCACCAGGTCGCCTTGGTGAGTCAGCCCTAACCACATGGCGGCTTGGGACTGAATCGGCTGCCCCGTGAGGGCACAGGTCTCAGGCTGTTGGGCGATCGCCTCAAAGCTAGCTCGAATGTCATCGCGGGATAGCCTAGCGGGCGCGGCCCCCGCCTTTTGCTGCACATAGTTCCATAAAATATCGCGAATCAGCGCCTGATACCCCTGACTGCCCGCCAACGCCTTTAGATGTTCTTTCAGTTCTCGCTCCAAACGGATGCTGGTCACATCCATCTCAGTTGTTGAGGTTCGGTGTATCGTCGGCATGCTCTCATCCTCCAAAACGGTTCACGGGAAACGGTTTAAGCCAGTCGGCTCAACAGGGGCTCGCTGCTTCATCCACCCAGGCATGCTCTCATCTGAGGGCTGTTAGGGGCTTCAGAGATACGGCGGGGCGGCTCGGCGGTTTCTTCAGTTGGTTCAGCACCCCATTGTGGCAGTGCCGAGGGGCAATGCCGAGGCATTCAAGCCGAGCTGTCGTATTACAAGTGTAGTATCTCAGACTCAAAATGCACTGTCTTAATCTGCCCGAGATGAATGGGCGATCGCCCCTACTCTCCCAACTGCCATTCTCAATTGCCGTTGAATTGAATAGTTGAGGCTGTTGTGGCTCATCGATTTAGAACATTGTCGCAGAGTGCGCCCTAGAAACTGAGCGGCAGCAACTGTCGCCCGGATCATCATGTCCAGAATTGGCATGAGGGTCACGCAGTCCCGCCAGGCCTGCTCCACCAAAATGGGGCACCTAGGGCCTGCAGATGTCTCGCATGGATGAGGATCTGCGCGTGCCAACTGCTTTTGTCTACTCTAGGCTCTTGAGCCTGAATGTTACAGTCTGTGACAGGATGCCCCAGAAGCTCACGATTTACCTGAAATTGGTTACGGATAGTGTTGGCTGTCATTGCTTCAGAGTGCTGAAGCCTCAGCTATCGCTTATGACTTAGTGAACTGAATTTATGGAGTGATTTGCACATGGTACTGTCAGATACTCAAATTTTTGCGGCTCTAGTGATTGCTCTATTGCCAGCCGTGATGGCGTTTCGCCTTTCTACAGAACTTTACAAATAGCGCGTCTATTCTGTGTGCTTAATTGTGGGTTTTGGGTATTCTCTTGAATAGGATTTCTACCAAGTGACATGGCGCAATCAGCACCATGTCACTTGGTGTTTATAGATATCTAATACTCATAGATATTTGGTTATAGATATTTAGGTGGATAGTGAGTAGGATGAATTGACGCTGATTTTAGATCGCCCTATTCCCCTAAAATGCTTATCGCCTTGATTGGGGGCTAAATTAAATACAAATAAATTCCCCAGCTATTCACGGCTCAAACGACTCAGAGATCAAAGCTTGGCTTTTAATTCTGTGAGGCGTCAGGGAATCTAAAGGTTGAATCTAGGGTTCAAGCCCAGGTATGGCTAGGGTCATAGAAACGCCGCACTCGCCGCTATGCGTGAATTTAGTACCGCTCAGAGTTTGGATTTTAGCGACGGGTGCAACAAAGTTTGATGTAGTTTGAGGGCCGTTGTTATCAGCTTTTCTTACTTTTCTTAAAGTCTTTGTAGCTAAAATCGTTAGCGACTATTTTCCCAGAAGATTTTGGGCAAAATTTTATATATTTGCAGGTTTTTCTGGTCTCTAGGCTCATGCTTTTCCCAATTCGGGGTTATAAAATGCCAGGATAGTGGCAGGATATGGGTTGACTACTTTATCCCTCGATATTCTGCCCTCTAGACCCCTCTCGCCTTTTCATGTAGGAACCGTTTGTTATGCCCGCGACTCAACCCCTTCTGGCTTCACCCAATTCTGCTGAGCGGGTGCATCGCCCTATGGTTCGGCGGCGACCTAAGCACATCAAACGGTCAGGCCATCGAGCGATCGCCCTTGAAGCCAGCATCAAGCTAGCCACCAATACAATTTTTGCTGCCTTGGCGATGGTAGCCTTTGTCAAGCTGCTGCCTCAGGCGCAGGCGCAAAGCCAGAGCCTAGATCTGCTGACTCAGGATGTTGCAGTGGTAAGCAATCGAGTAGAACAGCTCCAACATCGCTTTGATCGCCACTTTGACCCCCAACAAGCGCAGAGTGTGATGCAAGAGCAAAGCAACCGGGTTGCGGCTGACCAGATTCAAGTGATTTGGATGACCCCCGATCAGTCGCAAGCGGCTCAGCCCGCGTCTAGCTACTCGGGTATGAACTAGGAAACGTCTCTTTCGCCCAGACCCATCGGTCATGACCATTCAAAAATTTTCCCTAGATGCGCTTCAGAGGGTTCGGCAGTTCATCCAAGGTGGCCTGACTATTCCTGACCTTGAAAAACAGGCTCAGGCCACTCAGCAAGACGACATGCCAGAGCCAGAGTCCGTTGATGATTTGAGTGGATTGTTTAGCTTTGGGGGGGCATCTCTAGCTGGGCAGTCGTCAGCGACCGTGGCAGAGCGATGGATTCTCTCAACCGTGAACCCTGCGGCCCCACTGCTGAAGCTGCCGGGATTGGTGCTGCGGCAGGATCATCGCCTAGTGGCCTACGTGTATCGCAATCGTTCAGGGAGTGTGGGAGTGGTGTGGGCGATCCCAGAGACCCTGAGCCACACTGCAAATCTAACGAAGGCGCTAGCGGCGTTGACCGATGCAAAGACCCCTCCTAAACCAAAGGGAGCATTGCCACACTATATGGAAGCTATTGAGGGCGATCGCACCCCGGTGTCTTATCTAATCGCATCGATGCTCAAGCGGGAATTACGAGAATTTGGGGCGTCGGGCGATCGCCGCAACTGGAGCTATCACAAACTTACGGATACTGTGCCCACCACAGAACAATGGGCTTGGCAAGCGGCTGCCCCCAAAGATCTATCCCCCAAGGTGCGACTGTTACCCGACGGTAAAGCAGCGGTTGAGTTCTTTTCGATTCGTAACACCATGCCACGGCGGCTTTATCGTCACCTAGACCAATACCCGACTCAAAGCTACCGTGCCCAGAGTGCCGATAAACCCATCGCAGTGGCACAATCTGCTGTATCGCCTTAAATAAAAACGGAGTTGAGTGGGCGATCTACCTACTCAACGACGTCAGTTCAGGTTTAACAGGGTTTGAGTTTATCCCGCACTCAGATTAACAATAATAAACCAGCAGAAAAACAAACCATCAGAGCATTGCGCACCACGTAATGCTCTGATGGTTTTGCTTCAGCACCTAACTAAGCATCTAGTCAAACGCTAAAGCAATGAGAGCGCCTGTATCTAACTCTCTATCTGGACTTAGCGATTACTGCATGTTGAGCGTGGGCGGAATCAACACTTGGTCAATTGCGTGAATTACACCATTGCTAGCAGTAATGTCAGGCTGAGTCACCATGGCTTCGTTCACCATAACAGACCCTTCAACCGCCGCGATATTCACAGCTGAACCTTCTACTGTAGCCACTTCACCCGGCTCAATCTGGTCAGAAGGCACATTGGCAGCCACAACGTGGTAGGAGAGGACCTGGCGCAGTTGCTCTTGGTTCTCAGGCAAAAGCAGCGCATCTAAGGTTTCTTGAGGAACTGCTGCGAACGCATCGTTAGTGGGGGCAAATACCGTGTAAGGACCAGCCTCATCTAGGACTTCCGTCATGTCAGCAGCTTCTAAAGCCTGACGCAATGTGCTAAAAGACTCGTCCTGTTCCACTAAGTCAGCCACAGTCCCTTCATCAGCCATACCCTCAGCTGCCATGGGGTCTTCACTATAAGTTCCATCAGCTGGCGCTTCGGTGGTTGTATCGGGTGTTTCTACTTGAGAGTCAGTTTCAGGCTCTGCACAGGCAGCCAGCACAGTAGCAGCACCCAGGCTCACAAAGCCCAGCATAAATCGCTTGGAAAGTTTGCTATTAAAAAGCATAAGTACCTCTGGGGGAAATCTGATTAACAACAGTTAAAGGAATGCGTTCACATTTCTTCATGTGTATCTTGGAATACAATAACGAATTATAGCCCTGTTGATCGTCGGTCTTCAGACATAGACTAGGGGTGCCTAGGGCTATGGTTTTTAGGTGTCAGAGGGTATAGCTGACAAAAAGTTTGAATGCTATATCGCCCAACAGACGCTATTTTCGCGGCTTAACCCAGCCTTAATTTTTTAAGTCGTCAAAGATTAATTGGGGTGTGTTTTTGCAATGGTTTGCAATGCATTAGGTCGGGTTGAGCAGGGATGCCTTCAATAGATTTAGGGGAAATGTGTTCTATCCTGCTGCGTAACATTCTGAGTTAAGGGGATGGCGCTGGTTGGGAGTTCCTATACTAGCAGTGGTGGATAGGCTGCTAAACATGGATTTGATGGCGTTGTTTCAGCCCCGCGCCATGGGGTTGAAACAACGCTAAATTTTTGATGCTCGCGTCTTGAGCACCAAAGATTTAGGCATTTATCGAACTGATGTAGGTTACTAAAGTTGGCTGGGTTGGTTGACTCTAGATTGGCCCCTAGTCAATGGCGCGATGTTTAGCAGTTTGCTGCGTCAAGACAGTGTGTGAAATGAAGCAAACCTTGTAGGATGGGCATAGTCAAACCCGCTGTAGGATTGAATAGTCGATGGCTTTATTCGATCCGCTGCGGCGAAGTGATTGAATGGTTGAGCCCTGAGTTGATCTCCCTGAACCCACATCCTGAGTATTTAGAGAGCGTCTAAAGATATGCCAGAAGAGAAGAAACCCCAAGATCCTCAAGCCGAAGCGGCTGAGACGCCCAAGGCAGAGGCCAACCTGGCTACGTCTGTGGATGCTGCTGGCGAATCTGCTGACAAGGCGGCATCTAAAGAGGCGGCTGGCGATGCCAATCCTAAGCCTGCAGCAAAGGCAAAACCCGCCGGAGCAAAACCGGCTGGAGCAAAACCGGCTGGAGCAAAACCGGCAGCGAAGAAGGAGAAGCCGCCTGCGCTAGAAGATAAGCCTTTCGAGGAATTTATTAGAGAGCACTACATGCCAGCACTGACTAAGACGCTGGAAACGCTGGGTGTGAGTGATTTAACCTTGGCGTTTGAAAAGCAGCCATTTCCGGTGCGGGGCGTGGATCAGACTCCTTGCTGGCAAGTCAAGGGGGCATTTCAAGCTGGACAGCGTCAGTTTTGGGTCGGGTTTTTAAAAGACGATATTTCTGGACAGAAGGTGTTTGCCCAAGCGGATTTCGGTGCACATCCCAGCTTACTGGAGTCGTTTATGATTGACGAACGTCGGGTCAATCTGGATTTGATGGTGATGTATGTAGTGCAGCGCCTCAATGGTCAAAAGTGGCTGGCGCGGAATTAGACCACAGTAGCCTTGCATGGTGTAATTAAGTGTGCAGTTGAGATTGAGCGATCGCCCCTAGCCCCCAAAACCCTATAGATTTCAGCGTAGATCAGCGCAGGAGTTGGAGCGGATGAAACGATTCACTCGGTTTCTTGTGGTTGCGGGTAGTGTGGTGTTGCTATTGGTGAGCGCCAAGGCGGTTGCGTCTCATGAGGCAGAATCACGAGCTGCGTTGCTGGCCTCTAGGCCAACTGCCCCTGCTGTGGCGTCAGCGGTTGTTGCAGAGATTATTGAGAAGACAGACGAGGCGACGGTAGACGAAATTGGACAGGGTGCGTGGGCGATCGCTCCGACTCTATCAAACCAGGTAGGCGCAACGACTGAGCCATCTTCCCAAGACCGCGAGTTTAATAGCTCGCAGGTAAATGGTGCTGAATCTGTGAATGCTGATGCCCTGGATGCTGAGATTCCCATAGGCGCACCCCAATCACCAGCGGTTTTAACCAATGCGGTGCCGGATGAGGACGCGCTTACGGAGGAACTGCCAGACGAGGAATCGGTGGTTCCTGAGAGGCCGATAGAGCCACAGACCGACTCTGGCACAGAGACCTTAGATGAGCAAGCCGTTGAGGAATCGACAGGCGAAACCCTACGTGAGCCTGTCACGGGCGAAGCGGCAGTGTCTGACCTGCGGCGGCAGATAGAACGGCGGCGGTTGCTGCTAGAAGGCGATCGCCTTTGGTTGTCGGGGCAGCAGTCTGCAGCAGCGGTGCTCTATCGCCAAGCAAAAGATGACTTAACAGTGGCAAAGGTGGTTGAGCCGCCGCCGCCGTTCTCAGATCCGGCGTTGCTGTCGCCAGAAGGACGGGTATATTGGCGAGAGGCCGAAGCGGGCATCCAGCAAAACCAGCAGAGCCGCAGCACTGTAGCACTGGAGTTGCTGGTTGAGCAGGAGCCAGCATTTTTGCCGGGGCATTTGCGCTATGCAGAGTTGCTTCTAGAAACAGATCAGCCTGCGGCAGCGGTAGCAGCGCTGGAGCGGATTGTGGGGGCCTATCGTCAGGAGCCAGAGTTGGTTATGGCGCAGGTCAATGCCTTGGCGGCTAATGAGCAGTGGTTGGATGCCTCTATTGCAGCGCGTCAATTTGCCCTGTTCTATCCCGATCATGCCCAAGCCGAGGACTTTGAGGCGATCGCCCAAGCGCACCTCGATACCTTTCGCCGCCGCCTGCGTCAGCAATTAACCGGAAATGCGATCGCCAACGCCATCACCGGCACGCTGGGATTTGCCCTAACCGGCGGTCTATTTGGCCCCATTTCGACCTTGCAAACCTCTATTGCTCTACTGCGAGGCGAATCTTCCGTAGGCGAGTCTGCGGTTAACAGCATTGCCCGACAGGTTGATTTGGTAGAAGACGAGACCGTCAACGCCTATGTCAGCCATATGGGCGATCGCCTGGCTCGCCTCACCGGACGCGACAACTTCGAGTATGAGTTCTTTGTGATTAACGACAATCGGCTTAATGCCTTTGCGCTACCCGGCGGCAAAATTTTCATCAACACCGGGGCTATTCTCAGCGCCAACTCCGAGGCTGAATTGGCAGGTCTGATGGCCCATGAATTGGCACACACGGTTCTTTCCCACGGGTTTCAGCTCGTACTCGAAGCCAACCTCAACAGCAACGTGTTTCAGTTTTTGCCCTATGGGGGGTTAGCAACCAACCTATCTGTGCTCAGCTATAGCCGCAATATGGAGCGAGAAGCCGACGAATTTGGCACTCGCCTGATCGCCACCGCAGACTATGCGGCAGATGGGCTGTATAACTTGCTGACCACCCTAGACAGGCAGATGCGCCGTCCCCAGGCAATTAGCTGGCTGTCATCGCATCCCGACACGGTGGAACGACTGGGCACCATTGCCACGCAAATGACCAACGCTGGCTACAATCGCTATGCCTACGAAGGGGTTGATCAACACAACCGCATTCGCCAGCGCATTCGCCAATTGGGCAGCCCCAAACGGTTTGACCAATTCTTTTCTCCCAGTTCAGAGACCCTTGAACCGGCGCCATAGCAGCATCCGCCGCCCTTGGGATCAATGCAACTGAGTGTGAAGCTATGTTGCAACTCTTAACATCCTCCTAATCTCTAGCGCCTGTCATCCTGATAGACTAAAGACGTGAAAAGGTTGTGTCAGGCTAGCTTGCGCTGCTGTCGCTGTGCCGCTAGGGACAACGTCACCGCAGCATGTTTATGATTCTGCAAAGTGATGGTTGCGATAACTGTCGGTAGGTGCGTCCAGAATGTGATCTAGATGGGTTCAGCCAGTAGGCTAGGACGTTGTCTGGAGGCTTGAAGTATTCTGACCACGGGTGTCGGCTATCAAAGCCCTGATAAACCAACCCATAATAAGCGAGACTCAAACGAGCAATGGTTGATTCCTTAAAAAAGCCAGCATTTGAAGAAATGCGTCCAGGGGTTAAGGTTCCGACAAAAGAAACCATCCTGACGCCCCGCTTTTATACCACCGACTTTGACGAGATGGCCAAGATGGACATCTCGGTTAACGAAGATGAATTGCGCGCCATCCTCGAAGAATTTCGGGTGGACTATAACCGCCATCACTTTGTGCGGGATGAGGAATTCAACCAATCCTGGGATCAAATGGATGAAGAAACTCGGCTGCTATTTGTCGAGTTCTTAGAGCGCTCTTGCACGGCTGAGTTTTCTGGCTTCTTGCTTTACAAGGAGTTAGGACGTCGGCTTAAGACTACTAGTCCGCTGTTGGCCGAGTGTTTCAACCTGATGTCGCGCGATGAGGCCCGTCACGCGGGCTTCTTGAACAAAGCCTTGTCAGATTTTAGCCTGTCGCTAGATCTGGGCTTTTTGACCAAGAGCCGCAGCTACACCTTCTTTAAGCCCAAGTTCATCTTCTATGCGACCTATCTCTCAGAGAAAATCGGCTACTGGCGCTACATCACTATTTATCGCCATTTAGAAGCCAATCCTGAACATCGAATTTACCCAATCTTCCGCTTCTTTGAAAACTGGTGTCAGGATGAAAATCGCCACGGCGATTTCTTTGACGCCATCATGCGGGCACAACCCCAGTTTTTGAACGACTGGAGAGCTAAGCTGTGGTCTCGCTTCTTTTTGCTGTCGGTGTTTGCCACGATGTATCTCAACGACATCCAGCGTTCTGGCTTCTACCAGTCGCTCGGGTTAGATGCCCGGGACTATGATATCCATGTGATTCGCAAGACGAATGAAACGGCTGGGCGGGTCTTCCCGGTGATTCTCAATGTTGATCACCCCGAATTCTTCAAACGGCTAGATCATTCGGCTGATGCAAATCTCAAGATCTCTGAGATCAGTCGCTCTAATGCGCTTGGTGTGGTAAAACTGCTGAAGAAGGTGCCGTTGGTTGGGGCGATCGCCCTTGACATCGTGCGACTCTACTTCATGAAGCCTCTAGACATGACGACGCTAGAAGGGTCAGTACGCTAGAGTTTCTCGATTGCGGTTGCGAAAAAACGGTTCTGGAGTCCCAGAACCGTTTTTTCGTGCGAGGGTTGCTAGGGGCTGTCATCAATCAGCCGTTGATGGCTCAAAAATCAATAGTCACAGCCCCTAGCCTGTTTTTAAATCGGGCGTGGCAATGCCCATAGCACAAGGCTTTTAGTCAGAATTGATGACACGCCCTAGACAGGTTGTGAAGGAGTTGGGATGGGTAGGCTGATGGGCTATAAGCAATGGGGGCAGGCGATCGCTCGGTTTCATTTGCTAAAGGGATGCGTGGAATGTGGGCGGGGGTGGCCTTCCATGATTGCTGCGGGGGTGCTGGGAAGCTGCCTATTTGGGCTGGCGGCATCGGGGGCGATCGCCGCCCCACCCGAGACCTCCGCTCCACCGGCCCAGGCTGATCCCACCCCAACGCTGACTGCGCCTGCTGACCCAAGCCCCAGTCGCCAAGATGCAGCGGATATGCTCAATCTTGATCCCGCTATTTTGGACGGCAGCCCAGTTCTGCAACGCTGGCAACAGCAAGTGCCCGATGTCCGCAGTCGGATTCGCCATGATCCCGCTTTTCGCACGCGGGTGCGGCTCGGCTATACCCGCTTTGCGGCCACTGATCCCCGCAGTGGGCTGGCCTTTGGGGTAGAAGATGTATTTTTGGGCGAGTCGGGGGTGACGCTGAGCGGAGACCTGCAGCGGACCACAGGGGGCGATCGCACCAATGCAGGTGCTGAGTTACGCTACTATCTACTGCCATTGGGCAATTATGTGAATGTCGCGCCCGTCGTCGGCTATCGCAGCCTAGAGACTGATCGGTATCAGACCGATGGGCTGACGGTGGGGCTGCGGGTGATGCTGGCGCTGTCTCGCACGGGAGCGGCAGATATTGCCCTCAGCCAAAACTGGGTTTCCCCTGGCACAGAGGCAGAAGTGGGCCTGACTACGCTGTCGGTGGGCTATGCGATCGCCCCCAATGTCCGCATCTCGACTGACCTGCAACAGCAACAGGCCCTCGGAGAACGCGACAGCCGCTACAGCCTGTTTGTAGAATGGATGCCCTAATCCCTGTTTCGCCCAATCCCCACTGCCATGCGCACCATTGCCGAGATCAACGACAAAATTCAGCGTCAGCAGGCAGAGGTCTGGACGGTTGAGGAGGTGAAGGCGCGCACCCCGGAGTTGGGGATTGCCGAGGTGGCTCAGCGGGTGGATGTGATTACCACGGGCACCTTTGAGCCGATGGAATCCTCAGGGGCGATTCTCAACCTGGGGCATACCGATCCGCCCATCAAGATCTATCAGTGCTGGATGGATGGAGTGCTGGCCTATGCGGGCTTTGGAGCGGTAGATCTATATCTAGGAGCCAGCCAGCCTGCGGAGTATGGCGGTGCAGGTGATCCTGACCCCTCCGATGGAACGCGTGATGCCCTGCGCAGCCCGGTGCGGCGGCGCGGCGGTGGGCATGTGATTGCCGACCTGATTGCGGGAAAGTCGGTGCAGGTGCGCGCGATTGGGCAAGTGACGGACTGCTACCCGCGAGCGTCGCTAGAAACCACCATCACCCGCGACACCATCAACCAGTTTTACCTCTACAATCCCCGCAACCTATATCAGAACTTTATTGTGGGAGTGAATGGGGGCGATCGCCCGCTCTATACCTATTTGGGGTGTTTGCAGCCGCGTTTAGGCAACGCCGTGTATTCCAATCCGGGGGCGATCGCCCCCTTATTCAACGACCCCTATTTGGATGTGATCGGCATCGGTAGCCGCGTTTTTCTGGGCGGTGGCATTGGCTATGTCGCATGGGAAGGCACCCAGCACTTTCCCTTACAAAAGCGACTGCCCAACGATACGCCCATTGGCCCTGCGGCCACCCTAGCCCTGATTGGAGATGCCAAGCAGATGGATCCCCAATGGGTGCGGGGCTGCTACTTCAGCAGCTATGGGGCGTCGCTGATGCTCGGAGTGGGCGTGCCGCTGCCGGTGCTGAATGAAGAGGTGGTGCGCCGCTGCACGGTTCAGGATAGCGAGATTGTGGCTCCCGTGGTGGATTTCTCAATTCCCCGGCGAGTGCGACCCACCTTTGGCCTTGTGAGCTATGCCCAGCTCAAGTCGGGACGACTCACCATGGATGGCAAAACGGTACGTGTCGCGCCGCTGGCCAGTCTGCACCTGTCGCGTCAGGTGGCGATCGCCCTTAAGCAGTGGATCGATGCAGGTAAATTTACCCTCACAACGCCCGTAGCCCCGCTGCCGAGCGATCGCACCTTCCTCGCCCAAGAGCGAATCAGCTCCCAAATCAATCTGGAATAACGTCACAGCGCAAAACGTATTCTAAATAACAAATCAAAATCTAAAGTTGTGTACAGTATTCAGTATTCATGCATGAATACTGAATACTGTATTAAATGTGGGCTAGGCGTCTGAGCTATTCCATAAAACTAATCATTGAATAAAGCAAATTCGTTGGGATTTAAGAATTTAACTGTAATTGCTCAATATTTCAGTTAAGAGATATTGAGCAAGGGGCCAAGTGGTGACCCGATAGACAGTTCATTACCGCGCAAACGCGCAAACTTTAGAAGATTGAGCTGTTGAGTTGCTAGGGCGCTTAACCGCTCGCGATTGAATTGAGATTTAAAGCTACTAGCCTATTGAGGTGCCTATGGACTACACCATGCAATTCTCGGTGGTTTGGAACAACGTTGGCCTGTTTATTCAAGGCGTGTTTCTTACGCTGCAATTGGCGCTGACATCGATTGCCTTTGGTCTCGTTCTGGGAGTGTTGGGAGCCCTGGGGCGAACCTCTGGCAACAAGATCTTGAATGCGATCGCCGTGGCCTATGTGGAGTTCATTCGCAATACACCCTTCCTGATTCAGCTCTTTTTCTTCTTTTTTGGATTACCCGGCATTGGACTGCGACTGACGCCGTGGCAAGCATCGGTATTGGCGCTAGCGATCAACTTTGGGGCCTATTCCACTGAAATTATTCGCGCGGGGATTGAGGGCATTGGCAAAGGGCAGATTGAAGCGGGCATGGCGCTAGGGCTGAGCAAGCTGAAAGTGTTTCGTCATGTGGTCTTGATGCCCGCCTTGGGCAATATCTATCCCTCTTTAGTCAGCCAGATTGTGATTGCCATTTTGTTTACGAGCGTGGTGTCTCAAATTTCTGCCGAGGAACTCACGTTTGTTGGCAATTTTCTGCAATCTCGTACGTTTCGTAGTTTTGAAATTTACCTCACCATTGCGTTTTTGTATTTGGGCATCGTCTGGTTTGTGAAGTTTTTGGCGTTCTTGATTCAGCAAAAGTTTTTTTCGTTCATGCAATACATTCGATAGCCCAATCTCGTCTATGTCGCCCTTCCATCCGTTCCATTGCTATCTATTGAGCCTCTCGCTATGACTGGTTTTCTATTCGCGCAATCTGCCACTGATCAGTTCACGCTCGATGTCATTGTGCGGAATTTGCTGCTAGCCACTCGATGGACAATTGCGCTGTCGGCGATCGCCTTTATCGGTGGCGGCGCGGTGGGCTTTTTGATCATGCTGTTCCGCATTTCACCAAATAAAATCCTGCGCTATATCAGTGCAGCCTATGTGGAATTTTTTCAAGGGACGCCGTTGATTTTGCAATTGTTTCTAACCTTTTTTGGGCTATCGGTGCTGTTTAATCTAAACCTGTCTCCTTGGGCCGCGGCAGCCATTGCTCTTACCACCTACACCAGCGCTTTTCTGGGCGACATCTGGCGTGGGTCAGTGCAGGCGGTTCCCCAAGGGCAATGGGAGGCGGGAACCGCATTGGGGATGACCTATTTCAAACAGTTGAAGCGGGTCATTTTGCCTCAGGCTGTGCGGATGTCGATTCCGCCGACGGTGGGCTTTGCGGTGCAAGTCATTAAGGGCACGTCGCTGGCATCGGTGATTGGGTTTGTGGAGTTAACGCGGTCGGCATCTGCAATTAGCAATGTCACGTTTAAGCCGTTTTTGCTGTTTTCTATTGCGGCAGTGATTTACTTCTGTTTGTGTTTTCCCTTGTCAGTGCTCAGCAAACAGCTAGAAAAACGGTTTGCTACAGACGGATAAGCGCATCCGCCTTTTCCAAGAGGTTTCTAGGTGCTCAAGACTGCGCCTGCTTGAGCCCGGTTCGGTTCTACCGTTTTCGGTTCGGTTTAGTTCATTTCATTTGTTCACTTCAATGGATTGTTAGAGGGTTTTTCTTTATGAGTTTTCGTCCTTTTCGGGTACTGTCTGATCGGTGGAGTCTATCGAAGCTGCTCCGCACGAGCGTTCGTAATACGGTACTGATGGCGATCGCCGCCACCGTTCTCACCCTTGGTGTGGCTGCCTGCTCCACCGGCTCTGTGACCTCACAGAACGTGGCAGGGGATGTTGCCTCGGCTCCGGCTGATGGAGCTTCTGGGGAGGCGGCTCCGGCTGGAGCCCCGATGGCGTTGGGGTCTACCCTTGATCAAATTCTCTCGTCTGGACAAGTGCGTATTGCGGTGCCGCAAGACTCACAGCCCTTTGGCTCGATGGGGGCAGACGGACAGCCCCAGGGCTATGATGTGGATGTGGCAAAACTGATTGCCGAGGCTCTGGAAGTAGAGCTAGAGCTGATTCCTGTGACCAGTCAAAACCGCATTCCCTACTTGCAAACCAACCGAGCAGACCTGGTGATCTCTAGCCTGGGGGCAACGCCAGAGCGAGCGAAGTCTATCTATTTTTCGCTGCCCTATGCACCCTTTTATTCGGGCATTTATAGCTCCGAAGGCACGGAGATTTCATCCTACGATGACTTGGGAGGTAAAACCGTCGGGGTGACCCAAGGCGCATTAGAAGATCTGGAGCTAAGCAACAACGCGCCCGACACCATTACCATTCAGCGGTTTGAAGATAACAGCACAACCGCTTCAGCGCTGCTAGCGGGGCAAGTAGAGGCGATCGCCACCGGCAATACGATTGCAGCTCAAGTGATCAAAGACAACCCCGATCGCGGTATCGAAAACAAGTTTGTGATGCGCAACTCCCCGTGCTTTATTGGGTTGCGCCGGGGCGACCTAGATTTGCTGCAGTGGGTCAACGTGTTTGTGATGAACAAGCGCTTATCAGGTGAGCTAGATGAACTGTCAGAGACTTGGTTTGGCGAGCCGCTCGAACTGCCGTCGTTCTAGGAGTAATCGAGCTTCTGTTTGATTTAGGACTCTGTATCAGTTGAGGATCTGCTATGACTCAGTTTGATTCCATGGGGGCGATCGCCACCGCAGACGATAGCAAGGACGCTGTCATTGTGGCGCAGGATGTCGAAAAGTGGTATTCCAACAAATTTCATGTGTTGCAGGGTGTGAGCCTGACAGTGCACCGGGGTGAAGTAGTGGTGGTGATGGGGCCATCGGGCTCTGGAAAATCCACCTTTATTCGCACCTTTAACGCACTGGAGCCTTACCAAAAAGGCAGCATTGAAATTGACGGCATTAAGCTAACGCCCAACATGAAAAATGTCGAAGCGGTGCGGCGTGAAGTGGGCATGGTGTTTCAGCAGTTCAACCTATTTCCGCATCTGACGGTGTTGCAAAACGTGATGCTAGCGCCGGTAGAAGTTCGCGGTTGGAAGAAGGAACAAGCCAAACAAGTCGCAGGGGAATTGCTAGAACGGGTAGGCATTTTGAACCAGGCCAATAAGTTCCCCGGTCAGCTATCAGGGGGCCAGCAGCAGCGCGTGGCGATCGCCCGTGCTCTGGCTATGCAGCCCAAGGTGATGCTGTTCGACGAACCGACATCGGCGCTTGATCCTGAAATGGTGAGCGAGGTGCTGGACGTGATGCGAACCTTGGCACAGTCGGGGATGACGATGGTATGTGTCACTCACGAGGTCGGCTTTGCCCGCCAAGTGGCAGACCGCATCGTGTTCATGGCTGATGGGTTAATTGTGGAAGAAGGAACTCCGCAGGAGTTCTTCGGCAATCCAAAACATGATCGCACCAAGCAGTTTCTGGCGCAGATTTTGCACTAATAAACACGCAATTCTGGCATACTAGCATAACTGTCATAAGCAATAGAGGGGCGTCACGCGCTGCGTGACGCCCCTCTATTGCTATGGGTCTAAGGTTGATTTGATGCTGAATCGTTATGAGCGATCGCCCACCTCAGGCGCATCCAACATACCAAAATTCAGCGACTCCAGCGGTGCCGTCGGCGTCAAGGGACGACCTTCTACAGCAAAATAAGCCGCCTCAAGTTGCGCCGTGAGCTGTGTGGTTTTGGCATCATAAAGCTGCGTCATCAGCTTAGGATAGAACCCAATGCCAATAATTGGAATCAATAGCGATGCAATGATAAACACCTCGCGGGGTTCTGCATCCACAAGCACCTCGTGCTCCACCAACTCCTTATTCTCAGGCCCATAGAAGATCTCCCGCAGCATCGACAGCAGATAAATGGGTGTGAGAATCACCCCTACCGCCGCCAGAACTACCACAATTACCTTAAACGTAGTGTCATAAGCGTCGCTCGTTGCAAAACCAACAAACACCATCAGTTCTGCAATAAAGCCACTCATTCCCGGCAGTGCCAGAGATGCCATTGAACAAGCGGTAAACATGGCAAAGATTTTTGGCATCTTGCGTCCCACGCCACCCATCTCGTCTAGAACCAAGGTGTGCGTACGGTCATAGGTGGCCCCCACCAAGAAGAACAGGCTCGCCCCAATCAACCCATGCGACACCATTTGCAGCATGGCGCCGCTTAGCCCCAGGTTAGTAAACGACGCAATGCCGATCAGCACAAACCCCATGTGGGAGATCGAGGAATAGGCAATCTTCCGCTTTAGGTTGCGTTGGGCAAAAGAAGTCAGCGCCGCATAGATAATGTTGACCACGCCCAAAATGACCAAAATTGGCGCAAAGTACACATGCGCATCCGATAGCATTTCCACATTCATGCGAATCAGCGCATAGCCACCCATCTTCAACAAAATGCCTGCCAGCAGCATGTGAACTGGTGCCGTTGCCTCCCCATGGGCATCAGGTAGCCAGGTATGGAGTGGAAAGATCGGCAGCTTCACCGCATAGGCGATCAAAAAGCCGGTGTAGGCCAGCAGCTGAAATTTGATGGGATAGTCTTTCGCCATCAAAGTCTGCATATCAAACGTCACTTGGTCGCCATAAAAGGCCATCGCCAGTGCTGCCACCAAGATAAACAGCGACCCGCCAGCGGTATAGAGGATAAACTTTGTTGCTGCATAGAGCCGTTTCTTGCCGCCCCAAATTGACAGCAAAAGATATACAGGAATCAGCTCCAGTTCCCACACTAAGAAGAACAGCAGCAAATCTTGCACCGCGAACACTGCAATCTGCCCGCCATACATCGCCAAAATCAGAAAGAAAAAGAGCCGCGGCTTGAGTGTAACTGGCCATGAGGCTAAGATTGCCAGGGTCGTAATAAAGCCTGTTAGCAAAATGAGCGGCATCGACAGCCCATCGGCTCCCACCGACCATCGCAAATCCAGCGACGAGACCCAAGAGTAACTCTCCACCAGTTGCAGGTCGGGATTAGACATGTCGTAGCCGGTATAGAAGGCGTAGACCAAAATAGCGAAGTCTACTAGCCCCACTACCAGGGCATACCAACGAATAGTTTTGCCATCTTTATCGGGGATAAAGGGAATAGCAAGCGCAGCCACAATAGGCAGCAGAATAACGGTGGTTAACCAAGGGAACGTGTCAAGATTCATGGAAGTCTTTTATGAAGATGTCGCAGTATAAATTGACGGGTGCAATTGCTGTGTAGTGAGGATTTATCTGGGATGGTTTGAGTATGACATCATCTCCCAAAAAGCTTGTGTATTCTAGGTTATGACTAGCCAAGATTGAATTTTGATGGTGTATGGATGAGACTCAAATTATCACAGGTGATTGCAAAAGGGATGACCAAAAAGACAGGGATATAGGCAAGAATAAGCGCGTAATGCTTTCAGAGAAACAAGTAAGTCTTCAAAAAAAACGAATGCTAATAATGGGTAGGAAAATTTGAGTCATTTTTGAGTCATTCGGCTACTCTAGATCTACTATCCATCATTAAGCCGGCCAACAAGGTTGAAGTGGACTTCAAGCTCTAGGGAGGGGTTTGAGTAGACAGGCCGCGGTTCAACCTGCCCACTCAAGTTCCTAAAGTCCTAAGTAATACCGGAGACAAGTACCAAGCCCAGAACTGCGCCAAACACGATCAGCGCATAGAACTGCACCTTGCCATTTTCTAGGTACTTTAGCCCTTCGCCTGTTACCAAGGTCACAAAGCCAGCTAGGTTCACCAACCCATCGACGATGCGTACATCTACTTCCAGCACTTGCTTGGCTAGCCCACGCACGCCGCCGACAAACACTGTGTTGTAAATGTCATCGATATACCACTTGTTGAGAGAGAGGCGATAGAGCGGCTGAATGGATCGGGCGATCGCCCCCGGGTCAATCTTCTTGGTGACATACATCAGCACGGCCAAGGAAATGCCAATTAGCCCAATACCGACGGAACTGCCCGCCATCGTCAAGAACTCACCCCACTCAAAATGTTCGGGAATGCCGAACATGGGTAGTTCTTCCACTAGCTCACTAGGGGGATGAATGAACGCCTCAAAATAATTGCCGAAGGGAGTCCCCACGAGTCCGACTAGAACCGAGGGCAGTGCTAGAGCCACCAGCGGAAACACCATAGTAGCGGGTGATTCATGAGGCACCTCACTGTGGTGTTCATCATGGTCGTTATGGGCTTCATTGGGTGATTCTGCGGTCAGTTCGGCAGGGTTCATCGCGCCTGGGCCAAACGCCAGTCCCAATGCTTGCAACTGCTCGTTCTTAAGCTGCTGCTTAATCGCTGCATCGTTGCCGCGAAACTCCCCTTCAAAGGTGCTGAAGTACATGCGGAACATGTAGAATGCGGTGATCCCCGCTGTCAAAAAGCCGATGGCCCAGAGAATGGGGTTGGCCGCAAAGGTTGACCCCAAAATCTCATCTTTTGACCAGAACCCAGCGAAGGGAGGAACCCCGCTAATGGCCAGCGTCCCAATTAAAAAGGTGAAAGCGGTGTAGGGCATGTACTTCCGCAGTCCACCCATCAGCCGCATATCTTGCGCTAAGACAGGATCGTGACCCACTACCGATTCCATACCGTGGATCACCGAGCCAGAGCCTAAAAACAGCATGGCTTTGAAGTAGGCATGGGTCATCAGGTGAAATAACCCGGCTCCATAAGCCCCTACCCCCATCGCCATGACCATGTAGCCCAGTTGGGACATGGTAGAAAACGCTAGCCCTTTCTTAATATCGTTTTGCGTAATCGCGATGGTTGCGCCTAAAAATGCTGTCGCAGCACCTGTCCAGGCAATCACATCCATCGCTACAGGAATGCCCTCAAACACAGGGTACATCCGTGCAATCAGGAACACCCCTGCGGCCACCATCGTTGCGGCGTGAATCAGGGCAGAAATCGGGGTGGGGCCTTCCATTGCGTCGGGTAGCCACACATGCAGTGGAAACTGGGCAGATTTTGCCACTGGCCCTAGGAACACCAAAATGGCGAAGAACGCCGCTAGCCCTGCGCTTAAGGCCCCAGATTCGACGAGTTGCTGAAGGCGATCGCCCATCACCTCAAATTCAAAACTGCCTGTGGCCCAGTAAAGAGCCAGAATCCCCAGCAACAGCCCAAAGTCACCGACCCGGTTAGTCACAAACGCTTTTTGACACGCGTCGGCAGCGCCCTTGCGGTCGTACCAAAACCCGATCAACAGGTAGGAACACATCCCCACCAGTTCCCAGAACACGTAAACCTGCACCAGGTTTGGGCTAACCACTAACCCCAACATCGACGAGCTAAACAAGCTCAAATAGGCGTAGAAGCGGACATAGCTAGGATCATGCGCCATGTAGCCATCGGTGTAAATCATCACCAAGAAAGCTACCGTCGTGACGACCACCAGCATCAGTGCTGTCAGGTGATCAATCGTGTAGCCCATTGATAAATGAAAGTCACCAGCTGACGCCCAATCGATGTAGTGATGATAGGACGGATGGCCTTGAAGTTGGCTCCACAGCAGCGCAAAGGAGAAGACCATCGCTGCGCCGATCAGAGAGACAATTAGCACCGCGCTAGGCTGTCGCAGCGCATTGGTCGTTTTGTTGTAGGAGATAAGGCCAACACCCAGGAGCATCGCGCCTGCCAGAGGCAGCACAGGGATGAGCCAGGCATATTGGTACAGGAGTTCCATGAGTACGCCTACTTTATGTTTCTTTACTAGAGCGGGCAAAACCGTTTACATTGTGGCACAGTCTTGCCGGGGTCGAACGAGCGATTGCGCTACTGCCAAGATTGTTTTTCATAAATAATGATTAAATCCTTTCAGAAAAATAGAATTAGATGCCTATGAACAGATGCCTATGAAAAAATGGCGGTAGATCTAAATAGCCTGAGATTGGTATAGGCTCAAACCCCTGAGATGCCGTGCGCCGCGCGGTGCCCCAAAACCGCCCTAACCCGACTTGAGGCTAAATCGACGATGATGTGGCGCAGCGAGAGTACAGGCTGCGCTGCGCCACATTACCCAGATTCCATCTCCAAACGGCTTTCCAAGCGACTTGCACTCTCGCATGCCGAGGAAGGGCTGAGACAGCAGCGGGCGATCGCCCAGGTCTATACTCTTCAACCTCAACCAGGTAGCGCAAAACGTTAAGATATTAGACGTTCCTTTTATTGCTGCTGACAAACGCGCAGAATCAAGAGCCGTGCTGAACACCTTTGCCGAAGACTTTCGCATCATCTTTGACCGCGACCCAGCGGCTCGCAACTGGCTGGAGGTGCTGTTCTGCTATCCAGGGCTGCAGGCGCTGCTGCTTCATCGATTGGCCCATGCGCTTTATTGCATCGGCATTCCGTTTTTCCCTCGGCTTGTGTCTCATATTGCTCGGTTTTTCACCGGCATCGAAATTCACCCCGGTGCCACGATTGGGCGGGGTGTTTTCATTGATCACGGCATGGGTGTGGTGATTGGCGAAACCGCCATCGTTGGTAACTATGCGCTGATTTACCAAGGGGTCACCCTAGGTGGGACGGGCAAAGAAAGTGGCAAGCGCCATCCCACTCTGGGTGAGAACGTAGTCGTAGGAGCAGGAGCCAAAGTATTAGGTAACTTGGAAATTGGCAACAACGTGCGGATTGGGGCCGGATCAGTGGTATTGCGCAATGTGCCTTCGGACTGCACGGTCGTCGGCGTGCCTGGTCGCGTCGTCCATCGCTCGGGAGAGCGCGTTGATCCGTTAGAGCATGGCAGACTGCCCGACTCAGAGGCCCAAGTGATTCGGGCCTTGGTAGATCGCATTGAAGCTCTAGAGCAGCGTCTGGCTACTCTCCAGGATGAAAGGCAAGATATTCGAGAAGTTGCCCATAGCCTTGTTTCTTCCGTGGCGCTACAGGCAGAGTGTTTTCAACAGGCACAAGGGGCTAAGGCCAATAGCTGCAAGCTGAATGACAAGGTAATTCAAGAATTTTTCAACGGGGCTGGCATTTAGATAGGAACCGCCTAGCCGATGGGGTTGCTCCATAGCCAGTAGACAAAACGCTTAGTACGCCTCATCGCCTCAGTTTTGTTTCGAATGCAGGCTGGTTTGTTGGTGCTATAGCCGATTGTCCGTCTAAGACGATCTAAGACGAACTCAGACGAACGCTTGCAATGTGCTGCCATGCAGCAGTCAAACGTCAGTTCAATAAATGTCTAAAGCCGTACTACCCAAGTCTCGGGCAGTACGGCTTTAGCTTATTTAGCCCCGTAGCGTGGGGCTGAAATAAGCTACTGAATTCACGTTGATCAAGACCTTAGGGCTTATGCACTGTATGTTGCGTCCTAGGAGTGTTGAGTGCTTTTGGCAGGGGCTAGGGTATTTCAGATTCAACCCGTATGTGCGCCGCCGCTAGACTTCGCCTCAGCTTAATGCTGAGCTCTTCAAAATTTAACCTACTGACTTGAAAGAAGATATATGATCGAAGCTGTGTTCCGTATCTGAATACACAGAATTTCGTTGCAGCAGACAAATTTTTCGGGGCAGTACAATGCCCCGTTTAAGGAGACATTTCATGACTCGGCAACCTGAAAAACAGCCCCAAGCTACAACGCCTGACCCGTTAGACGCAACTCGAGAATCCATTGACTTGGACAGCTTTGATCGGTGGGCGGGGGCCGTCAAGCGACAGATGGTCGCCGCGTTGAAGCGTCGTGGTTCGATGTAGTGACCCTGGGTCAATGGCGACTGGGCCCGCTCTGAAGCTGGGGTTGGAGGGGCAGTGACGCATCGATCAGCACCGTCTCGTTGGCGTCTGCTGAGGCATTGGCTATGGCTATCGATGACGGGGGCGATCGCCACACCACTTGACGGCTGCCCCTGGGGAGCGTTGTTTCTGCTGTAGCGGTTAGCCAAACCAGCGGGTGCGGGGGCAAGGGCTGCCGCGATCGCCCCTGAATCGGATTAACCATCGCCAGCGTCAGCAGCACATCGTCATCGGGCAATGACGTCGCCGTAGCGCGACCACTCAGCAGGCCACCATATGCTGTCCACAGACCAACTGGCAATCCCCGCCGCTGGGCATAAAAGTAGAGCGACGCTGCGGCGACCACAGCCTGCTCAAACGCGTCTTGATCCCAGTCTGCCGAATTGTCTAGGGCAATAATGACATCTTGCCAATCGGTAAAGGTTTCTAGCTCGCGCACTCGCAATTCCCCATACCGAGCGCTGGTGCGCCAGTGAATCAGCCGCGTCGGGTCGCCCCAGCGATAGGGGCGGAGGGTGCGGGTCACTCCTTCGGTGCCATCTTTGGCGAGCGTTTGTCGCTGCAAAACGGGACTGTTGTTTCGCCCTAGGGTATCTAGCAATGAGCAATGCGTCAGCGGCAGCACGGTGGGATATACGATGGCGCGGGCAGGAACCTGGTGCGATCGCCGTGACCAAAATAGACCTAGCGGCGCTGCCGTTCGCAAATCCACTTGGGCCCACTGATAGACGCCTCGGCGCGTGGCCAATCGCTGATACTGCCAACGATAGCTCTGTTGAGCGGGCAACTGGGCGATCGCCACAGCTTCTTGCCCACCTAGCTCAGACTCCGCCCAGTCGCGCCCCTGCAACAGCAGCTTGGGCGTTCGGGTCGGGTTATCAATCCACAACACAGCAGTGAGCGACTCGCCGACACTCACGGGCGAAATGGAGTCGCGCTTGACTGCTAACCGTCGGAGCGATCGCCCGGGCAACCATGCCCCCGCCAGCAGCAGCGCAACCATGACCCCGCTAATCGCGTAGAGCCAGCCTGCCATCGTGTTGGTTGCAGCTGCAAAAAAGAACAGAGCCAGCCCTAGTATCACCCAGCCACTATAGGCAGGGGCTACCCATCGAGTTTCTAACCAGCTATGAAATGACTGCCAGCGAGTTCCCAACCGTTGGGGAAATGACCTGTCTGACTTGCTCAATTGGGGCGATCGCCCCCTCATCTTTCTACTGGTCGCAGATTGCTTCAGCCGCATTCATACCTCTCGGACCATGCCGTATCTATACTGACAGACTTCAATTAATCCCAACTGACCGCATAGACGCCCACAATCTTCCATTCCACCACACTCAAACCCACAAAATAGGGTTCCCGATCCTGCTGGAATGTTGATTCAGCTAGGGCCGCATCCACGCCATCGCATCGCAAGAAACACATTCAGCAACAAATTCCATCGGTAAGGCTAAAACCGTTGATGGTCAGCCCTTTTGTGTCTTGGTACCTTTCTGCCGCCTGGACATTGGAGGCTCACGTTGATTCAAGGGTTTTAGACAGTAGTTTTAGTTAGATAATCGGGAAGGAGTACATCGCTATCCATTTCCCTCTTGCCTTAGCCCTTGCTCATTATCCTCACATCAAACCTTCCTTGCTAGGGTTCCATGCCATCAGCCCCAGTGCTGCAACAAAACAGAAACCTCTATCCCTTGTGGAACTTGACCGTGAATCGGGCACCATGAGGTCAAGCAAGTTATAATTTCACGGGAATGTCACTTAAATAATCGTTATGAAAAGCCCTCTGGTTAATGCTTTTTTTGTAGGTCGCGCCCTGGCCGAAGCCCTTGGAGAACAGACAGAGAGCCTTGTGACTAATACCTTGAGTGAGCTGGGCAAGTTTGATGCTGAACAAAGAGAGCGGTTACGTAACTTTACAGAACAAGTGCTAGAAAAGGCGAGCCGCGAAGAAGATCGCGTTGTGCAGGAAGGAATTACGCCAACATCGCGCTTTTATACGGCAAATGGCCCAGACTTGCAGGCTACCGTGGACGAGCTACGAGCAGAAATTGCTCAGCTTCGCACCGAGTTGCAATCCTACCGCAGCCTCTCTAATTAGTCGTGTGCTGCGGCTTTGAACCCTTTAGCTATTCCTAAACCCGCGTGTCTGGTTCCTCCAACTCCCATTCGTCTACCCCCTTCAGTCCAGAACCAGCCGTTGCGGCTGGTTCTATTGATGCGTCTGAAACCCATTCTCTGACTGATATTCCTCCGTCCGACAAGCCCCAGGCTCTTCCAAATCCCGACGTGGTTAGCCCTTCTTTCTCTATTGGCAGAGTTCGTCGTGCCAAATCCTACCGATGGAACCGCGAGCGCTACTCGCAGCGTCGACGCTATGTAGATATTTGGACATTTGTGCTGCGGTTGCTTTACGCCCAATGGCTCTACAAGAAGCCGTGGAGCTATCCCACTGGGGCAACTGACGCTGCCAAGGCCTTACGGCGGCGCAAGCTGGCAGTGTGGATTCGAGAGACTCTACTAGAGTTAGGGCCAACTTTTATTAAGGTGGGTCAGCTATTTTCGACACGTGCAGATTTATTCCCCAGTGAGTTTGTAGAGGAGTTGTCGAAGCTTCAGGATAAGGTGCCTGCGTTCAGCTATGAACAGGTAGAGGCCATTATTCAGCGGGATCTGGGTAAGTCAATCCCGGAACTATACCTCAGCTTTGATCCAATCCCCCTTGCTGCTGCTAGCCTAGGTCAGGTGCACCGGGCTCAGTTGCATTCTGGGGAAGAGGTTGTTGTTAAGGTGCAGCGCCCTGGCTTAAAACGCCTGTTTGAAATTGATTTGGCAATTCTTAAAGGTATTGCTGGCTATTTTCAACGCCATCCCAGTTGGGGGCGAGGGCGTGATTGGTTGGGCATTTATGACGAGTGCTGTCGCATTCTCTGGGAGGAGATTGACTATCTCAATGAAGGGCGGAACGCAGATACCTTTCGACGTAATTTTCGGGATCAAGAGTGGGTGCAGGTGCCACGGGTTTATTGGCGCTACAGCAGCCCCCGAACGCTCACTCTGGAATACATGCCGGGGATTAAGATCAGCCACTATGAGGCGCTAGAGGCGGCGGGGCTTGATCGCAAGCTGCTGGCTCAGTTGGGGGCAAAGGCCTACCTGCATCAGCTTCTGAATAACGGGTTTTTCCATGCCGATCCGCATCCGGGTAACATTGCGGTGAGCTTAAACGGCTCACTGATTTTCTACGACTTTGGCATGATGGGACAGGTGCAGCCTGCTACCCGCGAGCGGTTGATGAATACCTTTTTTGGCATTGCCCAGCGAGATGCAGATCGGGTCGTGGCCTCTCTCGTTGAGCTGGGTGCGCTGACAGAGACGCCTGATATGGGGCCAGTGCGTCGTTCAATCCAGTATATTCTGGATAATCTGATGGATCAGCCGTTTGAATCGCAATCGGTGACAGAAATCAGTGATGATCTCTATGAGATTGCATACGACCAGCCATTTCGGTTTCCGGCTACGTTTACGTTTGTGATGCGGGCATTTTCTACTCTGGAAGGGGTAGGAAAGGGGCTGGATCCAGAATTTAATTTTATGGAGGCCGCAAAACCCTTTGCGATGCAGATTATGGCAAATGGAAACAGCAGCGACACCAATACATTTTTGAGCGAGATTAGTCGGCAGGCCGCGCAGGTTGGCAGCTCGGCTTTGGGTCTACCCCGTCGCCTCGAAGATACGCTGGAGAAGCTGGAGCGGGGTGATGTGCGAGTGCGGGTGCGATCGCAAGAAACCGATCGAGCGCTGCGGCGACTGAGTAGCATTAATATGGGGTCACATTATGCGTTGTTTGCAGGAGCCTTCTCCCTTTCTGCAACGATTTTGGTGGTCAATAATTTAGTATGGCTAGCGGCCATTGTGGCGGCGATGGCGGCGATCGCCCTAATTGCATGGGTGCGTCTGATGATCAAAATCGACCGTGCCGACCGTATGTTTTAATCATCCGTCTCGCTACACGCTAGGCATGAGGATGTCTGAACTACGGGTACTATGGGTGCATCGTTAGCTTCAATTTAGTCAAGATTTAGTTGAGATTGCGTTCAGCCAATTAATATCAAAGGTTGCTGAGGGCACACTACACTAGCGACCAGAATTCACGACGAGACCTTTCGCTTTCTCCCATTGTGACGCTATGAAATGCCTTTTCTCGGGTCTGACCGATCCGGGACTTATCCGTTCTGTAAATCAAGATAACTTCCACATCGACCCAGCGGGTCGGTTTTTTGTCGTGGCGGATGGTATGGGCGGGCATGCAGGTGGGCAAGAGGCAAGCCGCATCGCCACGCAGACCATTTGCACCTATTTGGAAGACCACTGGGCCACCGATCAGGTCTCGTCAGAGCTACTAGAGCAAGCGCTGCTCGGCGCTAATCAAGCAATTCTGCAAGACCAGGCAACGCATCCCGAACGTTCTGATATGGGGACGACTGCTGTAGCCGTCATTTGTCGCAATGAAGAGTACTGGTGCGCCCATATTGGGGATTCTCGACTTTATCGCTTGCGCGGAGCCACGTTAGATCAAATTACGGAAGACCATACTTGGGTTGCACGAGCGATTAAGGTTGGGGATTTGACGACGGATCAGGCGCGGGTGCATCCCTGGCGGCATATTCTTTCAAAGTGCTTGGGACGTGAAGATGTGCGCCACATTGATGTGCAAGCCGTGGACGTGCGACCGAGCGATCGCCTGCTGCTATGCAGCGACGGCCTAACTGAGGAACTGTCAGATCATCTCATTGCGATGCATCTAAAGACAATTCGTGCCTGTGATAAGGCGGCGGCGGCCTTGGTGAACGCCGCGCGGGAGAATGGAGGACGAGACAATATCACTGTGGTGATTATGGTTGCAGAACCTAATATGTCCCAGAATTCATTCAACGCGTAGTTGGCTTTGCAGCTTTAAACCTGCCTCTGCCTCTTTAAACCTGCCTCTGCCTCGATGTTTAATGCGGCTGGTACACCACAACACCAGGGCTACGAAACTATGAACAGTGGTCTAATCATCGAACACTGGCGTCTCTGGGCGTCCAACAGCAGTTGGACGCCGGTGGACTACGGTCGAACTAGCAACAGCTGAGCATTTGGCAGAACGCGTAAATTGACGCAAATACGACTTACAACCCTTGTGATAAAAGGACTTTTTAGCCGTCGCGCCACAGCACAGCGGCTAAAGAGTGATGCCGTCTCAGAAAACTGAAGGATTCTTTACATCCTCGACTGCATTTTTCATAATGCTGCAAAACCTGAGTGGGCGCAATGGAATGGGCGATTGCTCCTTTGTCAAGCAGATTATATGTTTATCTCGAACATTTTCATATTTCTTAAATTGTTAAAACTACCTACAACCTGAGCAGTGAGCATAATTGCTCATGCTTAGTAATTGGTGCAGCTCTACTTCTGAGGGTGAGTCTTTAATTGGCCTCAAACCTTCATCAGTACAGGGTCGTATACCCTTCTTGCATGGTTTATAGAGTCTGGCCAATCGCTTTCATCTAAAGAAGTACACTTTAGGGGGTGGGCAACTTTGTCAAATGATTGTTATCTTTTGTAATATTCAGGTAGAGGTGATTTAGGTTGCGGCACCCTGTGGGGAACTCGCAAGCTAGACAGCCGACATCAGGCTCACATCACACTCAGTAGAGAAAGAATCACCTTGCGTAGAGGTTGCTTCTGCCCCTGTTGAGTCAGTAAGGCCAAAACCACGAAACCAAGGAGTCCGTTATGGATCAGCAAATGGATCTAACCCTGGAGCAGCAATTTAGTCTGCGCTCGTTTGAGACACAGGTAGAGCATATGAGTCGGGAACAGGCTCAGCACTTTTTGGTAAAGCTCTACGAGCAAATGATGCTGAAAGAGACCATGTATCAGCATTTTCTCAAGCACCAGTGGGGCATTGAATCAGGCCCTGGCCTCTAAGGGCACCCATGTCGCAGTTGGCGACCTCCCTCTCTTGCTTCTTTCTCATGCAGGATAAAGCTGGGGATGCCTGGGGCGTCTGCTCGATGTGACTCCTTCCATACGATTTTGAGCCAATGTTGAGTAATGGGCAGTGAGGCATCTAACGTCTAGGCCTAACGTGTTAGACCGCTCTCAGCCAGATGAGCTTTGATAAAAGAATCAACTAGCAAAATTGAGTTGTAAGAAACGCATGGCACGCAGCGAATGCTTATAACGTTTGCTGATATGTGCAAAGTATGGGTTCTGAGAAGAGAAATGTTAGGGTTGTGGAAGCAGGCACCAAGCCCTCGTCAATTCGTTACCCATCGCTAAGGTTTATGTTTCATAGCGCGCTGATTTGCACCGATTTTTCGGATGGCCTACACCGCCTGGTGAATTTTGTTCCCAGTTTAGTGGCGGGTGGGTTGAACAAGCTGGTGTTTGTGAGCACGGTGCCGATCACCAGAGATGTCATGCCCCGTGCTAGCTCTGAGCGGTTAGAGCATGTGCGCGATCGCTTCTCGGCGGCAATGAAGAACGTGCCAGAGGGCGCAGAAGTTCATATTGAGGTGGACTGGGGCAAGCCTGAAGACCACATCCTGGCAATGGTGAAGCGGCATAAAGCCGATGTAGTGATTCTGGGCACACCCAGCCGCAGCTTGCTCAACGAAAAAGTATTTGGTAGCACCACGGTTGGGCTATGCCAGAGAGTATCCGTGCCGGTGTTGATTGTGCGACCGCAGCTTGTGTCTGCTTATACGGTTGAAGAGCTGTCGTTGCGGTGTCGTCACCTGTTTCGTTATTTACTGGTGCCGTTTGATGGCAGTGATACGGCTCGCTACATTGTCGATCGGATTAAGCAGCAGGTTGGGAACAGTCCCGATTCGTCGTTGAAGCAATGTTTGCTGTGCTGGGTTGTTGAAGTGGCCCGACGCAACGCCAGTCTGCAAGAAAGTGAAATGAAGACGGCTCAGCAAGCCTTGGCTAAAGTAGTCCCAGAGCTAGAAGCACTAGGGCTAGAAGCAGAAGGCAAGGTTCTAACCGGCAATGCCATTAATGAGATCTTAGACGTGGCGGTGGACTATGACATTAGTGCGATCGCCCTATCTTCTCGCTCGATGGGCAAGTTGATTGAGCTATCAGTTCCTAGCTTTACGGGCGAGGTGCTGCGGCGCAGCTGGCATCCGGTGGTCTTCTTCCCGCCGCAGCGTTAACACCGCTTGGCAAATTTTCTCAATTAAAAGCGCTCCTGTGTAGGCTGCTAGGCTACGCATGCTTCGAGCGCAGCCACTTCCTGCAGTCCGATGCCGTGTGCTGGATTGTTGAGCTTGAGCATATCGATTCTTGTGGAGATATTGCGCTCTAGAAAAAGTATTGTGAACATCCCCCCTGTTACCTAGGATGAATCGGGAAAGTCGGCGTTTAATTGCAGACAGCACAGGCCAATGAGGGGGCAGCATGACAGATGATGTATTGATTCAGAATGGACGCATTGTCACAGCGGTGGATGACTATGTGGCCGATCTGCTGGTGCGAGACGGACAGATAGAGGCGATCGCCCGCCACATTGACCCATCGCCTACCATGCAGGTGCATGATGCAAGCGGCTTGCTCGTGCTGCCGGGCGGCATCGACGTCCACACCCATATGGAATTTGACCTGGGTGATGCCCAAACAGTAGACACCTACGAAACCGGAACTCGCGCTGCCGCGTTTGGGGGAACCACCACCATTCTTGACTTTGCCCTGCAAGGGCATGGACAAAGTCCCAAACACGCCTTAGATCAGCGGCTGGCGCTAGCAGAACCGCAAGCCTGTGTTGATTTTGGCTTTCATGTCATCTTGACAGATATCAACCCTGGCTCGTTGTCGGAACTGCCAGATTTAATCAATGCTGACGGGGTGTCGAGCTTCAAAATGTTTATGGCTTACCCTGGCGTGCTGATGGTGAGCGATGGCGACATCTTTCGCTCGATGCGGGCCGTGGGAGCCCACGGCGGCATGATCAACCTCCACGCTGAGAATGGTGAGGTGATTCAGGTGTTGATCGAAGAGGCGCTAGCCCAAGGCAACACCTCACCCAAATTTCATGCCCTCACCCGCCCCCGCATTATGGAAGCCGAAGCGACGCACCGCGCGATTCGCCTAGCTGAACTGGCGGAAGTGCCGGTGTATATGGTTCATCTGTCGGCTAAAGAGGCCCTGGATTCGGTTGTAGAAGCGCGCGATCGCGGCATTCCTGCGTTTGCCGAAACCTGTCCCCATTATCTATTTTTGTCGATTGAAGACTACGATCGCCCAGGGTTTGAAGCCGCTAAGTATGTGATGACCCCGCCACTGCGCGAGCATGAGTGCCAGCATGCGTTATGGCGCGGGCTGCGATTTGATGATTTGCAGATTGTTTCGACCGATCACTGTCCCTTCTGTTTTAACGAGAATCCCCATGGGTTAAACAAGTCAAAGCAAATGGGCCTTGGCAATTTTGAGCGAATCCCAAATGGTGCGCCGGGGGTAGAGTTTCGCCTGCCGCTGCTGTTTGATGGCGGAGTCAACCAAGGCCGTCTCACCCTTAACCGCTTTGTGCAGCTAACGTCGACGGCTCCAGCCAAAATGTTTGGGATGTTTCCCCGGAAGGGGGCGATCGCCGTGGGCAGTGATGCCGATCTCGTTCTTTTTGATCCAAATCAACCCCAAACCCTCAGCGCCAGCACCCACCACTCTCTCGTGGACTATACCCTCTATGAGGGCTTTCACCTCTTGGGCAAGGTGGCTAAAGTCTTTCTGCGGGGGCAGATGATCGTGAATGGTGACGAGTGGCTGGGGCAAGCCGGGATGGGGCGCTATCAGCGCCGCGCTGCCTCTGGCCGAATACTGTAGAAACCTCAGGTTGGGTCAAGTTCGAACCCTACCTAAGCCGTGCGCGTATCCAAGACTGTAGAGCACCGCGCGTCGCACGGCGTCCTAAAACTCTTTTAACCCAACGCAAGCTCGACAGCGTTGTATCGGCCCCGCAACACGGAGCTAATACAACGCTAAAGTCATGTTATCTGCGACGCGGGCCGCAAGGTCTTAGGCATTTGCCAAACTGACGGTTGATCCAACCTGAGGTCGTAGAACGAACCTACCCACTTGTAAAATGAAGCGTGCCCTAATCGGCAGAACCGTTGGGAGGCATGGGTGAAGAGGGCGTTGTCGTAGACCACGCGACTGCCGCACACAGCCCACAGACTGACCAGCGCTCTAGCTCGCCGGGCGGGCAATGGCATTGACAGCGGGGGCAAAGTGGCAAATGCTGCGCCTGCTGCTGCACAGCCTGGGCCCACTGCTGGAAGGCGGTGTCTGGGGTAGTGGCGCGGGCCTGGGGCAGGTGGGTGTAGGGGGCAGCGTCGCACTGGCTCGGGTGGTTGCGCCATACTCGTGCCGAGTCAGATAGCGGCTCCCCTGTGGTGTGGCGTGGCTTGGTGTGCCATTGGGCTGTAGAAAAGCGAATGTCTGTTAGGTTCAGGGATAGCTCAGCGTTGAGCTTTTCTAAGATGCGCACTCGCTCAAACATTAAGTTTTGGGCCCAGCCCGAACTAGAGGTGCTGACGCTGAGCACTTGGCGCTGAATCCCCATGGGGCGAGTTTGTGCCGCTACCGCCGTCCCAACAATGCGTTGCCAGCAGGCTTGCAGCTGCTGAAATTGGCGACGGGTGAGCCAGCTGTCTTGGGTTTCGATCGCCCCAATAAGACGCGGCAGAGAATCAAAGGTCATGGGAACTCAACACTGCGATGGAGGCTGCTCTCTATTCTGACGTGTCTAACGCTAATTTAACGCCCCGACTGAGCACGTTGGTAAAGCAATTTTTTAAAATAGCGTGCATTGCGATAATCCCTTGCTATCATTAGCAGTCAATGTCGTGCATGCTTTTTTACCCACGTGCGAGCCAGCAGGGTTGAGCTATCAGCACGTTGAAATGGTGGCTCTTGCCGCTGGGGTCAAATAGTTTAATCGGTTAGAAGATTCAAGCAGACAGTGTCATTGGACTGAGTTAGTTTAACTGGACGGATTCAAAGAATAGCGTGCAGCATCGAGACGACACTTTACGCCACTTCTGTCTGAATGCTATCGCTAGAGTATGCCACGCGTTACAGTCTCTCGTTTTTAGACCCTCACTGGTTGAAGGAGTTTTTGACCATGCGCCGCCGGATGATTGCTGAGCCAGAGGCTGCCCTTTCTTCTATGGTTCATCCCAAGCTGCGGGCCACGCTGGGGTGTCTAGATACCAAGCTAGATGACGAGTTAGTGCGGTATCGTCGGGCTCAAAAGCTGGCGCAGTTGCAGCAGCAAGGGTCGGTTGATGCATCGCTAGCGGCGGCGAGTATGCAACCGCCCCGGCTCAAGCTAGAAAAGTCGCAAGCGACGCTGCAACTGCCGACTATGCCTGTGGCACAAGGGGCGATCGCCCCTCCTCCGATTGCAGTGCAGGGCTATGGGCCACAAGCCGAGAGCGCAACGCAACGGTCGCGAGGGCTAGCGCTGGATGAGGATGACCCAAGCGATTATCTAGAATCGACGGAGCAACTTCTCCGCAGCTTAGACGATGAGCCATCATCACCCCGGCGCGAGCAGGCGGGTGTCATGTCTACGGTGTTTACGCCGTTGGGCTTGGGGTCGATGCTGTTGCTGCTGCTGTCGAGCATCACCTTTGGCTATTTGCTGATGAACCCGGCTAATTTTCGGCAGTTGACGACAGGTCGATCGCCCGAGACCGCTGCTCCGACAGACGCTGTTCCACCTGCTCCGACCCGTTCCCTCCAGGGGCGATCGCGCCCCAGTGGTGTGGAAGGGCCAGATCTCTCTGCCCAAGAGTTTCGCCAAGTCGATCTGGGTAGTCTGAGCACACTGGAGCAGGGCGATCGCCCTCGCCAATCCGAGTTTGCAGATTTAGAAGCACCTGCCGAGGTTGAGGTTGAGGGTTCTGCAGCGGCGGATGATGCCTCCCAAACCCGCAGCCGCATTGGCACCGAGGCCGAACTCTCTACCGTGCAGCAGCTCGCGTCTGAGCGCAGTGGAGCCCGCAGTGCGTCTAGCACTGCGCCTGAAGCTGCAGCCAGCCCTGCGCCCCAACCCAGTTCTCCTCCCGTCGAAATTCCCCGTCCGCGTGAAGCCCAGGTTGAGTCTCAGCCCGCACCTAGCCCAGCAGTCGTCGCGCCTACGGCCCCCGCTCCGCAAGCGGCCCTGCCTGTACCGTCGTCGATACCGTCTGTTGCACCGGCGCCGTCTTCAACGGCTGCTGCATCTAGCTACATCTATGTTGTGGCCGACTATGTGGGCGATCGCTCCCTCAATACAGCGAGAGAGGTGGTGCCCGATGCCTATGTCCGCAATCTATCGAGTGGGGCAGTGGTGCAGTTTGGTGCCTTCAGCAGTGCTGCTAGTGCTGAATCACTAGTCCGAGAGCTGCAACAGCAGGGGATTTCTGCCCGCACCTATCGCGGCAATTAAAGCATGGCAAAACTCGGGCTGCGATCGCGCCTGTTTCTTTCCCATATGGCGGTGATGCTGGTGGGAATGTTGATGCTGACTGCCATCAGCCGCTACTCCTCCCCTCGGTTTTTTGTAGGATTTCTCGAAACGCTCGACGATGGTGACTTCAGCGTCGAAACCCTGCGCAAGGAGTTAGTCTCTGGGTTTAAGTCGGCGTGGGGGCAAGGGGCAGTGTGGTCGGTGATTGCGGGCGGATCTGCGGCGGGCGGGTTGAGCTTTCTATTGGCGCGGCGTATCATGCAGCCGCTGATTGAGCTAGAAGAAACCACCAAAAAGTTTGCCGCTGGAGACCTGGCAGAGCGCGTACCCCCCAGCCATATCCCAGAGTTTAACCAACTGGCGGACAGCTTCAACCGCATGGCCTCTGACCTAGAGGGCATGGAACTGCAGCGGAGAGAGATTATCACCGATCTCACGCACGAACTGCGAACCCCACTGACAGTGGTTGAAGGCTATCTAGAAGGCCTCGCAGACAACACCATTCAGCCTTCGCCTGAGGTTTATTACCTCTTGGCAACAGAGGCAAAGCGCATGCGTCGGTTGGTTAACGATTTACAGGAGCTGTCTAAAATCGAGGCGGGTTACCTGCCGATCAATACTCAGTCCATTTCGCTGCCACCCCTACTGGGCGCTATTGTGCAGCGATTTAGCGAACAATTGCTGCATCACGATTCTCTGATCGTATATGTGAAGCACGCCCCCGATTTGCCGCTGGTGCGCGCCGATGCCGGGCGGGTTGAGCAGATTTTGCTGAACCTGATCATCAATGCGTTGCGCCATACTGCCGAGGGGGAAATCTGCGTACAAGCAACCCAACGGGGGCAGTGGGTCTGGGTGTCTGTCTCGGATACGGGCACTGGCATTAAGCCTGAGGATCTGCCCCATATCTTTGAGCGATTTTGGCGATCGGATCGTGCTCGCCATCACCACTCGGGCGGAACGGGAATTGGACTGGCGATTTCACGCCGCTTGGTGGAGCTTCAAGGCGGCCAGATTGAGGCGGATAGTCAGGTGGGCGTGGGCAGCACCTTTCGCTTTTCATTGCCCGTGGCGTAACTGGGGAGGCCGGAGCATAGGCGATCGCCCCGTAACGGTGGTTCTCGAGCTCAATAACTCTCCCGATTTGCAGGCTCATGACTTGAACGTTGAGAGAGGGCTAGTTTAGCGTCCTAAGCTTGAAGTGAGACATTAAATTGCGTCAGTTCAGGTTAAGAGGGTTTTGGGGCATCGCGCGACGCGCGATGCCCCAAAACCCTTAATGTGCCGTGCGCGTCGCGCACGGCACATTAAGGGTTCGAGCTTATCCCGAACTCAGGTTAACGTGAGTTCGACAAGGATCAGAGTGCCGAAAGGAAGGCTGAGGGTTACGCTCAAAGTATTGAATTCTAAGCACCTCAGCCATGTCTTTGAGTCTAGCGCGCCTCGACCTGACCCAAATCTTCT
>JAHHHI010000003.1 GCA_019359435.1 Kaiparowitsia implicata GSE-PSE-MK54-09C
GTTCAAACCCGTTAACGCCCGCAGCAAGCGGTCTTGGCGGAGCACACGGTCGATGTTGAGCACGGCCCTAGTCAATACACATCGTCCTTATCTTCTCAGATATCTCCTTATTCCCCAACAGGTCTAACATACAATAGAATCGACGCCTAATTAGCCATCCCCTAATTAGAATTAGCCATTTTAGGAGTTTGTCAATGGCAGAGATTAGCCCCCGCGTTTACTGGTTGTTCCAGTCTCTCGTTGCCGTTATGCCTTATCTATTGGCGGGGCTTCTAGCGGGCGCGCTTGTGTTAGCAGCGGGTGCCTTCCTCGCCCGATTCCTTTTCTTAGACTGGCTGCGCCCCATTGAAGAGGCATGCCTATTGACACTCAAAGAGTGGGCAAACCCGATCCTCGATCGATGCATGACGGCGATAACCTGGATGGCGCAGGGCGAGGTGACGATCCCCCTTCTTGTTGTGGTTGGGGGAATTTTGATTTACTACAACGAGGCGATCGCCGCCTTTGTTTTAGCCATTGGGCTCAGCGGTTCATGGCTGCTGAATGGCATCTTTAAATCCTTCTTTCGACGCGAGCGGCCCGATCTGTGGGCCTCGTCTAAGCGCCCAATGGACTACAGCTACCCCAGCGGCCATTCCATGAGTGCAATTTCCTTCTACGGCCTTTTAGCTGCAAACCTAACCAACTGTCTTAGTATTCCGTTGGGCATTACTGCCACATTGGCAGCGATCTTAACTCTAGCCGTGGGATTTAGCCGAGTGTATTTAGGCATGCATTGGCCAACCGATGTGTTGAGCGGATGGGTGGCAGGGGGTATCTGGCTAGTGGCGTGCCTAGAAGGGTTGATCCAGATTGGTGGGCTTTAACCTGTACTAGATGGGCATTTGTAATCCCATCAGCGTTGAGAAAAGGGCATTTTGTTAGAGGTTTTAGCGTCCTGTGCTGGCTCAGTGGTGCCGGTTGCCTCATCAAACGTTGCCAGAAGCTCCGGCGTGGGTACACAAATCCAAATGGCGTGAGGAATCACCTCAACCACCACTGGCGTAGTCCCTATCGACTCTCCATCAGCATGCACCTCTAAGGGCGGGTAGCTTCTTACCTCGACCGCAGCAGTTTGATACATTTTGAGCCGATTATGGAGCAACTGGTTGCCCCGCATCGCTGCAAAAAAATGGCGCAGATGATCCCACTTGGACGGTTTTTCAATATAAATCAGATCGAGCTTGCCATCGTCCATCTTTGCTTCAGGAGCTAAGGCAAACTCAACGCCGTAACGAGGGCTATTGCAAATATTGACCTGCAATGCCCGCAGCCGTCGCAGCTTTCTGCCGTCAAAGCGTAAAACCAGGCGGTGCTGTCTAAATTGCAAAAACGTTTTAATACCCAGAAACATATTTCTGAGGGCACGCAGGTAATTGCTTTTGATGCCTTCTTTAACTTCATCTCCATGGGGAAATAGTGAGGCTTCTAGCCCTATACCCACCACTTCCATAAAGTAATGATTGTTTGCCTTGCCCATATCAAACTGGGTGCGATCGCCCTCAGCCACCACCTGAACAGCTTGAGCCATATCAGTTGGAATATCCAGACTGGCGGCAATATTATTACGGGTTCCTAAAGGAATAATGCCTAGCGCCGTTTGGCTATGCACTAAGCCATGGGCGACCGCTTCAATCGTGCCGTCACCCCCTGCCACAATCACCAAGCTAGCTCCTGCCTTTGCAGCAGCAGCGGCCAACCCTGAACCATCTTCATCGGGTGTTGTTGTGCAGACCTCAGCGTAGATACCTTGAATCTGTAACGCATGAGTCAGGTCAGGCAACAGCTGAGAATTTTCGTCTGGGCCAGAGGTGGGATTAACAATCAGCACAGTGTTCATCTCTGGCATATCCCAAGTAGGTTTTACGTTGACAAAGTTACAGTATGAGCCTAAACCCTGCTCATGCCGTTTACTGAATCAATTACTGATGAATAAAGCTTATCCAGGCATGGATCATAATTTTGTAGCCCTGATGTAAAACTGCTCAAACTATCGATTTGCTATTGGAATTTTACCCTTAAACGATAAGGGAGCGATGGCGCCTGTCGTAAAATCAGCCTCCCACCTAGACCTGTTGCTTGACTTTGGCCTGAGTGCGCGACAATGAGCGTTGCGCGTTATTGCGGTACTGCTAATGGTTGCGACCTCTCAGGCTCTGATTCGATGGAAGCAGGTGTGGGCCTTGGCTCTTATGCAAGGGGCGATCGCCCATCGTCCCCCATTTCTTCCACCGTGCCAAGCGGCGAAAAGTAGCTCTGCCTCCTCCAGTTACGTCCTGCCCCCCGTTGCTAAAGATTCCCAAACCCGCGAATGGATTTGAGCCTGGCTTTAAAGTCTGGTTTAAGGTTGGGGATATCAATTGTGGGGTTGACGGGTTAACGGGTTTAAATAGTGGCCACCCACCTATTGAAAATTTCGGTAAGATTTGCGATACCTGACATAATCTTGCTGAAGGAACCCTGCTTAGGCTTAGAAGACGGTTGAACCTTAGCCAATTAGGCCCTAGGCAATGTGAACCCTAGGCGATGCTGGGCGATCGCCCCCTTAAGTCCTTACCCCAATTCCCCAAAACTAGAGGGAAAAAGATTGGGTTCGCGTGGCGCTGACACCGACGCGTGCATTTTGGGGATGCTAGACCGCAGGTTGCTAAAAGCAGTGTTGCCAAAAGTAGTGAAAAGGGGCATAGATACGGCCCCTTTTCCCCATGTCTATCCCTACGGCTATGCCGTCTTAGGACTGTTTACCACCCTTACCGTAAATGCTGCCTACTGTGCCCAATTATTACGCCACCAATGGAGATCCCTCGTCCCATCAGAGGAACACCCAACATTCCCCTGCCGATGCCCCCGGCTCCTCCCCAGCTCTGCCTGAGTCACTGCCTGAGTCACTGCCTGAGTCACTGCCCGACTCATTGTCGGATGCCTTCTCACCCGTGCCCCACATTTCTTCCCCCACCTGCATTGGCGTATTTGATAGCGGAGTGGGCGGGCTAACGGTGCTGCAAGAGCTTTATCGCCAACTGCCACAAGAGCCGCTGATTTATTTTGGGGATACGGCGCGGCTGCCCTATGGCGATCGCACCCCGGCTGAGATTCTGCAATACGTACGCGAGATTCTCACGTGGTTTGGGCAGCAGGGCGTCAAGATGGTGATCATGGCGTGCAACACCAGTTCTGCTCTAGCGCTCGATATTGTGCGCTGTGAGTTTGATCTGCCGATTCTGGGCGTCATTTTGCCAGGAGCCCAAGCAGCCGTGCGCCAAGGGCGACGGATTGGTGTCATTGCCACCCCGGCCACCGCCAAAAGTGGTGCCTATCGCCGCGCCATTCAAGAGATTGACGCCACAGTTGCCGTGTGGGAAATGGGGTGTCCTCAGTTTGTGCCGCTGATTGAGCAAAATCGGCTGGCAGACCCCTACACGCGGGCGATCGCCCAGCAATACCTCGCGCCGTTGCTAGCGCATAACATCGACACCCTGGTCTATGGCTGCACCCACTACCCACACCTAGAGCCAGTCTTGCGGCAACTGCTGCCATCCTCTGTGGCGCTTGTCAATCCGGCGCAGCATGTGGTGGTGGCTGCCGCCCAAGAGCTAGAAATGCTGGGATTAAAGGGCGATCGCCCCGCCAACCCCACCCGCTTCTGCGTTAGCGGCGACCCCCACACCTTTGCCACCCTCTCTACCCAATGGCTCGGGTTTACCCCCCACGTCGAAGCCGTAGACTTGACCAGCCTCGTCTCCACGACCCACATGTACCCGTCGGTGTAGATTAGTCCAGCAGACACCGTTCCACTAAAAAAAGGCTGAAGGAACGTCAGGCAATCTCCTTCAGCCTTGTCTCATTCAGCTTTGTCGCACGTGCTGGATTGGTGATCCGTAGATAGGTGCCCCCTTAAAGAGAGGTACTCGCCTAAGGCGGGGACGGTCTTTTCGAGAAATCTCCTAACTCCTAAACCCTACTGCAACTCATCCAGCAGGGCCAGCACCTCAGCGCTGTGGAATAGGGGATTCACCCCCAGAAACCGCGCTCGCATCGTGCCCTCAGAATCAACGATGTAGGTATGGCGCAGGGAGCGGTTGCCCAGCCAAGAGCCATAGGCCTTGCTTGTGGCTCCGCTTGTATCCGCCAAAAGCGGAAACTTCAGCCCTTCAGAATCGCAGAACTCCGCATGGGAATCGACATCATCCACGCTGATTCCTAAAACCTGAGTGTGGCGCTGCTGATACTCGGGCAAATCTTGCTGAAACCGCCGCGCTTCTAGGGTGCAGCCCGAGGTGAAATCCTTGGGATAGAAATACACTACAACCCACTGCCCACGATAGTCATCCAAGGCAACTTCGCCGTCGCCGCTGTTAGACGGCAGCGTAAAGGCCGGTGCAGGCTGCCCAATCGCGGGCTGCTCACCCCCTAGGGCGATCGCCCCCAGCGGTTGCGCCAGCCAAAGCGCCAGAATTAGGGCGATCGCCCCCACAACTCGCAAAATTTGGGCCATAGAAGCAGCCCGAGACACAGAACGACGCGAAATAGTCAGCATAGTCGGAATCAAAGAATGAATGAGGCGAACGCAAGGAGTGAAAGCAGTACCCCGGATCAATAATCCAGCTCACTGCTTAACATCCCTTTACATTACTGTACGCCAAAGCCCCACCCTTTTCAGCCGCCTACTCACCCGTAATCGACAGCGCATCAACCCAGACGCGCGGAGCAATTCCGCCGCCTACCAGTTCCAGTTCCTTTTCCACATACAGAATCGATTGCAGCACCTTGAGGATGTCGCCAGCCACAGTGGCAGATTCGATGCTGATGCGCTTGCCATTCTCGATCAGCCAGCCATCAAACGGCAGCGAAAACGATCCCTGAAGCGACTGAACCCCAGCATGCAGCGCCTGCAAATCATCGATGAAAATCACGCCGTCTGCATTGTCTAGGGAATACTCGCGCTCGGCAGGCGCACCAGAAAACGCATGTAAGAAGTGGCGACCCACACTCACCTTTGCCCCGATATTGGCATGACCCGTTGGCTGTGCCCCTAGCCGCTGCGCCGTGCCAGCGCTGTGCATAAAGTTAGCCAGTACACCCTGGTCAATCAGCGTGAGGCGGCGAGTGGGTGTCCCTTCTCCGTCGAAGCTTTCGCCGCCGACGTTTTCTGGATGCAGTGCGTCGTCGCAGAGGCTAAGGAGGGGAGAGGCGATCGCCTGTCCAATCGACTCAGCCGTCGAGAGGCTTTGCTTATCCAGCACGTTCTGAGCATTAAACAGATTGGAGAACGCCCCCACCAAGCTCAAAAACGCATCTGGCGAAAACACGACCGGATATTTCCCAGACTTGACCTTTTGATAGCCGAGATGGCTGATCGTCTTTTCCGCCGTTTCCGCCACACAGCCGTCGATATCCAGCTCGCTCAAGCCTCGGCTCACCCTAAATGCACCAGCACTGCGGGGCTTTTTGCCCTCTTGTTCCGTTTTGCTATAGAGATAAATTGAGGCGACAGAGTGCCCCTCTTGGCGGCGAGCGCCCTCGCTGTTGAGATAGAAGCGGTCGATGTGGCGCTGAGCCATGCCATTGTAAGGTACAGCGGCGATCGCCGGATGCGCCTTCATCAACGTGCTTTCTGCGGCGGCTAATCGCTCAATCAGCTCCGCCACGGGAGCCTGAGGGGCTTTGTCGTGAGGCGTGTGGTCGATGGGCGCAGTGGCTTCTGGGCTGAAGCCGGGGATATTTTCTTTTGCGCCAAACAAGCTGGCATCGTAGGCGGTTTTCAGCGCCATTTCTAGACCCAGCGGGTCAACATCAGAGGTGGAGGTAATGCCCACGGTGCCGTCATCGTTCCACACGCGCACCGTTACGCCAGAGCGGCTAGAAGCTTTCACCTGCTTAGGTTCACCGTGGTCTACTTGGGCACTGGTTTCATCTACCACAGCCCCGTACACATCGTATTTGGGGATTCCCAAACGAGCGGCGATGTCCTGCGCCTGCTCTGCCACGGTATCGATCGACATTGCCATAGGGTTCTCGGTTAGAAGGTTGACGTAAGAAGGTTGAGGGTTTCAATCTGGGTTGAAGGGTCAGAGCGTAGGGGTTAAGGGGACTCATGAAGCAGTCTGCCCTATCGCCCTCCCACCGTGATGGAATCGACCTTGAGGTGGGGCTGTCCCACTGTCACGTAGATGCTGCCGCTCACCGACCCGCAGAAGCCTGCAGCCAATCCCAGATCCTGAGAACACATGGAGATTTTGTTCATAATCTCCACCGCCTCGCCGATCAGGGTTGCGCCCTTCAGCGGCTTGGTCACTGCGCCGTTTTCGATCAGATAGGCTTCGGATACCGCAAAGTTAAACTGACCCGTTGCACCGACGCTGCCGCCACCCATGTTCTTGCAATAGATGCCCTTGTCGATTGAAGCAAACAGGTCATCCACTGCGTAGTCACCGGGGGCAATGTAGGTGTTGCGCATGCGGCTGGCGGCGGCATAGGTGTAGTTTTGGCGACGACCGCTGCCCGTGCGGGGGTGCCCCGTGCGAATGGAACCCGCGCGATCGCTCAAAAAGTTCTTCAACACGCCATTTTCAATCAGCAGCGTCCGTTGGGTAGGCATTCCCTCATCGTCCATATCCAACGTGCCAAAGGCATCGGGCGACAGCCCCTCATCCCACGCCGTCAAATTTTCGTGAGCAATCTTTTCGCCTTTTTTATCCATAAAGGGCGTGGTCTTGCGCTCAATCTGCGTGGTTTCTAGCAGGTGTCCGCAAGCTTCGTGGAAAATGACGCCGCCAAACTGATTGGCCATCACGATGGGGTAGGTGCCCGATTCCACATAGTCGGCATAGAGCATTTTCCCGGCAGATTCCGCCACTTCCTCCGCGTCCGACTCAAAGTTCCACGTCCGCAGGAAGTCGGGTTGTCCGGTGCTGCCGCTGCGCTTGCCGATCGAAGTGCGGTGCTCCCCATCCGCGCAGAGCAGGCTATAGCCCACGGATTGGGTGAGGCGAATGTCGCGGGCAAAGGTGCCATCGCTAGCAGCGACCAAGACTTCTTGCCAATCGCGGAAGTAGACGGCGCGGCGCGACTGCAAGTGACTGGCTTTGCTCTGAACCCGAGCGTTAGCGTCGAGCAGCACTTCGCCCATCTCGCGAATGGGGCTGCACTGATCAAACCACTGATCTTTGCCACGCACGGCGGCATAATCGCGCAGCAGCTCTAGATTGATTTCGGGAATATAGGACTGGGGGGAGGGCAGCGTCAGCCCCAAAATAGACAGCCCCTTCTCTAGCGCTGTTTTCAACCCGTTAAACGACAAATCATTGGTGCTGACGTAGCAGTCACCCGTGCCTTTGAACACGCGCACCCCGGCCCCTGTGCTGAGGCTGGGCGAAATGCTGGTGATGGCATCGTCTTCGGCCAGGCAGTTGATGTAGTTAACCCGTTCTAGAAAGATCTCGACGAAATCTGCCCCAGCAGCACGCCCCAGCCCAAGTAGGGTAGAGAGGGGCGATCGCCACGATTCATCAAAGCGATCGCGCGTCACTGTGTAGTGCAACTGCGGCAACTGTTGGGTGATCAGCAGCGAATCGGGCAAGGTAGCAAGGTTCATTCAGGGGGTCCTTTCAGCAGAAATGGAATTGAGTAGCGCTGCCTTTTAGTGTAGCAATTGGGAGGTTGAGGGGTTGAGGATTGGCGAATCCCGCTGCTTCAATCCCGGCTTTCCACGCCCCTGATACAATACAAACATCGACTTGTCCACTTATCTCACTAACTCTACGCTTGTCTATCGAAACGATTTACGGCAACTTGCAAGGGCTGAAGTCCAATCAGCTTAAGCAACTGCAGCGTCTATACCATCAGCGCATTCCGGGCGATCGCATCACGAGTTCCGAATTCGCTCAGCGCTTAGCAGCCATCAGCAGCGACATCAACCAGCCCATTTGCGCCTATATCAATCGCCGCGGCCAGGTGATGCGGGTTGGGGTGGGCACCGTTAACCAAACGCGGATTGCACCATTGGATCTGCCCCGCTACGGTGAGGGGCGGCTCAGCGGCATTCGCTGCATTTCGACTCAGCTCAAGGATGAACTCCCGAGCGATGCGACGCTGACCGCCATGGCGCTGCAGCGGTTGGATGCGCTGGTGGTGCTCTTAACCTCTAGCGGGGGCTTTGAGCGCCGGGGTGGCGGCGCAACGGGCTATGTGCAGCAGGTTTTTTTGGCTCATTTGGTGCCCCATCCCGAGGCGCAGTGGACGCTCTCGCCACCGCTGGCCTTAGAGGCGATCGCCCAACACGATTTCCTTGACCTGGTGGAAGGGCTAGAAGAAGAATTTCAGCGCGAGTATGTGGCGCGGCAGGTGAGCGCTAGCCAAGACCGGGTTGTGCTGGTGGGCATGGTCACCGAAAAACTCTCTCCCCAAACCTTTCAGAACACCATGGTGGAATTGGGGCGGCTGGTAGAAACCGCTGGCGGCGAAGTGCTAGAAGTGATGCATCAGAAGCGATCGCGCCCCCATCCCCAAACCGTCGTCGGGGAAGGAAAGGTGCAAGAAATTGCGCTCATGGCGCAGACCCTCGGAGCCAACCTGGTGGTGTTTGATCGAGATCTCTCGCCCATGCAAGTGCGGAATCTGGAGCAGCGCATTGGCGTGCGCGTGGTCGATCGCACCGAGGTGATTCTCGACATCTTTGCTCAGCGGGCTCAAACCGGGGCAGGCAAACTCCAAGTCGAGCTGGCTCAGCTGGAATATATGATGCCGCGCCTCACCGGACGGGGGCAGGCCATGTCGCGCTTGGGCGGCGGCATTGGCACCCGAGGGCCAGGGGAGACCAAGCTAGAGGTTGAACGACGCAGCATTCAAAAGCGGATTGCCCGGCTACAGCGAGAGGTCGATCAACTGCAAGCCCACCGCACGCGGCTGCGGCAGCGCCGCCATCACAATGATATGCCGACCGTAGCGCTGGTGGGCTATACCAATGCGGGCAAGTCTACGCTGCTGAATGCACTCACCAATGCTGAGGTTTATACCGCCGACCAACTGTTTGCCACCCTCGACCCCACGAGTCGCCGCGTTTCGGTGGCTGATATGGACAGCGTGGACAATGTGCAGATGGTGCTGACCGACACGGTGGGCTTTATCCACGAGCTGCCCGCGTCACTGATGGATGCCTTCCGCGCCACGCTAGAAGAAGTGACCGACGCCGACGCGCTGATTCACCTGGTGGATTTGTCGCACCCCGCTTGGGAGAGCCAAATCCGCTCAGTCATGAAAATTCTGGGCGATATGCCCATCACCCCCGGCCCCATCCTGCTGGTGTTCAACAAAATTGACCAAGTGGATAGTGACACCCTGGCACTGGCCCAATCAGACTATCCCACGGCGTTGTTTATCTCAGCGGGCGATCGCCTCGGCCTCGAAACGCTGCGGCAGCGATTGGTGCAGCTCATTCGCTATGCGATCGCCCAATAGCCAATCTAGCGAAGATGGCCGGGGTGCTAAAGCCGGTGAGGATGGTGCGATCGCATAGGCTATATCTCTCTTAGAACCCCTGATCACCGGGTGGGTCGCCACTACCGCTGCCGTGCGATGGCGTCCATTGAGCCGCAGTTTGGGGCAGCGCTGTCTCCTTCTCAAAGGAGTGCAGGGAGGGGAGGATAAAACTGCACGAAAAAACCAGTCTCGGCATCGCTCGCGATGCCGAGACTGGCTGATCGAACCTAGGCGCTTAGAAACCCGTCCCTAGAAGCGAATCATGTTGCCGTTGATGCCCTTAAAGGCAAACTCGCCAACGGCTTCGCGATAGGTACGGCGGGTGTCGCGCAGCATGCTGATAGCCAGCCGCTCGCCCAGCAGGTTGCCGCCGGTTTCAATGCCCGAGCCAGGGCGATCGGCGCCAGCATTGCTGCCGGAGGTGGTGCCGTCGGTGCGCCAGTGCACACCTGCCCCATCGCGGAACAGAGTGACATTGGCGATCAGCTTGTTCAGCTCACCGTGGATGGTCAGCTCTCGGTCGCCGCAGTAATCGACCAGCCGTTGGCCGCCATCCACGGGCACCTTGGGGTTGGGGAAAGGGCCATCGGCAAAGTAGGCCTTGGCCACGGTGGCTGCCGCTGCCGCAAAGGCCGAGTGGCCGCCGGGGTAAGCGGGGTGGGTGGGCGACCCCTCGGGAAAGCCCATGGGCAGCAGCCAAGTGCCTTGGCGATCGCCCCGATTTTGCGCCATGTTTTGCTGACGGTTGTGCTCATAGATGCGATCAAGCACCTGGGTCTGCCGCCAGACCTGAGCCCCCTCGCCAAACAGGTCGCTGAACTTTTCGTCGTAGCAGGGGTTTGCATGGGCACCGCCCAAAATGCCTCGGCGGAATAGCTCTAGGCGTTGAGCATAGACCTCGGGCCGCAGGCGGCGGTGCACACACCACTTTTGGAACCAGGCATGCTTGAGGGCATAGACCCCCGCCAGCCCGCTCTGGATGGTGATATCTGGCCCGCCCAGACTGCCAAAGGCGTAGGAGTTGGTAATGGCTCTGCCTTTGCCGTAGGGCACTGCCTCAGACAATTTGGCCTTTTTGCCGAGCAGAATAATGGTGGCCCACAGCCCCGCCTGGTGAGGGAAGTCAATGTGAACCCACTGCCCCGCATCCCGCAGGTTGATAATGTAGCGGCAGCCATCAATCATATCAGAGCCGGAGGGATTGATATCCCCGTTATTGACCTGTTTCCAGGTGTCTAGATCGGTCATGTAGTCGAGACCGGGGTGTGGATAGCGCTGCTGCTGCTGAATCACCTGGTTACCAAACTGAAAGTCTTGCAGCAAAAACTGAGACACGTGAGGGCCCACATCGCAGCCCTCGTAGGGGCCGCGAAACAGGGTTTGAGGGGTGCAGACAAAGCCAAACTGCTCGTCAAAGCGTAGGGCATTGAGGTCATCGCAGGCGGCCCGAATCAGCGGGCTATTGGGGTACTGATCAAAGGGCACATCGCGGCAGAGAGCCATCCAGTAGCGCTCAACCATATCGATCGCCGTGTTGCAACTGCCAAAGGCGGGGGCAGCGGCCATGCGAGCCCCATTAGAGTCATTGCCAATTTGTTGAAAAGAATAGGCGTTGAGCGGGTTAGCCAACAGGCGATCGCCACCGCCCAGCTGCACCTTCTCTAAAGCTTCTTGGGTGCCCATTTGCAGAGCGTCAAGCAGCCCCTGCCAGGCAGCGGGGTCTACCAGGCCGTTTTCTTTGTGGACGAGTGCCTTGGTAAACGAGGCAAAGCCTGGAAAGCCAATGTGCTTAAAGCGCTCTTCGTCGCAGTTGATGGCGGGGGAAGTCGTGTTGAACTCCCTAGCCGCATCGTCACGCTGCTGATCGCGCAGATGGGCGGCCTCGGTGCAGCGAGCCTCATAGTCTCGCGGTTGCGGGGTAGGCTGACAGTCGGACATACGGATATCATTCCTCAATAAATAGGCTAATGAATTGTTAGGCACAGGAGGGTAGGCCCTGATCTCAGGAGTGGCCGCAGGAAGCGCCAAGACTGGTGGCCCTTTAGGGGTGAGTTGCCACCGTAAAAGTTTGAATATCGTCCTGTAGTCCATAGGGAAAAGAGGGTCAAATCAGAACTTTTAAGCCAAAGTTCTGAGAAGCATAGAGAACCACCGAAAACGCAAATAAACCCTTGTCAGTGGCTATCTAGCTTCTTTTCTAGGTGTTTTGTCTGCGTATATCCAACGTATTTGAGCAGCGAGCTAGTCGCAGTACCCACTCGGGTACTCTCTAGAGCTAGATTTCTCACGCGAATGTTTTACGGCATAAGTCGGCCAGCTATTCCTGGAACCTGATACCCGCCCTGGGGCTGCGCTCGGGGCGCTGGCTATCTATAACCCCTGCTACAAAGCAGGAAGAACGTTTCTTCCTTGGGTAGAGATTTTGGGCTGGAGGATGGCTTCAGCCAATGCGTTGCTGATCTCAGCGGGCGATCGCCCAAGTCTCGACACCCTGCGGCAGCGATTGGTGCAGCTTATTTGCTGGGCGATCGCTCAATAGCCTTTCTTTAGGTTGACCCTTAGCGCCAGCACTGAATCCCACAGAAAACAGGACACAAGAGTCAAGCCCATACAGTTTTAAATCAAGGTTATCCTTGAAACAAAGTTTTTCCCTATCGCTGTTTAAGCATGTCAAAGCAGGATTATGGCTGGAAACGGTTTTGGTGCCCTCGGACAGGCAGCATAAGCCTGGCTGATGGTGGTTATTTGTGCGATCCAGATGAGAGATGGGGCAAGGCGTATAACCCGGATTTAGTGAGTTTAGAGGCGATCGCTGATATTCCGTGCTTAATTTTGTTAGGTGAACCAGGTATTGGCAAGTCTAAGGAACTAGACAAGCTAAGAGCCTTCACAGAGAAAAAAATTTCTGATGCCGATCAAGTATTAAGTCTGAATCTCCGATCTTGTAGCAACTTAAGGGATGATCTATTTAAGGATGAAACCTTTACTGATTGGGTGAGGAGTAGCTCTCACCTTTATTTGTTCCTAGACAGCCTTGACGAGGGGCGTTTGAGTATCCCAAATATTGCAACAGGCTTAGTCGATGAGCTTCAGAAACCAAAATATCAGAATCATATCAATCGTCTTCATTTCCGTTTAGCATGTCGAACGTTTGCATTTCCCGCAATTTTAGAGGAGGGGCTAAAGAATATTTGGGAAGAAGCCAACTTTGCAATTTATGAACTAGCTCCGCTTCGCCGTATAGACGTTATCCAAGCTGCGAAAGCTGAGAGTTTTTCTTCTGATAATTTCCTAAAGGGAATTGATCAGAAGGATATTGTACCGTTAGCTATTAAACCGATTACTCTGGATTTTCTGTTAAATATATACCGCCGTCATGACAGCCAATTCCCTCTAGATCAGGAACTTCATAAATTTTATCTTAAGGGATGTAAGCTTCTCTGTGAAGAAGTGAACAAAAGCCGTCAGGCTTCAGGCCGCACGGGTGCTTTGGATAGTGAACAACGACTGATTGTGGCGGCTCGAATTGCTGCTGTCACAATTTTCGCTAATCGATTTGCTGTATGGACTGGTGTTGATTACGGAGATGTCCCTGCTGAAGATGTCCTTCTTGAAAGGCTATGCGTTGGCTATGAAAAAGCAAATGAAAGACAATTTGAGATAACTAGGGGATTACTTAAAGAAGTCCTAGATACTGGTTTGTTCTCATCTCGTGGATTAAATAGAATGGGATGGGCTCACCAAACCTATGCTGAATTTCTAGCTGCTTGGTATTTGACGCAGCACAAAACACCTATAGCGCAAATAAAAGAACTAATCTTTTCATCTAAAGACTCGGATCAGAAACTAATTCCTCAGCTTCATGAAACGGCAGGATGGCTAGCTACCATGAGATTAGATGTTCTTCAAGAGATCATCAAAACTGATCCAGACGTTCTTTTGCACACCGATGTACCGACTGATGCAAAAGTTAGAGCCTCAATTGTAGATAACTTATTGATAAAGTACGAAGAAGGAAAACTATTTGATAGAGATGGGAGTAACTACCGTTACTACTCAAAGCTCAAGCATCCTGAATTATTTGAGCAATTACGACCTTATATCTGTAATCCTAACAAACAGACTGATGCGCGAGATGTGGCGATTGATATTGCTAAAGTTTGTGAAACCTCTGACCTTCAGGAAGAATTATTAAATCTTGCCATTGACTCAACACAATCGATTTATTTGAGAACTAGCGCAGTCAAAGCTCTTTGTTCGATGGGTGACGCAGATACACGATTAAAGCTGAAACCCCTAGCCATTGAACGACTTCCCGAAGATGAAAACGATCAACTAAAAGGCTATGCCTTGGAAGCGCTTTGGTCAGATTATTTAACAGCAGAAGAGTTGTTCAACGCTCTTACACGCCCTAAAAAAAGAAATTTTTTCGGGTCATATAAAAGGTTTATTAATTTAGCGTTAACATCAAGAATTCGATCGGTTGATTTGGTGGTTGCTCTTAATTGGATTGCTTTACAAGGTGTTAGATGCTATGGACACCCATTTGAGAAGCTTGGAGATTCTATTCTCTTTAAAGCATGGGAAAACTTTAATTTACCTGGTGTAACAGAAAGCTTCACTCAAGTAGCTTTAGTCCAGTGGAGAGAATACCAAAGTATTTTTACTTACGATATCAAGATGCGAGAGCAATTTGATTTGTCACTTCGGAAGGATGTTGAAAAGCGGCATGCTTTAGTTGAGCAAGCAGTTTCAATCATCTCTTGCACAGAAGAAGATTCAGATTTTTTATTAAGTTCTTTAACAGAAGAAGATATTTACTGGATGCTTGAAAGGCTTCAAGATTCTACTTCTGAAAAGATTCAAAGAGTTTGGTCTCAACTGATTCAATGGAGCTTTAACTGTCAGGATGCAAAGCAAATAGGTGCAGTTATCACAGCTACCCAAACTAATTGCATTTTACAAGAAAAACTTGTATCCTATTTTGCTCCTATTGATCTAGATTCGGTTCAAGCTAATAAATTGAGAGTTGATTACCTCAGAAGGCAAGAAAGGAAAGAACAGAGAAACCAGCCTCCTTTACTAGATCCCCCACCGAAAGAAAGAGTTCTCCAACTTTTAGATAAGTTGGAAACTGGAGATTTATCTGCATGGTGGCAGCTTAATATGGAAATGACTCTCAAACCTGAAAGCCAGCACTATGACGACGAGTTTGAATTGGATATTGCTCAGTTTCCTGGATGGCAAGAAGCAGATGAAGCTACTCAAAAAAGAATCATTGAAGGTGCAAAGAAGTATATTCAAAAACAAGATAATATAGAGTATGACTGGATAGGAACTAATACTTTTGATCGCCCATCCTTGGCGGCTTGTAGAGCCTTTCAGATAATTCTAAAAAAAGAGCCAAGCTTTCTGAGTAATTTCTCAGTTAAACTATGGAAAAAATGGGTACCCGCTATTGTTGGTGCTCCCGTTGGCAACAAAGAACATCTAGAAATAGTCAAACATGTTTATTTAAATGCTCCTGAAGAATCGATTCGGGTGCTTCTCTTAATAATAGATAAGAGAAATCAAAAAGATACTCATATATGTGAACTCAGCTACTTTAATAAATGTTGGGATGAACAACTAATCTCAGTCCTGGCAAACAAGCTTGGAGACACTTCACTCAAGCCTAGGTCTTTTGAACAGTTGATTCAAGAACTTCTAGAGCAAGCTTCAAATTACACAAGAGATATTGAGGAATTGATTAATTCCTGCTTAAGATTTCCATATGATAATCGTGAAAAGACCCTGATTACATCTAAGTTATTAGTTCAAAAGCTAGATTCTTGGAGCTGGCCACTAATCTGGCCGCTGGTTCAAAAAGATTCATTGCTTGGGCGCCAAGTTTTTGAATCAGTTATTAATAACTACTTAGGTAGGATTCATTTAGATTTAGATGAAAAAAAGCTGGCTGATTTATACATTTGGCTGGAGTATCAGTATCCTTATGGAAATAGTTCTAAGCATGATGGAGAGTCCAATCTAATTTCTCGAATAGCTGTATTCAGAAGCCGAGTAATAGATAAGCTAAGTGATATTGGTACATTAGAAGCATGTGCTGAAATTAAGCGCCTTATCGAAAAAATGCCAGATATCACTTTGCTTGATAAAGCTTTAATCAATGCCGAGAAAAATATGTTTCGTAGAACCTGGAAACCTTTGACTCCAGAAGAGTTTCTTCAGCTTGTAATTAGCCAAGAGCCCTCAAATTTGGATTTATCTAATCAGCTTGGCGTAATAGATAAGAGAACAAAGAAAATGGAAGATGAACCTAAAATTGAAAATAAAATTTCCATTTCCAACTCACCAAATTCGCCTATTAACGCTCCAGTTGGCACAAGTGGTGCAATTAACAGTAATGTGGCCATTGCCAGTTCCGATACCAAAAAAGGAATTAATTGGGGAAACTGGCTTGCTGTGATCGGAATTTTAGCTAGTATTACTGGCATTATGTTCAGCGGTGTATTCAATGAAGAATTGAGGCAATGGTTAAATCATGTTTTTTCTACTCAAGTTCAGCAGGAGTCTACACAGCAGGCAGATTAGATAGCCTTTGAGAGAATATACTATGCAAATCACGATCGACTTGCCACCAGATTTGGAAAAAGACTTGATTCGTCAGGCTGCCCAATCTAACGTTCCACTTCAAACTCTGATTCTGCAAACCTTGCGCCAGATGACTCAAACACCACCTGCTTCCACTGCTCAGTGGTCGGAAGTTATTTTGTCCTACGTAGGAAACCCTGACTTTCCAACTTTTGAGTCCTATCGAGATGAACTCGTTGCGCCTTGTGAAGTAGAGCTATTCTGATGCGCTATCTCCTTGATACATGCGTCATCAGTGACTTCATCAAGGGTGAAATTGGAACTACAGCTAGGTTTAAACAAACCGAACCTGTAGATATCGCCCTCTCAACAATTACTGTTATGGAATTACGTTATGGTTTGGCTCTTAACCCGCAACGTGCTCAGAAGGTTGAACCTGCGATCGCCAGCATTCTATCTTCTGTTACCATTCTGCCGTTCGATACTTTGGAAGCTGAACAGGCTGCTCAAATCCGTGCTGTTCTCAAATCTCAAGGGCAGCCCATTGGTGCTTACGATGTTCTGATTTCAGCGACTGCCCTTCAACACAACTTGCTCATGGTCACTGCAAACCAACGAGAGTTTGAGCGGGTTCCTTGTCTCCAAACTGAGAATTGGCGGCAGTTATAGACGTTCTCAATCGTGCAAACAGCAGAATGCCGCCTTTGACTCAGAATCTAGGTGCTGAGTTTCGCTGATGCAGATGTGAAACGAATCGGATAGGAGCGGTTATAACCAGTCGCCCACCAACACCAGTCCGGCCCAAAAGTAGGGATGTTGCCAGTTTTTGGGATTATTTAGAATCGTGAGCTGAGCGCGGCGCAGAGCTTCGGATTTAGAGACTGAGTCATTCGCCAGTTCTTTGTAAAGTTGCGCCATGAGTTCGGCGGTGGCTTCATCGTCAATGCTCCACAGAGAGGCAATGGTGCTGCGGGCACCGGAGCGTACCGCCATGCCTGCCAGTCCAAGCGTTGCACGGCGATCGCCCGACGCAGTTTTGCAAGCGCTCAGCACCAACAGGTCAATCGGTTCTCCGCGCATGAGCGTGGTGCGTTGCAGCAGGTCGCGCAGGCCGTTGATGGTGAGGCGATCGTTCCAAGTGAGCACATAGGTATCGTCCACATTCGAGCTGAACTGCCCGTGGGTTGCCAAGTGAACAATCGCCGTAGAAGTATCCAGCAGTGCCGCCTGAAACGCCCTAGGCGTAAACGCCTGGTTGACTAACACCTGGGTGGGCAATTGCGACCTAATATCCGTTAGTTCTGTTTGCACATTGGGCAAGGCGCTAAAGCCCTGCCGTGACTCCGTTAGGCCCGCCGCCAACACCCGCTGGCGTGGAGCAGATCTCGCCTGAGCCGGCAGCAGCTGCAGCCCTGGCGTTAGCGCCAAGCGGTAGCGCTCTAGCAGATAGCGATCGCCATCGTGCAGCGCCGCCACGGGAATATTCCGCAACGCCCCATCCAAAAAGAACACCAGCGTTTCTACCGGCGTTTGGGCCAGGTCGGCCATAGCCGGGCGCACCAGCCAGTCATACATCTGCTGCGCGGCAGGCAAACTATAGGAAAGGGGGCGGCTGCGGTTGGTCACCACGTCACGAAACAGCTGCGCCTGCTGCGCTAGCTCAGCGCCAGAGACGGGAATGGTGTAGTAGCGCAGGTCTGACCCCGGCAGGCTGACGATCAGCTCTAGGCGATCGCTCAACACAATCGGGTAAACGATCGCCGCGTTAGCATCCAGCTGATCCGGGGCCACCGGTTGCGTATCCAAACAGGCTTCGCGGAAGAAGTTTTCTAGCTCGGCCTGCTGCAGCGTTTCGATGGTTTGCCGCGCCCGCTCCAAATTAGCGACAGGGACAGCAGCGTTTTCCGGCGACTGCATCAGCAGATTCATGTAGTCGCGATAAATAGGCTCAATGCTATCTTGAAAGGAAAACTGCACCTCAGGATTAAGGGCAATCAAGTCAGTGCGAATCGTTTGCAGCACCTCAACCGCATTGCTAAAAGCAGCCGTTGCCCGCGCCAGCAGCGCTGGATCTTGCGTCTCTTGCCACTGCGCCCGCAGAATGCGACCCAACTGCCAGTGCCAGCGATAGGCCAGGTCAGGTGCGTTTGCGCGGTTGGCCAGCTGAAGCGCCCGTTGGGTTGTGGCGTCGGCATCTGCCCAGCGCTGCTGCTGTTCGTAGAGCTGGCCCAAGGTCCCCACCGCAGAAGACTCTGCTCGGCGATCGCCCAACTCAGCCGCCTGCCGAATCGCCACGTTTAAGATGTCCTCAATCTCAGCCGCCGTCGGAGCGGTCTCTCCATCCTCCTGCGCTCGCCACTCCAAAAGGCTAATGGCCAGACTGGTGCGCGCCTCCACCACAGGACGACTAGTGGGTAGCGGTTCCAGCAGGGCGATCGCCTCATCCCACAAAGCACGTGCCGCCACAAAATCTGCAGCGGCCACCTGCAACCGCAGCGCATTCAGCGCGGCTTGCAGCCGCGTTAGGGGAATGGGCGACTCCATTGCTTGCAGATAATAGCGGATAGCCGTGGGGCGATCGCCTTCGGCTCGGGCCACATTCCCCAACCGCAAATGAGCCACCGCCAACTCTTCGGCCAGATTCAACCGCTGGGCGATCGCCCGACTCTGGAGCAACACCTGCTGCGCCTGCCGCAGATTGCCGCTTGCATAAAACGCATCCCCCAAACTGTTGAGGATGGCCGCTGCCAACGGCGATTCCTCTCCCTCTAGCTCTGCCGCCAGCGGCGACAGCAGACTGACCGCCCGCCGATAAAACCCCAGCACCCGCAGCGCCCGCGCTTGATACACCAACGCCTGAATCTGCCGAGGGCGATTGCCCAGCTGTTCATACAGCGCCGCCGCTTGCTGCCACGAGTCGAGCGCCGTCTCGGCCTGCCCCTGGGCAAGCTGCACCGTACCCGCAATCTCCAGCGCACTCGCCAGCACCGCATCTCGCCCCGGCAGCGATCGCACGCTGGACTGGTTCAGAATATTAAGGCTGATGGCGATCGCCCGATTCGCCTCCTCCCACTGCCCCAGCTTATAATGCGCTAGCGCCAGATTGCCCCAAAGCATCCCCTGCGTTAGGCCATCACTCTGGGCTTCGGCCTGCCGCAACGCTTGCTGAAACTGGGCGATCGCCGCCTGATATTGCCCGGCCTCATAGTGCGATCGCCCCTGCTGCTCTGGCGAGAGCTGAGCGAGGGTTTGAGGACGCTCTGCCGCGACCGGATGCGACCCAGCCCACCCCGGCAACCCTACCAGCAGCACCGCGAGCATGCCGATAAATAGGGAAATGATTCGATGCCGCCATTGCCGTGTCATTAGGTCTCCTTAATAAACAGGGGTTAGAAAGAACCCGAGGCAATCGTCAACCTGTCCCCGGTCTCTGCCTCCCTCGCGGGCTCTTTCCCAACCCTCACGTTCCAAATCCGCAAGCTTCAATCCCAAGCCTCTAACCCTCAGCCCATAACTTTCAGCCCCCTAACACGCGACCCCGCGCGCCTGAGCCCGCGCCCAGTGTGGCGACGCAAGGGGCGCTTCTGCCACCAGCATCACCTCACCCGTTGCTCCCGTGACCCAGCCTTGAGCTTCCACCAGAGCGGGGGAGTCTGAACCGATTGTGGCGGCGAGTTCTCGAATTGGGCGCGCCGACGAAGCCGCTGTTGGGCTGGGCTCTAGAGAAATCAGACTCGGCTCTAGACTCTCGCCCACCAGGGGATCTGTAGGGTTGGCAGGCACACCGCCTCGCCCTGTGACCACCAATTCCCCCACGCCGCCCTCAGCAAACCGGCTGCCGCTGCCACAGGCTGCCACCACCTGCTGGGTGGCGTCGATCGCCGTCACGGGCAGTTCTACTAGCCCATCCACCGGGTCGTCATCAATGGTATCGGTCACCACAAAGCCTTGTGGCCCCTGCGCCGAGCTAGCGCTAATATCGTTGCTGCGATTGGCACGGAGCGCGTCGGTCGCTTGCCCGGTGCGAATCTGAAAGCCCACCACTTGCCCCGCAAAGATATCGATTTCGCCACCCGCACCGCTCTCAGCAGTAGCGATGATGTCACCGTTAGACTGCGCCGGGGCGACGACGATGCCCCGAGGATTATTGTCGTAGGCGCGGTTGATGAAAATGCTGCCCCCCGTGGCGCTGCCCGTGGCAGCGGCAGAAATCAGACTGTTCTCTTCCATGCGCAGCAGTTCCACTCGATCGAGCAGAATAATGCCGCCCGGCCCATCGCCTGCGGTTGCGGTGATTTGCCCATTCCGCAGCTGAATGATCCCCGCATCCACTGACACGATGCCCGCTTCACCAGCGCTGCTGACGCTGATGCCCGAATCGACGAGTCCCAGAATTTGAGTTTCCACAAAGACGCTGCCCGCCAGTTCGCCGTTGAGCGCCGTGGCCGAAATCTGGCTCTGGTCGCGCAGGCTGAGCCGGGGCGTGGTGAGGGTGATGAGCCCGCCGCTGCCAGTACTGGATTCCAAGACGTTGCTAAAGATGCCGCTAGCGGCGATCGCCCCGTCTTCCGTCGCGTCTAGGTTAATAAATCCAGCATCGCCTGCGCCAGCGGTGGTGGTTTGCACAGACGACGTTTGCTGAAGCCGCAGCGCCCCGGTCTGTAGATTGATGAACCCGCCATTGCCCACGCCGCCTAGCTCCACTTCACTCACGATGCGGCTGTTGGTTAGCGTGATGCGCTCTGGCGCAGACACTTGAACAAACCCCGCATTTCCCACCCCGGCTGTAGACGTATTCAGACTGGAATTGTTGCGGAGACTGAGCGATCGCCCCTCAATCACAATATTGCCTGCGTCACCCTGGCCCAGAGTGCGGCTGTCGAGGCTGGCGCCATTGGTGAGGGCGATCGCCCCAGCCTCTAGAATCAGGCTGCCGCCCTGCCCCACGCCCGTTTCGCCAACCTGGCTATAGATCCGAGCATTGTCTAAGCGGATATGGTCGGTGGCACTCAGCACCAAATTGCCCGCTTGACCCTGCCCATCAACTGAGGTGTTGAGTGCGGCCCCATTGCTCATCCGCAGGGTTTGAGTCGACACCACAATCGTGCCCCCTTCCCCAGAGGCTCCCGCTACCACATCGCTAAAGATCCCGCTGGTGGCCCCCTCCGCATTTCGTCCCGTCAGCAGCACCAACTCTGTTGCCAAAATGCCCACATCTCCGCTGCGGCCCGTGCCAAACAGCCCCACGTCGATCTGCCCGCCGTTGGTGATTTGCACCCGCTCTGCCAGAATCAGCACATCGCCGCCCTGTCCCGTAGCGCCCCGGTTAACCGTGTTAAACACGCCTGCATCGTCGAGTTGCACCGTGCGGCTAGCGTTTAGCACTAGGTCGCCTGGTGGGGAGGTGGGCGGCGTCGCTTGCCCTGCGGCCACCCCGGCAATTAGCTCACTACCACTGGTGAGCCGAAGGGTGCGCCCCGTCAGGGTGAGGCTGCCGCTGCCATCTCCGGTGACATCGGCGATCGCCTGATTTGATAACTCAATATCGCCCCGGCGCAGGCCAACGGGAATCCCCAAGCTGCCATCGGGGTTCAGCGCCACCGTTGCAGTACCAAAAGCCGGGGCGATCGCCGCCAGTTCTATCCGGCCTCCCGGTGCTTGCAGCCTGCCGCCGTCTAGCGCAATGCGGCCCGCCAACAAGAGCAGGCGATCGCCCGCCGGAACAGCCAACCCCGCCTGCGACTGATTCACGAGTGATCCCGTGCCGCTCAGCTGGCTCATCAGCAGAGCCGAGGGTTGCACCGTCAGCAGCGATGAGGGCACCGCAAGCACCTCCGTCCCAAAACTGCCCAGGGTGCCAAACTGAATGCCGCTGGCTGTCGTCGCCACCACCGACCCCGCCACATCCAACTGCGCCCCTGGCCCAAACACAATGCCATTGGGATTGAGCAAAAACAAGGTAGCGGCACCCTCGACCCCCAATGTGCCATTAATGACAGAGCCACCCCCTCCCGTGACGCGGGTGATGATCGTATCAACCACATCGGGACGGGCAAAGTAAACCCGCTGCTCTGGCGCAATATTAAAGTCGCTAAAACTGTGGAATAAGTTGGTGCCGCGCGTAGCCCCGCCGGTAATGCGATCGCCCGTTCCCCCCGGCACCGCTACAGCTTCACTCACCGTTGAGGCTTCTGTGCCAAGCGTGGCATCGGGGCTAACTTGTGCGAGCGATCGCCCCGCCATCAGCGCACCCAGTGCAAGCACCAGCGTTCCCGACTGCATCAGCCGCCGAGGCGATATCAGCAGCGCTTTGGGATGTGCAACAGGGGACGAAGCGACTGGGGCGAATCCAGTTCCCGCGCCAGTCAATTTGATAGAGACCCCAGATAGCTCTAGAACATGATCTAGGGCACCATTTAAGGCAAAACAAACTTGCACAGCAGATGCATTCATCAGGTGGCAGTCCAGATACACTCTCCCGTCTTCAGTCAGCTTCTGCTGCAAACCGCCGGAATTTCATGCAGAATACACAAGGAAATAATGAGGATTGTGTGAACTGTGGGGCAGATACTCCGTGGAATCCCTACCGTGTTACCGATAATGTCTATGTCCCTTATGCCTACTCAAACCAATCAGATTCAGCGCCATGTCACTGCCAAGGTCTTCCTGTGGGGGTTTTGGATGCTGTATTTGGGCTATGTGCTGCTGAGCGAACTGCCGCCGGGAGAGTCGCTACTGCACACCACGCCTGCCACGCTCAAAGAAGCCTTGGATCTGAGTCTCAACTATTGGTTTGTGCTGCCGCTGCTAGCTCCCCAAGTGGCACCTGTGCTAAACCCAGCGCTAGAGGGCTTGTTTAATCTCGTGCTGGCGTGGGGGCTTTTGATGGTTGGGTTTGGGGTGGATGGGCGGGGTCAGCGGTGGCCGATGCTGCCGTTTCTGCTAGGCACGGCGTTTCTCACGAATGTGTTCTTTTTGCCCTGGGTGGCGCTGCGATCGCCCAACCCCACACCGCCCCCGCCGCCCCTCTCTCGACTAGAGCGGCTGAGCGAAAGCCGAGGACTGCCGCTGCTGCTGCTGGCCGTGGCGATCGCCTCTCTACTCTGGGCCACATTCGGCCGACCAGAGTTTGGAGACTTGGGCGATCGCTGGGCCTCTCTGGTGGCTATTGTGCAGGGCGATCGCCTGTCCTATTCCATCTACATTGATATGCTGGTGTTTTGGCTCTTTCAGGGCGCACTGGTGCCCGACGATATGGCCCGCCGCCAGTGGCACAACCCTGCGGCTCTCTGGCTTGCGCGGTTGCTCCCCTTTATGGGGCTGGTGTGGTATTTGCTGTGGCGTCCGTCCCTGCCTCAATCAGCGGGGAAGCCCCCTGCCGGGGAATCTGCGGGTGAATCATGCAGTCAGGCCATCCAACCATGACTCAGCGCCCACAGGAAACGACGATTACAGAGACGGGAATCACAGCACTCGGGGCGATCGCCCTGCGCTTGCACCCCCAGCAAGATCTGAAACGCGAGCTTGATGCGTTCGCGCAACGCCAGCAGCTTTCAGCCGCATGCATCCTCACCTGCGTGGGCAGTTTAACTCAGGCCCGCTTGCGATTTGCCAACCAAACGCATCCTACCGTTCAAACTGGGCATTTTGAGATTGTGTCCTTAACGGGCGTGATGTCAATTCACGGGTCGCACTACCACATGGCGATCGCCGATGCGGCAGGGTGCATCCGTGGCGGACATGTGATGGCTGGCTGCCTGATCTATACCACGGCTGAAATTGTGGTTGGAGTATTGCCACAGCTCCAGTTTGGGCGATCGCTCGACCCGGTTTCTGGCTATCGTGAGCTGCATATTGAGCCGCATCCTAAGTAGCAGACCAAATTAAAGTCGCGAACCTGAAATCACGTACGTTCCGATCAGAATACGTCCACCCGTGCTGAACACAGTGGCGTCAACCCGTTAGGTCTTTAGGACACTATGTCTGCAAAACGCATTCTTGTAATTGATGATGAATCTATTATTTTAGAAGTAATTCAGGCTTGCTTAGACGAACTTACCAGTTGGGACGTGCTCACCGCAGTCTCCGGCACTGCCGGAGTGGAACTCGCCCAGACCCAGCAACCCGACGCCATCTTGCTGGATATGTCGATGCCAGGGCTCAATGGCTTTCAGGTGATGAGCCTATTGCGGCAACATCCGGCGACCCAGACGATTCCGGTACTCTTGCTGACGGCTAGGGCTTTGCCCGAGGATCAGGCGCTGTTTGCACCCCTGGATGTCCTAGGGGTCATCGTCAAACCGTTCGATCCCTTCTCGTTGATCGAGCAAATTGGGGCTTATCTCGGCTGGCAAGTGTAGCGCCTACCCGAATGCCGCAGCTCTATAGCTAAACAGCCGCTGCCGCCGCAACAGCCGCAACAGCCGCAACGGTGTAACAATTTCGACACGCGAGTCTTCAAAGAATCTTCAATTTCGTTCGATAGTCTGAAGAAGTACCTCAGACTAGTTGCAGCGCTTCATAATGGATGACACACCTCCGAAACGAATCTTGGTGATTGATGATGAAGCCGTAGTCTTAGAAGTGGTGCAAAGCTGCTTTGAAGACTTAGCTGGGTGGCAGGTGTTCACGGCGAGGTCGGCGATCGCCGGACTCGACTTAATTCGAACCGAACCCCTCGACGCTTTGGTGCTAGACGCTATGATGCCGACCGTAGATGGCTTAACGCTGCTGCGCCAACTGCGTGCCGATTCAGATTTACCCTCACTGCCCGTGGTATTGCTGACCGCCAGCACCGACATCGCCGAATCTGACGAGCTATCGGGGTTGGGCGTGTTGGGGGCGATCGCCAAACCCTTTGACCCCCTTGATCTGATCGACCAAGTGGCCACCTTCCTCAACTGGCCTCTGTCTCAAACTAGCCTTTAAATGTTTAGCGCTCACCAGCTAGCGCCCCCGATTTGCTCTCAGCCTGCGACTTCCCTTATAACCCCACCCCGCTAAAAGGAAACCTGCACCCAGGGTCACTCCTGATAGTGCAACCTTCGACCGACCGGAGATGACTTTATGAGTTTTTTGATCAACATCGGCACTGATGAAACCGCACGATTGCAAGCGCTCTATCAGTATCAGATTTTGGATACCGCAACAGAGTCTGCCTTTGATGACCTGACCCAGCTCGCTGCTCAGATTTGTGATGTGCCCATTGCCCTAATCAGCTTGATTGATGCAGAGCGACAGTGGTTCAAATCCAAAATAGGAATAGATGTTTCAGAAACCCCGCGCGATGTCGCATTCTGCAACCTAGTCATCTGTGACGATGCCACCATGATTGTGCATGACGCTCGTGACGATGCTCGGTTTTGCAAAAATCCCTTTGTCACCGGCGACCCTCATATTCGGTTCTATGCAGGCGCGCCCCTCAAAACGCCTACCGGATATCGCATCGGCACCCTCTGCGTCATAGACCAAACCCCGCGCCGACTGCGGCCAGATCAGGTGTCTGCCCTAGAAGCCTTGAGTCGCCAAGTCATCAGCCAACTCGAACTGCGCCGGAGCCTCGCCGTTGCACAAGAGCGAGAAGCCCAGCTTCAGGCTATCATCAACACCGAGCCAGAGTGCATCAAACTGGTGGCGGCAGATGGGCAACTGTTGGCCATGAACCCCGCTGGGCTGCGGGCCGTTGAAGCAGAAACCGAAGCGGCTGTCGTCGGCAAATCAATCTACTCGCTCATCGCCCCAGAACATCGGGCACAATATCAAGACTTCAACGAGCGCGTGTGCGGCGGTGAAGATGGCACGCTGGAATACGAAATCATTGGCTTTCACGGCGCTCGTCGCCTGATGGAAACCCATGCCGTGCCTTTGAAGCTTGCCGGCAATAGTCAAGCGCAGCTTGCCATCACCCGAGATATCACCGCTGCGCGGCAAGCAGAGCAAGCCTTGCAGCAGAGCACTGCCCGATTCCGCACCATTTTGCAAAACATGCCGGTCATGTTCAGTGCATTTGATGCTAACGGCGTTCTCACCATGTGGAATCACGAATGCGAGCGCATTACGGGCTACCAGGCCAACGAGGTCGTGGGCAACCCTAGCGCAATGGAGTGGTTTTATCCCAATGCGGAGTATCGCCATCAGCGGTTAGAGGATTGGGTTCGGAGTGGCAATAGCTATCGCAATTGGGAGTGGGAGTTGACCTGCCGAGATGGCAGCACTCGCATTATTGCGTGGTCGAGTGTCTCGGATGAGTTTCCGATTGAGAGCTGGGCCAACTGGGGGATTGGCGTAGATGTGACCGAGCAACGTCGGGCAGAAGGCGAGCTGCGTCAAAAGACAGAACGAGAGCATTTGATGGTAAGTATTGCGAATCGCATTCGCCAATCGCTCGACCTAAACCAGATTCTCAATACAACGGTGTCTGAGGTGCAGCAGTTGCTCCACGCCGATCGCGTGTTGACCTACCGGGTGGCCCCTAATGGTACAGGCTGGGTCACAAATGAGGCGGTGGCCGATGGCTGTGACGCCATTTTGGGACAAACGTTACCGCCTGAAATTTTTCCGGCAACGTGCTATGACAAGTATCGCAAAGGGCGCATTCAAGCAATTAGCAATGTAAACCAGAATGGCCTTGACCCGTGCTTGGTGGAAACGATGCACCAGTTGAAGGTGAAGTCAAAGCTGGTGGTGCCGATTATGCACAAGGAGGAGCTATGGGGGCTTTTGATCGCTCATGATTGCCATCAATCTCGGCAGTGGCAGGGCTGGGAGGCTGAACTGCTGATGCATTTGGCAACCCAAGTGGCGATCGCCATTCACCAGGCTGATCTATACCAACAAACCCAGATCGAGCTGGTCGAACGCCGTCAAGCGGAGCAAAAAATTCGCGATCAGGCGGCCCTGCTAGATGTGGCGACCGATGCGATTTTGGTGCAAGATCTCAACCGCCGAATTACCTATTGGAACCGGGGAGCCGAGCGGCTTTACGGTTGGACGGCAGCCGAAGCCCTGAACCAGTCGGTGCATCCGCTGCTCTATTGCGAAGTGCCAGCCCACGATGCCACGATTTACCAAATGGTGGTGACTCAGGGCGAATGGCGCGGTGAGTTGACCCACTGGACAAAGGACGAAAAAGAAGTGGTGGTCGATAGCCGCTGGACGCTGATTCACGACCCGGAGGGCAACCCCCAAGCGATTTTGATGGTGAATACCAACATTACGCAGAACAAGGAACTGGAGCGGCAGTTTTTGCGGGCGCAGCGAATGGAGAGCATCGGCACGCTGGCGGGCGGCATTGCCCATGACTTAAACAACCTGCTGACACCGATTTTGATGTCGATTCAGCTCTTAGAAACACAACTGCGCGATCCCGACGATCCGAAAACTCGGCAGTGGATAGAAATTGTAGAGGGCAGTGCTCGCCGGGGTGCCAACTTGGTGAAACAGGTGTTGTCGTTTGCACGGGGCATGGAAGGGGCGCGATCGCCCTTAGAGATCAAGCATCTCATTTGGGAAATTAAGAAAATTGCTGAGGAGACCTTTCCCAAGTCCGTTATGCTGGCGATGAACCTGCCCCGTGATTTATGGATGGTGTGCGGCGACGCCACGCAACTGCATCAGATTCTGATGAACCTCTGCATTAACGCCCGCGATGCGATGCCCAACGGCGGGCTGCTGCAGGTTGCCGCAGAGAATGTGACACTAGGGGCAGAGGCTGCCCAACTGCACATCGACGCCCAGGCGGGGGCCTATGTCACCATCACCGTAACGGATGCGGGTTCTGGCATCCCCAGCGAGATTATCGATCGCATCTTTGATCCGTTCTTTACCACCAAGGCCATGGGCGCAGGCACGGGGCTGGGGTTGTCTACTGTGATGTCTATTGTGCGGAGCCACGGCGGGTTTGTGCTGGTATCTAGTCAAGTCGGCAAGGGGACAGAATTCCAGATTTATTTGCCTGCCCTACCTGAGCGACTGGCACCTCCAGTCGAATCCCAAAAATCTCTCAAGGGCCACGGCGAGCTCATTTTGCTGGTGGATGATGAGACCTTTATTCGCGATGTGACACGGGCGCTGCTAGAAGCACACGGCTACCGGGTGTTGGTGGCACAGAACGGCGTCGATGCCATGACTCAGTTTAGCCAGCACCAAGCTGAGGTTCAGCTGGTTCTGATTGACATGATGATGCCCGTGATGGATGGCCCCAGCACCATTCAGCATTTGCGCATGCTCGTACCCGAGATTAAGGTCATTGCCATCAGCGGCTTGAGCGCCAGCCACCAATCCATTGACCCAGCGCTTGAGCTAAACCACTTCTTGATGAAACCCTTTGAACCCCAAGATCTGCTAAAACTACTGCATGAGATGCTGACAGACGGGTGAACGGACTCTGTTCTGATGTGATTCTGCACTGGATTTTGCTTAGCTGTGCCTGCTTGCCCAGAGCATGAACCCGTTAGCATAGAGTGGGATGAAGATATCTCCAAATAGCTCCAGATAGCTCCCCAGACAGCAGCGGGTTCAATAAGCTCTGTGTCATAGTCTTGTCGCTGTAGAGTCACGTCCCAGTAGAGTGTTGCAGTATAGCCACCATGAGCGTTCAGATTCGGTTTCTTCCAGATAATGTCCAGGTTGAGGCAGCGGTGGGGGAACCGCTGTTGGCCGTGGCGCAGCGTGCCGGGGTGACGATTCCCACTGGCTGCTTGATGGGGTCGTGCCATGCCTGCGAGGTAGAGATTGGGCCAGATCAAACCATCTGCGCGTGCATTAGTGCTGTGCCGCCCGGTCAGTCAGAGATGACGATCAACCTGTTTTTTGATCCCACCTGGTAACTCTAAAACGGTAGCGAATGGTGACGGATGTAAGACAGCAGCAGCATCGAGCGGCGATCGCCCTAGGCAGCAACTTAGGAGAGCCTCGGCAGATTTTGGAAGAGGCGCTTCAGGTGTTGGATAGAACGCCCGGCATCCGGCTTGATCGACAGTCCCCGATTTACGAAACGGCTGCGGTAGGGCCACCCCAGCCAGATTACTTAAACATCGCGGCGATTCTTGACACCACGCTGACTCCATTCGAGCTGCTGAACCAGCTGTTGGCAATCGAAGCCCAGTTTGGCCGAGTGCGCCGCGAGCGCTGGGGGCCACGGCTGCTCGATCTTGATTTGCTGCTGTTTGACGATTGGGTGATTGATACGCCGCATTTGTTGATTCCCCACCCCCGCATGAACGAGCGCGCCTTTGTGCTAGTGCCCCTGAGCGATGTTGCAGCTGACTGGGTTGACCCCATTACGGGAAAGGCGATCGCCGAACTAGCCCAACTGGTTGACCGCACTGGAGTGCATCGGTTTGGTGCCCCTGACGCCTGAGATCAGATCCCATAGCGGGTTTCGGTATGTCAGCCCGGCGGCGCGGAGCTGAAACAACGCCATCGAACTTCACGTGATGATCAGCTAGGCCGGGTGGCAATCTGGCTCAGGTAGAGTGGCGATCGCCGGATTGTCACGAGGCGGGGCATTGTCAAACGCGCGGGCGATCGCATTCCAGGCGGGCTTGCGCTCTAAGTCTTCATCCAGTGGCAGCGGGCGTACGCCCAACCCGTCTTCGCGGGGTCGGAACCCTGAAAGCCACGTGCGGCGATCGCTCAATCCCCAGGTCATCACCGTCGTCACCTCTGTGTTCTCTAGCACGACCGAGAGATAGTCTTCATAGACACTTGCCACCATGCGATCGCGGGTGTCAACATCAGCGGGCAGGCGGCGGTCGATTACGTCTAGCTCCGTCACCATCAGCTTCAAGCCAAGGCTGGTTACGTCATCCATAAACGCCCGCAGCCGATCGGGGTTGAAGGTGTGGAACTCATCCGCATTGAGGTGCGCCTGCATTCCCAACGCGTGGATTGGCACATCGCGAGACTTGAGTCGCTCCAATATCGTCAGCACCGCATCCCGCTTGCGGTTCTCGATATCATTTTCAAACTCTAGGCGAAAGTCGTTATACACCAGCACTGCCCCCGGATCTGCCTCATGGGCAAACCGAAAGGCCATCTCGATGTAATCGACTCCTAGCAACTCTAGCCAGGGTGTGCGGCGCATCTCACCCGGCAGATTATGCCACGGCTCAATGGCTTCATTCACGACATCCCAAGAATGCACCTTGCCGGCATAGCGCGAGGCCACGGTTTGAATGTGGTTTTGCAGGAGGGCTTCGGCGTTGCTGCGGGTCGCGGTTTCCTCAAACCAATCAGGCATCGACTCATGCCACACTAGGGCGTGCCCACGCAGCTTACGGTTGTGCTGCTCAGCAAAAGCCACCAAGTCATCCGACTTTTCAAAATCAAACTCATCCACTGAAGGGCGTAGCGGTCGCCACTTCCAGTCATAGCCCGGCACCAGAATGTCGCATTCTTCGAGCACGCTGTCGCGAAACTCAGGGTCTTCACGCAGATTCGAGATTTGGATTTCAGCACCATACAAAATGCCTTTGTCGCGGGCACGTTCTCTTAGGGAGCGATCGCCCTGCACATTAAAGCTGCGATCGCTCGCCAGAGCAAATGCTGGAGATGCCTGATTCGTATTGAACTTGCGATTCAGCGCTACGGCGGCCACAGCGGACGTCGCCCCCAAGCCCAAGAGCAGATCACGTCGTTTCATGGGTTAACCCTCTGGTCTAAACGGCAGCAGTGCAGAAAAATCCTAATCAGCAGCAGTGTTACGGAGGGTATGCGGGCTGCAGGTTAATGCGTTTGAAGCCGTCTCTTCCGCTCACTCTGTTGGTCTACGCACAGAACTTGCGTAGAGGAAATCCGCATATTTACTAATTAAGATCGCGCGCTTGATGAGCAGAATGCAAGGCTCTCCGCAGGACTTTACAGACCTGTTCTAAATCTGTCAGCTTTATAAAGTCCTGATAAGGATTTCAGTCTTGGCTTAGGCTCTTAGGATCAATACAGCACCAGGCCTAAGGGGCTGTTTTAAAGTTGGAATTGATGACACGCCCTAGATGAAAGGCAACGATATCGTTGCAAGTAATTCACTACGGATCACCTATTATCGGTAATCTAGACCATATTTCCCTGTTCAGTATGTGTTCCCATGAAAGAGACCGAGTCTGCTGTGCCCCCGGAGGTGCAGTCTGCTAGTGCCCATGAGTCTGTGGTTCCGCTTACCCCATCGCTAGAGTGCGTGGGGCGATCGCTCGATGAGCACCGGGTGCGATTTGTTCGCATCGTCTGGTGCGACAACGGGAATGTGCTTCGCAGTAAAGCGTTCCATGTCAATGGTTTACAGCAGCGCTTCCACCACGGCATTAGCCTATCTCAGGGGCAGCAGGGCGTGCCGGTGATGGTAGACGCCGTCGCCGAAAACAGCGGCTTGGGCCCAGTGGGCGAAGCGTGGCTCGTGCCCGATTGGAGCACGCTGACCCTGCTGCCTTATGCACCGGGCCATGCGCGAGTGATGGGGGATATGCAGGTCGGAGGCGAGGCTTGGGCGCTGTGCCCGAGGGCGTTCCTCCGGCGGATGGTGGCGCGTGCAGCTGAGATGGAGATCTCCGTTCAGGCAGCGTTTGAGCCGGAGTTTTACCTGCTGCAAACGGAGCAGGGGTTGCGTGGCTCTGCTGACAACACCCCGTTTGCCTCGTCCCTCTCGATGGATCTTAATCGCAGCGTGGTGGATGACATTGCGGAGGCGCTGCTGCAGCAAGATCTGCCCGTAGAGTGCTACTATCCCGAATCAGGCCCCGGGCAGCATGAGATTTCCATTCGCTATAGCCATGCCCTGCAAGCGGCTGATTGGCATGTTGTCTTTCGGGAAACGGTGCGGGGGGTGGCGCTGCAGCACGGACTGCGGGCGTCGTTTTTACCCAAAATTTTTCAGCACCATGCGGGCAGCGGCTGCCACTTGCATACGAGCCTCTGGCGCGAGGGTGAAAACCTAACCCCTGGCATTGGGGGAGAGGTATCGGCGATCGCCCGTCATTGGATTGGGGGCATTCTGCATCACCTGCCAGCACTGATGGCGCTCACGGCACCCAGCGTTAATTCCTACCGCCGCTTGCAGCCCAACCTGTGGAGTGGTGCCTATCGCTGCTGGGGCTACGACAATCGGGAAGCGGCGGTGCGGGTGCCCACCAACCCGGCTCCACCCAGTCCCACCCATCTAGAGCTAAAAACGGTGGATGGCTCGGCCAATCCCTACCTAGCGCTAGGGGCGGTGATCGCCGCTGGGCTAGATGGGGTGCAGCAGCAGCGAGAACCGGGTGAGGCGATCGCCGTTAACCCCAGCAGCATGAGCGACCCTGACCGCCACCGCCTGGGCATCGACCGGCTCCCCCAAACCCTAGGTGAGGCGATCGCCCAGTTTAACCAAAATTCCCTATTGCATGATGCCCTCGGCCTTCCCCTCGCTACGGCTTTTGCTGCTGTCCGCACAGCAGAGTGGGTCGCGTTGCAAGATTATTCAATTGAGCAGGAAGTAGACCTATTGCTAGAGCGGTATTCCTGATCATGAAAAGAGTCTTTAAGTTATGAAGTTATAGCGCAAGGGTGTTACCTTGCACCACAACTTCATAACTCATCTAGACTGAATCTCCAATCGCCGTTGACTAGCGCCAACACTAGGGTTGCTGAGCCGCCACATCCAAACAGTCTTGCACAGTAGGCTCAGCATAATAGGTGCCCCCGCCGCGCCGCCCATCGGGGAACTCGCCGCGCCGATCAGTATCTTGGGCGATCGCCTGCTGCACCAACCCCGGCAAAACCACCGCTATCGCAGCCGCCATCACCAACAGTAGTGACGCCAGCGGTGTAATTGAAAGTCGAATGATGAGCTGTTTCATAGGTGCGGTAACCAGTGACCTCGCTTAGCTAGTCGGAATGTCCAACTGCCACGCTCCACCCAGTTGTAAAGGCTGCGTCCAAATTAGGGAAGGGGGGTACAACCCCAAACATCCTTAACTATCCGTCGTGGACGTTCCCATCGATACACCAGTTAGAGGGAGTCTCACGTCGCACCCGCAGCAACTGGAGATGTGCGTGCAGCTACTGTGAGAGTGGCAATTTATGGGCGTTCTCTTTTAGTTGTTCCGCACCTCTCCGTCTATCTAGGCAATCTCCCGCTGCCTTTACACAACCCTCACTATTTAGTGTGGAAATGATTAATCCTACTGACATACCGCTGTCGTGGACTGGTAGGACGCCCTACTAGCAAAACAAAAAAATAGGTAGGTTAACGAGCCGTGTTTTCGACTCGTTAACCTACCTGACGCTTCTAGCCCAAGTCCGGGATCATCTCCCAAACCCACTTTACCTAAACTGAGGTTTTCCTAACCCAACTTCATCGTTGCCGTGCATGCGGCTTATCCCTGCACCAAAAAGTCCTGGGGATTCAGCCCCGGTGCCCCATTGAGTGATGCAAACTGAGCACCCGCACCAAACCCCGCCTCACCTCGATTCTCGTTATAGAACAGATTGCCAGTTCCCTGGCTATACACAATTAACGCACTGCCCTGGGCAGCAGCAGCATCGTTGCCCACCACTTCAAAATCTAGATCCGCAGACAAACCACCCCCAACCGCGCTCTGCAATTGTGAAAACGTGGTTTTGTCAAGCACCAACTTATCCGTACCCACCTCAAAATCCATCACCCAATCCAAACCCAAGTCTTCGCTTCTGAAGGCTCGGTTCGAGGCAAATACAAAGCTATCAGCGCCAACCCCACCCATGAGGACATCACTGCCAGAGCCACCCACCAGCACATCGTTCCCCATGCCGCCCATCAGGGTGTCATCGCCCACGTTGCCATACAGCACATCGTGGTCAGGGCCACCCCGCAGCAAGTCGTTGCCGCTCAGCCCATCAATCACATCATCCCCTCCCAGTCCGTTGATCACATCATTAGACAGCGCCAGCCCAGTCACGCTGTTGTTGAGATTGTTGAGGAAGGTGACTGTGTTGCGATTCCAGATGAAGGTCTGAGTGGAATCGGCATCAAAAACATCAAAGCTATCTTCAAACGTCGTCTCGTTGTCAAAAATGGTGTTGCCCAAATTAACGCTGGCGCCCGTATTGCGGCGCAGATTTTCGAGCAGCTCAAGCTGAAAGTTTGTCAGCACAACGGTTGTATCGACCACCCCATCAAAGGTGATGTGCAGGTCTGCGCCAGTTTGCGTTAGGCGCATGTTGCGTGCTACTAGCCCATCGCCACGAAAGCGAATCGTATCTATCTCCGCTAGGATAGGTGCCAAAGGACGCGCACCGCGCCCAACTCCCCCAAAGTCAGCGATTGTGGTGAGGCCGCTACCCGCAGTCACGTCAAAGATGAACTGCCCCCCTTTGCCTGAAAGCTGAATCGGTTCGCTAGGTTCATCGTCATTGAGGATGGTGATGGTTGCGGTGGTATCCTCGAGTTCTGCGTTTGTTGCGGCTGTCAGGCGCAAGCTAAAGGTTTCATCGGGTTCCATCAGCAGATCGCCCACCACCTCTACTGTGAGGGTTTGACTGAGGGGAGCACCGGGCAGGAAGGTGAGCGTGCCCGATACCGGAAGATAGTCGTTATCCCCAGCGGTGGCGGTGCCATCGTCAGTGGTGAAGGAGACTGTGACCAATTCGGTGGTGGCGTCTGATAGCGTCACCGTGAAGTTGAGCGGTGTTGTGCCACTGTTGCCCTCGCTCACCTCTGCCGTGAGCGGAGAGAGAGAGACGGTCGGAAGGATGGGGATGATTTCTTCATCGTCGTTGAGGATGGTGATGGTTGCGGTGGTATCCTCGAGTTCTGCGTTTGTTGCGGCTGTCAGGCGCAAGCTAAAGGTTTCATCGGGTTCCATCAGCAGATCGCCCACCACCTCTACTGTGAGGGTTTGACTGAGGGGAGCACCGGGCAGGAAGGTGAGCGTACCCGATACCGGAAGATAGTCGTTATCCCCAGCGGTGGCGGTGCCATCGTCAGTGGTGAAGGAGACTGTGACCGATTTGGTGGTGGCGTCTGATAGCGTCACCGTGAAGTTGAGCGGCGTTGTGCCACTGTTGCCCTCGCTCACCTCTGCCGTGAGCGGAGAGAGAGAGACGGTCGGAAGGATGGGGATGATTTCTTCATCGTCGTTGAGGATGATAGCTTCTGCGATAGTGTTTCCGGCGATCGCCCCCGATATCTCTGAAAGCTGCACCGTAAAGCGCTCGTCGGGTTCAACTTGAGTATCCCCGACGACGGTCACCGTAATCTCCTGCGTCACCTCGCCAGGGCTAAAGGTCAGTGTGCCCGACGCAGGAACATAGTCATTGTCTACAGCCGTTGCGGTGCCATCTACCGTCGTGAAGGCCACAGTAACCGGCTCCGCGCTGGGGTTCGACAAGCCCACCTGAAAGACGAATGGGGTCGCCCCCACATCGCCTTCTGGCAAGCTCAGAGTCAGCGGCGAAATTGAAACCGTGGGCACCGGGTCATCATTCAGAATGGTAAATGTCGTTGTGGTCTGGCTGCCCAGAGTTGCCCCGCCCGTGGGATTTTGCAACGCCAACCCAATCGTCTTGTCAGGCTCAAACACGGTATTGCCCACAATGGGCAACACGACCGATTGCAGCGTTTCACCCTCCTCAAAGGTGACAGTGAGGGGCAACGTGTTGACAAAATCATCACCGGGCGTAGCGCTACCCCCTGGCACATAGACCACGTCTACCGTCACAACGCCATCGCTACCGCCGACGCGCTCTAGGGTGGCCACTACCACCGGCTGCACGCCATCGTTCTCCTCTGGGGCGCTAAAGGCTGAGTTGAGGAAGGCGATCGCCCCGGGCTGAGTCAGCCGTTGCAGCTCTACTGCGCCGACATCCACCAGATCTCGGGCAATCCGATTAAACCCAGAGCCACGCTGATCGGTCGTGGAACCAGGGGGCACATTGGCATTTAATCCTCCATCGACTGCTGGATTCGTTAGGCTATCGACCAGCGCATGGGTAGGAGTGCGGCCGCCATTGTTCGTCAGCGGCCCAATCACTTCGCTGATATTGCCCGTAAACCGTTCGTCATCACTAAAGGCACTTGCCGCAGTGCCGCTGCCCACCAGATTGCCACCGTTATTCACAATAGAATTAACGGCACCTACCACGATATCTAGATCGGAATTGGTGTTGCCTGCCACTAGGCCATTGCCCACAGCCGTGCTGACGTTGGCATTGCCCACGGTCGCAATGCCGCTACCGTTGCCCATTGACGAGGTATTGGCCGTCACAGTGCTATTGGTCAGCACCAAATTGCTGCCGTTAAAGATGCCGCCCCCCAAATTCGCCAGGTTGCCGCTAACCGTGCTGTTGCGGACAACCATATTGCCTGAATTTTGGATGCCACCCCCGTTAATCGCCGAATTATTGTTGAGAGTGCTGTGGGTAAGCGTCAGGGTTCCGACGTTGAAGATGCCGCCCCCATTCACGCTAGCCTGATTGCCCACAATATGCGTATCGCTGACCTCTAGCGTCCCCAGGTTAAACACAGCACCGCCATTTGAGCCATTGCCCTGGGTAATGGTGAGGTTGCTGAGTTCAGCGCGAGCTGCTGATTCAATCCGAAAAATTCCGTCGTTATTATTGCCATCAATAATGACGGGAGCTGATGTAGGCCCCACAATTGCAGTTGTGGCACCGTCTGTCAGAGTCATGATGCCCTGCGTCAGCGTGATGGTGTCGGGAGTGTCGTCCTCAAATACTGAGCCACTGAACAGAATTAGATCCGCCCCAGAATTGGCGTTAGCTTGCTGAATAGCGGCACGCAGAGAACCAGGCCCGCTGTCGTTGGTGTTCGTAACAAGAAAGGTAGCCATTGAGAATTTAGGAAGGCAATGTAGAGGACAGGGAACTAACAGATTGACTCAGAACAGATCGACTCAGACAGTACGCGCAGCACTGCCAACTGATGATAAGGCGCAATAATAAGGACTAGCCAAAATATCCTGATTGATTCTCTGATGGATCTATTGGCGTAACGGTGAGTTTTGAGACAGGTGTCTAAATACTCATTATTCGCCTACCATCCATAACATCAAGGCTGGAATGTACCGACTGACTTCTTCATAGCAAAAGTACACCACCCTGAAACACTACCCAGCCCCCTTGGTGATAGAGAGCCAGAAGACGATTGAACAGGCAAGGATGCGGGGGCGATCGCCCCTCGCTTCTTTAATCAATCAGGCGATTCCAGACATAGCAAAATTAGAGAAACTGATGCTGGGATCGCCATGCGACTATTAGAAAAACCGTTAGATACCCATCAGAAAGACATCAGATACCCATCAGAAATACAGACAAAGTGTAGATGCCAAAGCCCATCGGCCTACTTCTATATCCACAGCGCTAACGCTATGACCGGAGCAGGTTTAAATCAGCTTCAGATAAGATTTATGTCACACCCATTACCAAACACAGCAGAAAAAGCCCATTCGCTAACGCGTTAGACCTTTCAACGAGGCAAATTGAACCAGCAAGTTGAAGGCGTAACTCAGGTTTGGATCAACACCTCTTACTTGCGTAAGTTCACTTAGTTACGTGATACCAAACTTACTGAGGCTACACGCATTTTTGATATTTTCTTCACGCAATCTTTATTTTGAGATGAATGCTCTATATAGTCTTGCGAGTCGCTAGAGAGAAATTCTCACTCCCTGCATTGGACATCTATCCGACCGCTCTAAAACCACTCCCCTTAAAAATCTCCAACGTGAGGCAGGGAGTCACCGTCAGACCGAATTAACATCAGTTTGGATAAGCTACAACCCTCTTAACCCGAGCTAGCGTTCGCGTGCCCTGTATTGCTGGATGGCTGGGAAAATCCTCATCCCCTCAGGATGCCCGTCTGGGGACGCCTCGATTAGGAATGGGGCTCGGCTGCTGCCGCTGCATCCGTGTCGTCTTTACCCTGCATCGCCTTTAGATCAAACAGTCCAATCATCACGCCTGCAATCGGAATGGACAAAAACACCCCCACTAGTCCAGCCACCCGCGCACCAACTAGCAGCGCAAAAAACATCACCACTGGGTTGATGTTGAGCGATCCCTGCATAATGCGGGGCAGCAGCAAGTTTTCTTCTACCTGCTGTAGCACAATGCACACCGCGATCACTTTGACGCTGAATACAACCCCTTGGGGCAGCAAAATTAGCCCCGCCAATGTAATGCCCAAGGTCGCCCCAATGCCGGGGATCAGGTCAAACAGCCCTACAATAACCGCTAGCACTAGGGGAAACGGCACCTGCAACAGCAGAAAAAGCAGCAGCGCCGACAGCCCAAAAAATAGAGATAGCAGCAATCGTCCCCAAAAGAAGCCTAAGAAGTTTTGCTGAATGGCGATCGCCACGCGATCTCGATAGGCTTCGGGCAACGCTCGCAGCAGCAGTCGCCACAGCCGTTGCCCATCTAGCAGCATAAAAAAGGCAATCACGGTGATAAAGATCAGATTCACTAGATTGCTGGCTACGCTTTGCACCGCGCCTAGTCCCACCGCAATGCCTGCCAGCACTTGATCCCGCACCTGTTCTTCAATGGTGCTCAGGTCAATATCAATATTCCACCGTTCAAACAACTGCTGCAGCCCATCAATCACAGACACGCCTACTTCAGCCAGACCCGAAGATTCAGCATCTAACTGTTGCGCCTGCGACAGCAACGCCAGCCCAAAAGTTGCAACCAGGCCAAGTACCACTAAAAGCGTGATCCCAGAAACCACCAGCACCGCTGCGCTATGGGGCATAAACCGGGTCAGCCACCGGACTGGGTAGTGCAGCAGAAACGCCAACACCGCTGCAAAAATAAAGATAATCAACACAGATTCAAAGTAGGCCAAGACTTGGGTCACGGCCCAAGCCAGCGCTGCCAGCAGCACATAGCGAACCAGCTTTGAATTATCCAGATGATTCCAAGCTTGTTGGAATTTAGACTCACTCATGGGAAGGGGAAAGGGGCTGTTGCGAGTCCACTTACTATAGCGCTCGCGGGCTGGCTAGTTTTGTGTAGAGTGACTTGTGTAGATCAATAGATCAACCACCGGCATCACTCTGCATGACTAGGATATTGCTATTGGTTATGACACGCAGTTGAGAGAAGCTCAACCCCCCCAAGTTGGGATGATGTCCTATACGATGCCCTACGCATAGAGCCAATTTGATGTCTTCCTAGAGATAGGTGCATTGCAACGGCTGGCTTGTTAGCCTTCAACCAGATAATTTTTGTGCGGCTTATAGGAAATGTGTTGCAGCCATCCACGCAATTGAGGTCAATACGCCGACAATATACCCAATCCGACCAACCCGAATAGTGCCGAACAGGGTGAGCTAAGCAGGCCCGCGTAAATGAGCAACGGTGAAGCGGTGAATAGTGCTATTGAGATAGTGCTAGCCAAGAATAACTTGAAATGAGGCAACGCGATTTATGAAAGGGCTAAAGGGCAAAACCGCGCTGGTGACTGGGGCCACGTCGGGCATTGGTCAGGCGATCGCCATTCGACTCGCTGAGGAGGGGTGCAACGTAGCAATCAACTATCGGGGCGACCCAGAAAAAGCAGAAGATACGCTAGAGCAGGCCATGAAGCGCGCCTGTGATGGCATTGAAGCCTGCGGCGTGACAGCGTTTCCGGTGCAGGGCGATGTCTCTAAGGAGAGCGACATTGTGGCGATGGTGCAGGCCGTCGTCGACAAGTTTGGCAGCGTTGACATTTTGATTAACAACGCTGGGGTGCAGTCCGAAGTGCCCTCCCACGAGCTAGAAGCCGATGAGGTCGATCGCGTGTTGGGCATTAACCTGCGCGGGTCGTTTCTCTGTGCGCGCGAAACCATCAAACACCTGCTGACGCAGCAGCGTTCAGGGGTGATCATCAACGTCTCTAGCGTGCATGAGCGCATTCCCCGCCCTCGCTATGTGACCTATTCCATGAGTAAGTTTGGCATGCAGGGCATGACCCAAACCTTGGCGTTGGAGTATGCAGATCGCGGCATTCGGGTAAATGCGATCGCCCCCGGCGCTACGATTACCCCCATCAACGACGCTTGGACAGAAGACCCCGAGAAGCAGGCAGAAGTTGAAAGCCACATTCCAATGGGGCGGGCAGGCACCTCAGAAGAGATGGCGTCAGCCGTGGTATTTTTGGCATCAGACGATGCCTCCTATGTCACTGGGCAAACGCTGTTTATTGACGGTGGTCTAACGCTTTACGCCGACTTTCAAGAGCCTTGGTCGGCCTAGGGCGTGTCATCAATTCCGACCAAAAGCCTTGTGCTATGAGCGTTGCCACGCCTGATCCAAAAAACAGACTAGGGGCTGTGACCCTTCATTTCTGGGCCATTAGCGGCTAATTGATGACAGCCCCTAGCGCTGTTCCGGCAATTCTCGCCTCTGTATTATTCTGAATTGTTCTGGATTACCGATCGCCATGCCTGCAAAATCTGCCCGTTTCTCTGGCTCACCCCGCCCACCCAAACGTGCCAAGCCTCGGCCCAAGCGTTGGTCTAATCTGCTGGGTTGGCTACTGGGGGGCACGGCTGTTGCACTCCTGCTGCCGATGGGGCTGCTGTATCTGCGTGGGGCCTTCCGCGAAGCAGTGGTTTACGACTTGACGAATGTGCCCGCGGTCGATGATTCTCGGTTTCCTATAACCGTGATGGGGTTGGCCGATGCGATGCCCACGGCAGGCGTGATGACTGGGTTTTGGGTAGAGGCCGACGCGATTTATGCAGCGCGGAATGACGCGATCGCCCAAGCGCAACAGTCCATTCAGTACGAAACCTACTATATGACGCCAGGTCGCCGGGCGGATGACTTTGCTGCAGCGCTGTCCGAGCGATCGCAAGCGGGTGTATCGGTGCAAATGCTGGTAGACGCCTACGGCACCGACGATATGCCGGACGACTATTGGCAACGGTTGCGGAATGCGGGTGTGGAAGTGCGTTTTTTCCGTGAGTTTGACTGGAAAGCGCCAACCGACTACAACTCACGAACCCATCGCAAGCTGCTGATTCTAGATGGGCAGCAAGTGCTGTTAGGAGGGGCGGGGGCATCAGACCAGTGGGATGGCGACTCTGAGATTGACGACGTAGCACCCTGGCTGGATTTTGAAGTGAGCTATGAAGGGGCGATCGCCCGCTTGCTTCAGGGGCAGTTCTGGCAAAACTGGGCCTATGAGGGGGGCTCGGTGGATGTGTCTGACGTTTGGATGCCGGAGGCACTTGAGGACGCAGAACCTTTTGCGGATCCTTTTTTAGATTTATCCGCTCAATCTGCTGCTGAGGATACTAATCCCAACGCAGAGAATGCAGCAGGTGACACTGAGACGGAAGCAGTCGCAAATCCTGAAAACCCTGAATTCTCAGATTCCCTTGACACGGTTAATAACGCTGATGCAGATAACTTAGCTAATGATGCAGTGGATGAGTTAGATTCTGAGTCGGTAGATGCATCTGATGATAGTCCTAGCAATTCTGTAACGCCTCTTTATGTAACCGACAACACCTCAGCGTTGAATGAATCTACGGTGAGGCTGCTAGCGCTAACGCACATAGCTGCGGCCAATGAACGGCTGTGGCTGGGCAGCCCCTATTTTGTGCCTGATGCTAGCACGCGTGAGGCGTTGATGGCTGCGCGCGAGCGGGGTGTGGATGTGCGGGTGCTAACCATGAGTGAAAAAAACGACAAGCCGCTGGTGCACTATGCCTCGCGAGTGCTCTATGGCGAGTTGCTGGCGGCAGGCGTCACCATTTGCGAATATCAGCCCAGCATGATGCATGCCAAAATGACCCTGGTGGATGACGGTTGGGTGAGTACGGGCAGCGCTAATTTTGATCCCCGCAGCTACTTCCACAATGATGAGCTGAACGTGTCTACCGCTCATCCCCAACTGGTGGCATCGGTGGAGCAGTTTTTTGCCGATGCACAAGAGCAAAGCAATTGCCCCAGCTATGAAGAATGGCGCGAACGATCGCTCTGGGAACGTATTCAAGGACGGTTCGCGCTGGCGTTTAAGGATTTGATGTAGGGAAGGCGATCGCGCTCTTGTATTCGTTCAACGTTCATTCAGATGGTGTATTGCGTATTAATTATGCTGATGCGGTAAGTTCCATTCAACTCCATTCAACAACAATATCTCTTGCTGAGAAGTTGCAGTTGCAAGCATGAGCCAACGCGTATAATGTTGTGTGGTCGTCATGGCAATCATTTCTACTATTTTGAATTCATTGATACGTGATACTTAGATGATGATTGGGTGGAATAATTGCTGCGTCTTTACTCCACCCAATCATTCCCCATCTAAATTATCTATTCATTTACCTGCTGCTATTGAGGAACGGTCATGACGGCAGAAGAAAGACGGCTAACAGAAGATCGCGATCGCTCTGCCTATTGGAAACGCTGGGGGCCTTATCTAAGCGAGCGCCAGTGGGGCACCGTTCGCGAAGACTACAGCGCCGATGGGTCTGCTTGGGACTACTTCCCTCATGACCATGCGCGATCGCGCGCCTATCGCTGGGGCGAAGATGGCATCATGGGCTTTTCAGATAATCATCAGCGCCTGTGTTTTGCGATCGCCCTGTGGAACGAGCAAGACCCCATTCTGAAAGAGCGTATCTTTGGACTAACGGGATCGCAAGGCAACCACGGCGAAGACGTCAAAGACTATTACTTTTATCTGGATAATACCCCCAGCCATGCCTACATGAAGGGGCTGTATAAGTATCCCCAGGCGGCGTTTCCCTACGATGAGCTGATTCAGAAAAACCAGCAGCGGGGGTTCCACGACCCAGAATATGAGCTGATCGACACGGGCGTATTTGACCAAAACGCCTACTTTGATGTGCTGGTGGAATATGCCAAGCACACCGATGAGGACATGCTGATTAGCATTCACGCCACCAACCAGGGCGATCAGCCTAAGCCGCTGCATCTGCTGCCGACGCTGTGGTTCCGCAACACCTGGTCGTGGGATGAGGGCAGCGAGAAACCGCTGATGCGAGACGTCTCGGGCAACGGCGGTCGCGTTGTGCAAACCAGTCATAAAGATTTGGGCGATCGCTGGCTGTATTGCGACCCCACCCACCTCAGCGACCTGCTGTTTACCGACAATGAAACCAACAACGAACGTCTGTTTGGCACGCCCAACGCCAGCCCCTACGTCAAAGACGGCATCCATAATTATGTAGTGCTGGATAAATCCGAAGCGGTGAACCCTGACCGCCAAGGGACTAAGGTGTCGCCCCACTATCGCCTCACCCTGCAACCGGGCGAAACCCAAACCATTCGCCTGCGGTTTGCCAACCAGCCACCAGAATCGCTAGATGCCCTAGGCGACACCTTCGCCGCCACAGTGCAACAGCGGAAACAGGAGGCTGACGAGTTCTATAGCTGCTTCTGCCATCCCGATGCTGAGCTGCTGGAGATTCAGCGGCAGGCCTTTGCGGGGCTGCTGTGGACTAAGCAGTACTACCACTATGTGATGGAAGACTGGCTCACGGGCGACCCAGCTCAGCCAAAACCCCAGCGCACCTATCAGCGCAATGCCGAATGGCGTCACCTGTTTAATGACGACATTATCTCCATGCCAGACAAGTGGGAGTTCCCCTGGTATGCCGCGTGGGATCTGGCGTTTCACGTCGTTCCCCTAGCCATGCTCGACCCCGACTTTGCCAAGCGGCAAATGGATCGCTTTACCCGCGAGTGGTATATGCATCCCAATGGGCAAATTCCTGCCTATGAGTGGCACTTTAGTGATGTGAATCCTCCTGTTCACGCGTGGGGCACGCTGCGGGTCTACCAGATTGAGCAAGCGCTGTATGGGCGCACCGATACCCTTTATCTAGAGCGAGTGTTTCAAAAGCTGTTGGTGAACTTTACCTGGTGGGTCAACCGCAAAGATAACAACGGCAACAACCTGTTTCAGGGTGGATTCCTGGGGTTGGATAATATTGGCATCTTTGACCGCAGCGCCGAGCTGCCGACGGGCGGCTATATGGAGCAGTCAGACGGCACGAGCTGGATGGGGATGTATTGCCTCAATATGCTGGCGATCGCCCTCGAACTAGCCAAGACCAACCCCGCCTACGAAGACATTGCCAGCAAGTTCTTTGAGCACTTTCTCTATATTGCAGAGGCGATGAACTACACCGGCGATGTGTGCCTGTGGGATAGCGCCGACGAGTTTTTCTATGATGTGCTGCATACTCCCCAGGGCGATCGCCATCACATGAAGGTGCGGTCGATGGTGGGGCTGGTGCCGCTGTTTGCCATCGAAGTTTTAAAGCCCGAGGTGCTGGAGCAGTTCCCCGATTTCAAACGCCGGTTTGAGTGGTTTGTGGATAATCGTCCCCAGTTGCAGCAGAATATTGCGTCCCTCTGCGAAACACCAGAGAATCCCAATCGGCTGCTGGCGATCGCCTCTCCCGAAAAGCTACGCGCCATCCTCAAAACCATGCTGGATGAGAACGAGTTTTTCAGCCCGTACGGCATCCGCTCGCTGTCGCGCTACCATGCCGAGCATCCCTACACCTTTTATGTAGACGGCGAGGAGCATCGGGTGGCTTACGAACCGGCAGAATCCACCAGCGGCATGTTTGGCGGCAACTCCAACTGGCGCGGCCCCATCTGGTTCCCCATGAATTTTCTGCTGATTGAGTCGCTGCAGCGCTTTCACCAATACCTGGGCGATGACTTCACGGTAGAGTGCCCCACGGGTTCTGGCCGCTGGGTGACGCTCAAGCAGGTGGCGGCAGACATCGCCGATCGGCTGACTTCTATCTTTCAGCGCGAGGGTGAATCGCAAGAGGGGGCCGGACGCCGCCCCATCCACGGCAACTATACCCGCTTTCAGCAAGACCCCAACTGGCGCGACCTGATGCTGTTTTACGAATACATCAACGGCGATACGGGCGCGGGGTTGGGGGCAAACCACCAAACCGGTTGGACGGGGCTCGTGTCTACCCTGATCTATGAAAATTCCACAAGCAAAGAGATGCGCAATCCGGGTGAGTCATGATGGGGCAATGTCGGTGGCCTCGCCATCGTCATCGCATGGCACTAGGCAGGCTCCATGATCCATAGACTTTTCTTAAGGAAACCATGAGGTTAGGGCGATCGCCCCCAATTCGCCCTATTTTGATAACGGCTACCCCACCCTCGCCTCCCCCAGAGCGCACGGGGTAGAAAACCCGCTGAGCGTTCTGCACTCTTACCCAAAGGAGTTACACCATGCCAATTCGAGTTGCCATCAATGGCTTTGGGCGCATTGGCCGCCTCGTCTTCCGCTCTAGTGTCAACAACCCCAACATCGAATACGTTGGCATTAACGACCTAGTGCCCCCGGATAGTCTGGCGTACCTGCTGAAATACGACACTATCCACGGGCGCTATAGCGGCACCGTAGAAGCACGGGAAGATGGCATTGTCGTGGATGGGCATTTCGTGCCCTGCTGCGCCGTTCGCAATCCCGAAGAGCTGCCCTGGGACAAGCTCAACGTCGATTATGTGGTGGAATGCACCGGCTTTTTTACCGACCACGAGGGAGCCTCTAAGCACATCACCGCTGGGGCCAAGCGCGTCGTCATCTCGGCCCCCACCAAAGACCCCGCCAAAGTGCGGACGATGGTGATGGGGGTTAACCACGAAGACTTTGACCCCAAAACGGATACGGTAGTTTCTAACGCGAGTTGCACCACCAACTGCCTGGCCCCCATCGCCAAAGTCATCAACGAAACCTTTGGGCTGACAGAAGGCCTGATGACCACAGTGCATTCTGCTACGGCAACCCAGCCCACCGTCGATGGCCCCAGCAAAAAAGACTGGCGCGGCGGACGTGCCGCCTCCCAAAACATTATTCCGGCCTCTACCGGGGCGGCAAAGGCGGTCACGCTCGTGCTGCCCGACCTCAAAGGCAAGCTGACGGGCATGGCCTTTCGCGTGCCCACGCTGAATGTATCAGCAGTCGATTTGACCTTCAAAACCGAAAAGAGCACCAGCTATGCCGACATTTGTGAGGCCATGAAGCACGCCTCAGAGCACGACCTCAGCGGCATCTTAGGGTATACCGACGAAGCCGTGGTGTCGTCAGACTTCATCACCGACCCGCGCTCCAGCATCTTTGACGCGGGCGCAGGCATTGAGCTAAACCCCAACTTTTTCAAGGTGGTCTCTTGGTATGACAACGAGTGGGGCTATTCTTCTCGCGTGGTGGATCTGATGATTGCCATGGCGAAAAAGGATGGCATCTTGAGCTAGACCCCGCTGAATCTTCCAGATGCTTGGGTCAACGTGGGGAGAAGCCCAGATCGCAAGCGTTAGGTAAGCGAGGGCTATGATTGCCATACGGTGTCATGGAATCCTTGCACTGCAAGGATTCCATGACACGAGACTTCAAGCCAGCGCTTCACGCGCACTAGGGTAACCAGCGTCTGCCCCTTCCGTGACCAACCCTAAGCAGGGGGCAGCCCCCGTGGGGAGGAGGGCGATCGCACCAACACCGTCATATACTGCCCATCGGCAAAGGGCGCAGGGATAATCGGCGTAAACTGTGCTCGATCCGTCGCCACCTTTTTCACATACAGCTCATTCATTAAGTGGATCACCTGGTCTCGCGTGCCGATGATCCAAATCTGCGCGTTGCTCTCGCCCTGGTGCGATCGCACCAGGGCCTTAATCTCAGAACTCATAGGTTTTGCCTCGCTAATGCGTGTTGTAGAGGAAACGCGCTCAGGGACGTGGTTGACCCAACCACTTGTCAGCATTAGCAAGGCGCTTGATAATCATCAAAGCCTGGCTCCTGCCGGCGTCAGGAGTCAGGTCAGCTGGTTAGTGAGTGCGACCAACACTCCTAATCAGCGCCCAAAACCCCAAGCGCGCATTTAACATGTCACCGGAATCGAATTCCGGTATCGAAAAGAATAAACCAACTCGCTAGAGAAAACAAGTGTTCCCCTCTACATTTTGTGACGCCACCCCACCTCACCCATCCAAAAGAGTGGTTATCTTGAATTTTTCTACCTAATCCCTCCCATAGGCGTATTAGGAGGAATTCCCCCTCTAATTACAAGGCCATGCCGCAGGGTCTGTGATGGGGGCAGTACATTGAAGTTATCTGTGACCACTCAGCGTCTAAAGGCGAGGATGCCATATAGTAAAAATGTTGCTCTATGCAGTTTTCAGAGGTTTTTATGCAAAGGAACCTCAAAATAATTTTCTCCTCCCTAATAATTTTCTCAGTTGCAAGTTTCACTGTTTTCACGCACCTAAAAGCTTCTGGTCAAGTAACTGAATCACCCTATACCAATCAACTGTCTAGTCCTGTGGTTGGATTGAGCACACAAGAAGTTGATGATTTATTGAATGGTCGTGGTGCAGGATATGCGAGAACTGCTGAGTTGAACAGCTATCCTGGCCCTGATCATGTTCTTGCGCTTAAAGGACAACTTGATCTATCTGCTGAACAGATTCAGAGAATAGAAACTGTATTCCAGGAGATGAATACAAAAGCAAAAAGTATAGGGCAAGGAATTGTGGAGAGTGAGCAGGTACTCAGTGCATCTTTCGCAAGCGGCATTATCACTCCAACAGAATTACGAATGCAGACTGAATCACTCGCAGAATTGTATGGTGAGCTACGTGCAACCCACCTTGAAGCGCATCTAAAAATTACTCCAATGCTCTCTCCTGAGCAGATTACTGTTTACAACACTCTGCGCGGTTATACAAGCAACGAAGCTCCTAATGAACATCACCATAGAAATTGATACGTTGGTAGTGCTGAATAGTAATGGTAGGCTAGTGAACTAGAAAACTCAACGCTCCCAGACAATTCCATGAACTGTCCTAAGTGCCAATCTGCTCAGATTATCAAATACGGACACACTCATTACGGTAAACCCAGATTCCGTTGTCAGGAGTGCGGACGACAGTTTGTGGAGAACGCCACTCGGCAACCCATTGACTTAGCCACCCGTCAGTGGGTTGATAACTTGTTGCTCGAACGCCTTGCGCTTGCTGCGATAGCACGAGTTACAGGGGTGTCTGAGCGTTGGCTTCAGATGTATGTCAATCAGAAGTACTAGGGCGTGTAGACAATCAAGTTAACAGAAGGACAGTTGCCGCTAGGTAAACGCCACTCAGAAACGTGGTACCCCGCTTGTCATAGCGGGTCGCAATCGCCCGATATTGCTTCAACTTGGCAAACACGTTCTCAATCAGATGGCGGGCTTGATACAAACAGGTGTCGTAGTCACGCGGCTCACTCC
>JAHHHI010000004.1 GCA_019359435.1 Kaiparowitsia implicata GSE-PSE-MK54-09C
ATTGCCGGGCAGATGTTTGATAACGAATATGACCTAGCCATGACCGTCATTGAGGGGATGGAGGCACGCAGTCAAGCCGGGAATTACCCACTGGAACGTTTTATATTTAATTGCGCCTAGCTACTTATCTACTCCCCTTCTGTGTCTACTCCGCTATGGCAAACCCTATCGGGGCCAAATTTCGGGTGCTGTAGTCACCTCCATTCTCAACACTATTTTTGACCTAGCCCCGCCCTACCTAATCGGCATCGCCATCGACGTGGTTGTGAATGAAGAGAACTCTTTGATCGCCCAATTCGGCATTGCCAGCATCACCGGGCAACTGGCCATTCTATCCCTCCTAACCCTGCTGATCTGGAGCATGGAGTCGCTGACCGAGTACGCCTACAGTCGCCTGTGGCGCAACCTGGCCCAAACCCTTCAGCACGAGCTGCGGGTCGATGCCTATAGCCATCTGCAAAACCTGGAGCTGAGCTACTTTGAAGACCGCAGCTCCGGCATGCTGCTGTCGGTGCTCAACGACGACATCAACCAGCTAGAGCGGTTTTTGAACTTTAGTGCCCACAATATTCTGCACTTTCTCACCACCATTCTGTTTGTGGGCAGCACCTTTATTGCCCTGGCACCGGGCGTCTCCTGGTGGGCGATGGCCCCAATTCCCTTTGTGATTTGGGGGTCGGTGGTGTTTCAGAGCAGGCTAGAGCCCCGCTATGCCGACGTACGCGAGAAAAGCGGGCTGATCAGCAGTCGGTTGTCCAACAATCTCTCGGGCATAGCCACGATCAAAAGCTTTACGGCGGAGGGGTATGAGCGCGATCGCATCAGCGCCGACAGCAACGCCTACCGCCAGAGCAATGCCAAGGCGATCGCCCTCAGCGCCGCCTTTGTGCCCGTCATTCGCATTGTGATTCTGGTCGGCTTTACCGCCACGCTGTTTTTGGGCGGCATGGCCGTGGCCCAGGGGCAGCTCTCCGCCGGTACCTACGGGTTTTTGGTTTTATCATTCAGCGGCTGCTGTGGCCCTTTACCGACCTCAGCGAACTGATGGATGAGTACCAGCGCGCCATGGCCTCGGTGCGTCGGGTGATGGCGCTGCTGGATACGGCGATCGCCATTCCCCCCGGCAGTCGCGCCCTGCCGCTTAAAACCGTCGCGGGCAGCGTGCAGTTTGACCAAGTCACCTTTGCCTATGAGGGTCGCCATCTCGTGCTCAAAGACCTGTCGCTGCACATTCCCGCTGGAGCTACCATCGGCATTGTGGGGGCCACCGGCTCGGGCAAAAGTACGCTCGTCAAGCTGCTGCTGCGGTTCTACGAGGTGGGCCAGGGGCAGATTGCGATTGATGGGCAAGACATTCGCGACCTCAACTTGGGCGATCTGCGCCGCTGCATCGGCTGGGTGAGTCAGGATGTGTTTTTGTTCACGGCACGGTGGCCGAAAACATTGGCTACGGCAGTTTTGACGCCAGCCGCGAGCAAATTATCCACGCCGCCCAGCAGGCCGAGGCCCACGACTTTATCCAAGAGTTGCCCCAGGGCTACGACACCATCGTGGGCGAGCGGGGGCAGAAACTCTCGGGAGGGCAGCGGCAGCGACTGGCGATCGCCCGCGCCCTGCTCAAAGACCCGCCGATTTTGATTTTGGATGAGGCGACTTCTGCGGTGGACAATGAGACCGAGGCGGCGATCCAGCGATCGCTAGCGGTGATTACTCAGGGTAGGACGACGATCGCGATCGCCCACCGTCTTTCCACGATTCGCAGCGCAGACTGTATCTACGTGATGGAGAACGGGCAACTGGTAGAGCAAGGTACCCATAAGGAGTTGTTATCGATGAGTGGTCTTTATGCAAACCTCTGGTATGTACAGTCAGGACTTTCGCCAACTCTACGCTGATAGTTGTGTCACGTCTGGCAATGGTTACATCTAATAGGTGCTACTGATCAGAAATAACTGCCGATCTGCAATTGCACAATCCGACCAGCGTTTTTGAAGAGTGTAAGCGGAATAAACGGAAGCAGTTGTGCCAGAATGCGCCAAGCGATCGGCAACCGTTGTGGATAATCAAGAAACTGGGCTAGATAAAAAACCTCTTGCGTTAACTGTATAGTTTGACTCCAGGTTTCAAGTTCGCTAGACCGATCAATTCCCCACTTGAATTCAGCGTTCGTTTTCGAGACAGTCTCATGCTGTTTGGCGCTTCGTGAGCGTTTACGATTCAACACATCAAACACAGCTTTAACAGGACTAAAACACTCATTAATCTGCTGCAATAAGGCTTTATTTTCAATCTCCGAGAGATACATGGATACGCCTTCATAGAGAACCATCATTGGCTGATTCGGTTCTCGTTGAATCGTGTCCATCCAGGTGAAATCTAGAATTGATTTAGCGATGAAGTGATGTCGGTCAGTCTCCTGAAAGAACTTGCGTCGTAGGGCAATCACCTCTGGAAAGTCCACTTCGTACCAGCGCACTTCACCGTTATCGACCCGCGAGAATCGGGTACACAATCCGGCACCGAGATTGACAATCACCGCACTCGGATGGGTTTCCAGAAAGTTCTGCACCATGCGATCGCACGCTCTAGCCCGAATCACACAGCCCAGTTGTGATGCCCAGCCCTTCTCATATTTTGTGAAGTCATAATCCAAGCTCTCTGCAATTTCGACAGCTTGGCAATCACTCAAAATCGGCTTAGGGCGCTGAGTTTCACTGGCACGAGCATAAAGGGTGATCATCAACGTCTCTGCAACGCCGACAAGCTGGTTGGTGGATTCTCGAAGTTGCATAGTCAGGAGGTTCTGGGTTTAGAGATAGGTGTGGTAGCATTATTGCAAATTATTCTTATTTGAGTCAATCTTCGATCGATTTAGTCTTACTATGACGCTCATTCTTAACCAAGCAGACTGGGACGAACTGTGTCAGCAGACACCTCCACCTGAAGCTGGCAATCGGGTGCTGGATGCATTTGAGTCGCTGACAAGTGTGCCGGAGTCGATCGGGCAGGGCTATAGCCGCAGCATGGAGCTATTGCCTGGAGTATGGCTGAGTTTTACCGATCAGGAATTTCATCAAGATTGGATGCTTCAGGCCCCCGCCCATGACCATCCGATCCAGATTGGCATTTTTCTATCAGGCTATATCTACTTTGATGCGGTGCATCCAAATTTGGGGGGAACCTGCGGCTATTTTTCGGGTAGCGGCATTTCGCCTGCCTATGTGGAGAAGCATCGAAAAGGGCAGCGTCTCACAGTGGTAGATATCCAAATTTTGCCAGAACTGCTGGAGTCGTTCTTAATGGATGGGCAATGCCGTTCTGATGTGTTGAAGCTGTTGGTGAAGGGAGAGGACTGGAAGGGTTCGTTTTACCCAACCGTGACGGCAAAGATGCGATCGCTGGCTCAGCAGATGTGGAATGCGCCCTACTTTGGTGCCGTAAAGCGAATGTATCTTCAGGCAAAGGTGTTTGAATTATTGGCGATGCAGCTTGACTGGGTTGCGTCGAATCCAGGGCAGTCCCGCATCTCACCGGGGTTAAAGCTGGATACGATCAATCGGTTGCATCACGCTAAAGAGATTTTGAGCCATCAACTGGAGAATCCACCCTCGCTGATTGATCTGGCGCAACAGGTGGGGTTGAGCGATCGCACCCTGCAACGGGGGTTTCGAGAGTTGTTTGGTACAACGGTGGTGGGGTACTCGATGCAGCAACGGCTAAACCGCGCTGAGCAACTGCTGCGGGAGCCTAGCCGAACGGTGGCAGAAGTGGCTCGCCTGGTGGGGTATGGGCATCTAAGTTACTTTGCGACGGTCTTCAAGCGCCAGTTTGGCATCACGCCCAGTGAGTGTTTGGCGGGGAAAAAGGCGGTTTTGTGATACAAAAGGCGGTTTTATGGATAGACGCCGCCCCTTGAGCTTCTCTACACTATGTCCTATTCCTAATCGGGAATAGTTTTCAACAAGCTGGATTGTGCTGGCTGGTGTATAAGGAGTGGGTATAAACGTGGGACAGTTATCGTTTCAAGTGGGTCTGTGGTGTGTTGCGGGAATTGTGAGTAGCATTGTCAGCACGTTAGGGGTATCGCCAGTGTGGGCGCAGGTTGCGGCATCGCCTCTGTCTTCTCCTGTTCAAGGGGAAGTGGAGGAGGATACAGAGCCTCAACTCACGACCAATATTCTTCAACTGACTGAACTTGACCAACCTGCAACAACGGTTGAAGATTGGGTGGCTCAAATCGAAGCGTCTCTGATCCAAATTACTGATGTGCGGGTGGAAGCAACGGACGCTGGATTGCAGGTAATTCTGGAAACGGCAGCGGGTGAACTGTCGCTTTCAGAAATTCGGGCGGTGGGTAATGCCCTGATTGCGGATATTGCCAATGCCACTGTTGCGGAGGAGTTCTCTCAATCAAACCCAATCGAAGGGATTGCGCTGGTGAGTGTGTCGCAATTGCCTGGTGACACCGTGCGAGTTGCCATTACGGGGACGGATGCAACCCCTGTGGCTGAGGTGATGCCAGAAACTCAAGGATTGGTGCTGGCAGTGACGCTGGGGGATGCCGATGCCGTTGCTGAAGAAGATGCGATTCAGGTGGTGGTGACGGGGGAGCAGGATGAGGGCTATAACCCACGGAGTGCAACGACAGCAACACGGACGGAAACACCGTTGCGAGATATTCCCCAATCAATTCAGGTAATTCCTGAAGAAGTACTCCGCGATCAACGGGCTGATATTTCAAGTGCGCTCCTCAATGCCCCCAGTGTACGTAATTCAGCCCCCACGAACTTCGACTCCCTACGATTGCAAGTGCGGGGATTTTTTAGCCAGCCTACACTGAATGGAATTCGGGACACAAACGGCCTAGCATCTAACATTGGGCCTGATCTAACAGGAATTGAACGGATCGAAGTTCTACAGGGGCCAAACTCTGTCCTGTTTGGTACATCCTCTCCGGGGGGAACTGTTAACTTTGTGACGAAGCAGCCCTTGAGTGATCCGTATTACTTTATTGAGGGGACTGTTGGAAGTTTCAACTTCTATCGTGGCGAGATAGATCTGTCAGGGCCATTAGACGACTCTGGAAGAGTTTTATATCGACTCAATACCTCTTACAGGAATCAGGAGTTCTTCACCGACCTTAGTGAAACTAGAAATTTAGTAGTTGCACCCGTTATCAGTGTTGAACTTGGAGAGAATACCAACCTGATCGTTGAAGGAGGGTATAGAAATTTGTACCAGGATAATTATAATTTGGGCTTGCCAGCAACTGGAACGATATTTTCTAATCCCAATGGCGATATCCCCCGCGATCGCATCACCAATGAAGGGGAACTTGGTGTTGAAGCGACAAGAATTGGGTACAGATTAGAGCATCAATTCAGCGAGAATTGGTCATTAAATAACACCTTTCGATATGGATATGTGAACTATGACGGAGGTGGAATCAATATTGGCACTGAACTTTTGTCAGATAACCGTACTTTGCTGAGAACCTTCAATGATTTACAAGACCAGTACTACGATTACAGACTTGTAACCAATATCCTGGGTAGATTCTCAACAGGTTCGATCGATCATCAGTTGTTATTTGGAATTGATCTTGGCAGGTTAGATAACAGCTTAAGATTTACGGGCAGATCAGGTGCACCAATTGATTTATTTGATCCAATCTATGGTCAATCATCAGGAGACATTACTTTTGAACTTGATACAAATACCGTAACCGATGAACTTGGTTTCGTACTACAAGATCAGATAGAGCTTGCAGATAACTTAAATCTACTTTTAAGCGGACGGTTTGATTTATTTCGTCAAACCAATAGAGACTTCCTGGCAAATACAGAAGCCAGTCAATCAGGAGAAGCATTTAGTCCACGGGTGGGGATTGTGTATCAACCAATTCCAGCAATTTCTCTTTACGCAAGCTACAGCCGTTCGTTTGAGCCAGCGATCGGAGCTTCCTTTTCTGGCGAAGACTTTGAACCCACTAGAGGGACTCAGTTTGAGGTCGGTGTAAAAACTGATATTACTGATGACCTTTCAGCCACATTAGCGTTATACGATATTACCCAATCTAATGTTCTAACCGATGATCCAGGTAATCCGGGCTTCTCTATTCAAACAGGAGAACAACAAAGTCAGGGAATTGAACTGAGCCTTACAGGCGAAATTCTGCCAGGATGGAATGTTTTTGCGAGCTACGCCCATAACGATGCGCGCGTTACCGAAGATAATTCTATCCCCGTTGGCAATCGTGTTCAGCGAACCACCCCTCATGCTGCCAGCCTTTGGACAACCTATGAGGTTCAACAAGGTGATTTGCAAGGTTTGGGATTTGGGTTAGGGCTTTTCTATGTGGGCGATCGCGCTGGAGATGCAGCCAATACCTTTGAAGTTCCCAGCTATTTAACAACGGATGCCGCGATTTTCTATGAACAAAATAGATTTCGTGCGGCTCTCAATTTCAAGAATATTTTCGATGTAGACTATTTTGAAAACGCTTTTAGTCGATTGCGAGTTTCTCCTGGAGCACCATTTACAGTACAAGGAACCATTTCTTGGACATTTTGATTTTCGTCCTTCTATTAATTGATGCTGACAGCTAAAACACCGAGATTAGTCTAGTCTATGAAACGTTCTGTACGCCGTATTCTTTCCCTAGTTTTATTAGGAGTTTTGATATTTTTGCTCGTCCCAGCTTGTACTAAACGTGTTCCTCAAACCTCTACAGATTCAAAGTCTAGACAGTTAGCAACCGATTGTCGCGTGGTAAAACACGCGAGAGGAGAAGCCTGTATTCCTCTCAATCCACAGCGAATTGTAACATTAGATTTTAATAGCTTTGCGGCAGCTCTTGCATTGGATGTTAAACCAGTTGCGACCTGGATAACAACTGAAATTGAAGCTGATTTCGATTACTTTCAATCTAAATCAAGCGGGATTGAAATTTTGCGAAGTCCAACAGGGCAACCTAATTTGGAAAAGCTTGTAGAACTCAGTCCTGATTTAATCATTGTTATTTCTCATTCAGCATTTGAAGCAGTTTATGCGTATTTGCCAAGCATTGCACCAACCGTGATTTTGCCTTGGGAAGAGATTACGGGTGATTGGCAGCAACAAACAGAGGAACTGGCAAGAACCCTTGAGAAGTCAGATATATTCAGCCAGAAGATGGATTACTACCATCAACGAATCAGTGAGCTGAAACAGCATCTCAATCAAAAGCAAGAAATTAAAGTATCATTTATGTTTATTGCTACAGGGCAGCTAGTTATAGCTCGTGAAAACTCTTTTGCAGGCGCAATCTTAAAAGACTTGGGCATTCTGAATCCGCTGTTTGAAGAATCAGGTGATCTGGATTTAGCGATTTCTAAGGAAGTCTTACCAGAGATTGATAGTGATGTCATTTTTATTGCATCTTTGCAGCAAGATGATCTCGCCATAATTGATGCACTTCGAAAAAATCCCCTTTGGGCACAGCTCAAAGCTGAAGAGAGAGATCAGGTGTATTTAGTCGATTTTTCTGTATGGCGCGGCTTGAATTTTTTCGCTGCCCAAAAGGTTCTTGATGACGTATCCAAATACCTAGTCAAAACACCCTAAAAACCATGCCAAAACACACCCTCTTTGTCTGCCAATCTTGCCACCATTCCTCTGAGAAGCCATCTGAAGAGCAACCTGCTGATGGTACACAATTACTTGAGCGACTCAACGCATTAAGAGGTGAAAAAGCGCAGCTTAATGAGGTTGAAATCCAGCCTGTGGGTTGCCTTTGGACATGCGATCTCCCCTGTGCAGTTGCCTTCTCTGCCCCCCACAAACCCACCTACCTATTCACCACCCTGCCAACTGACAAAACTGCCACTGCCTTGCTTGAGTTTGGTGAACTCTATTGCAGCAGTCATACAGGTGATTTGCCCTGGAAAAAATTTCCAGAGGCGTTGCAGTCTGTAAGTATTGCAAAGATTCCGACAACAGGATAACGAGATGAGTGGCGGAATTGATTAAGGGGCGATCGCATCGTTGAAGTGGAGGACGTGGAGGGGCGATTGTGCGCTGCACACACTTCGGGAACGAGCTTTGTGTGGGCTGAACAAACAAATAGTAGAAGTAGTGGACGTTAAGGAGCGATCGCCCTAATACAAGCTCTCCTTTAACTCACTCGTTCAAGCCGTTCAGCCAGCCACACCTTAACAATCGATTCACGAGTCACTCCCAGTCGCCTTGCTTCCCGATCTAATGCATCCAACATCCATTCAGGAAAATCGATCGTTACCGCTCTCGAGTCGTGCCCCGGACGACGAGCTTGAGAGAGATCCAAAAATTCAGTAATCGTTTCACCTTGCTCAAAGCGCTGGTCAAATGCTTCCGCCTTCATAAATCTCCACCTCTTCTGCTCGTGCCCGTCGAACGGATATGATTCGGACTCTTGATTCTCGATAGGTAATTACCGCTGACCAATGTTTAGCCTTAATTTTACCAATCACCAAAAATCTGGCTTCATCCTCGATTCTCGCGGGAATTTCAATGCGATCGATATCCATCCACAATTGTTGAGCCTCTGTAAAGTCAATGCCGTGCTTTTGCAGATTAGACTGACTCTTTTGTGGATCAAACTCAAACTCCATATCGCTGTCAATTGGCTCACCTTGTACAGGCTAGCATCTCCCCATTTTATCGAATCATGACTCAGGTTCCTTTGGTACGTCTACTCCGCTACGGCAAGCCCTATCAGGTGCAAGTTTGGGGCGCAACGCTCTGCTCTATTTTTCGCACGCTGTTTGATTTAGCGCCGCCTTATCTGATCGGCGTTGCTGTCGATGTAGTCGTTGAGCAAGAAGCCTCATTGATTGCTCGATTTGGCATTCAAGATCCGCTGACTCAATTATTCGTGCTGTCGCTGCTGACGATCGCCACCTGGGGTTTAGAATCCCTTAGTCAATATGGAGCCGATAAGCTGTGGCGCAACCTGGCGCAAACCCTGCAACATGAATTACGAGTCGATACTTATAACCATCTCCAAGAGCTAGATCTCGCCTACTTTGAAGACCACAGCACGGGAACCCTGCTATCCATTCTCAACGACGACATTAACCAGCTAGAACGGTTCCTCAACTCCGGTGCCCAGGATCTGATCAGCTTCTTCGCACGAGTATGTGCCGTTGGCATCAGCTTTGTGCTGTTGGCTCCCGGTATTGCTTGGTGGGCAATGGTGCCGATTCCCTTCATTCTTTGGGGAACGTTTCTATTTCAATCTCGTTTGGCTCCTCGTTATGACACCGTGCGTGACCAGGCAGGGCTGATTAGCGATCGCCTTTCCAATAATCTCTCTGGCATTGCCACGATCAAAAGCTTTACCGCTGAAGCCTATGAGAGCGATCGCGTCTATCAAGAGAGTGAAGCCTATCGTCGAGGGAATCAAAGAGCGATCGCCCTCAGTGTTGCCTTTCAGCCGTTGATTCGGTTTCTGATTTTACTGGGATTTGTGCTGACGTTGTACTTGGGCGGTCGGGAAGTGCTTCAGGGTCGCTTAACGGTAGGTACTTATGGTTTCATGGTGTTTATTGTGCAGGACTTGCTGTGGCCGTTTACTTTTCTCAGCGAAATCATGGATGAGTATCAACGGGCGATGGCATCGGTGCGGCGCGTCATGGGCTTGCTCGATACTCCGATTGCGATTCCCCATGGCGATCGCGTTTTACCACTCAGTTCTGTCCACGGAGAAGTTCAATTTGAGGATATAACCTTTGCCTACAACGGTCGTCATCCGGTTCTCAAAGATCTCTCGTTGCAGATTCCACCCGGAAACACGATCGGAATTGTGGGCGCAACAGGTTCAGGTAAAAGTACACTGGTTAAGCTTTTACTCCGCTTTTATGACGTGCAAAGTGGACGCATTCTAATTGATGGCAACGACATTCGAGAACTTCACCTATTGGAGCTAAGACAATGCATTGGCTGGGTGAGTCAGGATGTCTTTCTATTTCACGGCACTGTTGCCGATAACATTCGCTATGGCAGTCTTAATGCAACTCAGGAGCAGATTATCCACGCGGCAAAACTAGCGGAAGCTCACGACTTTATTGAGCAACTTCCGCAAGGCTATGACACGATCGTGGGCGAACGGGGACAGAAACTCTCTGGGGGACAACGACAGCGGTTAGCGATCGCCCGTGCCATCCTCAAAGATCCACCAATCCTGATTCTGGATGAGGCAACGTCAGCCGTAGATAACGAAACCGAGGCGGCGATTCAGAGATCTCTGGCAAAGATTACGCAAAATAGAACGACGATTGCGATCGCCCATCGCCTCTCCACCATTCGCCATGCCGATGGCATCTACGTGATGGACAAGGGGCAAATTGTGGAGCAGGGCACCCACGACGAACTGCTAGAACAGGGGGGCATTTACGCAGGCCTCTGGCGGGTGCAGTTGGGGGTGGGGGCGGTCGCAGTTTGATCGGCTTAACCAAGATCCCTAGGTTTTGGCAAAACCCAGGGATCTGAACCTCTCAGCGGTTGCGTTGGCCTTAGGAGGCCGGTCTTCGACCATCGCGGCACAACAACCACAAAAAGTACGGTGTGCCAATCACGGCGGTAATCACCCCGCAGGGCAGCTCAATCGGTGCAAAGGCGAGGCGTCCTACTAAATCGGCTAGTTCGACAATGCAGGCTCCGGTCAAGGCCGCTACCGGAACTAGCCCGATATGGGCTGGCCCAACCATCTGTCGGGCCAGATGTGGGGCCATGAGTCCGACAAAGCCAACATTGCCAGCAGTAGCGACTGATGCTCCGGCTAAGGCCACGGTGCAGAGCAGCAGCAGGCTGCGAGTCCCCTCCACCCGGCTGCCCAGCCCCTGGGCCAGGTTGTCGCCCAGGTTCAAGGTGTCCAGATCTCGCGCTAGCACCAGGGTCAGGGGCAGAAAAACCCCCAGCCAGGGCAGCAGCGGCCACAGGTGCTCCCAACTGCGCCCGTAGACGCTGCCGGTGAGCCATACCAGCGCTTGGCTGACGTTATAAATATTGCCAAAGGTGATCATCAAACTGGTGAAGGCTCCCGTCAGCGAGGTGAGGCCGATGCCCACCAAAATCAGGCGAATGGGAGAGCTGCCGCCGTTCCAGGCTAGGAGGTAGATGGCGATCGCCGCCCCCAGCCCGCCCAAAAACGCGGCGATCGGCAACCAGCCCACTGCCACCTGCGGGAACAGCACAATCAGCGCCACCGCCACCAAACTCGCTCCTGAGTTAATGCCGATGATTTCGGGTGCCGCCAGCGGATTGCGGGTAATGCCCTGCAAAATTGTCCCTGCTGTCGCCAGCCCCATGCCCACCAGCAGCGCCACCAGCGCGCGGGGCAGCCGCAGGGTATTCACCACAAAGGCATAGTCAGGGCTGGCCGAAAATCCCAAGATCGTCTTCACCACCTCCAGCGGCGGCACCGGATACTCGCCTTGACTGACGTTGAATACCAGAGAGAGCAAAGCAATTACCACCAGAGATGCCAAAACCAAAGGCACCCGCCGATCAACCCGAAAGGAGAGCGGAAATTGTCGAGGGCGAATGGAGAGCCAGGGTTTTGTAGTGGACATGGGGGAGGGGTTTGAGGTGTCGGGTTTAAAGTTTAAGTTTCGTGGGGTAGCTTCGTAGGTGGGCACCGCCCACCATCAACTTGTGCCCTACCGCTTAATCTTCGACCTGGCCAAGTAGATAAAAAACGGTGCTCCCACCAGCGCCGTCATGATCCCTACCGGCAGCTCCTGGGGTCGAATCACCAAGCGCGCGACAGTGTCGGCGACCGATAGCAAGATCCCCCCAGCGATCATGGAGTAGGGCAAAATCCAGCGGTAATCGACGCCGACGGCGAAGCGCACGACGTGGGGTACGACCAACCCCACAAAGCCAATCGGCCCAGCCAGGGCAACAGCGCTGCCTGCCAAAAGCACCACCATAATGGCGGCGGCGACCTTCACCCATCCCGTATTCAGCCCTAGCCCCTGGGCTACATCTTCGCCCAGGCCCATCAGGGTAAGTTGTCGTCCGAGGGCTAGGGACCCGACCAAGCCCACTGCAATGTAGGGCAGTATCGGCATGATGGCGGCAATATCTTGCCCGGCCAGCGACCCGGCCAGCCAAAAGCGAATTTCATCCAACGTGCGCTGGCTGAGAATGAGAATGCCTGTGGTGAGGGAGCTGAGCAGGTAGGAAAGCGCGGCCCCGGCGATCACTAGCTTCAGCGGCGTCAGGCCACTGCGACCCATGGAGCCGAGCCAGTAGACGGTAATGGCGGCGATCGCAGCCCCGCCAAAGGCAAACCCCACGTAGCTGCCACCGCTGCCGCGCAAAAACACCGCCAGCACCATCGCCAATGCCGCCCCCACATTAATGCCGAGGATGTCAGGTGCCGCCAGCGGATTGCGCGTTAGCCCCTGGGTAATGGCTCCGGCCACCGCCAGCGCCGCCCCCACCACCACTGCCAAAATCGCCCTCGGCAGCCGCACCGTGCGAATAATCAGATGCTCCGTCGAGCCGTCGAATTGAAAGATGGCCTGCCACACGGTGCCCGGCGCAATATCCGCCGCCCCCAGCAAAACGCTGCCTAACAGGCAGGCCAGCAAAAGGCCACCGCCCAAACACAACCCCAATGTTAGGGATATAGGCGATTTAGAGAAAGCCAAAGGCTGCGATCGCACCATCTTTGCATGCATATCAATTCACAGAAAAATGCCGAACAGTCCCATTCCCCTACTCCGGCTGTCGCGTCGCAATCCCCAACGTTGCCCCCTCAATCTCCCGCAGCTCATCCATGATCGCGATCACACGACCGTGGCTAACGGCTTCATCGGCATTGATCACAATCACCGATTCCTGAGTGCGACCCATCAGGTCGCGCACGTCAGCTTGGAGATTTTCGAGGGCGATCGCCTCCCGATTTAGGGCAATATCCCCCGACTCTTCTACCGTCACCGTAATCCGAGTTCGCTCCTGCACCTCGGCACTAGCAGACTTCGGCAGATTTACAGGCAGCGATTCTGAGCGGGTGAGGAACAGGCTCGAAATAATGAAAAACGTCAAAATCGCAAAGATGACATCGATCATCGGCACAATGTTGAGTTCAAAGTCTTCTTCGGGTTCGTCGGGGAGGTAGGACATGGGAAGGGGAAGTGAATAGGGAAGGAGTGGGAGAGTTTTGTTCGCGCAGCGTCTCCGAAGGAGAAATCTTGGAGATTTTGAATGTTAAGTTTTGAATTAAAGCTCTACTGAGAGAACTTAAAACTCTGTTCACCTACCTAGCAAAGGTCTCTTCCTTAAGCTGGCTCTGCCGTTCGTAATGGGTTTCGTAGAGAATCTCAAACTGGCCGCCGTACTCTTGAATCAGCGCGATCTGGCGTTTGTAGAAGCCGCGAAACAGATTGGCGAACAGCAGCGTACCAATGGCGACGACTAATCCAGCAGCGGTAGACACCAGAGCTTCGCTAATGCCGCCGGTTACTGCATTAGCATTGGCTCCAATGTCGCCCAACTGAATGGCGGCAAACGACGCAATTAATCCAAGAATGGTGCCCAGCAGCCCTAGCAGCGGAGCGACGCTAATAATGGTGGCAAAGACAGTGTTAAACCGGCGCAAGTGGGGCAGTTCGGCCTGCATGGCGCTGGCTAGAGCCAAGTGAAACTGCTTGGGGCTGGCCCCTTCAATGTCCAGCGCTTCGAGAAAAATGCGGGCGATTGGCAAGTTAACGTTCTGCCGCAGTTTGGGGTACACATCCATGGGCGCTTGCCGATAGGTGTGCAAAATGTCTTGCATCACCGGGCGTTGGCGGCGGTTGATACGAAACCAGAAAAGGGAGCGCTCGATGATCAGGGCGATCGCCAAAACCGAAAACCCCAGCAGCGGCCACATAACAATGCCCCCTGCCGCAAAAATAGTACCCATAGGCCTCTAATTGAATCTAATTGAAAAAGAGTGTCAAAAGGTATTGACTCTGATTTGAGAGACAATGTCAAGTCTTAGTTGGAAATGCTGGCATTGCAATGTCCAGGTATGGATTTCAGATAGAGCCGTTAGGGCAGAGGCTTTGTTAGCGGCTAAAAACCTAAAACTCTTTTAGAACAGATATTTCACCGCCAGAAAAGGAACCCAATTTTATATCCAAAAAGATGCGCTGAAGATGCGCTCTGTCCAAACTTTGGCTTTTACCTAATGCTATTCTTTATCAATCGTCTAGAATAGCTAAGACGATTTTTGTTCTTTAGGCAATTGATCATGAGCCTTTCAGAAATCTGCGTCCAACAGCATGAGCACGAGCAGAAAAAGCTGAAAAGACTCCTGCTTTGGGGACTTGTGGGGTCCCTGGGTGCCCACGGGATAGCGCTTAGCCTCAGCCAGTTCAACGTTTGGCAAGCAGCCACCGATGAGGTATCGCCCATTGAGCTGATTGTTACTGACTCCCCAACCGAGCCACTGCCCGACGATTTAGAGGTCTTGCCCGACCCAGCCCAGCCCGCCGAACTCAGTACCCAAACCAACGACCCAGCAGCGGCGACAGCCAGTGCCCCACCGCGCGCGGCGGTAGTAGCTCCGCCTGCGCCAGTGGCACCTCCAGTAGAGCCGATCGCCCCAGACAGTCCAGAACCGCTGGAGAACACCCAGGCAGAATCAGCCTTAGAAGAACCCCAGCCCAATGTCGAGGAAGAGGCTCCCACCAGCGAAGCCGAAGCCGCCGAGGTAGCTGAAGACCTCCCAGACGATGTCGAAGAAGATGTCGAGCCGGAAGCCGTAGCCACTGAACCCACTGAGTCTCAGTTCGAGCGGCTGCGCAACCTGCAGCAGCAGCTACGCGAGTCCCGGGCCGACAGGGGCACCAGCACTACCGCCGCGCCCACCGAGTCCGCTACCGCTGGCGCTGGCACCGTCCCCAATGCGCCTGCGGGCGATCGCCCTGGGGTCGCGGCGGCCCCCTCAACCACCAACGGCAGCGGTCAGGGCCAAGGGTCGCGCACCGTAGCTTGTCAAAACTGCGTGCGCCCCAGTTATCCCCGGAGCGCCCTTGATGCCGGGGCCGAGGGGCAACCCATGGTGAGCGTTGATATCAACCCTGACGGCAGCGTGCGCAGTGTTACCCTCACTCGCTCCAGCGGCAATGCAGAAATCGACCAGGCCGCTATCCAAGCTGCTAGAAACTCCCGCTTTCAACCCGTCACGGGTGGTGCCAGCGTGCCCATCGAGTATGATCTGACCATCGAAGGGTCGCGCCGCAACCGCGATGCCCGCCGCCGAGGTGAGCGCCAAACCGTGGATGTACCTCCTGAGCCAACCCCTGCAACCGAGACAGCGGATACTCCCCCCGCTGCGGACACCTTTCCAAACCCTGACCCCTCAGAGGATGGTGCAGAGGATGCCCCCGCAACGCCATCTGCTGCTTCAGATGCCTCTGAGATAGAGCCCTCTGAGACAGAGGCATCTGGGTCAGAGCCTTCCGAAACAGAGTCCTCTGAATCAGAGCCTTCCGAAACAGAGTCCTCTGAATCAGAGCCAGAGCCTGCGACCGCGACAGAATCTGCCCCGACACCCCCAATAGCACCGAGCCAAAACGACCCAGTGCCAGCGCCGGAACCAACTCCTTCCCCGGTTAATCAGACGCCAACTCCGGCTGCACCGCCTCCATCTGCGCCTCCGGCCACCGTGAGTCCGCCAATTCCAGCGGCTCCCCGGCCAACTCCAGCGGCTCCTCCTCCAGCGCCACTGGCTCCCCGGCCAATTCCAGCGGCTCCCCGGCCAACTCCAGCGGCTCCTCCACCAGCGCCACTAGATCTCCTACCAACTCCACCAGCTCCAGCGGCTCCTCCATCAACTGAGTCAGGAGAATGAAACCGCATCATTATTACCCAATTACCCACTGAATTAGACCCATTTCAAATGGGCTTGGTGGGCATCTTTGGGGACTCAACCTGCAAGCGTTTGCAGGCGCAGGTCGTCTCATCCAAAAGTATGACCTGAATACCACTACCCTGACGAAAGCAATCAGGCTTTGTCAAGTTCTATTTTTGTGAGATTGCGTTAGGGGTTGGCTAGGTCAGACCGCTGGCTTCTGCCGAGACGTGGTGTTGAGTCGCGGCATCCGTGCCGTAAGATCAGAGCTTATCGGCACTTGTTTAGAATGACTGGCGATCGCCCATGCTGTGTGACTATCTGCAACTCATCCTCACTGCTCGGGTTTACGATGTCGCGCAAGAAACGCCGCTTGACCTCGCGCCCAATCTATCGGCTCGACTCGACAATCGACTGCTGCTCAAGCGAGAAGACATGCAGTCGGTCTTTTCCTTTAAGCTGCGCGGCGCCTATAACAAAATGGCGAAGCTGCCGCCCGATGTGCTGCGCCAAGGGGTGATTGCGGCCTCTGCGGGCAACCATGCGCAGGGGGTCGCGCTGGGAGCGCGGCAGTTGGGAACCTCTGCCATTATCGTGATGCCCATCACGACACCCCAGGTCAAGATTGATGCCGTGCGATCGCGCGGAGGCGAAGTAGTGCTGTGGGGCGAAACCTTTGACGAAGCCCATACCCACGCCCGCCAACTCGAGCAAGAAAAAGGACTAACCTTCATTCATCCATTTGATGACCCGGATGTAATTGCGGGGCAGGGCACCATTGGCATGGAGATTTTGCGGCAGTATCAGCAGCCCATCCACGCTATATTTGTGGCGATTGGCGGCGGGGGCTTGATTTCGGGCATCGCCGCCTACGTTAAGCGCATCCGTCCTGATATCAAAATCATTGGCGTAGAACCCATAGATTCTGACGCGATGTATCAGTCTCTCAAAGTGGGTCGTCGGGTGAGGTTGCCTCAGGTGGGGATGTTTGCCGATGGGGTGGCGGTGCGCGAAGTGGGGCAAGAAACCTTTTGGCTGTGCCAGCAGTATGTAGACGACATTGTGCGCGTCAGCACCGATGACATCTGCGCCGCCATCAAAGACATTTTTGAAGATACTCGCTCGATTATGGAGCCTGCTGGCGCGCTGGCGATCGCCGGAGCCAAAGCCTATGTTGAACGCGAGGGTATCAGCGGAGAAACTCTGGTAGCAGTTGCCTGTGGAGCCAACATGAACTTTGATCGGCTGCGCTTTGTTGCAGAACGAGCAGAACTGGGCGAACGCCGCGAGGCAATTTTTGCCGTTACTATTCCAGAAGAACCCGGAAGCCTGCGCCGCTTTTGCGAATGCATCGGCAAGCGCAACCTCACGGAATTTAACTATCGTATTGCCGATGAGCGCGCCGCCCACATTTTTGTCGGGGTGCAAATTGCCAACCGCGCCGATGCGACGACGATGGTAAAAACCTTTGAGCAGTGCGGCTTCAAAACCTTGGATCTAACCGATGATGAGCTGACCAAGCTGCACCTGCGCCATATGGTGGGGGGGCGATCGCCCCTAGCCCACAATGAACTGCTCTACCGATTTGAGTTTCCCGAACGCCCGGGTGCCCTCATGAAGTTTGTCTCCTCCATGAGCCCCAACTGGAACATCAGCCTATTCCACTACCGCAATAACGGCGCTGACTATGGGCGCATCGTCGTGGGGATGCAGGTGCCCCCTGCGGAAATGAATGAGTGGCAGGCCTTTCTCGACACCCTCGGCTACCGCTATTGGGATGAGAATCAAAATCCAGCCTATCGACTCTTTCTCGGTTGATCCATTACGAATCAGCGCTGCCGTCTGCCGTTGGGTTCTGAATGCGCTGCTCAATATCCTCAAGCGTTTGCAGCACCAATCGGCGTGCTTGGAGCTGCCAACCTCGCTGCTGAATCTTGATGGCAGCAAATCCACCCAACGCCGTCGCCAAAAAATCCACAGGCTGCATAAACGAAATACCCAACAGCAGCCCCAGCCCCGCAATGCCCCAAAACGGCAGCGCCGCTGTTTGCCGCTGCTGCTCAATCACCTGACTGATTGGGTCGGTGGGCATCTCAGCTTGCAGGGTTTCTCTGATTTGCCGCTGCTCAGCGAGTGGCACCGAAATGCCGATCTTGCGCCGCAGTTTCTCAATCTTGCGGGCGGTAGTGCTATATTGCGTCAGCTCATCTTCTGCCATGAGGATGAGGCGTTCAAGTTGTGCCATCGTGACCTGCTCCATGCCAATTCTGAGAGTCCCCAGTATTGGCCTTGTCGTAATCTCCATCTGTCAGAAAAGCCAGAAGAGCCAATCCCAAGTTTCTTACCTTTAAGTCTCTCATCTCAGTCTCTCATCTTCGGTAGAAGAGAGGTGTTCACGTCGTAATTTTGTGTGGGCAAGTGCAGCCCACTCCCCACACAACCCTGACCCACCGAAGGGACTCGCATCAAATAACGTGGGATAGCCGTCCCGGCTGTCCACGGTCAGGCAAGATGCCTGACCTACAAGAACTGCACATTCAAAGATCCGTGTTCCTAAGCCCCTGTGGCTCGGTAGCTGAACATGCTCCGGCACTAGTCTCGCTTGAATGCGGCGGCAATGCGATTTTGCAGGCCTGCGAGGGGCCCTGGTGCCTTCTCCTTAGGCGGCACTGCGAGCTGAATCGGCTCATCTTTAAACTCTTTTAGGCGATGGCCAAACTCAAGCTGCGTCTGGTTTTTTCGCAGGATGGGGAAGAGGCGAAAACCACCCTGGAGCAGGTCTTCTCGGCTACCAAAGATGGCGCGGTCGATCTGGTTAGACCGCTTGACGGCGATCGCCCCCACGGGATACCACTGCTTTTTCCCCTGAATGCGAATGTAAACTTCATACTCGGGTAGGCCGTCCGCTCTCATTTTGTCGAGCTTCTGTGCTGCCACCTCTCGCTGCTCTATCCGCTTTGATGGCTTGGGACGCGCAGTTGACTGAGGCTTTCCAAATCCAAGGTTGGCAGGCATTGGCTGACTCCAAAGCAGAACGATTAATAAAAGTTTACAAGATTTTAAGCCAAAGCGATCGCCCATCCCACAGTCTGAGGCGACGGCATCTCCTCTAAACGTTCCAGATGATTTGAATCACAGTGCGTTAACGGGGGCTGCAATACCGTAAGAGCAGGATTATTGCGAGGGCAAAGGAAAGTACATGAATGTAAGGACTTGGGCGATCGCTCCTTCCCTCTCTATTTTTGGGGTCGTCGCAACTGCAATGGTCATCACCGCAGGGGAATCTGCCAGTGTCAACGTTGGGACGCTGAATCTCCGCTCAGGGCCAGGCACACAGTTTGCGGTTCTGCAATTTCTGCAACGGGGGGACTGGGTTAGCATCCACAACCGAAGCGGTGACTGGGTTTATGTCACCGATGCAGACGGTCGCACGGGCTGGGTCTTTGAGCCGTTTCTGACCTCAAACTATGTAAATGGGGGGGATGTTGAGCTTGATGATATTCGCAGCAGCATTTTAGGAACGAGCGTAGAGTATGGTTATCGCCAGCTCTACCAACAGGGCTATACCTTCTTAGAAACACTTACCGAAACCGAAACCGTTGCAACCGAAGCCTGGATGCGCCAGACCGATGGCGCTGTACTTCACCTGATGGTGGAAGACACCGCCGAAGAGGAGTCTGCCGCATCGCGCTACATCGTTGATCTCCGCCGCATTCAGTAGCTCGGCATTGCCGAATACGAGGCCGAATACGGGGATAAATTCAAACATTAATGGGCCTCATAGGGGCGTATGGCCGGGTGCCCATGCCCAGATTCATAAGCGGTCCGTTTTGCATAGAAGCCTCTATCCGACAATCTCGGGCGATCGCTCCATAAGCCTAGTCGCTCCATAAGCTTAGCCGCTCCATAAGTTTAATCGCTCTATGATCTTGCGTAATCCTATATGAAGTGCTTTGCTAGCTGTGATTAATCCCGAAACTTAGGCTAAACGTCCTAAAAGTTTGCTTAGAGAGGTTAGTTTACACCGTAAGTTGTGATAGCTAGATGAAACCGGAAGTTTATGCCGCAGCCTGAGTTTGCATTGCCCAACCTGAGCGAATCGCGCCCATGAACAGTTCAGCCTCGACCCATCTAGATCAGCCCGATAGCCCTTACCGCGAAAGACCCCAAGACCCGATGGTGCGGCTGCAAGCGCAAGTCGAGGCTCTGCAACGGCAGGTCGCTATTGGGGAGCGATCGCTCGCGCAGGAGCAAAAGCTTCGGCAGCAGGCAGAGGCAAATCTCAGCAATTTCCTCGGCCAGCCTAACCTCTCTATTGTTAGCTTTCGGCTGTTTGAACACGACCCCCATACCTACGATTACGACTACTGTTCAGCGGGGTGTCACGCTGTTTTTGGCTACACGGCAGCAGAGTTTATGGCAGATCGCACGCTGTGGCGATCGCGCATTCACCCAGACGATTGGCACACCATCGTCGCCCCCTCCTGGCACCAACTCTTGCAGGGGGTTCCCCATCAGCGCGAGTATCGGTTTCGCCATCGTGATGGCAGCCAGCGATGGGTTCTAGCAGACCTTACCTCGCAGTGGAATGCGGCTGAACGCTGTTGGGTAGTGACCGTCATTGACCGAGATGTGAGCGATCGCAAACAGGGACTAGATATCCTTGCCGCATCTGAGAGTCAGTACCGACTGCTGTTTGAAGCCAACCCCAATCCCATGTGGATTTTTGACTTAGAAACCCTGTCGTTTCTGGCCGTCAACCAAGCTGCAGCGAACCTGTATGGCTACACTCAAGCCGAACTCTTGCAGATGACACTGTCCGATATGCGTCCGGTTAATCGCGACAACACCCTGGCTCAATCTCTAGACGCGATCCGCCAAAATCCTGACCCACAGTACTGCGGCGAGTGGGTGCATCAACATAAAGACGGCTCTCTGATTCAGGTTAGCGTCAGCAGCAACTCGATAGTTTGGGCCGGAAAACCCGCCCGATTCACACTCATCAACGACGTCACAGCGCAAAAACAGAGTGAAGCGCGACAGCAGTTTGCTGAGGCTCAGCGCTCTGCCGCTGAACGGGCGCTGAGCAAGCGCGAAGCTCAGCTGCATGCGCTGATTGAGTATTTGCCGTTAGAAATTTGGGCGAAAGACCGTAATGGTATTTCTATCATCCAAAACCAAGCAGATCGGGAGCACTGGGGCCGAAATGTGGGAGCCCCTCACGATAAAAGCCAATTGCCCTCAGACCTATGGGATGCCTGGAAAGCACAGGATGCGCAGGTGCTTGCCGGGGAGGTAGTACGGTTAGAAGAATCGCGGCTTATCCATGGTGAATGGCGCACCTTTAACAAAATCATTGCGCCCATCTGGGTGGATGGGGCCGTTGATGGCATGGTGGGCGTCAACATTGACATGACGGATTACAAGCGTGCTAAAGCAGCGCTCGAAGAAAGCGAGACGTTTTTGCGCAGTATTTTCGAAGGATCGCAAGCTGCGATTTCAGTTATTGATGTTAGGGACAATATGTTGTGCCTTGCCGGTCTCAACCCGGCACAAGAAGAGCGGTTGGGGCTCATAGACGCTAGCGTTAGGGGCAAACCGCTAAGTGCTATCTTTCCACCGACGACGATCTATCCCCTCTATCAGCGCTATTGGGGATGTGTGATGGAGCGGGTGGGGCGCATCTATGAGACCCATCAGCAACGCAACGGTGAAAGCTGCTGGTGGCTAACCACGCTGACACCGTTGCTCAACAGCGACGGCCAAGTGTATCGGCTGATTGAATCAAGCCTTGATATCACCCCACGCAAGCTTGCCGAAGACCAGTTGCGGCAGCTCAATCAACGGTTGGAAGAACGGGTGCAGCAGCGCACGGCCGCGTTGCAGCAGCAAGCTCAGCGCGAGAAGCTGCTGCGGGCGATCGTCCAGCGCATTCGCCAATCCCTTAACCTTGACGATGTGTTAGCCACTGCCGTTACTGAAGTCCGCCAGAGCCTAGGCACTGACCGTGCTGCTGTGCTGCATTGGCGTGACCCTGACACGTGGGTCACTGTCAAAGACTCCGTTATGGAGGGGGCAACCTCTATCGAACAGGCCAGCTTTCCTAATAACCTACTGGCCCAATCTGCAACTGATGTATTGCAGCAGGGCGAGGCGCGAATCGTTCAGGATGTGGCGCAGGATCCATGGGGGACAGGTTTGCTCTCGTTTATGCAGTCCATTGGGGTAGTGTCCAAAATGGTGGCGCCCATTCTCTGTCGCGATAACCACGATGGCAATCAGGAACTGTGGGGCGTATTAGTGGTGCATTCGTCTCAGGCGGGGCGACGCTGGCAAGCGGCAGAACTGGAGGTGCTGAAACAGATTGCGAACCAGTTGGCGATCGCCATTCAACAGGCCAGCCTCTATCACCAACTGCAAGCCGAACTAGGCGAACGTCGCCGTGCCGAGTCACAGTTGCGCAGTTCTCTGCAAGAAAAAGAAGTGCTGCTGCAAGAAGTGCACCACCGAGTCAAAAATAACCTGCAAATGATCTCCAGTCTGCTCAGCCTGCAATCCCGCACCATTGCAGACCCGCAGATTTTAGAACCCTTTGTTGAAGGCCAGCGCCGCATTCAAACGATGGCACTCATTCACCAAAAGCTTTATCATTCTGGCAACTTGGCAGAAATTAATATGGCACACTATGTGCAGAGTTTGATTGCAGATCTGTTTAGTGCTTGTCGTTCGGGTGAGGTAGCGCTGTGCGCAGAGGTGGTGCCAGTCCCTGTTTCGCTAGATGTGGCGATCGCATGTGGACTCATCATCAACGAGCTTGTGTCCAATGCCTTTAAGTACGCGTTCCCCAACTCCCGTCAGATTTCCAATGGTCGCATTTCGATTCACTTTGCTCCAGACGCCACGGCCAAAGCCCCCCGCCAGTACACCCTCTCGATCGCAGACAACGGCATTGGCTTAGCAGAAACGGTTGACTTCCCCCACCCCACAACGCTAGGCCTACGCATTGTCTATGCCATGATTCAGAAGCTGCGCGCGCAGTACTGGGTTGACCGCACCGAAGGAAGCGCGTTTCACATTTCATTTACCCTCGACTAGCCCCTCGTCGGAGTTGGCATGAACCCCATACGCATTTTGGTGGTGGAAGACGAATACCTCATCGCCATCGATGTTGCCGAGCGCCTACAGCAATTTGGCTATGAGGTAATTGGCACCGCCGACAGCGCCGCTACGGCCCGAGCCATTCTGCGCACAGCAGCCTGCCCAGATTTAGTGTTAATGGACATTTGCCTGCGAGATGGGGATGACGGCATTGAGCTGGCGCAACAGCTCCAGCAAGAGTATCCACTGGGGGTCATCTTTCTCACTTCCTATACCGACCCAGCCACCCTCGACCGTGCCAAGGCTACAACGCCCTTAGGTTACATTGTCAAACCATTTCAGGATCAAGATCTCAGCACCGCTGTAGAAATTGGGCTAGCCCGGCATCAGGCCGAACAAGCTACGAAGCAAGCATTAAAGCGGCAGCGGCTATTGACCAATCTCAAATCCCACTTCACTGCGGTGGTGACGCGAGAGTTTCGCACCCCTCTCAACAGCATTAAGGCCTCTACTGATTTATTGCAGCAGCGCGGAGATAGCCTCTCAGAAGAAACGCGAGCAGCCTACTTTCAGCGGATTAGCGCTTCGGTACAGCAGATGAACACCTTGCTGGATGAGGTGCTCTTAATTAGCGAGAGCGAAATTGCCGATTTTCAGCCGCGACTGGCTCCGGTTGATGTGCTGTGGTTTTGTCGAGATCTGGTTGATGAGCTGCGATCGCACCTTCCCGACTACCTTCTGCTGCAGTTTCGTACCGCAGCACCAGAAGCATCAGCCGACACCGACCCTAACCGCATCGCCAACCGCACCGACCAAGCCTACTACCTGCTCGATACTAAACTTCTCCGCTATATTCTCGAAAACCTGCTCACCAACGCCATTCAATATTCTGTCGATCCTGGAGAAGTGTTGTTTCTAGTTGACGTGCAGGCTCCTTGGCTAACCTTCATCATCCAAGATTCTGGCATTGGCATCCCCGAACACGATCAGCCCTTTCTGTTTGAGCCATTTCATCGCGGCAGCAACGTGGGAGACATTGCAGGCACCGGGCTAGGGCTCGTCATCGTCAAGCGCTGCGTCACGGCTTTTGGCGGCACAATCGACGTGCATAGCACCTCTGGGGGCACTCGGGTTGTCGTAACGCTGCCTGCCGAGCAGGTGAAGTGAACCAAGCCTGGCAAATTGGGTCTATCCATCTAACGTCGGCTAAGGGCGATCGCTCAGCAAACGTTGCGATTCCATGAAGTCTTACCCACTCCGAGAAGAGTTAAGGCATAATGGCGGATAGAATGTGCCAGTTGAAGCCAGAGATAAGCTGCTGATAAACCCCGAATGTCAAATAGGCACGTGACTCATTCGCTGCCACTGCATTATCAACGGCTCATGACCGCTCGACCGTACCTATAGCAACGATTATGGTGTTCTCTAACTCGTCTCAACATCCTATCCAAAGTGTCCGCCCCGCCCCGCTTGTCTCATCTACTGCCAGTGCTGAGATCAGCAATGCGATACCCATGGTGGTCGAGCAATCGGGACGCGGAGAGCGCGCCTTCGACATCTACTCGCGGCTACTGCGAGAGCGCATTGTGTTTTTGGGAACCGCCATTGATGATGCCGTTGCTGATTCAATCGTGGCGCAGCTCCTGTTCCTCGACGCCGAAGAGCCTGAAAAAGACATTCAGATTTACATCAACTCGCCCGGTGGATCTGTTACGGCTGGGATGGCGATTTACGATACAATTCAGCAAATTCGACCCGATGTCGTGACGACTTGCTTTGGTCTAGCCGCCAGCATGGGGGCATTTCTGCTTGCAAGTGGCACCAAGGGCAAACGGCTGGCGCTACCTAGCTCTCGAATCATGATTCACCAACCCCTAGGGGGTGCTCAAGGGCAAGCCGTCGATATTGAAATTCAAGCCCGTGAAATTCTTTATCACAAGCGGACGTTGAACGAAATTCTCGTTTATCATACTGGGCAGACTTACGAAAAAATTGAGGCCGATACCGAACGCGACTTCTTTATGTCTGCTGAAGAAGCCAAAAACTACGGGTTGATCGATCAGGTTGTCTTCAGAACAGAATTACCTGATGCAGCAACTGGCGTGAATGCAAACTAGTCACTGAGAGACGACTATGTCAAAGTATGACTCTCATCTCAAATGTTCATGTTCCTTCTGTGGCAAGTCACAGGAGCAAGTCCGCAAACTAATTGCGGGGCCAGGCGTCTATATTTGCGATGAATGCGTTGATCTGTGCAATGAGATCCTCGACGAAGAACTGTTCGACTCTGGTTCTTCGGTGCCGCAATCGTCCCCTCGTCGTGAGCCTCAGCCCGAAAAGCGGCCTGCACGAACGAGTCGATTGTCGCTGGGGCAAATTCCCAAACCTCGTGAAATTAAGAATCACTTAGATGACCATGTCATTGGTCAAGAAGAAGCAAAAAAAATCCTTTCTGTAGCGGTCTACAACCACTACAAGCGGCTAGCCTTTGCCCAGAGCAAGAGCAGTGGAAAATCTGACGACCCTGTAGAGTTGCAGAAATCCAACATTCTTCTGATTGGGCCAACGGGCTGTGGCAAGACATTGCTCGCCCAAACTCTGGCTGAGATGCTGGACGTGCCCTTTGCAGTAGCTGACGCGACTACGCTGACTGAAGCTGGCTATGTTGGAGAAGATGTAGAAAACATCTTGCTGAGGCTATTGCAGGTCGCAGATCTGGATGTGGATGAGGCCCAGCGTGGCATCATCTACATTGATGAGATTGACAAAATTGCCCGCAAGAGCGAGAATCCCTCCATCACGCGGGATGTATCAGGTGAAGGGGTGCAGCAGGCTTTGCTGAAGATGTTAGAAGGCACGGTCGCCAATGTGCCTCCTCAAGGTGGACGTAAGCATCCTTATCAGGATTGCATTCAGATTGATACCAGCAATATTTTGTTTATTTGCGGTGGCGCGTTTGTCGGGTTAGAAAAAGCCGTGGAACAGCGCATGGGCAAGAAAAACATCGGGTTTGTGCAACCCGGTGAAACGCCTCAGTCCAAAGAGAAGCGCTCAGCAGAAGCCCTTAAGTTTTTGGAGCCGGATGATCTCGTAAAGTTTGGCTTAATTCCTGAGTTCATTGGGCGCGTGCCGGTGATTGCTGTGGTCAATTCTTTGGATGAAGATGCACTCACTGCAATTTTGACAGAGCCGCAAAATGCCTTGGTCAAGCAGTATCAGAAACTGATGACGATGGACAATGTGCAGCTTGACTTTAAGGTAGATGCTGTCCGGGCGATCGCCAAAGAAGCCTACCGCCGCAAGACAGGGGCTCGAGCGCTGCGCAGTATTGTAGAAGAGCTGATGCTAGAAGTGATGTATGAGCTACCCTCTCGCAAAGATGTGAGCCGCTGCACCATTACTCGCGAAATGGTTGAGAAGCGCTCTACTGCCGAGCTGATTTTGCACCCGTCCTCAATTCCCAAACCCGAGTCGGCCTGAGGGGTAGGGGCGCGGTTGAGCGCTAGTAGAGGATTTGTTCTAGGCTCTTTTTAGGCCTTTATCTATGAATCTGGTTTGAATTAAGATAGCGCTGGGCGATCGCCCAGCGCTATTCTAGTGTGAGGTATTGTTTGTTGTGATGTACGCCAGATAGAATCCTATGCCGTTGATAACAATTCGTGGGGTTGACCATTACTATGAGTGGATCAGTGCCTCTTCACCGAGCGCTGATTTCATTCCCACCAAGCCAGTGCTGGTGTTTCTGCACGGATGGGGTGGCTCCGATCGATATTGGGAGTCAACGGCGCGGGCATTGACGTCAGACTTTGACTGCCTGCTCTATGATCTGCGTGGATTTGGGCGATCGCCCTTGCCCACGCCCGTGCCTCCTGAGATTGCTGCGATTGGCTACGAGTTAGAGACCTACGCTGACGATCTAGCGCTGCTGCTTGACGCCTTAGGAATCCAGACTGTATATCTCAATGCTCATTCCACTGGGGCATCTGTCGCCGTCTTGTTTCTTAATCGCTATCGCGAACGGGTCGAGCGAGCCATCCTCACCTGCAACGGCATTTTTGAGTACAACAAGCTTGCGTTTGAAACCTTTTATGTGTTCGGGCGCTATGTAGTAGCCTTCCGCCCCCCATGGCTGAGCCGCATTCCTGGTGCTGACCGACTGTTCATGATGCGATTCTTGCGCCAAGCCATCCCCAAAAAAGAGCGGCAGGAGTTTTTAGAGGATTTTTTATTGGCTAACGGCGAAGCAGCGTTGGGCACCATTTATACCGCGGTAAGCAAAGATGCCGTAGAAGTGATGCCTCGTGAGTTTGCCGCACTCACGGTGCCCACCTTGCTCATTTCTGGAGAATATGATCAGATCATTCCAGCCGAAATGGGAAAAAAGGCCGCAGCGCTTAACCCCATTATTGAATACTGCATGATGTCTAATACCGCGCATTTTCCGATGCTAGAAGATACACCCACTTACCTCCAGGTGGTGCGTGCGTTTTTGAGCAATGCAGATAGTCTGCAGCCTATCGGTTAAGCCGACAGCGGATAAAAAAGAACGGTTTTAGGGTGATTGCTAAAACTAGTGTTGCTGTTAATGTTGCACAAAGTAGGGCGATCGCCACTGCTTGTTCTACCACACTGGCAGCTTGAGTTTCTAGCATCAGCTCTTCGTACTCTGCTGTAGCGTGATCGGGTTGCTCCAGTGCAGTCAACACATCCGGCTGACAGACTTCATAGGGTGATATCTCGCAGGATGAGTCAGGGTTTGAATGGCTTGACGTCACGTCTGCTTGACGCGTTTGCCAGGCCGTTAGCCAATTAATGCTGCTTTGCATAGGGTCAAGAGAATGACGAGTGACAATCGCTAGGCTGATATAGCGCTAGCCACGTTAATTGGGACAGTTTAATTTGATGAACCTATCACTTTGCCTAGGTTCTATCCAATCGCTCCGACTCTACTGCTGTAACAATTGCTGTGGATATCAATCAGGATTTGACTTGGATTTTAGAGGTAGACATCAATAGTGCAACTGTTGAATTGATTAAGATAAGCGTTTTTATGGAACCTTTACCGCACAAAAGGCTCACAAAAATAAAACACAAACCCGTACTTCATGCACCACAGCTCATGGGTTTGAAGCATGGGTCATGGCTGTGCTCCGAATCTATGACGATAACCCCACTTCCGCACAGCAATTGTCAAACAAACACTAGCTAGTCATCCAAAATAATACGTAGTAGATCGATTTTACAGGTATTTATAAATACCTGTACTCATAGTCTGCCGAAATATCTTTGGCGCGCTACTCTTCTACGAGAGATTGATAGATTCTTTAAGCGCGGACTATCAGCCGTTGATGTCTGCTTGATAAATTAACGTCAGTTCGGGTTAAGAGGGTTTTGGGGCATCGCGCGTCGCGCGATGCCCCAAAACCCTTAATGTGCCGTGCGCGTCGCGCACGGCACATTAAGGGTTTGAGCTTATCCCGAACTCAGGTTGAATTATCTAGGGATAGAGAAAATTCCATGTTTTTTGTATTAAAAAATACAATTCTGTATTACTTGCTCTATCGTGATTGCAGCAGTTGAGCTATTTAGGTACAGGTGTTGCGGAATACTCGTACTGCAAGGGTTCTGCATGAGCATAAATCTTAAGCACCGTCAGTTCGGCAAATTTCTAAAACCGTGCTGCCCGTAAGGCGGGCAACAGAATTTTGCGTTGTTTTAGTCTCGCAGCAGGAAGCTGAAACAACGCTATCGAACTCACCTTCAAGCCGCACTTCAAAGCGACGGTGTCACTCCCTCATGCAGTTAGTTTAATTGGTTTGGTATGCTCGATCCATCCACTGCCAAACCGTCTTTGTCTTGGGTGTCCTGACGATCGAGATAACGGGATGCCGTCTGCCACTGAGGCTTTGTGCCTATGATACACATAGCGCAAGGGGCTTAGGCTCAAACCTTTAGGTTGGATTTTGACAGGCTACTGATTGCGGCAAATTGCGGCAATTAGAGTGAAGCCGCTTTGAGTAGACAGTCAGAGCGTGCCACTTATCGTGCAGACAGAAGGGGGGCCGGGGCAACGCGTTCCATAATTTGTTGCACCACAGTAGCCGTCCAATCAATGTCTGCACCAGTAGTGTGCCGCCCTAAGGTAAAGCGAATACCGCTGCGGGCTTGGCGATCGCTCAACCCCATTGCCAGCAGAGTAGGACTAGGCACCAGTTTGCCACTGTTGCAGGCAGACCCGGCGCTAATACCAATTCCCGCTAAGTTGAGGTGCCGCACGATGGTTCTGCCGTTGAGGCGATCGCCATCTCCGTGACGCAGATAAAAACTCGCATGGTGCGGCAACCGATGGGTGCGATCGCCCGTCGGCACCAAATCAGGAATCGCTGCCAACTGATGAAACAACTGATCACGTAACTGGGTCAGGCGCAACTGCTCTATCTGTAGCTCTGCCACTGCAAATTCTGCTGCCGTGCCGAAGCCTGCAATCGCAGGCATGGCCTGGGTGCCCGAGCGCAAACGAAATTCCTGCCCGCCACCTCGCATCTGCGGTTCTAGCAACACCCCAGGGCGAACATACAGAGCCCCGGCTCCTGGCGGGCCGTAAAGCTTATGACTAGACAGCGAAAGTAAATCTACGGGCAATTGCTGTACATCAATGGGGCAGCGGCCCGCGACCTGCACCGCATCGGTATGAAACAGCACGCCGTGGCGACGGGCGATCGCCCCCAGCGCATCAATAGGCTGGAGCGTTCCTACCTCACTCTGCCCGTAGATCACAGAAATCAGCGCCGTGTTGGGTTGGAGCGATCGCTCCAGTTCTGCTGGGTCAACTCGCCCCTGCCCATCCACAAGAAGCCGCGTTACTGCCCAACCCTGACACTCGAGCCAGCGGACGGGGGCATCAATAGCGGAATGCTCAACGCTAGAAATCACAAGATGTTGAGGAGACGCATACCGTTGAGTTACGCCAAGAATGGCAAGATTATCGGCCTCGGTGCCCCCCGTTGTGAATACTATCGTTTCAGGCGCGGCATTAATCAGTGCGGCCACCTGTGCCCGTGCCCGTTCTAACACGAGTGCCGCCCGTTCTCCCCACTGATGCAGGCTTGATGGATTACCCCACAACTCGGTCATGACTTGGTGCATAGAGGCGATCGCCTCTTCCCGAGGTGGCGTAGTCGCGCTGTAGTCAAGATAGATTTGCATAGTGACGTTGCTAGTTCAGCAGGGCTCCGGTAGGGCTTCGGTCAACAGAAATACGCTTCTCTTTTAGGATAGGCCGTTGTGTTTCGCTTAGGGGACAGTCTAACGGCGCATTGCTTATCCCCAGAGTTTATGCAGCCTCAACGATCGTGTTGATCTCTCCCCGGCACAATTCCCTCAACACCCAGCATCGTGGACGAAGACGCTGGACGCTGGGCATTAGCCCTGATGCTGCCTCAGCTATCGGGTTCACGCGTTAGGGACTGATGAGGCCCCAGCAGAGTAAGAATTTCACAGATTCCCCGATTCACTGGGTTAGCGTTGCATCCGCGACAACGAGGGCGGCAAGAATAAATCAAAGCCCTGAGTTTCCATTAGCGATGGGTAACTCAGGGCTCTCTAGGAAATGGATTGTATCTGGCTCATTATTCGCGTTGTCACAGTAGAGCGTTTAAAGGGGGATGAGCGATCGCTGACAGGTTGGGCAAACGGCATGAATGATAAGTTGGCAATCGAGTAAATGATAGCCTTCTTTTTGGGCCGTTTTAGTCCCCGTTTTAAGAATGCCGTCATTCTTAAACTCAATGGTTTTGTTGCATTTAACGCAAATTAGATGGTGGTGATGATAGGGCGCAGGCTGATTAATTTCATAGTGCTTGTGCCCCTCTGCCAACTCCAATTCTCGTAAGATACCCATGCGTGCCATGAGTTTGAGGGTGCGATAAATTGTCGAAAGGCTGATGGGGTGACCATCTTCCTCCAACGTGTTGTACAGATCCTCAGCGCTCAGGTGCGTGCCCTTGGGCAAATTTTGAAAAATCTCCAGGATGATTTCTCGCTGAGGTGTCAGACGCCATCCCTTTTCATTTAGCTCGGCCTTGAGCGAGGCAGCGGTGTAGATTGTCATAACCGACCTTCTCAATAATGCATCATTATTGAAAATAATACCGAATTCCTGGATTACTTGCAAGAAGACCAACTTATTGAGAATAATCAGCAATAGGTGGCTATAAATGAATGCCCTATACTTAATAGTGTAGATAATTTAATAAGTCTATGGTTTGCTGTGTCTACAACAGGTTCTTTTAAGGCAAAACGCAAGCAGCTAAGATTTCGATTTACGATCGGCCTGCTTATAGAAAAGCCTTGTCAATTTGAACGCAATTTGCAAAGAATTTTATTGAAATAACAAGACTTAATTAATAAAACAATCGCCGTATGTGCGTGTTTTGTTAAAAGATAAAATTCCTTGCATGATGCATGATTCATGCAACTAAATAGAACCTAACGTTGAGACGACAGTTCCATAGCGTTCGTCACGATCTAGCAGTGTTCCAATGTTTGGAACCTATACTTCACAGGTGTTTCACCCATTTTCTTTGACTTTGCACTATGAGGCTTTGCACATCTATCGAGCCTTTGCCTTGCTTAGGGTGCTGAAGTCAGGCTGGCTGGCTGGGCTATAGTTTGCTGTGGCCCAGGGGGTAGTCCAGGACTTGCCGCCCACTTCTAATGCGGCTAAATTACTGTGCGCCGTAAGGATGGGAGGTTGGGACGAATTGGTCTGAATATCCCATAATTGCAAGGTCAAATTTCCGTTGGCCGTATCGCGGCAGTTGAATTTCATTCCCGCTTGGCCGGGCACACGCACTTGAGCGGGCGATCGCTCACACCATCCGGTCAGCGCAACGTTGTAACGGTCAGTCTCTGCACCAATCCACCAGCGGCCCCAAGGGTGAACAGCCCAAGAGATTTTGGCAGTCCACGGGGTAAATTCGTAAAACCGTCCTTGATAGTGAAGCCCGATCATTCCCACGGTTTCTTGCCAGGTGAAAATACGGCGATAGCTGCCGACGGCTGTCAGCGTCAATGCAGGCTGATCTATAAAGCTATTACATTGCATCCAAAACCACTGCTCTGGAAACGCACCGCCCCAGTTTTTCTCTGCGTATACAGGCGCATCCGTAAATTCGTACCGCTGCCCGTGCCACTCGATCCACCCTGTTGCCACCCCGTGGGCCATCAAGACTTGCCAGCCCGGTTCAAATAGCTGAAACCGTGAAAACCAGCCCGCTGTGGACTGCTGCGGCCGTGTAGGAGTGCCCCATCCATACACGGGTCGCAGGCGATAGCACCAGCGCGTCCATCGACCAGAGGCCGGGTCATAGAGCTGCCCTTGGTGCTGAGTCGCAGTCAACTGGTAACCTTCGGCAACAGTGGTGGCAAACCTCTGCGGGGCTAGCCATACGGGGCGTAGCGAATCAACGGGCGATCGCCAGTGCCCCACCCCAACGCAGTCGTGCCAGGCCCAAAACCCTGCCGTATTCGGGAACGTGCGACACACATACGTGTCATCTGGCCCCAAAATTTGAGCGCAGCCACCGCTAGCGCGGGTGCCACCCGCCGGATTTTGGATGGAATACATGAAGGCGAAAGACTGTGCCAAATCAGGCAACGTCAGCCGGGTGTACCACCCTTCAAAAAAGGGGCGATCGCTCCCATCCCAGTGATAACCACTGTGGGGCGTTTGTAACGCCATAATGCTCATCCAACCTGAATAGACACAACGCAGTCACACGCATAGGTCTTGACACTATAGCAACTGCCATTGCCCCAAAGCCAATACAGAAGCCTGCAATCCATTTAGCGGCCTGTCACGATCCGTAAATTTAACTAAAAATACGCTTTCGGGCTTCACTGAATCTTTAAGCCCTGATTTTTTAGCCTAAAGATTGTTTGAAGGGAATGCTGTAAAGCGAGGGAAGCCTCATCCCAGCGCTATGCTCTACAGGTACGGATTCAGATCTCGGAATAGGCTCAGCTACGGCAGTTTGACAGATCTTATCTTCTTTACACCTGCACGCTTGCTGAAGCCGTTCAGGCCTGCTTAGGGCTGCCAGGGGGGGGTGCCACTGTTGAGGCACTGCTGATTGACCCCGTCCGTAATACCCGCAGGGAGAACTGTTTATAGAAGAACCGCGACCGGGTTGCCGTCCCGAACTGGGCTAAGTCTTAAATAAGACTAATGCAGCAGCATAAAGAGCCTAAACGTGAGATTGGGGTGGCCCCCACCGACAATTATCTCATTGACTGTCTGCCGTTGGAGGTAAGACTTAGGCGGCTACAGATAAATGCTCTTGTCCAGTGCTAGGTTTACCTTGTGGGGCGTCTATGCACCAAGAGGGCGATACCCCGCAGTTACCCAAATCGGGATGAATCGACCAGAAAACGCTAGATTTGCACAACCTACTACACTGAGTATAAACACTTAGGAAACGTGCCCTCTGAGCGATCGCCCCATCTAAGCACTACCCCTTATGTGCTCCTTCCAGCCTCACCTGTCATAGCCCGCCCTCTTCATCTGCCACCATGCGAATTTTGCTTTACTCTTACAACTACTGCCCAGAGCCCATCGGCATCGCTCCGCTGATGACTGAACTGGCAGAAGGCCTGGTGCGTCGGGGGCATGAAGTGCGCGTCATCACCGGAATGCCCAACTACCCACAGCGCAAGATTTACAAAGGCTATCGCGGCAAGCTTTACCACATCGAAGAAGAAAACGGAGTGACGGTACAACGCTGCTACATCTGGATTCGGCCCAAACCAGGGCTGCTTGCCCGCATGATTTTAGATGGTAGCTTTGTGCTGACCAGCTTTGTCCAAGCCCTCAACGGCTGGCGGCCAGATGTGATTCTGTATACCATTCCACCGTTGCCCGTCTGCGTGCCTGCGGTATTGCTAGGCTGGCTATACTCTTGCCCTGTCGTTGTGAACCTGCAAGACATACTGCCAGAGGCCGCTATCCATGTAGGCCTGCTCAAAAACGACTTGGCGATTCGAATCTTCAAGCAGCTAGAGCGCTTTGCCTACCGCTCAGCGTCTGCAATCTCAGTGATTACAGACGGATTTATCGAAAACTTACTCCGTAAGCGCGTACCGGCTAAAAAAATTACCTGCATTCCCAATTGGGTTGACATAGACTTTGTGCACCCCATGCCCAAAGCAGGCAACCCATTTCGAGAACGTAATGGATTAGACGATAAATTTGTAGTTCTGTATTCTGGCAACATTGCCCTGACCCAAGGGTTAGAGACCGTGATTGACGCGGCCCAACAGTTGCAAGACATTCCTGACTTAGTATTTGTGGTCGTTGGGGAAGAGAAGGCGCGCAAACGACTGGAAGCATACTGTGAAGATCAGGGTGTGCACAACGTGCAGATGTTCGACTTTCAGCCAAGGGAAATGTTGCCTGAGCTGCTTGCAGCAGCTGACGTCAGCCTAGTGGTGCAAAAGCGCAACGTCGTTTCATTCAACATGCCCTCCAAACTACAGCTGCTGTTGGCTAGCGGTCGCCCCATCGTGGCATCGGTGCCGCTAAACGGCATGGCCGCCCGTGCACTGGGGCAAAGTGGCGGGGGGATGGTGGTGCAGGCCGAGAGATCTGAGCTACTAGCAGATGGCATTCGACGGCTCTACAACGAACCCGCTTTGGCAATAGAACTGGGTCAGCAGGGGCGTCAGTATGCCGCTCGTTACTATGCAAAAGAGCAAGCTTTAGATGCCTACGAATTGCTCTTTTCTCGCTTGGTGAAGAAAGTAGCAAAGCCTGTGGTGCTTGCACCTGTGCCAGAAGAAGTGCCGACTCATCGGTAAGCGATGGCGCATGCCGCTTTAGCAGGGGATAGTCTAGGCTGGCCTAGAGTGATGGATCTTAGTACAATTCACACTCTATAAAGACGGTTTGTGTAGAGATATAAAAGGCTCAGCCTACTGCAACCTGAGTTCGGGATAAGCTCAAACCCTTAATGTGCCGTGCGCGACGCGCACGGCACATTAAGGGTTTTGGGGCATCGCGCGACGCGCGATGCCCCAAAACCCTCTTAACCCGAACTGACGTTACTGCACACTTTTCTTAAGGTCTATCCTTGTGTGGCTTTAGCTCACGCTAGTCCGCAGGCGAGGCCATTGGAAGAAGAGCATATCTAACCCCGCCGATCCCTTGCCTATTTGAGCTTACTTTTATTCTGAAATGCGCGTGCAGAGGGCGCTTCCCCAAAAGCCTGGAGTTGCCATTTTAAGAACGGATACCAGGGTTGGGCCAACTGGGTAGAGTTTAGTCATGATGCGGTGTGGAGCGGTTGCCACCCCACACCGCATCATGACTAAATAAGGACGACCAGAGAACTAACTGAGTCCTACCAATACTGGATCGGTAAGCGACCATTTGGGCCGCGGAAGGTGTTGTCTGCAACGTGAACCGCACCCGGAACATGTCCCGTAATGTAGTCTAGTGGGTTGATACGAACATCCACACGCGCAAGTTAGAATCATCTGCGTGTTCGACCGGCCAAGCTGGCGAGATGAATCTTTTGGTCTCTTCTACAGATCTGTTCATGTTCATGTCTATCTCAACGGTTGGCAGTCTCCTCGGTGCACCCGTGGTTTGAAGATTGGGACTTTAGTGCAGCGTCAAGCTTAATTGTTTGCGAGTGATTTGGGCATCACGGCTGAGTGGGGATAGACTCTCCGACTGGCGTATCAGTTTCCAAACGTCATACATGATTGGGTCAATGGCGACAGGGTTAGACAAATAGGCATTGATCATCACAGGCAGTTCTTGACTCGCACTTGTGTCCGCACAAGTTGAGGTGACTAGAAGAGACATCCGGTTACCGGTCGTTTGTTTAGGGTGGCTGATCTGCTGAATCAATGGCTCAATGCTTTCAGTTGAGCACCCCATCTTGCAAAGTATTAGGGCAGGCTTATACAAATCTAGGATTCTAACAGCATCTTGAATCGAGCTGACTGTCGTTATATTTGCGCCGCATTTCTCAAGGGGCAACGTATACAACTCTCTGCTGTCGCGATCGCTATTGACCATTAGAACTTGTATATCGATGAGATTCATGAGATCCATTGGCCGTTCTTGGACTGTGGTCATAGTGTCACCTCGATAATGTGAGAAGGTCGGGATGAAAGAATGCACAATTGAACTTATGTAATGAACGGTTCACATCGTTCTATAGCTGGCATGTTTTGATAGCAATGGGGACAACGCCAGTAAAGTCGGTTCATATGAACATGACGGAGTAAATGAGTTGAGCAACATGGACACTGATATCTGCTCTGCATAGCCGTAGGGTTGAGGTAGCGGCATTCAGCAGCATTCACAATTAATCTCTTGATCATGCTCGTCAGCAGGGAGTCCTAAGGAGGTCGGGATATCTGATTCTCAATAATGAGTCACTATTGTAGCGATTGATTGCCAGGTATCTTCGCAGAGGGTCTAGTCTCAACTGATGCACTTGTCCCATAACGATGACAGAGCGGTGTTTGATTTCGGGGTTGAATTGATTAAGTTAAATACGATGAGCGAAAAATATTTACTAATAATTTAAATTTACGTACCAAATTGATGCATTAATCGGAGTTTGGGATAGGCTTAAAGCCTCAATGCCCCATGCGCATCGCTTACGGCTCCTTAAAATTTGGGGCACTGCACCGCCGCGCGTTGCCCTAAAAGCCGTCCTTCTCCAAACTTGAGTTGCATTAAATTCAACCATTGCCCGAGAACTGCTGGTAAGGGGGCGATCGCTCATCGAGGCGTCCCAGTTTTGTAGATGTCATTCTGTTCGCTTTAGCGGCTCTGAAAGAGCAACGTAGCGATAGCGAAGTGAAGAATCCCGATCTTGCGCAAAGCCTGAGATCCTTTGCTATACTCCGTTCCGTTGCTCCTCCGGAGCCGTTTCACGAACAGAAAGATAAAAGCGGGATGCACCCTCGCTCATCGGCATCACATCGCCAGGGGTTTAGCAGCTATACCGACTCACTCGCCCTGCCATTCCCGGTCTTCTAATTCTTTCTGCGGCAGCAACAGCGTTGTTTCAATCTCTTGTCGAATAGTCGCTGTAATTTCACAATTGCTATTCAAGCAATCGATCAAGAGCTGATTTGCATCATAGTAGCGTTGCAGAACTTGCTCTTGCTCAGGGCTGAACTGCCAGGAGTGATTGATCTTTCGATAATCGGTGATGGTGTCTCTCAACCGCTCTATCCAGGCAGAATAATGGGTCTGCGACCAGAGGTCAAGCCGTTCTTGGTTTTGATTGGGTGGTGGCAATTGATCTCTCAATTGTTGGAGAGACTTATAGAACCCAGCATCTAAAATCATCACCATCATATTGTTGAGTGCCTCGCTACAGGCATTCGCATGGGCAAAATCCTGACTGGTTTCAACGGCGCAGCTCAGCAGCAAATGGTCTAACGCCGCATCCAAAAACATCCCCTGATCTAGCATGGTCGCTAGTGCAAAGTGGGTCACTGTGTGCGGAGTTTTGGCCATAGCGAGGTAAAAGGCCCGCGAGGTGGCGACTTTAGGTGGGGATTGAAGCGCTTGTGATTTTTTGCTGGCCCATACCAAAAACTCTTGTAGATAGGGGTCTTTGGCCACCATTGCATCGATCTGCTGTTTCATCAGTTGCATTAGCGAATCGGCACTGCGCAACATGGCTGTTGTTAACAAAAACACTTCGCGCCAGTAGGGATCGGTAATGTGGCCGACCAGCCCACTTAGCGCTTGCTCTAAGGCTCGCAAATTATGGCTGGCTACAATGTTTCGAGCCGTAAAATATTCATGAAAGGCCAAGTAAGAAAACGAAAAAATTCCTCGCGCTCGTTCGGTGAGCAACCCATGCTGCGCCGCGATTGCATTGAGCATGGCCGCGCTTTCAAGCTGCAGTTCTTCTGGTTTTAACGCCACACCCGGCAAGGTCTGCAAATAGTCTCCAATATATTGCTCAATCGTGCGTTGCTCAAAGAAGTATTGTCCTTTCTCAAAGGTAACTGCCGCTACCTGACTGAGCAATTTCAGTTTTTGAGGCACCAAAAAGTTTCGATAGGCGGTGTCACGTTCAACGCCTTTTGCTTCATCCCATTGGCCGAGCAGCAGATCAAGCCCATGTTTATAGAAGTCGCTGCGCTTAGCCGGAAACCTCCCTGCGCCAGAAAACACCCAGCAGGCCAGATGCAGAAACAACGGCGTCACGGCCAATCGTCGGAACTGCCAGTTCTCTGGCAAATCTAACTTCTGGATAAATTCAGCAGATTGCTCTTGCCCCGCTTGAACCGTGGTTTGAGTCAGTGCCACAAACCACTTTTGAGCAAAGGTGTTAATTTGAGCTTGCGTAAAAGGAGCAATCTCAACATCGGTGAAGCCTCGGAGTTGCAGCTTGTAGGCCGCAGTTCGGCACGACACCACAAATCGGTTCTTGTGATATTTTTCTGAAAACTTGCGGATCTCTCTTAAAACGGCAGAGATGTTTTGGTTGAGCACTTCATCCATGCCATCTAGCAATAGCAAGACACGACCTGCTTTGAGCAGAGTTTCAGATACACTGGGGTCTTTGACCCCAGAAACAAGCAACGTTTGACGAATGTAGCTTAAGAGGCTAAATTTTCCGCTCTCCTCAGACTCTTTGGAAAAATCCCCTAGGGAAATAAAGATTGGAACCTGATGGCTGGCGAACTGACCTCGATTACACTGAATCGCTAAATTTTGTAAGAAGGTTGTTTTGCCAACGCCCGTTTTCCCTAAAACTCTAAGTTTTGAATTTTGCTCCACCACTTGCATTCCTGGAACTTGCTTCTGGGCTATATCTCCCAATCCCACGTGGTCAAACTCAGTCGGCTTTAGGGTTTGCATTGAAGAGAGATCAAACCACCGCTGACTCGCAATTTCTTCCAGAATGTTGACATCCACATAGATGTCGTCGAGGTTGACCGGACGGCTAATGTCTAAGAGCTGTAAGATTCCACACTGGTTTTGAACAGTGTCGTAGCGTTGCGATCGCACCTGCGCCACGAGTTCATCTATATCCAACGCGATACTATCTGCCACCTGTCCGGGTTCAGAAAAGGAATCAGGCGGATTCTCTGCGATGTCTCGCCAGACCAGATCAAGAATCAAACACAGGTCGATAAACACCTGTCGATCCACCGGTTGCCCAGTAAAAAAGCGCCAGACGGGCTGACGAGTTTTGAGGTTGGCCTCGGCAGCTAAATTTTCTTGCGTCCATCCTTTGAGGGCAAACGCTCGCTTAGCTTGTTGAATCCCAGATGGAGACGCATAGAGCGATCGCTTGGACATAAAACATATGGCTCATAAGTAGTAGTTAAACTCAAAAAATCAAACTTGTATAACCGTGAATTCGATCGCGCTGCCTGCGTTGCGGGCGGCGTAGTTTTGGGCGGCATTGGCAGAACTAACGGTGTTTAAAAATCCAGCCTAGGCCAAACACATGAACGATAGACAGGAAAATGTTCTAGTGCTGAGGGTGCGTTAGCGCATAACCTCCCTCTTTAGTGTAACGATTTGGAGAAACACGGCGCCCCAACATTCAGTCTGGGTGAATGTTACAGTCCATCAATCTTGTTAAATCAAACAAAATACACTCTTATCGAGTGGGGTTATCCAACCAGTTCAATTAAACGTGCGTTCGACGATTGCATGATTTCGCCTTCAGAGAACGGGCTGAAACAACCCTAAACAGAGCCTTCTGCGTCGCGAGCAGCGCGGTTTTAGGCATTTGCCGATCTGGCACTATACAAGGGATTCCAGCTTTAGGTGGAACTTATACATAGCGCCTCGTCGGAATTGACGGTAGCGGTGTTCTAATACTAGGTGCATTTAGGCATGTTCAGAGGTAATGAGGTAGGATTACTCCTTCTCCGAAATTTGGTGCTGACTATTCCAACAGCGCTACTATTCACGGGATTGGGCTATCTTCTTATATCAATTCTCTAAATACGCGTTACACATAGAGCATCGACTATCCAATCCCACTGGGTGAGCGATCGCACCAGCTGAGGGGAAAGGTCATGCACCCATAGGCTAATGGCGTGCTGTAGTTCACCCAAGTCGTCAAAGCGAGCCCAGGCGAACGCCCGTTTGAGCTCCCGCCACACGCGCTCGATTGGATTGAGCTCAGGACAATAGGGTGGCTGAAACATCCAGATGACGTGGTCGGGGATAGTTAGGCTCTGAGCGGTGTGAGCGGGCACATTATCCACCTGAATCAGGTGTAAGTCATCGGGGAACTAGGCGGCAAAGCGGTGCAAAACCGCTTCAAAACATACACTGTCAAGGTGAGAGAACTCCATCAGCCATGACGTGCCACTGAGGGACTCCACCAGACCGTACAACCAACGATACACAAACTGCCACTGCACCGTACCGGTGGGTTGTACCCCAAACCCCGTCACCTTACGATGCTGAACGGCCAACAACTCGTGCCGACTCTCATCGCTGCACCAGTCGCGAATCCGACCCGCAGCGCGCTGCGGTAAGGCTGGCGTGGTCAGTTGGCGCAACTGCTGTCCAAGGTTTGCTGAAAGGACTCAACCGCCCCAGGAGTTTGCTTCTCAGACACCGGACGCGGCACTTTGAGCTGGGCTTTGAGACCATAGCGTACCGTTTTATGCACCGTTTTGTACGGCACCTGTTGGTCATACATTGATAGATCCCCGTGGCCTGTCCCGTCTTCAGCCACCACAACACCTAGACTTTAGTGATTATACTAATACGTATTTACAAATCATTCCGGATCGCTATATCGCTCTTCATCGGTTCTCGGATTTAAAGTGCCAAAACCTCGAGAATTGGTTGGGCGCTGAGTACAACAATTAACGTATATGCGCTAGTTCACCTATTCTCTGCCCAAAGTCAATGAAGAGCGATATACTCACTTGATCACAACGGACTCGTATTGCTATCGGGTTCTTGATGGCAAACGGCTTGCTGCTGCCCTTCCTGTTTCGACGCAGAATTATTAATCAGTGAACTCGGTGACACAAGTGCAGCGGATCACAGGTCACGGCAGCGGACGGACGAAAGCCGCTGGTGGGGATTTTAGGATAAGGGCTGCCAAAAAAATGGGATGCATCCGCTGCGACTCAAGAATGAGGCGCGATTAGGATTCCTCATCCTTTGGATAGATTCATTTCTATAAAGCGAACAATATAAAATCTGAAGATTAGTCATTAAGTATTACATCCATGGTTTAGCGCCTTGCTCTCCTTCTTGCTCCCTTGCTCAATAGTCAATAGAAGGCGTTCTCATCTAACCAGATTCGTTATTTCATTCACCTGTGCGGAAGAAGAATAGCAAAGCACTTTGGGACATGGACGCATCACAGGCAGACAAGGTTACGACTTTTCTAATGGCAGACTCTGATCACACAACTTTAATTATTATTGACAAGGCTCACGGTAGCGCTGAAGCCTATCAGCGGCTGTTGCGGCACAATATCGATGTATCATATCAGATTTTAGCAGGGCAACACGATGGCCCAATCCTGTCGCTGTGTCAATCTCGTCAAGTCGATGCCATTCTCTTAGAAGCCCATGCCGAAGGGGTTGCGGCGTTGCTGCAGCTTCAGTCCCAGATGGGGAAGATCTGCCCACCCGTGATTGTGATTGGCGAGAATGACGCGGCTCTGGCGGTACGGGTTATGAACGCAGGAGCGGCAACCTACCTGGTTAGAGACCAACTGACTGCCGATGCGCTCTCTCGAGCAATTCAGACGGCGATCGCCCCCTCACAGTCTCTACAAAACGGTGAGGAAACTGGCAACGCAACGGCTGCAACGTTGATGCAGGCGACACGCTCCGATTCTCAAGAGCGCTACCAGACTCTGCTCATGTCAATAGACGAAGCCTTTTGCATTTTGCAGGTGATCTTCAATGACGCGGGGACGTGCATAGACTATCGCTATCTTGAACTTAACCCGTTGTTTGAGCAGCAAACGGGGTTGAAGAACGCCTTGGGCAAAACCACCCGCGAGATGGTGCCAGATATTGAATCGTATTGGTTTGACATCTACGGTGCGGTTGCCCTCACCGGAAAGCCAGCGCGCTTTACAGACTATTCCGAGTCGATGGGGCGATGGTTCGATGTTAATGCGTTTCGGATTGATGAGCCCCAAAAACGCCGGGTAGCTGTTCTGTTAAAAGACATTACTGCACAAAAGCAAGCTGAAGCGACGGCTGCAGCAGATTTGCGAGATACCCAACTGCTGCATGACCTGAGCACTCGGCTCACCAGTGAAGCGAGTATTCAAACGCTCTATGACGAAATTATGGCGGCGGCGATCGCCCTCCTAAGGGCCGATGCCGGTGCAGTACAAATTCTTGATGACGCAACGCAAGAGCTGGTGTTAATTGCCTTCCAAGGGTTTGATCAAGCCATGATCGAGCAGCTCCACCGCACCAGTGCCAATTCGAGAACCCCCTGCGGCATGGCGCTCACCACGAGCGATCGTATATTTGTTGATTTTGATGCACTAGACAGTGACGACGTCGATGATGCGTTGCACGCGTGTATTGAGGCGGGCTATCTCTCGGCTCAAGCCACCCCGCTTGTCGCTCGGTCGGGGCGGCTCATTGGCATGGTTTCAACCCAGTGGCGCACCCGCCATCGCTCGAGCGAGCGGGAACTTCGGTTTCTGGATCTGCTAGTGCGTCAGGCTGCCGACCTAATTGAGCATCGGCAAGCAGAGCAGGCGCTGCGCCAGTCAGAAGCAAAATACCGCACACTGTTTGAGCAGATTAGTGAAGGCTACGCAATTGCCGAAATCATCGTGAATGAAAACGGCGAGGCGGTGGACTACCGCATGCTGGAAGTGAATCCAAAGTTTGAGCAGCTAACTGGCTTGTCTTGCGATGTGGCATTGAGTGGCAAAACCATTCGAGACATTGCACCCGAACTCGAAGAAGTCTGGTATCAACGGTATGGGCATGTTGCGTTGACGGGTGAGCCAGCCCGCTTTGAGCAATATTCTGAAGCGTGGGCTCGTTGGTATAACGTCTATGCGCTGCGGGTTCAAGAACCGGAAAAACGTTGCATTGCCATTCTTTTCACTGACATTACCGAGCGCAAGCAGGCAGAAACCAAATTGCGTGCCTCAGAAGAGCGGCTTCGGCTAGCCTCTGAGGCTGCTCAGGTGGGGGTTTATGAATATATTCCAAAAGCTGATCGCGTTAGCTGGTCGCCCCTGTTAAAAACCATGTATGGGTTGCCCGCAGATGCAGACGTTACCTTTGTGCAATTCTCTGAGTTGGTTCACCCAGATGATCGCGCGCAAACCTTCACCCGCCTAGGAAAGTTTTTTCACCGAGAAGATCTCAGCCCCTATGAGCATGAGTTTCGGATTGTGCAAGCCGACGGAGAGGTGCGCTGGCATCGCGACCAAGGGCAAGTCTTGTTTTCTGGTGAGGGAGAACGACGCGGCCCCGAGCGCATGATTGGCGTCGTGCAGGATATCACCGCTCGCAAACGAATAGAAGAACAGATGCATCGCGTGGCTGAGATGGATGCATTCCGCATTATGCTCTCGGATATGGTGCGATCGCTCACTGACCCCTCTGAGATTCAGGCTCAAACGGCGCATGTGGTGGGCGACTACCTCCAAGCCAATCGAGTGTTCTATGCCGAGGTCGAGAGCAGAGACGGCGTTGGCTATATCAACATCCACTCCGACTACTGCATGGATGGCGTTCCGACGATTGCTGGCTGTCATCGAGTGGATGATTTTGGCAGCACGGTGTTTAATCATTTGCGCACCGGACGAACGCTTGCCGTTGCGGATGTGAATTCTGACCCGCTGCTCACACCAGAAGAGCGTCAGTTCAACCTCGCAATCAAAACTCAAGCTTGGCTCTGTGTGCCTCTGGTCAAACATAGACACATCATTGCTGTCTTTACCGTTCAACAGGCCACGCCACGATCCTGGACGAGTGCAGAGATGGCGCTGGTAGAAGAAATAGCCGAACGCACTTGGCTTGCGGGGGAACGGGCTCGGGCTGAAGCCGCCTTGCGCGAGTCAGAGCAAAAGTATCGCTCGCTATTTAACTCAATGGATGAAGGCTTTTGCCTGATCAAGGTCTTGTTTGATCCGACTGGAAACCCATACGACTATCAGTTTCTCGAAACCAATGCAGCGTTTGAGCGGCAGACGGGCCTGGTTGACCCGCTTGGCAAAACAATACTTGAACTGGTGCCCCATCACGAAACGAGTTGGTTTGAAGTCTATGGCAGAATTGCGCAGACTGGCGTGCCCGAGCGATTCGAAAACTCTGCCGAGTCGCTAGGGCGGTTTTATGATGTTTACGCCTTTCGCATGGGCGAGCCCCACGAGCACCAAGTAGCTGTGCTCTTTAAGGACATTCATGAGCGCAAACGCCGTGAAGTAAACGCTGCCCTATTGGCCGAAGTTTCCAGCGATTTCTCACGGCTGGTGACGGCTGGGGAGATTATGGAAGCGGTCGGCGCAAAAATAGGCGCGTTTATGGATGTGCCCTATTGCTACTTGACCGCCATTGACAAAGCACAAGATGAAGCGGTGTATCTCAACTGGTGGTGTGCAGACGGTATGCCGTGCTTGCCTGCTAACACGCGCCTGTCGGAGCATGTGACTGACGAGTTCTATAAACTCGTTGAAGCCGGAGAACCGATCGTCAGCAACGATACGCGAACGAACTCTATCACGCATGTAGAAGCCGCCGCCTTGCTTGGGGCCAGCTCGTTTATCACGGTGCCGTTCTACCAAGGGGGTGAGTGGAAATACCTGTTCTCTATTCACGATGTTAATCCGCGCGTTTGGCGTGAGGACGAAATTGACTTAGTGTGCGAATTGGGGAATCGACTTGTTCCTCGGCTTGAACGCGCCCGGGCTGAACAAGCCCTGCGAGACAGTGAGATGCGGCTCTCGGCAGAATTGCGGGATACCCAACTGCTGCAGCAGACGAGTAGCCAGTTAATTCAAGAAAACAATATTGATGTTTTATACGAGCAAATTTTAGATGCGGCGATTGCCCTGATGCATGCCGATATGGGCAGCCTGCAACGGCTAGATCCAGATCGAAACGAACTCCACCTTTTGGTGTCGCGAGGGTTTCATTCAGACTCGGCGGCCTATTGGGAATGGATCGGAAGCAACTCAGGTACATCGTGTGGCATTGCGCTCAGCACCCGCAGCCGAGTGATCGTGCCCGATATCGAGGCCTGCGAGCGAATTCTTGGCACCGACGACTACGCCGTATTCCAAAAGTCCAATATTCGAGCGGTGCAAACCACGCCGCTGATTTCTCGCAATGGTCAACTGGTGGGGATGATTTCTACCCACTGGACTCAACCCCACCAACCGTCAGAACGAGACCTTAACCTGGCGGATGTGCTGGCGCGGCAGGTGGCCGACCTGATTGAGCGGCGGCAGGCAGACCTGGCGCTGCAAGAATCAGAAGACCGGCTGAAACGGGCGCTCGCCATTGATACCGTTGGGGTCTTTTTCTTTAACCTGAAGGGGCGCATTACTGAGGTGAATGATGCATTTTTGCGGCTGAGTGGCTATAGCAAAATTGATTTTGAGGTCAATCGCCTGCGATGGCAGGATTTCACGCCCCCTGAGCACTTGCCAACTATGCTAAAGGCGATCGAAGAGCTAGAGTCCCTTGGGCGCACCACCCCCTATGAGAAAGAGTTGCGTTGCAAAGATGGCTCAGTGTGTTGGGTGTTGTGTGCGGCCAAGTCGCTCACTAAAACCGAAGCGGTGGAATTTATCATCGACATTAGCGATCGCAAGCAGGCAGAGCAAGCCCGAGAGCAATGGGCGCAAGAATTAAACCAGCTCAACCACCAGCTTGAAGGCCTAGCCGAGGAGCTAAGCCGACGGAATGAAGACCTGAATGAGTTTGCCCACATTGTGTCGCATGATCTGAAAGCGCCGCTGCGGGGGGTTCGCAACATTACCGAGTGGCTGCAAGACGATCTGGGTGACTCGATTCCGCTGGATAATCAAGAGCAACTGAACTTGTTGGCACGGCAGGTCGATCGCATGAATGCCTTGATTAACGATTTGCTCGAATATTCCCGTGTGGGACGAACCAACCAGACCACCGAGCTGGTAGATGTGGGTGAACTGGTGCGAGAGTTGGTATTGGCTTGGTCTCTGCCGCCAACTGTGACCATCCGATTTGCAACGTCTACGCCCACCTTTGAGTCCAATCGGCTCAACTTGCAGCAGGTCTTCTCTAACCTCATTGGCAATGCAATTAAGTATGGCTGTGAAGACGAAACGGGAGAGGTGATTATCTCTGCTGAAGAGCAGCCTGATTGCTATGAGTTTGCGATCGCCGATCAGGGCCCCGGCATCAAACCCGAGTGGCATGACAAGATCTTTGGCATTTTTGAAACGTTGCAGACCAATGCCAGCGCTAACACAACCAGCACAGGCATTGGTCTGGCTATTGTGAAAAAGCTGATTGAGGTAGAAGGCGGCAAGATCTGGATCGAATCTGAGGTGGGCGCCGGGGCAACGTTTTACTTTACTTGGCCGAAAAAGCCAACGACCGACAAGGGATAGAACGAATGTAGGGAAGCGCTGGTTCCCCGATTAGCCGTCGGGTGGTGACTATCTCTTGGGCGATCGCCCCAGCCGCACCCGTCACCCGCTTTAGCAGGAGAGCGATCGCGTTCAACGGGTGTAACTGCTGCGGGTAACTGTCGTCATACAACGCAAAACCGTTCCGTCCGCGTCGTGGACAGAACGGTTTATGCATTGGCCAACTTGACGTTATGGAAGTCTGCCCTCAATGGGTTGACGGAGAGGAATCAGAGGCTACTGCACCACCTCGGCAGCCACAACGAGATTCACGGTGTCACGGTCAGTACAGTCCTGATCGCCTTGGCACGATGCAGCAAGGACGGAGGCGCTTTCTCGCATGAGCTGCACGCGCTGACCAATCAGGTCGGTCTGTTCACACAGCTCAAAACTGGCTTCTGTGCTTGAGGTCTGCCCTTGGGCGTCTTCTATCTCCATATAGCAGGCTCTATCTCCTGGGGTGAGGCTGCGAACCATAACGACCTCTGGTTCTGATGCGGGGGGCGTCGCGGAGTTGTCCGTCGCTGAGGGGGCGTCTCCGGTGCTGGTTTGGCAACCGCTCAGCACTAGCCCTAGGGTGAGGAGCAGGGCTAGGGGAACCGGAGTCATAATGCGAGAGCGAGGGCGTAGCGTAGCGGAATTAAAAAGGGACACAATGGTGCTCGGTATACGATTCGGCTCAATGAAAGCAGCTCTAAAAGCGAGCGATCGCCCTTGATCATAGCTTGATTAACACGGGGCTAGCTTTATCGCTCGAGTCCCCAAGGTTGCGGATGCTAAGAGGGGCGATCGCTCAGCTTTAAACATTCACCCAGATAGCGTTACCCGCCTGTCGTTAGCATTTCGCCATAAGGTTCGGTCTCCCCCTCCACTTCTCCTGTTTTTGGAAAAGCAACGTCCTAAGCTGGTTGACGGGGGATTGGGGGAATAGAGAGCGATGCTATAAGTTTTAATACGGAAGGTTTAATACGGGCGATCGCCCTTGCCCTGTCAGATCTGCAGCAACGTAATGACAGCCAATATTGAGTGGCATAGCGACCCCGCTCACCGGACGCTGATAGCCTCGAGTGCATCCCAGTTTTGCAAATGTCATTCTGTTCGCTTTAGCGGCTCTGAAAGAGCAACGTAGCGATCGCGAAGTGAAGAATCCCGATCTCGCGCAAGGACTGAGATCCTTCGCAACACTCCGTTCCGTTGCTCCTCCGGAGCCGTTTCACGAACAGGATGACAAAAGTGGAATGCACCCAATAGCCTCTGCCTCTCACCGATAACTTGACGTTGTTCCAATAGTGCAGCCGGATTGTTAAGCACATACTTGCTTCAGAACCTCTTCGACAACCTGGTCAAGTGGTATGGTCGTCTTGATCTCGCATGTAGCTCCACGTCGTAGCAGCGGCTCAACTGTTTCAAGATAGAGCGTTGCTGGACTTTACCCCTCTTCTATCACTCTAAGCAGATGAAAAGATCAATTGTAAGTTCAACCGACGTACCAGTGGGCAGATGAACCCATTCATTTTGTGCGTTAACTGCTCACATCCAGTTTGCAATGAAGCGATAGGA
>JAHHHI010000005.1 GCA_019359435.1 Kaiparowitsia implicata GSE-PSE-MK54-09C
CCACGATCTCAAGACCTGCCCGGATCGTCGTGCCGTCCAGCCGGGCCAACACATCGCCAGCCTCGACCATATCGCCATCCCGGGCGGCGATCTCAGCAACCACACCCCCGCTGGGGTGCTGAACCAGCTTGACGCTGCTCTCCGCAACCAGCCCCCCGGGGGCGATCACCGCGCCCGCCAAGTCCGTGGTGGCCGCCCATCCTCCCATGCCGCCGACGAGGAGCACTCCAGCAACTGCGCCGACCAACAGGTGTCGGCGGATCGAGCGTCGGGCGATGTCAAAAGTTACCGGCATTGTCCACCTGTCGCATCCCACCAACATTTGTCACCACGCCCGCGGCCGGCGCATTTCCGGCCATCTTGTTGAGGATGGCGTCACGGGGCCCAAAGGCTCGCACTGCCCCTTCATGCATCAGCAGTACCAGGTTTACCGCCGCCAGCGCGCTCGGCCGATGCGCTGCGACGATGGCGATGCCACCACGCTGCCGCACCCCCGCTATAGCCTGGCTCAGCGCGTTTTCTCCCTCGAGGTCCAGATTGGAGTTCGGTTCATCCAGCACGACCAGGAACGGCTCGCCGAACAGCGCCCGCGCTAGTGCCACCCGCTGCCGCTGCCCCGCGGACAATGTGCTGCCGTCTTCGCCGATCTCAGTTTCGTAGCCGTTTGGCAGCCCGAGGATCATCTCATGGACGCCGGCGGCCTTGGCCGCGGCAATCACTGCCGCATCATCCGCATGTGGCGCAAAGCGGGCGATGTTTTGCGCTACCGTGCCCGCAAAAAGTTCGACTGTCTGCGGCAAGTAGCCGATATGTTCGCCCAGCTCGTCCGACCCCCATTGCTCTAGTGTCGCGCCGTCAAGCCGCACCGTGCCGCGCGCCGACTGCCAGGCGCCAACCAGCGCCCGTGTGAGGGACGATTTACCCGAGGCGCTGGCACCGATGATGCCCAGCCCATCGCCTGCGGTGAGCGCAAAACTCACGTCGCGCACCAGGATTCTTCCCCCGCCGGGCGGGACCACACTCACGTTCTCGACCTTGAGACTTTCGCGTGGCGCCGGCAATTCAAGCCGATCAACTCTACCCGGTAGCAATGCGAAGCCATCTTTCAGCCGCCGCCAGGCCTGTCGGGCCGCCAGGAACCCCTGCCAGTTCCCTACCACAAGCTCTACCGGCGCGAGCGCTCGGGCAGCAAGAATCGAGGCCGCGATGATCAGCCCGCCGGTTGCCTCCTGGTTGATTACGAGGAAGGCGCCGACTCCCAGGACAGCTGACTGGATCAGCATGCGTAGAACCTTGGACAGTGCGCCCAGCCCGCCGGTGACATCTGCTACCCGCTGCGTATGCCCCACGAAGTGTTCGTTGGCGCTGCCCCACGCCCTCCGCATGTGCCGCGACAGTCCCATTGAGGCCAGTACGTCGGCATTGCGCCGGGCCGCTTCAGCCAGGAGATGCCGCGTCCCTCCCACCCGCTGCGCCGTGCGGCTCGACCGCCGCGCCAGCGCCTCGGTGAGAAGAGCAATGCTAATCAGCAGCACCGCGCCAATCGTCGCCGTCCAGCCGATCCAGGGGTGGATGATGAAACAGATAGCAAGATAGAACGGCATCCACGGCAAATCGAAGAACGCAGACGGCCCCATGCCCGAAAGAAAGCCGCGAATCTGGTCGACGCTACGCAGCGGCTGTACTGCCTCCGCACGGGGACCGGCGACCAGCGGTAGCCGCACCACCATGTCGAACGCGGCCCCCGCCAGCCGCGCATCCAGCGCCGCGCCGATGCGCACCAGCACCCGGCTGCGGATGAAGTCGAACAGCCCCAGAAACGCGTAGAGCATCGCCACCAGCACCGCGAGCCCGATCAGCGTTGGCACACTCTGGCTTGGCAGGACACGGTCGTAGACCTCGAGCATGAAGAAGGAGCCAGTCAGATAAAGCATGTTGATCAGCGCAGAGACCAGCGCCACGCCCAGCAGCGCCCCGCGGCCCTCTCGCATTGCCTTCCCCATCAGACCTTCAGTCGCTTCACCGTCAATTCGAGGCATGTTGCTCCTTCGCGACCAGTCCAGCCGTAGCACCCCGCGTCGGCCGAGCCATAGCGCCTGCAACGGGTTTCTCTCACAGCGCGCAATTCTAGGATTGCGCCCCAGCCGTTACAGAAGAGTGAGCGTCGCGGCTCCTATCACACACGATTTTGATGGATGCGTTACGAACTGCCGCACTCTTGGTCCGCATTTGCGTAGGACGCCCGCTCTCCCTCGGTGGCCCCTCTCACTACCACACGGGATTTTGATCGCCTTTCGAGGCAATTCGAAGCGAATTGCGCTTCATCGGTACAATTCCAGCAGCCGAAGTCACGCCTTGTTTAGAATGTCGGCGCAGGAATAGCGGAAACCACAGGAGAGTTGTGTGGCCGCTGTCACCTCCGTCACCCCGTCATCCAACACCTACATCGATGCCCTGCTCGGCAACTACAAGTGGGCCTCGGGAAGCCTGACCTACAGCTTTCCCACCTCTTCCACCTATTACGAGTCCGGCTACGGATCGAATGAGCCATTAAGCAACTTCGAAGGCCTGAACGCCACACAGCAGGGCGCGGTGCGCGCGGCCTTCGCCAATTTTGCCGCCGTCGCCAATGTTACCTTTAGCGAACTCACTGGCGCCAACGCCGCCAACGCCACCCTGCGGCTGGCTATGTCTGATGCGCCCAGCACCGCCTGGGCTTACATGCCGCACACATCCCCTGAGGGCGGCGACAGCTGGTACAACAATTCCGATGGCTACTATGACAGCCCGCGCAAGGGCAACTATGCCAACACCACCTTCCTCCACGAGATCGGTCACGCCTTAGGACTCGAACACCCGCACGAGAACGGTATGCCCGTCGGCGGCGACTCGATGGAATTCTCGGTGATGAGCTACCGCGCCTATGTGGGGGCGCCTCTGACCGGCTACACCAATGAAAGCTGGGGCTACGCCCAGTCGCTGATGATGTACGACATCGCCGCAATGCAGCATCTCTACGGCGCCAATTTCTCGTCAAACAGCGGTAACACCACCTATTCCTGGAGCCCGACCACTGGCCAGGCATTCATCAACGGCGTTGGCCAGGGCACGCCGGGTGGCAACCGCATCTTCCAGACCGTCTGGGACGGGGGTGGCACCGATACCTACGATTTCTCCAACTACACCACTGACCTCAACGTCGATCTCCGTCCGGGGCAGTGGACTACGGCCTCTACCACCCAGCTCGCCCGGCTCCACTACAGTGGTAGCCAGATCGCGGATGGCAACATCGCAAATGCGCTACAGTACAATGGGGATGTCAGGTCTCTGATCGAAAATGCGATCGGCGGTAGTGGTCATGACACACTCATTGGCAACGCGGCAGTCAATCTGTTGCACGGCGGGCGAGGCAACGACATCATTTGGGGTGAGGGCGGCGAAGATACCGCCGTCTTCTCAGGATTAAAGGCGGACTACGCGTTCGAAGCTATCACACGTGGGGTTCGCATTACCGACAGCGTTAGCGGGCGCGACGGTATTGACATCGTTTACGATGTCGAGAATTTCGTGTTCTCCGATCTCACGGTCTCTTTGGCCACCCTTACTCAGCCGAATGGAAGCATCTTTGCAGCAAGTCAACTCGGCACCGCCGAATATGGCCACAGCAGAGGATGGACTGACTTCGAAACCAATGCTCGCATGCTTGCTGACATAAATGGTGACGAACGAGCTGACATCATCGGGCTCGCCTATTCTGGCACGTTCGTCTCTCTCTCGAATGGAGACGGGACATTCGGCCAGCTCATGTTGGCAACCAGCGAGTTCGGCGGCTCCACCGGATGGGGAGACTTCAACACCAATGCTCGCATGCTTGCGGACGTAAACGGCGATAATCAAGCCGATATGGTGGGATTTGCCTATTCCGGTACCATCGTTGCGTTATCGAATGGAAACGGCACATTCGCGCCGTTAAAACTGGGAAGCAGCGAGTTCAGCGGCTCCTCCGGGTGGGGAGACTTCCAAAGCAATGCCCGCACGCTCGCTGATGTCAACGGCGACGGGCGCGCGGATTTAGTCGGTTTCGCTTATTCCGGCACCATCGTAGCGCTATCGAGTGGAGACGGAACATTCGCTCCGCTTATGCTGGGAAGCAGCGACTTTGGCGGGTCCAGGGGGTGGGGTGACTTCAATACCAATGCCCGCATGCTTGCCGACGTCAACGGTGACGGCTGTGCCGATGTGGTGGGTTTCGCTTATTCTGGCACCATCGTGGCGCTATCAAATGGGGACGGGACATTTTCTTCGCTTAGGCTCGGAACCAACGAGTTTGGCGGCTCAAAGGGGTGGGGCAGCGCTGATGTAAATCCTCGCATGCTTGCAGACGTGAACGGCGACGGATTGGCCGACATCATCGGGTTTGCTGAGGGGGGCATCTACGTTTCGCTTTCCAACGGCGACGGAACATTCTCCGCCTGCAAATTGGCGACGAGCGAATACGGAGGACTGAGCAGCTTTGGAAGGAACCCGCGCGACGCCGACGACATCAACGGCGATGGCATGGCTGACATTTTTGTTTTTGGGGACGACGGCGGATACTATTCTCTGGCGATCGCGCCCGCGCCTTCGGCCGCAGACCTCCTACTCTAGCATTGGCACTCGCTGCGGATCCGAAAGATGACGCTTGCGGGAATGGATATGCTGCAAATGGGAATGACAGGCCGGCGCCGCTGGTGCATGCCGCTGGCGACATCAGCTTGATTATGCCTGCCGTAATTGCAGCGTTGCGGCGCCGCTCATCAGCGCCTGACGGGTGCCGCGGCGCGCGGTCGACGTACAAGGGATGTGATTCGTCTCGGCCCAGAAGCGCTGTAGCTGACCCTGCGGGCACGCACTAACCCGCTTCCGATGCTCAAAGAGTTAGGCAGGGTCAACATCCGATCACCCCTTTCCGTCTTTCCGTCGTCGGACTCTGCCTAAATTTGGAGGAGCTCTAGCTAGCAGAATGTTGAAGAAGTCAGTCGGGTTTGCAGAAGAAGCCTGAAGGTGACGTGCGCTGGTTCGACGAGATCGAGGGCATCGGTGTCCCAGACATCCATCTCAGCGATACGCCAACCCCCGTCAAAGGCTTTCGCGAAGGCGGGCACCTTTGCCATCATCCGGTCTCCGCAATCAGCTTTGGGCAACCGCACCAGATTGTAGGCGGCGGTAGCGAAGGTAAAGGCCCAGCCAACCCGTTCGAGCCCCTTGAACTAGACTTGCGTTGCCCGGCCACGGTCCTGATCCAGCCTAAGGCCTCTTCGATCCGCTTGCGGATGCGCAGGCTCACGGAGTAGCCGGAATCGCGCGCCGTGCGTCCATCGATCGCGGAGCGGCGGCCGCTGATGTTCCGAACCACATGCGGCGTCACCTGCATCGAGCGCAGCTCGTTGACGAAGTCCTCGGCATGGCCGTCCGCCTGCGTCAGGCAGGCATCGACCAAAAGCCCGTGGCGGCTCTCCGGCTCTCCATCAGCCCATGTCCCATAAAGCAGAGCGGGCCTCCTTGCCCGCACCCTTCTTGTTCAGCCAGGCTTGTGGATCGGTGCTTGAGGCATGGGTGACATTCGACCGCTTCTGGCAGTGAAAGCTCGCATCCTGGTTGCGCCCACCACCGCTCTGCATCGCATCGAGCGGCTGATGCGCCAGGAAGGCCTGCGGGCACGTCCCCGCCGGCGCGGACTACCCAAGGATGGCGGGCAGCGCCGTGCGGTCTCGCCCAACATCCTGGACCGGGCGTTCGTGGCGTCGGCGCCGAACCAGAAGTGGATCGCTGACTTCACCTACATCTGGACGGCCCAAGACATCCAAGCCGTCGCTCACACGCTCAACAATAGGCCCCGGAAATTGCTTGGTTGGAAGACACCAAATGAAGCCTTGAACGAATATCTAGAATCTGACCAATAACCCAGTGTTGCGACGACCGGTTGAATACGCCCAATATACCAGCGAGCAGTTCCAGCGGCTGATGGCCGATCATGGCATCACCTGCTCGATGAGCCGGTCCGGCAATGTCTGGGACAACGCGGCGATGGAGAGCTTCTTCTCATCGCTCAAGACCGAACGCACCGCCCGCAAGGTCTATCGCACCAGGGACGATGCCAAGGCCGATGTGTTCGACTATATCGAGCGCTTCTACAACCCGAGGCGCAGACACTCGACGCTGGGTCTCAGCCCCGTGGACTACGAAGAGCAAGCTAAGCTAGCCTAACTTCGTGTCCACCGAACCGGCAGCAGCTCAGACCATTGAATCTCGCAAAAAATCATCAGACGAGCGACTTCTTTCAACAGCCTAATAATGGCTCAGCTTATAGCGTGTACTAAAGTAGGGTATAATTTCACGCCTCCTAGAATAGCGGAAGAACTTGGTCACGATTCATTATTCGTAACTCTGATTAATAGGTTGTGATCGACTAGAGTCTGGCAAATTGACGCGCAATGCAGTACGTCTTCACCGATTAGATCAGCAATGGCAAGCAGGTCGCTCTGGCCATCGGCATAGGCTAGTATGTTCATCATCGCACGGACATGCTCGGCGGAACCTCGTGCGCTCAGAGTTGGATAAAGCCCCCTCTTGCCCAATTGCGGCTCGCCGACGATAGTCGCGCGGTAGACGAAATTGGCCTCAAGCGCACGAATGGCGGCTTGCATTACACCCAGCCCGCCTTCCAAGCCATGTGGCGTGACAAGCGAAAGATCGTCCAGCGAGGTATGATATTCTGGGTAGTTTCCGTACTTCGAACGCATGATCGATGCCACGGGTAGATCGACCAATGGGCTGCAATATTGTCGCTCATCGCTGCCACGATCGAGGAAACTGTAGGCCAAATAGGTCGGTGCCCCCCGTTCAAGGACGTGACGGGCCACGCGGTCTGCGACGGTATTTCCAAGGCGCGAGGGCATGAAGGAGTATGACCCTTCGTCGCCGATGCAGGTCAGAACGAATCCGGCCACGGTCTTGGCCTTCATGTGCCGCATGTGGCGGCTAAGGTAGATCAGGGCGCCGATCGTCTCGGGCACAAAAACAAACCGGTACGTGTAGTGGCGATCCAGCTCGGCAATCCAACGGGCCAGAGCCGTGGCGACGACAGGCCCGGAAAGCTCGTTATTGGCCATCATGGGATGGCAGATATAGGTCGACAGTAAGATCTCGCGATCCGTCTCCCCAGGAATGACGAGGTCCGCAAAGTTGAGAACGCCGGGTTGTAGATCGGCATCGATGACGACATGGTGACGGCCTGGCACCAGACTGTCGCGATGGCGTTGGGTCAGGCAGAATCCCCAGCGCCGCTGATAATACGAAGTGACGTAGGGGATGGCATCGGGCTGGTCGGGCAACGAATAGAGATGGGCCTGAAGCTCATCCAGATTCAGCCAGGCGTCGACCGGCTCAGAATATCCGACTATGTGCAGTCCGTGATCGGCAAGATCGATGACGCGCTTTCCCGCCTCGTCTTCTACATAAGCATTGCGCAGCGTCCATTCGTCCGGGACCGTCCAGTCCATAGCCGGAGTGCCGCTGGCTATCTCATGCACTTTCAGCTCGGGCAGCAGCACTTTGAGGTAATCGAGAGTTTCGCGCACCCCGGGGCCGGAAAGGCTGCGGCGGACCGGCAAAAGATCTCTTGCCCAGCCGTGCATCTGAGCGCCGATACCGGGTGGCTCGGCGGGGAACGCCATCACACCGTCCGTCATTTCAGGTTCCCGGCTGTAAGCAGGCGCGGACTATGAACCATTTGTTCTGCCAGGAACGACTTTGCACGCCGTGCTGACTGCATGATGATTTGGCCGCGCCCCAGCGATACCTGCCGGCTGATGCCGTGGGCAAGGCAGGCTTCGTGGTAGGCTTCGAACCTGGCTTCCGACCCACCGTCAGTGAGAGACCGCCCGGTATAAACGATCTCGGTCGGTCGCGACTCTCCGTGTTCAATCGTCGTTCCCGCCATGGGAATATCGAAGCGATACGGAACGCCAAGCTCTCGTTCCACCCAATGTAGGTAAGTCGATCCGCTATCGATATTGAGATTGCAGATCACGGCATCGTCGGCATGTAGACGCGCCCATATACTATCGGAACCGAAGCAGATCGGATCGATATTGCCGGTGAGTTCGGCAGCCTTGCCACCTATGGCAACCACAGAAAGCATCGGGTCGGCAGAGCGGACACCCCGACCGCTCGTCAGAAGCCAGTTGCCCATGGCCGACGTCGTGGACAGGCTGCGCTGGACATCGAATACCTTCTCGGCCTTGTCGGAACCGAATGAGTAAGTGAACACGGGCAGCACCAGCGTGCCGTGCGGGCCGAGAGCGTCCGCGAAAGCACCAAGCATTATCCCGATCAGATCATCCATGCTGGCCGCACCTTCTATGCGGCCGAAGAACGCAATATTAGCGTGACTGAATACGGTCATCCCTCGCTGAATGCCCGCCTGAATGAGAGCGGCAACGATGTCGGAGCGGGAGATCATGCCGGGCCAGCCAGTTCCCGCACAACTATGCCGAGCCCCGATACGGTCTGGAGACGGCGATCCTGGAAGGCCTCCGGCGTGAAGGTGAAACCGAACCGCACCTCGGCTTCAAGCAGCAGATTCATCAGTGCCATTGAATCCAGGCGGCCGGACGTAAACAGGTTCACTTCCAGTTTTGTCGCATCGGTCAATTGCGCAAAGCTAGGATCGACCTGAGCTATATACTGGCAGGCCCAGGTTTCAACATCCGTCATGTTAACGTCTTTCCGGCTTCGATGATGGCGACTGCCCGGACCGGAGCGCCATCGCCTTCCGCTATCTTGAGGGGGAGGGCGGACAGAACGAAATCGGCAACGGGGATCTGCGACAGGTTGACGAGATATTCGAGAATCGCGACGCCGGCACCCAACAGAATGGTGTGATTCGGGGAGTCTTTCTTGGCCCCACGCCCGTTGAGCGGATTGTCTGGCATTGGAGCGTCAAACCCGACAAGGCAGATCCCGTTTGCGACGATCCATTCACACGCTTCCTCGCTGAGGAAAGGATGGTCCGAATAATATGCGAGGCTGTCGAGCTTGCGATCCCAGTCGTATCGGAAAACCAGCCGCTGCGGGAAATTCGTGCCAATACGCTCAATCAACATGCCCTTGGTGATCTCGGTCTTTTCCGGCAGGTCGGTGAAATCCAGCAGGCGCGCAGGACCGTAATAAAGGTCAAGATCGGTGTGCTCGATGGTCGTTCCGCCACGCACGAAATGGCGGGGGGCGTCGACGTGGGTCCCCGTATGGGTCCCCAGCACGATTTTCCGTGTTTCGCGACCTTCAACGTGGAAACGACCCAACTGGGTGATCTCCACCACCGGATGCCAATGCACCGGGAAAGTCATGATGCCTTCCTGCAGCGTCATAGTAAGATCGACGATCATGTATTTTTTTCCACTAACTCTATTGCCGGCCCGTGCTGGGGCCGGATCATCGTAATCGTGCACTGAGTGTAGTTGACGGTAATGTCGAACGCCATGCACTCGCCCTGCAGGGCCAACGGCTTTGCTCTGCCGCTCCCGGCCATGAGCGCAATGCATGGGCACCCTGGTGCATCGAGCAGTGCCCGCAGTTCCCAATCGGGATGAGACTGATAGGGCACAGGGATCATGCGCGCCTGTAAGGCTGCCAAAGGGGTAAGGAGCGACCACAGTCCGGTTACCGGGTCGGCGCGAAATCGCAAGGCAGTGAGCAGCGCCTCCAGACCCTCCATGTCTTCGGTCGGCATGGCACAGGCAAAAAGCCCCTGCGGTTCGCTGGAGGCAATCCACAGCAGCTGCGTTTTCAACTCCGGATCGTAGGCCACGCGCGGACGCTGTCCGAGCGCCAGCTCCAGGAGAGGCCACGCGCCGTGCGCCATCGGCAACGCCGACTCCTCGCGATCCTGCCATGCAGCCGGAGGCGATGCGCAACGGAAGATCGGAACTAGCGAGGCGGCCTGCTGTCCGACCAGGGCACCATGGTCCAGGAGTTCGACCGCCATGGCGCCCGGAGCAGCGAGCGAGCGGATATGGTGGGACGGTTGGTACCGCGCTAGCATGGTTGCCTTGGCGGCATTATTTTCCAGCATGGGTTCGTCGAAGCGCAGGACATAGCCGAACTCTGCCAACCTGGCAGTGGAGCGCCCGATATCGTCGGAGCCGAAGGCGATATGGCTAAGTCCAAGGATCATATCAGCCCGCAGCCCCCGGGATCGCCGACCGGAGAGCGGACCGTCGAACCTTTCCCGTGGGCCCGAGCGGCAATACGGGGATATGGGTCATGACATCAATGCGGGTCCTGCCGCCCTTTCCGAGGATGAGACGTTGGGCCTCAGCCAGGATGTCCGCGTCGCCGCTGCGCTCTGCCCCCTCCAACACCAAGACCACGCGCTGGCCCAGGATCGCATCGGGCACGCTGCTGATGCCAAAGCCGCGGGGATGAATGAGCGGCTTCAAGAGGGCCTCCAGCTCGATCGGATTGATATTGACTCCGCCTCGCAGGATTATGTCGTCGCTCCGTCCAAGGATCGAAAGGCGACCGTTGGAAAGTTTGGCGAGATCGCTGGTGACAAAGACGGGTGGCGTTGGCTCGATCCCCGCCTGGCTCAGGTAGCCAAGGAATGCGTATTGCGAGCGAATCGCCAGACCGCCACGTTCATCCAGGTCGAGTCCGACGCCCGCAAGCGGCCGACCGACGCTGCCAAGCTCCGGCATGTCGGGGTCGTCGACCGATATGTATAGCAGTTCCGACAGTCCATAGGATTGCAGCGGCGGCAGGCCGTAGGTTTGCATGAAGGCTTCGGCATCGGCTTTGGCCATGGCACCAGTACCGACAAAAAGCCGCCTGAAGCCGTGTGGGACGGTTTTTTCGGTACGGTCGAGGCGCATTGCCAGTGACAGCATCGTCGGTGAAAGCCAGGTTGCGGTGATGGCATTGCTCCGCACGATCTGCCAGAAGCGCATGGCCGTCACAGTGTCGAACGCGGCTTCGATGACTACGGACGCGCCGGCCTGAAGTGGTGCAAGAATGCCGTTAAAGATGCCGGCCATGTAGTACATCGGCATGACGTTGAGAAAGCGGTCGGCAGCCGAAATGCCGGTTTGCCGGTTGAATGAATCGGCACAGCTCAGGAAGCTCTCGGCGGCATGGACGACACCTTTGGGTTCGCCCGTTGAGCCACTGGTAAAGGTAATCGTGAAGGGAGTCAGTGGAGACAAGTTCGGCGGGCGTCGCCGGGTCGCGGGCAACTGATCGAGATTGAGGGAGATCGCTCCTGCCTCGCGCCCCGTGGCATCAATTCGAATGGCGGTGCTGCATAGCGTTTCGGCCAGCACCAAGTCGGCTTCGCTTGCCCCAGCCGGTTGCAGGCAAACGGTAATGCCATGGCGCATAGCCGTGAGCAAAAGCAGCGCCGATTCCAAGGTGTTGTCGAAGACGGCCAGGATCCGGTCGCCGGGATTTACCCCTCGCGCCGCCAGTTCAGACGCCAGGCGATCGAGTAATCCCGGAAGTTGCCCACCATTAACGACGCGCAGCTCTGCGCTGCGGGCATCGGTGAGCACTGGTCCATCGATGCGAGAAAGCCTGTCGAAATAATCTGTCACGAGGTCAGACATCGGCTTCTACAGGTCTTCCTGCTCGTGGCCGAAATACTGATCGAGGCGGAAGCGATGGCGGAAGCCACTGGCATCGCTGGCGGACCGCAACTGCATTGCCGCTGCACGCACAAGCGCGTCAGGCGCGTCAGACTGGTCCTGCTTGCAGACCTCGATGATCAGCAGTCGAGGATCCACGTCGAATTCGATGGAATTCCGCCGGATCACATCCATGTAGCTTGAGTGGAAGCCGGCATATCCACAAATAAGGTCGACACTGTCATGGCCCACCGCGCTCAGCAAAGGACGCACATGCTCCTCTGCCGCATCCAGCACGGCGAGCAGATTGATGTGACTCAGCTTGCCCTCGCGCTGCATCAGGGCAACGAAATGCTCGGTCATGGTATTGCCGGTGCAGCGCCCCATGCCCTGCAGCGAGGCATCGATGATCGTCGCGCCGCAGTCCGCAGCCTCAAGGGCATTGGCGACGGCGAGGCCGAGGTTGTTGTGGGCGTGAAAGCCGAACGGCAGATCACTGATGCGTTCGCAATACTGGCGCACGGTGCGCGGCGGCATGTTGCCGGCCGAATCGACGATGTAGACGTAGTCGGCGCCCAGGCCGATGACCTCGCGGGCGGCCTTTTCGAACATGATGGGCGGCCTGACATAGGACTTCATGAAGTTGACGCAGACCATGATGCCGGCGTCCTTCGCCTTCTCGATGAACGGTCTCACCTTGTCGTAGCTGTCGATGGAAACGCCGAAGCGGAGAAAATCCATCTTGTGGTCGATGCAAGCATCGAGGTGGCTGAGGTCGCATACGCCGGGGATGGCGAACATGCCCCACTTGCCGCGTTTCACAGCCCCGGCAGCGGCTGCCATGTAAACTTCATCCGTCTCACGCGCCACGCCCTGATCGCGCTTGGAGGCGTTGAGGCCAACGCCATGTCCGACCTCGATGAGATCGACCCCTGCATCGTCGAGCTCAGTGCAAATGGTGGCGGTCTGCTGGCGATCAAAGTTGAAATTGATCACGTAGGACCCATCGCGCAACGTCGTATCGAGTAGCATCATGGTCAGGGGCCCGCTTGTCCTTCGCTCGTTGGGTTGATAGTGGAAAGGTCTGCCTGATGCAATCTGGCTTGCCGGAGCGAGGGTCCGCCGAGGCGAAAGGATGAAAGCGCCCGCTTCATTGCAAGCCCTTCCTCCCAGACGGCCCCAGAGCAGGTGCACCATTGTCACGAATAACGTTGACCAGGGACTACCCTCATGAACGCCTATGATGCGAGCGCCAGCTGGAACAACATTTATGGCCGGGGGGCGGATGTCGCTTATCCCGCAGAGGCGGTTATCAGGATTTTTCTGGGACAGTTCCCCAAACTTATTTTCGACAACGACTTCAGCGGCAAGAAGATCCTCGATCTCGGTTACGGCGACGGCCGTCACTTCCCCCTGTTCAAGCGGCTGGGCCTAAAGATGAGCGGCGTGGAGATCACGCAGCAGATCGTTGACAACACGCTGAACAAGGACCTTTTCGAGGGCTATGATCTGGACCTGCGTCCTGGCACGGCCGGCAACATTCCATTCGATGATGGCGCGTTCGACTACCTGATTTCCTGGAACAGCTGCTACTATATGTCGAAAGACAGTCTGAAATTTGAACGACATGCCAGCGAGATGCTGCGTGTCGTGAAGCCGGGCGGATGGCTGGTTGTTTCGGTTCCATCGCCCACCTCATTTGTCTTCAAGGATTGCGAGGACATGGGCAACGGCTATGCAGTCATTAGGGATGACTATTTTGCAGCCCGCAATGGCGAGATCATGCGGCGCTTCTCCGACGTTGACGACCTGCTGGGCGAGTTCGAGGACAGCCTAACCGATATCTCGCTCGCGACCATCAGCATGGACTGGTTCGGCCTGGCATATGACTGGTATGTGATGGTGGCGCGCCGCGGGGCTGCATCAGCCTGAAATCCTGCGCCCGCCTAACCGGTGCTGAGGGGCAATTGCGGCGCACCGGCAATTGCTCTACCCCATTTGTGCAGTCATCCCGGTGCAAATACGAGGTCTGCAATGCCGAAAGTGGTCGCCATCGTTCAGGCCCGCATGTCCTCGACTCGCCTGCCGGGCAAGGTAATGCAGACTGTCGCTGGAATGCCGATGATCGAAGTGCTGATTCGTCGGCTGGCGCGTTCGACGCAGGTCGATCAGATCATGCTGGCTACTTCCACCAACCCCGCCAATGACCCATTGGCCCAACATGTTGGCGCCATGGGCTACCCTGTCTGGCGTGGTTCAGAGAACGACGTCCTGGCTAGGTTCCACGATGCTGCGAATAGCATGGATGCGGAGATCGTTGTTCGCATCACCGGAGACTGCCCTCTTGTGGATGCCGGACTGGTCGACGCGGTCGTGCAGGAGCTGCGCGACCGGGGCGCTGACTACGCCACCAATACCATGCCGCCCACATTCCCTGATGGGATGGACGTCGAGGTATTCACATTTCCCGCAATGGTCCAGGCGTTGCGGGACACCGACGATGCGCATGACCACGAGCATGTCACCCCATATATGCGCAACGCCGAGGCGCTCACCCGCGTCAACCTGTCAAACGACGAGGATTTATCGGCTTGGCGCTGGACAGTAGATGAGGTTTCAGACCTTCAGGTCGTCCGCAGTGTTTTCGAGCACTTTGGCGGCGACATTCATTTTTCTTGGCGGGATGTCGTCGCGCTTCGACGGACGCGCCCGGATTTATTCGCAGCCAACACCGGCATGGCGCGCAACGAAGGAGCAAAGATGGGCACGGGTCAGAAACTCTGGAGGCGCGCCAAACAGATCATCCCCGGCGGCTCGATGCTGCTGTCCAAGCGGGCGGAGATGTTCGCACCCGACCAATGGCCGGCCTATTTCTCCCGCGCGAAAGGCTGTTCGGTCTGGGATCTCGACGGGCGTGAATATATCGACATGTCTTTGATGGGTATCGGCACCAATACGTTGGGCTATGGACATCCGGAGGTCGACGAGGCGGTGATTGAGACCGTCCACAAGGGCAATATGTCTACCCTCAACTGCCCTGAAGAAGTCGAACTGGCCGAGCGGCTGATTGCCATGCACGGCTTCGCAGACATGGCCCGCTTCACACGATCGGGCGGCGAGGCCAACGCGGTCGCAATCCGCATCGCACGTGCGGCGACCGGCCGCGACAAAGTTGCCATCTGCGGATATCATGGATGGCACGACTGGTACCTGTCGACCAATCTCTCCAAGGATGACAGCCTCAAGAACCACCTGTTGCCGGGGCTCGATCCAGCTGGCGTGCCGCGAGACCTCGCCGGCTCGACCCTGCCGTTCAACTATAATGATCTTGCCGCCCTCGAGCAGCTGGTCGCCGAGAACCAAATCGCCGCCATCAAGATGGAGGTGGTCCGCAATCGCGGTCCGCAGGACGGATTCCTGCACAAGGTCCGTGATATCGCCACGCGGCATGACATCGTATTGATCTTCGATGAATGCACCTCCGGCTTCAGGGCAAGCTTTGGCGGCCTGCACAAGAACTACGACGTCGAGCCGGACATGGCCGTGTTCGGCAAGACTCTGGGGAACGGCTACGCCATCAATGCCGTCATCGGCTCCGAGGCAGTGATGCAGGCAGCGCAGTCCACCTTCATCTCATCGACTTTCTGGACCGAGAGAATTGGCCCTTCGGCCGCCGTGCGCACCCTGCAGGTCATGGAGCGCGAAAAAAGCTGGGAGCGTATCACCGCTCAGGGCGCAGGCATCAAGCAGGGGTGGCAGACGCTTGCCGACAAGCATGGCCTGCGAATCAACATATCGGGCCTGGACGCGCTCGCGACCTATGGCTTCGAAGGACCCGGCGCGAACAGCTACAAGACGCTGGTGACTCAGGAAATGCTCGGCAAGGGGTATCTGGCGGGCACCGGCGTCTACTCCTCGCTGGCGCATACGCCTGAAGTGATAGCCGCGTATTTCGAGGCCCTCGATCCCGTATTCGCCCTGATTGCCGAGTGCGAGAACGGGCGCGACGTGAAGACCCTTCTCCAGGGCCCGCTGGCTCATACCGGCTTTGCCCGCCTCAACTGAAGGGGGTGGCGGTGAAGCGCGTTGTTATCCGGGCCGACGCCTCGGCCAGCATTGGTTCTGGGCACGTGATGCGCTGTCTGGCTCTGGCTGAGCTTCTGGCGGCGCGCGGGGCCGACGTCGTCTTCGTCTCGCGAGCGCCGAAGGGGAATTTGATTTCCGAGACCGAGCGGCGGGGCCACAAGGTATTACCCCTTCCCGCGGGGGATGACGCCTGGACGCCAGAGCAGGACGCATCGGATTTTCTCGCTGCCTTGGATCGGCTAGCGCCGCTCGCGGGTGGGGAGCGGGCCGATTGGGTGATCGTCGATCATTACGGGCTTGGCGAGGTCTGGGAGCGAACCGTCAGACCTCTGGCAAGCCGGGTGATGGCGATCGACGACCTCGCCGATCGTCCGCACGCCGTCGACGTCCTGCTTGACCAGAATCTGGTGGGGGCATTTGAGACCCGCTACGACGATCTCGTCGGCGCCGGCTGTCTCAAGCTCCTGGGGCCACGCTATGCACTCCTGGCCAAAAACTATGCGGCGTTGCGGCCGCAGGTGCGCCGGCCTGCCACCATACCCGCCAATATCCTCGTCTATTTCGGCGGCGCAGACACCGGGCTGACCATGATGACGGCCGAGGCCCTAACCCGTTTGCCGCAGCCTTTCTGTGCGACTATCGTGGTCGAAGACCGAAACGATCAAGCCCAGGCAGTGCAGTCCCTGGCGGAGCTAGATGGTCGTATTAGGCCAGTCGGGCGTCTGCCCGATCTGGCCAGCGCGATGCTGAGCAGCGACATTTTTGTCGGCGCCTCCGGCACGACAAGTTGGGAGCGCCTCTGCCTGGGGCTCCCCGCGATCGTCATAACATTGGCGACCAATCAAGTGCCGCTGGCGCAAGAACTGGCCCGGCGCGGCTTCATCAACTGGTTGGGCGATGCCGATGCCGCGACCGCAGACCTCATCGCTGCCGCGCTTGCCAGCGCGGTTTCGAAGCCGACGGACCCTCGGTCCGCGCAGGCGATGATGGACATGGTGGATGGTGCGGGCGCAGAACGGGTCTGCGATGTGCTGCTCCACAATGCTGGCGACGACATTATGATGCGGGCCGCGGCCGCCACGGACAGTGACCTGGTGCTGGCCTGGGCCAACGACCCCGGCACCCGACGATACGCCTTTTCGACAGGGCCGATCAGTCGCGAGGTACATGCTGGCTGGTTCGCCAGACGCGTGGACAGCAGCGACATCTTGTTTCTGATTGCCGAGACGACGAATGGCATTGCCCTGGGCCAGGTGCGCTTCGAGCTGCAGGATGATGGCGGCTGGGAGATTTCCTATCTGTTGGCGCCGGCCTTTCGCGGACTCGGCCTGGCACGCAAGATCCTTGCAACGGCTATCGAGAGGCTGACCCTGCTACACCCCACCCCAATCGTTACCGGGCTGGTCAAGCCCGAGAACACGGCTTCCATGCGCGTATTCGCCGCGCTCGGTTTTGTGGGGGCGCCTGCACCAGAACACGCCGGAGCCATCCGCTTTATCCTGAATCGGGAGCAGGGTGCTGGCGACTAGCCCTTGGGCCAGCGCCGCGGGTCGACGAGGTCAAATTGCCCCATACCCGGCCAGACGGGCGGGGGCGGGATGTGATGCCTGGTGGCAGCCAGTGCGGCGTCGAGCTGGTCGACATTCTGGACGCCGATGATGACATGACTGATATCTGGTTGTGCCAGGCAGTAGGCGAGCGCTGCAACGTGGCGGCTACCCGCTACATCCTTCGCCCAGGCGTCGAATGCATCAAGCGCATCTGCGTGCATGCGGGTCCAGTGCGGGCGAGCTGCAGGTTCCATCAGCAGCAGGCCCTGCAGAAAGGCGGAGCGCACATGCACTGCCGCGCCGTCATCGGCAAGGCGTTTCAACCAGCCTGATTGTGCAAGGCGTCTGTCCAGCACGTTGAACGGCGCCTGCACGATCTCTGCGGGAAAGGCCGGATAAAGCGCGTCGAGTTCGCTGGGTTCGTAGATCGAATAGCCTATGCGGCCGACCCTGCCGATATCCTGCTGCCGCCTGAGCGATCGCCAGATTGCCTGGCCTCTCTCGGTCACGAGCTGGTGCGGCCGGTGGAGCAGCAGGCCGTGGACGCGCTCCAAAGCGAGGCGCTTGAGACTGAGGTTGACCTCGGCATCGATCCAGCCATCCACATCGGCACAATCATCGGGCAGCTCACTAAGCTTGGTGACCACCTGCCAGCCGGAAACTCCCTGGACACCCAAGACCGTCTCACTGTCGCCATAGCTGGCAGCAGTATCGAGCAGGTCGATGCCTCCTGCGCGGGCACGCGCCAGGATCCTTGCGACTTCGTCGACGGGCGCCTTGCCGGTCGCGTTTGCCACGCCATAATCCAGCCCGAACTGTACTGTTCCAAGCCCTAACCGAGTCACTGCCTGTCTCGCTTCTTGCCGGCGCGGGAATACAAGCTTCGCAGCCGGCCTGGAGAGGGTCTCCGTTCTCTGGAGATTTGTTTCTGCCTGAACATGGCTACGACGCCTCTACCGGGGAAGGCAAATCAGGAACCTAGAGGCTGCGTTGCAGGGCCGTCACGACGGCCTGCGCATCCTGATCTGTCATGCCGTAATAGAGCGGAATGGAGATGCACTCCGCATAATAGGCCTGCGCATTGGGGTAATGCGCGGGATCGTGCCCGAGCCGCCTGTAGAAAGGCTGGGATGGCACCGGGATATAGTGGACGTTGACGCCGATATCGGCCGCCCTCATGGCCTCGAAGAGGGCCCTGCGGCGGGCAGCATCGACTCGCACCACGTAAAGGTGCCAGGCCGACTGGGCGTTCGGCAGGACATGCGGTTTGAGCACAGGGACGGCTTCAAGCAGCCTGTCATACAGCGCCGCCAACTGGCGGCGTCGGGCGATGAATTCGTCAAGCCGAGTCATCTGGCTCACGCCGAGGGCAGCTTGCAACTCGGTCATGCGGTAATTGTAGCCCAGCGCAACCTGTTGATAGTACCAGGGACCGTCCGGTTCCCATTCCATCTCGTCCGGATTTCGCGTTAGTCCATGGGAACGGAAGAGGCGCAGGCGCTCTGCGAGAGCCGGATCCCGTGTTGTCGCCACGCCACCCTCTGCGGTGGTGACGATCTTGACGGGATGGAAGCTGAACACGGTGATATCACTGTAAGCACAGTTGCCGACCGGTGCTCCTCCATAGCTGCCGCCGATGGCATGAGAAGCGTCTTCGACCACCTTGAAGCCATAGCGGTGCGCCAGTGCACCAATAGCAGCCATGTCGCATGGCTGGCCGCAAAGATGGACCGGCATGACCACTTTGGGTAACCGTCCATGCACCTCCGCATCCGCGAGCTTAGTGGCGAGGGCCTCGACGCTCATGTTCCAGGTCAGCGGATCGACGTCGACAAAATCCACATCGGCGCCGCAGTAAAGAGCGCTGTTGCTGCTGGCGACGAAGGTGATGGGTGAGGTCCAGACGACATCACCAGGTCCGACATCGAGCGCCATGCAGGCAAGGTGAAGCGCGCTCGTCGCCGAATTGGCCGCCACGGCTTCGACGCCGCCACCGCACTGGGCGACGATAGCACTTTCGAACCGCGGCACCATCGGCCCCTGCGTCAGAAAGTCGGACCGCAAGACCTCGACAACCGCGTCGATATCATCCTGATTTATCGATTGGCGTCCGTAGGGGATCATGCTGCGCCGCTATAGAGTTCGACATGCTCGCGGATCAGCCCGCGCAATTGTTCGACCGAAAGGAAATCGTCGTTTGTGCCGCTATTGTAGCTGAACCCTTCCGGCACCAGCTTGCCGCCGGTCTTTTCGATATAGGACTGGATGAAGGCGCCGTCGCCTGCAGGCAGGATAGCGTAGTAATCGCCCAGATCAATCGTCGACGAGCTATCGCTGGAGGTGATCATTTCTTCGTGGATTTTCTCGCCCGGGCGGATGCCGACCACCGGCTTCTGGCATTCCGGGCCAACAGCCTCAGCGACGTCAAGAATGCGGTAGGACGGGATTTTTGGAACGAGAACTTCGGACCCGATAGCATTTCGGATCGACCACAACACCATATTCACCCCTTCCTCGAGGCTGATGTTGAACCGCGTCATCTGTGGGTCGGTAATCGGCAGAACGCCTGACTTCCGCTGCTGCATGAAAAAGGGAATCACGGACCCGCGGCTACCCATGACATTGCCGTAGCGGACCACGCTGAAGCGGAGGTCGCGCCCGCCGCGCACGTTGTTGGCGGCGATGAACAGCTTGTCGGAACACAGTTTGGTCGCGCCATAGAGATTAATCGGGGCCGCGGCCTTATCGGTCGACAGAGCAACAACCCGTCGAACGCCCGCCGAAAAGCACGCCTCGATCAGATTGTCGGCGCCCAGGATATTGGTCTTGATGTATTCCATCGGGTTGTATTCGGCGGCGACGACCTGTTTGAGCGCAGCGGCGTGAACGAGAATGTCGATGCCTTCCATTGCCCGCATCACGCGGCTGCGGTCGCGCACGTCCCCCAGGAAATAGCGCAGGCCTGGATACTTGTGCTCCGGAAAGCTCTGACGCATCTCGAACTGCTTGAGTTCGTCGCGCGAGAAAATGACCAGACGACGGATGTCGGGACAGTGGTCGAGCACAGTTTTTATGAAGGCCTTGCCGAACGAACCAGTGCCGCCCGTCACCATGATCGACATGTCGGGCGTGATCGTTTCCTTGGCGAAGGCGGTGATTGGCATACGAATATGTCCTGTAGCTTGCTGCCGCCAGTCCTGGCAAAAGAAAAGGACCGGCCACAAATGAGGAGATCTCTAGCTCTCCAGAAGAAACTTCCCTTTGCCAGACCGGGAGGGAATCATCAAGCTTCCCGGCCACCGACTGTCCGTTTCCAACTGCCTAGGAAATCAGCTCCCATGTTACCCGGTCACCTCGACTGGCATCTCGATTGACCCGTTTGCCCAGCAGCGTGTGGTAAAGCTTGGGATCGAGGCCAAAGCCGGGGCGGACGATACGCATATTGTCACTCGTCAAGACGTCGCCTGCCTTCATGTCCTGGGTGATGTAGAGCGAGCGCCGGAAGGCTCGCGAGCCCTCTTCGGCCTTGGATCCACCGTAGGAAATTCCCCCCAGCCCCTGCCAGGAGCGTTCAGTCTCGACCACCAGTTGCCTGAACTCTTCGGGCTCCAGGGAGAACGTCGAATCCACGCCGCCGTCAGCGCGGCGAAGGGTGAAATGTTTTTCGATTATCGTCGCCCCAAATGCGACGGCTGCCACCGAGACGCCGCAGCCCATTGTGTGGTCCGACAGCCCCACTTCACAACCAAACGCCTCACGCATATGCGGAATCGTTCGGAGATTGGTATTGTCCGGGGTCGCCGGGTAAGTACTCGTGCACTTGAGGATTGCCAGCTCGCTGCAGCCATTTTGCCGGGCGGTGCGCACGGCGTCGTCAATTTCGGCAATGGTCGCCATGCCCGTAGAAATGATCATTGGCTTGCCGGTGGATGCCACCTTCGCAATGAGCGGGAGGTCGGTGCACTCGAACGACGCGATCTTGTATGCGTTCACGCCCAGCGCTTCGAGGAAATCTACCGACGTGTCGTCAAAGGCGGAGCTGAAGCAGTCCATGCCATGGGCCTGCGCCCGCTTCATGATGGGCTCGTGCCACTCCCAGGGCGTATGCGCCTCTTCGTACAGGTCATATAGACGCCTTCCGGCCCAAAGGCTCGCCGGGTCGCTGATGACGAAATCGGGACCATCACTGTCGAGCGTTATGGTGTCGGCGGTATAGGTCTGGAGCTTCACCGCATCGGCTCCGGTGGCGGCTGCAGCGTCAACAATCTCCAGCGCGCGATCGAGTGACTGATTATGATTACCCGACATTTCCGCAATGACGTAGGGCCTGTGTTCAAGGCCGACGTTTCGGTTGCCGATTTTCATTGTCCATGTCCTCTTGTTGACCAGCACTGCGTGGCGAGTTGATGCCCTCGATAGTTCATGTCGCACGGCGCAGCAACACCGCGCGCAACGCCCGCGGGCCAGCTGAGGGCGTTCCTTTCCCTTAAAACTGGCCGCTAGCGTATGAAGTTGAAAAGTATGCTTCTGGCTTGTTTTTCGTCCTGGGCGTCCAGGCTTTCGATGAGCGCTTCCAGCGCTTTCAGCACGTCTTTTTCGCTTGCTTCGCCGTGCGGGCCCCGCATGATCTTTGGATGGCGGGTGGTTTCGGCATTGCTGTCATCGTAGAACAGCTCTTCATACATTTTCTCGCCCGGGCGTTTTCCGGTGACAACAATTTCAATGTCACCGTCCTGCCGGGCTTCGTCGGCCACGGAATAGCCAGCTAGGCGGATCATGTTTTCGGCCAGCTCCTTGATGAGCACAGGTTCACCCATGTCGAGCAGGAAGACGTCGCCTCCCTTCGAGAGGGCGCCCGCCTGTACGATTAGTTCTGCCGCTTCGTGGATCGACATGAAGTAGCGGGTCATGCCTGGATCGGTCAGGGTGATCGGGCCGCCATGAGCGATCTGTTCCTTGAACAGGGGAACAACCGATCCATTGGACCCCAGGACATTGCCGAAACGTACGGCGCTGAAACGTTGCTCACGCCCATTGGCTGCAGCCAGTTCGGCCTTCTGATGGACGATGAGCTCTGCCCAACGCTTGGTAGCCCCCATGACATTGGTCGGCCGCACTGCCTTATCTGATGAAATGAGCACGAAGTTTTCGATGCCGGCCTCGTAGGCAGCGTCAACGGCGTTGCGAGTGCCCAGTACGTTGTTGCGAATGCCTTCAAGTGCATTTGCCTCAACCAGTGGCACATGCTTGTGCGCGGCGGCATGGAAAATCACCTGCACGCCATGGTGCCCGATGGCGCGACGCAGGCTATTGACGTCGACGATCGAAGCTAGGATCGGCACGATCGAGCGGTCTTTGACGGACGATAGTTCGCGCTCGATCTGATACAGGGCAAACTCGTTGGCCTCGAAGAGAACAAGTCGTTGCGGCGCCCACTGCACTATCAAGCGGCAGAGTTCCGAGCCGATTGACCCTCCGGCACCTGTGACCATGATAGTCTTGCCTTCGATCATCTGGCGCAGAAGTGCCGGATCCGAAGGGACGGAGGAGCGGCCAAGCAACTCGTCAATGTCTATTTCGTGTATCTGATTGACCAGATATCTTCCGCTCACCAGGTCGGAGATGGGCGGAACGGTACGAATCTTGAGGCCGTGACCGCCAATGTTGGCCAGAATTTCCTTACGCCGTTCGGCCGACAGGCTGGGTATGCAAAGAATGACCTCCTGCACACCATATTTATCGACCAGTTCTGCAATCCTGCCCGGTGAGAACACGCGAATTCCGGCGACGTCGCGTCCGTGCAAGGCAGGATTGTCATCAAGGAACCCGACGATGCGGTCAGTGCCTTGGCGACGCAGGGCGCTGGCTAGTTGCGCCCCCGCCTCGCCGGCACCGTAAATCATGATCGGCCGGTGCTTAAGTCCCCGTGCGCCGGATGGCCAGAGCAGCTTCTTGGCCAGGAAGCGGCTGCCACTGATCAAGACACAAGAAATGGTCCAGTACAGGATGGGCACCAGGCGCGGGACGACGCCACGTCCCGCCATCTCGGATAGGAAAACCAGGACGACCCAACCCACTGTCGCCAAGGTAGTGGCACGCACGATTGTCCAGATCGCCCGCTCCGGGAGATACCGCACAACGGCACGGTACAGGCCAAAGCGCACGAAGATCGGGATCGCGATAATCGGGGCAGTCAGGATGAAGCCGAATTGTTCGATCGTGTTTGGTGGCGTCCAGACGCCGTAGCGCAAGGAATAGCTGGCCCAAAGGGCAAAAGACAAAGCCGAGATGTCAAAGCCGATCAGGATCGCGCGCTTCCACGAGCGCGGCAGTCCACTAATCTGCTTGATCAACTTGCTCTTCATGGTGCGCAACTCTCTCAGAAGCTACTAACAATCGGCCCTGTGTGGCGCTAATGCGTGTCGTTTGACGGAACCCTGTCGCCCCGCCCTCCGCCTGCCACCGTGCGCCACATGATGTCGAGATCAATAAAAAACCCCCGATGCGTCGCATAGGCCGCATCCACTTCTGCCAATCTTGCAGGATCGGACATGTCGATGTTCCGGATCTGAGCCAGGCCAGTAATACCCGGGCGAAGTGCAAAGACGTTTCTCTCGCGTCGCAACTGTATGAGCTCTGTCTGTTGCGGCAAGCAGGGCCGTGGTCCGACAAAGCTCATTTCGCCGAGCAATACATTGAGGAGCTGGGGCAATTCATCGAGCTTGCTGCGCCGCATGAAGTGGCCAACCGACGTGATCCCCGATGCGGCAGCTTCGTGAGAGGGCACGTTGGCCACGGTCACGTACATTGTGCGCAACTTGAGGCAAGTGAACGGGACTTCGTTGCGGCCAACCCTGGTTTGGTGAAAAATCCCCGGCCCGGGTGACCCGGCCCGAATTACCAGTACACAGATCAGGATCACTGGCGACAGGACCACGAGGAGGATCGCAGCGACCGTCTTGTCGAAGAGGAATTTGAGCATGTGTTCTCTGGCTGCGTGGCTAGGCAAAGTAATAGGTCAAGCCTGTCGCCATGCCCAACACCAATTTGATCTGAGAGCCAAAAATCAGTGGCCCGTCCTGATGCGATGTGTCATCTGTGCCCGAATTCCGCAAGGCAATCTCGCAGCGAATGGCAGTTTTCATGCGCATAATGACCATCTTTGGCACCCGGCCTGAGGCGATTAAGATGGCTCCAGTAGTCAGGGCGCTAGGGCGGGCGGCGGATTTCGAGAATTATATATGTGTAACTGGTCAGCATCGAGAAATGCTGGATCAGGTGATGAATTTATTCGAGATTAAGCCCGACTACGACCTGAAAATAATGCGGTCAGGTCAGGATTTGTTTGACGTAACCACGAAGATACTTGTCGGCGTAGGGGAGGTGTTGCGGGCGGTTCGGCCCGACAGGGTGCTGGTGCACGGCGACACCACCACGACCATGGCCGCAAGTCTGGCCGCGTTCTACGAGAAGATTCCCGTGGGCCATGTTGAAGCCGGGCTTCGCACGGGCAACATCTATTCGCCCTGGCCAGAAGAGATCAATCGCAAGCTGACCTCGTCCGTCGCCGACCTCCATTTCGCCCCCACCGAGGCGGCGCGTGAGAATCTGCTGGCCGAGGGCGTTCCCGCGGACCGGGTGGCTGTCACCGGCAACACCGTCATCGATGCCCTGCGCTGGGTCTCAGAGCGGCTCGACTCGGATCCAGCATTGCGCCAGCAGGTCGATGACATTCTGCCGCCACAGGATACCTCTAAGAAGCTCATCTTGGTAACTGGTCACCGGCGCGAGAGCTTTGGACAGAAGTTTGAAGACATCTGCCGGGCCCTGAGAAAATTGGCTGAACGCCCTGACTTGGAAATCGTATATCCCGTGCACCTTAATCCCAATGTCCAGGAGCCCGTGCGACGACTGCTTGGGGGTGCGCAGAATATCCAGCTCATTCCGCCGCAGGACTATTTGCCATTCGTCGCCTTGATGAAGCGTTCGCACCTGATCCTCACCGACTCCGGGGGAATACAGGAAGAGGGCCCTTCGCTTGGTAAGCCGGTTCTTGTAATGCGCGACACCACCGAACGCCCTGAAGCGGTCGCTGCGGGTACCGTTCGTCTCACGGGAACAGACACTGGGCAGATTGTGGCGCAAGTCTCCGAGTTGCTCGATAGTCCGGCGGTGTACCAGGCGATGAGTCGCGCAAGCGGTCCATATGGTGATGGAACCGCGGCAGCGCGCATTCTTGAAGTATTGAGGAATTCATGACATTCGACCGGATCAGTGTGGTTGGCCTGGGTTATATAGGGTTGCCGACTGCTGCTGTGCTTGCTGCCCGTGGGGCGACAGTCATTGGTGTGGACATTAACGAGGCCACGGTAGCCACGATAAACTCGGGGAGGATTCATATCACCGAGCCAGACCTGGACGGGGTGGTCTATGCGGCTGTGTCGCGTGGGCACCTGCGGGCCGTTTTGACACCGGAGCCCGCGGACGTATTCGTCATCGCGGTTCCCACTCCGTTCAAGGGCAACCATGAGCCTGACCTGTCCTATATCGAGGCGGCGGCGCGGGCCATTGCGCCCGTCCTGCGCCAGGGAAATCTGGTCATATTGGAATCGACCTCGCCTGTGGGTACGACAAAGTCCCTGGCTGGATGGCTCTCGGCTGCGAGGCCAGACTTGGTGTTTCCCAGCCCTGATGGTGATAGCGGCGACGTAGACATCGCCTACTGTCCGGAGCGCGTGCTTCCAGGCAAGATCATCAAGGAACTGGTGGAGAACGATCGCATAATTGGCGGTCTCAGCCCGCGCGCCGCGGACCGTGCTGCGGAGGTCTATGGGCTGTTCGTTACCGGCACGATCTTCAAGACCAACGCGCGCACGGCAGAAATGTGTAAGCTGGTCGAGAATGCCTTCCGAGACGTCAACATCGCCTTCGCCAACGAGTTGTCGGTGATTTGCGACCGCCTGCAGATCGATGTCTGGGAACTCATCGCCCTTGCCAACCGCCATCCCCGGGTCAACATTTTGCAGCCTGGCCCCGGAGTCGGGGGGCATTGTATCGCCGTTGACCCGTGGTTCATTGTCAATACCGCCCCTGAGCAGGCCCGCATCATTCGCATGGCGCGTGAAATAAACGACGACAAGCCGCGCTATGTGATCGACCAGATACGCGCCGCAGGTTCCGCGTTCGAGCGCCCACGTATTGCCTGCCTGGGCTTGGCGTTCAAGGCGGATATCGACGATCTGCGCGAAAGTCCGGCGCTGTTCATTGTCGAGCAATTGGCGCAGGAGGATCTGGGTGACCTCCTGGTCGTCGAGCCCTACATCGATGTGCTGCCGCGCAGCATAGCGACGCGGACCAATGTAAGGCTGATGGATGTCCATCGGGCCATAGCCGAGGCGGACATCGTCGTGTTGCTGGTGAATCACAAGGCGTTCAAGGAGCTTGATCCGCAGCTTCTGGAAGGCAAGAACCTTTTGGACACACGTGGCGCATGGTCGACCGCGAAAGCCAGTTAGGTAAGGTGAATTTGTGAAGACTGTTTTGGGTTTCGATAGTTGGACGCAAGGTAGCGTCTATTTCGATCGTCTTGTTCCGGAGCTCGAGCAGCGAGGTTACCGACTGATCCTTATCCACCTGGGGTCTTGGGGTCACGACCCGGGCAGGCCAGCCGAAGAGCGGATAGGACAACTGACACTCAGAGACATCGGCTTTTACGGCGGGAAGGGTTTTCGGGATATCCTGGAGCTCGAACGCCCGGCTGGCGTAATCTACTTTTCTACGCGATCATTGGCGCATCAGGCCTTTAATCTGTACTGTCGCTTTCTCGGCATCCCGACCGTGCATCTTTATCACGGCTTGGCTACGGTTCAGGCTTTCCAATCAGGCGGCAGTGCCTTCCGCGTCAACTGGTTGAACCAGCTCACCCTGGTGAGCACCCGGCTGGGCAAGAACCTGTTCAAGATTTGGCCTACCTACTTGCGCGCTCTTGTCGATACACGGGCAAGACCCTCTGCCTGGCTCGATTTCCTCCAGCAACTGAGCAACAAGATACAGGGAAAGATCACGCCGGCGCCGTTGGCAGCGACGACGGATGCGGGCTGCGTCTATACGGCCGCCGATGTCGAGCACATGCAGCGGAATTACCATATTCCCGACGATTACATCTCCGTGGTGGGAAACCCCGATGTATCGGGCTTCGGACTCAGCGAAGGCAATCTGGCCCATTGTCTGGACAATGAGGGGGGCACCAATGAGGTCCTCTACATCGATACGGCGTTCAATGAGTCAGGAATGGTGTTTTCGGATGCGGACGCATTTGCCCAGCATTTGGTGCAAAGCGCTGAGGCACTGTCCAGACAAGGCCTCAAGCTGGTTGCCAAGCTCCACCCGGCCCACGGAAGAACCGGTGTAGCGGACACCCTCCGTTCGCAAGGCGTAGCCATCTGTAGCGGTTCGGAATTCGTGGAGCGCCTTATGCAGGCCAAGGCAGCCCTGGTCGAACCATCTACGGCCGCCCTAATTCCGGCCCTCTTGGGCTTGCCGCTGCTCCTGGCCGAATACGGGCCCTTGACTGGACAGGCCTATGGTGAGGCATTGACCGGCTATCCGCGGGCCTGCAGCCTCACTAACATCGCGGACGCTTCCCGTATCATCGACGAGGTACGATCTTCCGACAGGCTCGATGCATCTCGGGTCTGGATAGATCAGAACAGCGGCCCCTTACCGGCTTCGCGGATGTCGGAGCGTGCCGCTGAAGCGATCATTGCTACTTTGAACCGAAAGGCACTGCCATGACGGGATGGTTGGTGCGGATTGCACTGTTTGCACTGTTTCTAATTCCGGTTGTAATCGAGCAATACAGCGTCAACTATCTGTTTGTGGCATTTGCAGCTTTCCTGGCTCTGCAGGCACGGGGCCTCAAAAAACCGAGCATGCTGATCCTCGTCGCGATAGCGGTCTACGTCGCGATTTTCCTCTGCAGTATTGCGATTGACCTGTTTGGCGGCGGCAATCTCGCGCTAAGGCGCTCTGTCAGCTTTGCGATCTTCATCTCCATCTTCGCCTTTTCCGTCGTCGATTTCGAAGAGGCGGATGTGAGGGCGTTCAAGATCGCCTTGATCAGCGTCGCGGTTGCTATTTCGCTGCAATCGCTGTTGGGGTTCTTTCTGGCCGGCGGCAACACAGTTGGCTTCGGCCTGAAGAACGTCGTCGGCTCCCAGCGATATGGTTTTGTTTATCTGCTTGCCCTGTTCGTCCTGATTCGCTTCCCGACAACGAAGCGTTGGGAACTGATTGCCAAGTACCTTGCCGGCTACGTCATCATGACGGGCGTCCTGCTGACCTTCTCCAGGGCCTCGATATTCTCCCTGGGTTTGGTGCTTCCGCTCTATTTCATTGCCCCGCTGCTCACCAAGTCGGGCCGATCTGTCGAAGGTGGCAAGCGCCTGGCGCGCCGCTTGGCTATAGGGCTCGCCTACTGTGCTGCCCTCTACGTCGTGCTGCCCGTGACGTTCGAGTATTATGATCAGTCGATCTTCAACCGCTACACGGTCGCGGTGGAGGAGACGCTTGCTGGCGCTCCGGTCGAGGAGGTTTTCGTTCCTGCGGGGTCCGAGGGCGCCCGGCTCACCATATGGTCGGCGGTCGCCCAGTATGTCAGCGACCATCCATTCTTGGGGGGCGGCTATCTTGGCAGTTGGAGCCTGAACTCGGTCGTGACCGGGTCTGCTCACAACCAATATTTTGACGTACTCATGCGGACCGGATTTGTCGGGACGGTCATTTACTTGCTAGTGCTCGGAAGTATTTTCCTGTTTCTCTGGCGCAAGGACCAAGGGCTGTTTTGGGGCGGGCTGACTATCCTGGTCTACGGCTTGGTTCACGAAACATTCAAGGAATCTCAGGGGGCATTTATCCTGGCGTTCCTGATCGGGATGTATGCGACTGACCGGCGTAGCAGGAGTGCCTCCAGTCAGATCTCCATGGACGGATCGTCCGGGCAGGCCTGGGATAAAATCGATGGGCACGCTTAGCGCCGGTTTGGAACACAGGAAGCTTGCCCTCTGGGCCCTGCTTTTCCTTATCGCCAATATCGGGGTCAAGGCATCCTACGCGGGCAGCATGTTGCTGCTGGCGACATTGCTCGCGCCGTCCGAATATGCCAGTTACGGGCTTCTCTACGCGCTTCAGAGCGGCGCAACGACGCTCGCCGTTATCGGTCTCATCGAAGTCACTGCCGGCCGGCTCCGCAACTATGGTGCCGAGACACGCCACAAGCTGTTCCAGGATATCACTGGCCTTTTCGTATATACCGCACTGGTCAGTTGCATTTTCCTGTTGCCGATCATGTTCTGGTTGGGTGGAAGAGAGGGCGGGCTGGCGGTCATTCCGGCAACGCTTCTTGGGATAATCACCGGCTTCAGCGTCATGCAGGCAAGTTTTGACCGCATAGACGAACGCCACGCCGTATCGCTATTGACCAGCGCTGGTATCCCTTTGGCGGCGATAGTCGGCGTGCTATTCGGCACCGTCCTGTTTGGCAATCTGGTGGCCATATACAGTTTGGGCCTGCTTGGGGCGGCCGGCGTGATGCTGGCACTTGGCCTAAGCGGGAAGTTTTACAGAATTACTCTGCCCGACCGATCAGCGCTGCGATCGGCCTCGCTGGAAATCGTCCCCTTTGTCGCGATCGGGGTCCTGGGCTGGGCCAGCGGCTATGGCATGACGCTGGTGGTCGATACCCAGTTCGACCCTTTGGCCGTCGCTGGATTTACCTTCATTTACACCGCCGCCTCCGTCAGCCAGATGGTGGCCAATTCTTTGAACATGGTCTGGGCCCCCCGTTTCTATCGTCTCTATAACGGCGGCAACCATGAGCGAGCCGAAAGGCAAAGCGGCCAGTTTTTTGCAGCCATGGCCCTGGTCCTGGGCATTACCGGCTTTGTCGTGGCCGTTGCGCTGCCCTGGGTCACCTGGTTTGTGGGAGGCAATCTGGCCAGATACGGTCTATTGCACCTTGAGTTGGCGTTGCTCTTGTCGGGCTATGTGCTGAGCACGGCTCTCTGGCACTGCCAGAATTATTTCCTGGTGTCAGGGCGCGGCAAAGAGATGATGATTAACTCGCTATGGTCCGGGCCCGTAAGCCTTGTCCTGTGGGTAATCTGCATGCTGATACTTGGGCCGCTGGGCGCCTATGTCGGCTTCCTGCTTCAGATCGCAATCAAAGCCGTGCTCCTGTGGGCCGCGGCGCGACAGCATTGGACCGTCAGGCCTTGGTGGCCTGCCATAATACTGTGCGCGGCATTGCCTTTTGCCGCACTTCTGGTGCCGGTTCCGTGATTTTGCCGGTAATGCTCGATTGGTTGACCTGCACGCCGAGTCATGGTCAACGCGTGTCTATGCAGAAAGGCCGATGCTGACGTGACACAAGCGCTACCCGACGACAGGCCGCTCCTGACCATAGCCATTCCGACATTCAACCGCAGCGGCTATCTGCGGCTGGCACTGACGCGGATCACGGCCGAGGTGGAGAGCGTCGGTGCGGGTCGCATCGAAGTTCTGGTGTCGGACAATTGCAGCACAGATGGCACGCCTGAAGTGGTTCAGGAGGCGGAGGCTGCAGGCCTGTCCATTCGCTACGTTCGCAACTCGGAGAATGTCGGTTGGGCGCGGAACTTCGCGCAATGCGTCGATCTCGCGCAGGGCCGCTATCTGCTCATGTCTGGCGATGATGACGTGCTCTGCGAAGGCGCTCTGCGCTTGCTCGTTCCATACCTCGAGAATGCCGACTTCGGCGTCATCTGCATGCGGCCGTATGGTTTTGACGTCGACTACCAGGCCGAGCATCCGGGAGGGGCAGGCAGCATCAAGAGGTTTGATGATGCGGGAGACTTTCTGCTCGCCATCAGCCAGTATTTTACGCTGACTTCGGCCCTGATCGTGAACCGTGACCGGCTTGTAGGCGTGGACAGCGGGCAATTCGTTTCCACCAACCTCGCGACGTTTCACCTGTTCCTGCGCGCCGCCTTGGCGGCCCCCCACAACCTATATGTTGGCAAGTATCTTGTAGGCAGCAAACGACAGAATTCGTCCTCCTACGAGTATTACAAGGTTTTTGTGGACGAGTTCTGGGCCATAGTTGATGCCCATGTTCGGCATGGCCTATCAGCGAAGACGGTGCGCAGGCTCGAGACACAGCGCCTATTCATCTACTATCCTTTCTATATGCTCGATCTCAGACTTTCGGGTCGTGGCGACCGTCAGGGCACGTTAGCGGCATTGCGCAAGCGCTTCGGTTCACGTGCTCTCTTCTGGTTCTGGGTCGCGCCGACGCTCTTGCTGCCGCGACCATTGGCCATAGGCTGGGGAACGATGACCATGGCCGTAGGAAGAACAGTTCGAGGCGACTTTTCCCGCGGCGTAACCTTCCTGCGAGATCGACTGCTGCGGCGTTTCAGCAAGAAGCCGACCAACACATAGCCGGTGCCGCCAGGACACGCCGCAATGCGGCGCCGAACTGGAACGAGGCGTCAATGGAAAGCAAGGACGAGGACGACAAACGATGAAAGTAGTGATCCTTTGCGGCGGAAAGGGAACGCGTCTGCGCGAGGAGACGGAGTATCGTCCAAAGCCCATGGTGCCAATCGGCGGCCGCCCGATCCTGTGGCATATCATGCGGACATATGCCGCTCACGGTCACACCGAATTCATCCTTTGCCTGGGCTACAAGGGGGAGGTGATCAAGGACTGGTTCCGCAATCTGCACTGGATGATGTCCGATGTGCGGGTAACGTTGGGCGAAGGTAGCAGTGTTGAGTTCTATGATGACATGGAAGAGCGCGGTTGGTCGGTTACCCTCGCCGATACCGGCGAGGACACCATGACCGGTGGCCGAATCAAGCGCATCGAAAAGTATCTGGGGGACGATCAGGAGTTCCTCCTTACCTATGGCGATGGCGTCAGCAACGTCGATATCAACGCGTCGATCGAGTATCACCGGTCGAGCGGTCGCACCCTGACGCTCACGGGCGTGAGGCCGCCCGGACGCTGGGGTGAACTCAAAATCGAAGGCGGGCAGGTCACCAATTTCTTCGAAAAGCCACAGACGTCCGAAGGCCGGATCAATGGCGGCTACTTCATCGCCAACCGCTCTCTGTTCAAGTATCTCGACGACGATCCGATGCTGGTTTTCGAACGCGCGCCGCTCAATTCCCTTTCCGCCGATGGCGAACTGGGCTGCTATCCACACGATGGTTTTTGGCAGCCGATGGATACGTATCAGGAGTTCATGCTGCTCAACCGGCTGTGGAACGACGGGGAAGCTCAGTGGAAGGTCTGGTAGGCACCAGCAGCTGGGCCGGCACCAATGTGCTTATTACTGGCCATACCGGCTTCAAGGGAAGCTGGTTGGCCGAATGGCTTCTGCTGGCCGGAGCAAACGTATCCGGTCTGGCGCTGCAACCAGACGGCTCATCGGACTTGTTCGATGCCCTTGGGCTTGCTGACAGACTGGCTGGCCATCATGAAGTCGATGTGCGTGACGCTGCTGCTGTCGCCCGCGTCGTTGCGGCCGCGCGTCCTCAGGTAATCTTCCACCTCGCTGCACAAGCTCTTGTTCGGCGAAGCTACCGGGAACCGCTAGCCACCTGGCAGGTCAATGTCGATGGTACCCTCAATGTGCTCGAGGCCGCGAAGTTGGCCGGCGGCCTGACCACTGTCGTCGCCGTCACCACGGACAAGGTTTACAAGAACCGCGAATGGGAGTTCGCCTATCGCGAAGAGGATGAACTTGGCGGTCACGATCCCTACAGCGCCTCCAAGGCTGCATGCGAGATTGCCGTTGCGTCCTGGCGGGCCTCGTTCGGAAGTCAGGATGGTGTGCGCGTCGCAACGGCGCGTGCCGGCAACGTAGTTGGCCCCGGCGACCAAAGCGAAGACCGTATTGTGCCGGACTGCTACCGCGCCTGGCGTCTTGGGGAATCAGTGCAACTACGCAATCCGGCTTCGACCAGGCCGTGGCAGCATGTGCTTGAGCCGCTGTCTGGCTACGTGGCCCTCGCTGAGCATGTGCGTAGTGGGCGCTCGCCAATTGATGCCTGCAATTTTGGGCCCGGAAGCGCCGGCGATCGCAGCGTCGGGGAATTGGTCGGTGCTCTGGGACGTCTTGGAACAGATCGATCCTGGACGATGTCCAACGAAGTGCATCCACACGAGGCCCGTGCGCTGGCGCTGGCTATTGACCGCGCCAAGCTGCGCCTCGGTTGGGAGCCACGCCTAGATTTCGCCGAGACAATGGCTTGGACTGACCAAGGCTATTCGGCCGCACCCGGGCTGCTCGCCTCGGTTGTACGCGAACAGATCCATGCGTATGTCGGCAGGATCGAGACCGGCCGACGTTAAGCTATTTGGAATGATCCTGTTTTGTGTGTATGGCCACTCAACCCCACGCGCCAGCCCGCGCATGCCAAGCCAGAGGAATGCCGAAACATGACTACAGAAGCCAACGTCATCACCACCTGCGAAGTGTGCGGGGGCAGCGATCTCAAGCCTGTGCTGGATCTCGGCAATCATCCCCTGTGCGACGACCTTGTGCCAGTCGGTGAGAGCCGCCGCAACGTCAAGTATCCGATCAACATCGTTTATTGCGAGAATTGCTGCACAGCGCATCAGAAGTACCAGGTGCCGAAGCGGGAGCTATTCCCGCAGACCTACCACTACAGGTCTCGTTTCACCGCAGATGTCCTCAACGGTATGCGGGGTCTGGTTGAGCGCTGCAAGCAGGCGTTCGGCGACATGACCGGAAAGACGGTTCTTGATATCGGCTGCAATGACGGCAGCCTTCTCGGGTTCTTCCGCGACCAGGGCGCCAAGACGGTGGGTATCGAGCCTACCGGCGCCTATGTGGACGCCGTGGCCCAGGGCCATCCGGTCTACAACGACTATTTTACGCCAGAGCTGGCCGAAAAGGTCGTCGTGGAGCACGGCAGACCGGACTTCATCGTCTTCACCAACGTGTTCGCGCATATCGAAGACTTGTCTGCGGTGCTCGAAGGCCTGCGCCGCCTGATGTCGGACACCACGGTCATCGTGATCGAGAACCACTATCTGGGCTCAGTGCTGGACGGCAACCAGTTCGATACGTTCTATCACGAGCACCCGCGCACCTATAGCTTCACCTCGTTCAGCTACATCGCCCGTTCCCTTGGGCTCGACGTTGCCGTAACCGAATTTCCGGCGCGCTATGGCGGCAATATCCGCGTGATCCTGGCTCCCAACTCCCTGGGCAACGTGGCTATGCCTGCCGAAACGCAGGCCGTATTGGATCGTGAGGCCGATTTCGGCGCGCGCTTCGGCGCAATGAACAAGGACATTGCCATCTGGCGTGAGCGCAAGCGGGCCGAGCTTGAGGCGCTTGTCGTCAAGCATGGCAAGCTCAATGCCAAGGCCTTCCCGGGTCGCGCGGCCATCCTCATCGAGCTACTCGGTCTCGACGAGACTATTATCGCACGCGTTCATGAAAAGCCCGGCTCGATGAAGATTGGCCACTACCTGCCAGGTACGCGTATTCCGATCGTCTCGGACGATGTCCTGTTCGCGGAAAGCGATCTCAGCAAGCCGCTGCTCAACCTGGCTTGGCATATCAGTACGGAAATCCGCAGCTTCATGGCGGAGCGGGGCTACACCGGCCCGATCATCGATATTCTCAGCCCGAGCGATTTCAAGGACCTTGAATGACGACCAACCAGGAACCGGACAGGACCTCCCTGCCTTCGGTTCTTGTGCTGGGAGGCGGGCGCTGGGCACGGGTAATAGTGGATGTGCTGCTGACACTCGTGTCGGATGAAACATCCGTCCAGATGGTGTCACCGAGCGGCGCCGGCGATCTTGTCCAGTGGCTGGAGGCCACGGGTCGCAAAGATCGAGTAATGCTCGTCGAGCGCGACGAGGTCGATCCGCCGCCAGGCTCGGCCGTGTTGGTGGCCAACGCTGCCGAAAGTCACCTTGAGTCGGCATTATGGGCGCTCACAAGGCGCCTGCCGGTGCTGGTCGAGAAGCCCATGGCGTTGACCGGCGCCGATGTCCGGCGCCTGCGTGATGGCGGAGCACGGCACGACACGCTGGTTGCTCCCGCCCTGGTCTTTCGCTTCTCCCATCACCTCGACAGCTTCCGCGCCGCGCTCGCGAAATGCGGTATCGTCGAGCGCGTCGAGCTGGTCTGGGTCGATCCGGCGGCCGAGTGGCGTCACGGCACAACAAAGCGCTACGATGCGGGTATATCGGTGTTGGAAGACTGCATCCCCCATGCCTTCTCGATATTCGACAGGGCGTTCGGTGCCTCGCCCACATTGGAAAATCTGGCGATTGATCGCGGCGGGGCCAAGGTCCTGATGATGTTGTCGTCCGGCACGCAGACGTACGACTTGGTGCTGGAACGCAACGGCGCGGCTCGCCAGCGCATATTGCGCGCGTTCGGCCGTTCAGGGATGGTGGAACTCGATTTCAGTATCGAGCCCGGCACCCTGCTGATCGACGGCGCTACGCAACCAGCCGCCCCGGCCCCGCGGGATGGGCCCCTTGCCGCAATGATGCGGGCTTTTTTCCTGGCCGCAAATGGCGGGCCGATCGATCCGCGCCTGACGCTGGACACGGCGCTGCATGCCGGCGATGTCACCGACATAGCGATGGCGCGATATCGCGAGTGTCTCGCCTCCTTGCTTGGTGACGGACTACTCGCCGGTCCCGACCTCGACTACGCCATTGCGGAGCTACTGCAGCGACCAGGCCGGCTGGACGGCCCCCAGTTCGAAGTAGCCTCCGCCGAGCTGCGCCTGCAACTTGCGCGCGGTCTGGCGCGGCGCGGCTGGGGAGACATCGAAGCAGCGGTCTGTGCAGCGCGTGACCTAACCGTTACTTCCGGCGCCGCTCATTGAGGTTGTACCAATCGTCTCAGCTAATGTATGAAAGGCCCTCAATTCCCGTCGAGGCGGGCCGGTTCGCGACCTTCTTCACAGATAGCGATTTATGAGCACCAGACCCTACCAGATCTGCACCAGCTGCGTCATGGACACGACCGACTCTGCGATTACTTTCGACGAGCATGGCGTGTGCGACCACTGCCGAACCTTCCGCGAGGACACCCTCCCCAACTGGAAGGTTGATGAGGAGGGACGCCGCGAAATCGAAGCCACAGTCGAGAAGATCAAGGCCGACGGGCAGGGGAAGGATTTCGACTGCATCATTGGCATGAGTGGGGGTATCGACAGCTCCTATCTTACATATATCGCGAAAGAGCAGTTCGGCCTGCGTCCCCTGGTTTTCCACGTGGACGCCGGGTGGAACTCGCAGATTGCCGTCAACAATATCGAGCGGCTGGTCGATGGGCTCGGGCTAGATCTCTACACCGAAGTCATTGACTGGCCCGAAATGCGGGATCTTCAGCTGGCGTTCTTCAAGTCAGGCGTGCCGCATATCGATACGCCGCAGGACCACGCTTTTTTCGCGACGATGTACAGGTTCGCCGAACAATATGGCGTCAAGTACATCCTGACCGGGGCCAATCTTTCCACGGAATGCGTCCGAAATCCGATCGAGTGGATGTATTATCAGTCTGACTCGATCCAGTTGCGGGACATTCACCGCAAATTCGGTACGCGCCCGCTGCAGAAATACAAGGTGACGTCCATCCTCTGGCACAAGATCGTGCTTCCTTACTTCAAGGGTATCAAGGTGGTCCGCCCGCTGAATTCTGTGCCCTATCACAAGCAGGACGCCATAGATCTTTTGAGCAGCCGCTTTGGCTGGCAGCCTTACCCGCAAAAGCACTTCGAATCCCGCTTCACCCGCTTCTACGAAAGCTACTGGTTGCCGGAGCGGTTTGGCTACGATGTGCGTCGCGTGCAATATTCCAGCCTGATCCTTACCGGCCAGATGACCCGGGGCGAGGCTCTGGAGAAGCTCAAGGCTCCGACCTACGACGCCGAGGCCATAGGCAGCGACAAGGAGTTTGTGGCCAGCAAGCTCGGCATCTCGGTGCCAGAACTTGACGACATGATGAAGCTGCCGAAGAAGACCTACAAGGACTACAAGTCACAGCGTCAGATTTACAATCTGGGGTCGAGCGTCATGAAAATGTTGGGCCTAGAAGTTGGCGGCAAGCGATGATTCGCATCGTCAAATACGGGCTCGGCAACATCGCCGCTTTTGCCAACATCTATCGCCGCCTGAATATCGAATGTGCCACGGCGGAAACGGCCGAAGAACTCGCCACGGCAAGCAAGATCATTCTGCCGGGCGTCGGCGCATTTGATTGGGCCATGCAATTGTTAGCCGAGTCCGGCATGCGGGAATGCCTCGACGATATGGTGCTTAACCGCAACGTGCCCGTCCTGGGTGTCTGTGTGGGCATGCAAATGATGGCCAATTCCAGCGAGGAGGGGCAACTCCCCGGGCTGGGATGGATTGACGCCGATGTTCGGCGGTTCGATGAGGCGCGGTTCACCACGAGGACCCACCTGCCGCACATGGGTTGGAGCACGGTGCAGCCGAAGGAAACAACCAGTCTGTTCAATGACATGCCTGATCCGCAGTTCTATTTTCTGCATTCTTACCTGGTAGCACCGCTCCGGCACGAAAACGTGCTCGCCGAAACCGACTACGGTTCTCCCTTTGCGTCGGCTGTGTCGTCAGACAATATCTTCGGCGTTCAGTTCCATCCCGAGAAGAGCCATCAGTGGGGCATAAAGCTCCTGCAGAATTTTGCGGAGCTATAGTGGTCCGACCTCGCATCATCCCCTGCCTGCTCATTCACGAAGGCGGCCTGGTCAAAACTACGCGTTTTGCCGATCCGAAATATGTCGGCGACCCCATCAACGCGGTTCGCATTTTCAACGAAAAGGAAGTTGATGAGCTCATCGTTGTCGATATCGATGCTACACGGGAAAAGCGTGAGCCGAACTACCGCGTGATTGCCGGACTCGCCAATGAGTGCCGCATGCCCCTATGTTACGGCGGCGGCGTGCAAACCGTCGATCAGGTGGAGCGTATCATCGGCCTTGGCGTTGAAAAAGTTGCCCTGAGCTCATCGGCAGTGGCCAATCCCGACCTGGTGACAAACGCAGCGCGGCAGGTCGGCAGCCAGAGCGTGGTTGTAGTGCTTGATGTTGCTCGCACCGGGCTGATGCGCCGGTACGAGGTCATGACGCACAACGGCAAAACTAGGACTGGGCTCGATCCCGTCGCATGGGCTGTGCGCCTGGAAAAACTGGGCGCGGGCGAGATCTTGATAAATTCCGTCGACAGGGATGGGAGCATGCAAGGCTACGACCTGGATCTCGCTGGGGGCATCCGTGAAGCTATAACGCTGCCAATGACCGTCCTTGGCGGAGCCGGATCGCTGGCCGATATCGAAGGTCTCATCCGAACCCACAAAATCATTGGTGCCGCTGCTGGCTCCCTTTTCGTGTTCAAAGGGAAATACCGGGCGGTTCTGATCAACTATCCCAATCGGGCTGAAAAAAGCGCGCTACTCGACCGTACCTTGGCCAATTCGGGGGCGCCGGCATGAAGCAGATACTGCAATCGCTACGCAACGGCATGACAGAGGTCGCCGAAATTCCCGCTCCCGGGCCTCGTCCGGGCCATCTGCTTATCGAGACTTCGCACACTCTGGTATCGGCGGGGACCGAGCGAATGCTGGTGGAATTCGGCAAGTCGGGCTTGCTGAGCAAGGCCCGCCAGCAGCCGGATCGCGTTCGCGATGTGCTCAACAAGATGCGCACAGACGGTGTGGTGCCAACGCTCGAAGCCGTGTTCAACAAACTCGATGAACCGCTGCCACTGGGTTACTGCAACGTCGGACGCGTCCTGGCCGGCGACTTGGCTGGAGGGCTTTCAGCCAAGCCTGGCGACCGTGTCGTCTCCAACGGCAAGCATGCCGGCATCGTGAGCGTTCCGTCCAATCTCTGCGCGCTGGTGCCCGATGTCGTCTCTGACGATGAGGCCTCGTTTGCCGTCCTGGCCGCAATCGCTTTGCAGGGTATCCGCCTGATCGGACCAACCCTGGGCGAAACGGTCGTCGTATCGGGTCTCGGCTTGATTGGTTTGGTCGCGGTGCAATTGCTGCGCGCTCACGGCTGCCGGGTGCTGGGTCTGGATTTCGATGCAGGCCGGTTGGCACTCGCCAGGCAGTTCGGCGCGGAAACGGTCGATCTGTCGGTTGGGGAAGACCCGCTGGCGGTCGCGCAGGCATTCTCAAGGGGACGCGGCGTCGATGCCGTTCTCATCACCGCCTCAACCAAGAGCAGCGAGCCTGTTCACCAAGCCGCAGTGATGTGCCGAAAGCGCGGTCGAATCGTTCTGGTTGGCGTCACTGGCCTCGAACTGTCGAGAGCTGATTTCTATGAAAAGGAGCTGACGTTTCAAGTCTCCTGCTCCTATGGACCTGGCCGTTACGACAGTTCCTACGAAGACAAGGGAAATGACTATCCAATCGGCTTTGTGCGCTGGACCGAGCAGCGCAATTTCGAGGCTGTGCTGGATATGATGGCGAGCGGTAACGTCGATGTGAAGCCGCTGATTTCCCATCGCTTTGAAATTGGAGATGCCGAGGCCGCTTATGCCATCGTGGCCGGGGGCGAGCCATCATTAGGCATCGTCCTCAGCTACCCTGCCAGCGCCGTCGCCGCGGCCCGGACCGTGCGGCTGGCCAAGGCAGTGTCGTCCGATCACTCGGGTGCTGCGACGGTCAGCTTCATAGGCGCCGGGAAATACTCCACGGCTGTGCTTATCCCCGCGTTTAAGGCGGCGGGCGCCGACTTGAGGTCCATCGCGTCCAACGTTGGCGTGACCGGCGTTCATGCCGGACGAAAGTTCGGTTTTTCCGAGACGACGACCGATACGGCTGCTCTGCTTGCCGACCCACAGACTCGTGCGGTGGTGGTCAGCACCCGGCATGACAGTCACGCGCGCTACGTGGTGGGCGCGATTAACGCTGGCAAACATGTATTTGTAGAGAAGCCCATCTGCCTTACCGATGCTGAACTGGACAATATCGTGGCTGCACACGATGCTGGCCGATCGATGGTCATGGTCGGCTTCAACAGGCGCTTCGCTCCGCAGGTTCGCAAGATCAAGAATTTGCTGGCCGGGACCAGTGGGCCCAAGACGTTCGTCATGACCGTCAATGCGGGCGCGATACCGTCCGAGCACTGGACGCAGGATCCCGCTATCGGCGGGGGCCGCATTCTGGGCGAAGCCTGCCACTTTATCGATCTGCTCCGCTTTCTGGCAGGCAACGCCATCACCTCCTGGCAACGCGTCGACATGGATAGCAACAGTGGCGACACCGCCACCCTGACGTTGCGCTTTGCAGATGGCTCGATGGGCACGATTCACTACTTTGCCAATGGCAACAAGGCCTTCCCCAAGGAGAGGCTTGAGGTGTTCGCTGCGGGTCGCGTGCTGCAGCTCGACAATTTCCGCGATCTCACGGGCTTTGGCTGGCCCAATTTCCGCAGAATGCGGCTCTGGCGTCAGGACAAAGGGCAGCGCGCTTGCGCGGAGGCCTTCATCGGCGCCCTGAAGCAGGGCGGCCTGCCGCCTATTCCATTCGAGGAAATCGTGGAAGTGAGCCGAGTGACGAACGCCCTGGCCCAAGAGGCCGGACGCTAGCTGGAAACCGTCTGCTGCAAGGCCTCGTCGATGGTCAAGGGGGGCTTCCAGTTGAGCAACTGGCGGGTAGCTGCTCCGTCGACCCGTAGCGAGCCGGTCAGACGGTCAGCCACGCCACGAAGACCGACTATGCCAAGCGCCGCTCGGAGCAAGGTTGGCGGCAGCGCCGGATACCAGGCGCGAGCACCCTGGAGCCTTGCCATCCGGGCCATAAGCTCAGGCGTCGACAGGTCTTCGCCGTCGCTGGCCATCAAGATCTGTCCGGCCGCCGCTGGATGCGTGAGCGACACGGCGATCAGATCGACCAGGTTGTCGATCGCAATCATGCTGCGCCGATTGCGAACGGCCCCCAACGGCAGTGGCCACCCCTTTGCAGCAAGGCGAATGAGCTGCGGGAAATTGCCCTTGGCGCCCCGGCCGTAGACCAGCGGAGGGCGGATGATGGTGGTCTCCATGGCAGACGATGTACCAATGCTGGCGAGACTACGTTCTGCTTCCAGCTTGCTCTTGGCATAGTCATCAAACGGCGCTGGCGTATCGCTAGCCGAAAAGGCTTTATCGAGTTGGGTTGTTTCGCCGTTGACCTTGGCTGAACTGAGCAGCACAAAGCGCTTGACACCCGCGCCAGCTGCCTGCTGCGCCAGGACTTTGGTCGCACCAGAATTCACCGCAAAGAGATGGGCACGTTCCGCAACCGAAGCATCGCGTCTGCTCTGCGGTATCGCCGCGCAATGGACCAGCACGTCAACTGCCGAGAGGTTTACGGCTATTCTGCCGGTTGCCACTTCAGCGAGGTCAGGCAAGTCCCGCACGGGTCCTGCAACTTCAGTGCCGGGCCGCACCAGAGCGATCGCATCGGTGCCGATGGATCTGAGATGCCGGAGCAGACCACCGCCCACGAAGCCCCCCGCGCCAGTGATCGCAACAATCATTTGTTTCCAACCTCTTCAGCAACCAGCAGCACGTCCTGTGCCATTAGGTCCATGATGCTTTCGCGCGCGTAGGTGCGTCGGAAAGTATCGCGATCCGGAACCCGCCGATCGTCCAGCAGGGTGTTGATTGCGGAAAGCATTCCTTCTGCATCACAGGGTGGAAAAACAGCGCTCCCCGGAACGTTCTCAGTGATGAATCGCGCCGCATAACCTCCGACCCCCGCGAGTACCGGTTTACCTGTTGCGGCATACTCGAAGATCTTGGACGGCAGAACCTTGAGAAACGCCTCGAGGTCATTGAGGTGGAGAAAAAGAATGTCGGCGTCTGCGTAGTACTGAAATAGCTCAGCGCGCGGTACAGGTGCAAGCAGGGATACGGTGGTGGCACCTGCGGCCGCCAGGGCGTCGGCCAGCGCAGCGCGTCGGCCGCCATCACCGACGATGGTAAACCTTGCACGATCCCCCATCGCCTTCGCCACCTGCGGCAGGATGGAATGCAGCCCCTGGCCCTCGCCAATATTGCCAGCATAGAGGATGTGTATAGGTTCGGCCTGCGTTCCGTCCGGCTTTGCGAAGCTGGCGGTGAGGAATTCTGGATCGATGCCGTTTGTGAACGTGCGGAAAGTCTGGCGTGGGGCTACCCTTCTGGCGTGGTCGAGAAACCCCTCGGAAACCAGGTTGACCCGCTTGGCTCTTCGAAATGTCCATCGTTCCACGAAGTCGAATGGCCACAGCACGCGGCGAATGGGCGACTTCGCCAGAACGTCGCGCATTGTGTCGGTGAAAAGATCGCGGATATCGAGATAGAGTGGTGCCCGTACGCGCTTGCTGACGAGGGCGCCGAGGCTCGCCGTCATAAGGCGCGACGAAGTGGTATAGACGAGCGACCAGCGCCCTCCCGAGGAAAGACGCAAGACCTCCCTGGCAAACCTATTGAAGGCCATCGACTGATCGGCCATGCCGCTGCGATGAACAGGCAGCGGTATACGCGTAACAGAAACGCCTGGAATGTCCTCCATCTCCCCCACGGACTGTGCATGGGCCTGATAGCGGTTTGGCATGGTGGTGAAGACATCGATCTCGACATCGGGCCGGGCCCGACGCAGCGCAGCGACCAATGCCTGGGTTCGGAACGAGCCGGCGCTGAGGTCCGGCGGGTAGTAAAATGAAAGGATAAGCAGTCTCACGAAGGGTCCCACCTGAATGTGGTCTGGTTCACAAACGGCAGGCCATGTGTTCCGCTGAGGAGAAGGCACTGGCTCGCCACTTGTGTTCCAAAACTCGGGTGCCAACTCGATCGAACGATCTTCAACTCTCCTGCCGACCACACGCGAGCAATGGGCGCGTCGGCTGCGTGTCGGTATAACGCGATGATGCCGCTGTCCTCCCGTTCAGCGATGATATCCGGCGCGAGGTGAAACAGGACGTCAATCCTGTGCGTTCCGCGCCCTCTCACTTCATCGGCTACGGTGAGCCCTGTATCAGTCAGTGTCCATTGGCGCGCATGCAGCGGCCGACCTTGCAGGCGGGCGTAGCCGTCGTGTTCACCCCGCACGATGACATCTACGCCGCTGGTTGCAACCTCGGCACTGATTATCCTGGCACGGCGGGCTACGCGAAACCCGCTCCAGACCTCCGATGAATTGGTCTCGTCCAACATCAGCGTAGAATGGTTTGCCGTCCCGCGTTGGCGCAGCCGTTCCGGCCCCGTTCCATACTGGGACGTCCCGCCATTGACTATGACGCGCTCTGTGCCGAGGGAAAGCTCGAAGGACAGCGTGTCCGCATGAGCGTGGGCCGGCAGATAGTCGGGACCCACTCCGGCAACGTCAGTGATCACGCAGGCCTTGCCGCGAGCCATACGCGCATAGCCACTGGCAGACAGGTGAACAAGAGGCTCATGTGGCACTCCATGTGGGCATTTTATCCCTAGAGAACGCGTATAGGTCAGCAGCTGTTCCAGTGTCGGCGCAATGCCAAAAGCGGCATCGTTGAAAAGCCCGATCTTACCGTCGGGATGCGTCATTGCTTCTGCCCATTTCAGCATACCAGGCACGAGATCCTGCCATCCTTGCGGGGATTGTCTCCCAAAGGCGGCGTGTATGGCCAGAAGTTCCAGAACATCGTTCAGGATGATGTTGTGGTACATGGGGCTGAGTTCGAAGTGCCCCCCATCTTCCAGAATCTGCTCTTTAAGCTGTCGCTCTATCAGATCGACACCCTTCTGGTACCAAGCGTCCGCCTCTGCGCCGGCGAAAAACAGCCCGGCAAAAACCAGCGCCTTGGCGTTGGCCAGCAGATGGTTTCCCAAAATATGATGCTCGATCCTTTTGTTCAGGAAGCGGGTTTGAACGGCGAGCGACTGCAATCGTGCATGTGTTTGCTCGTCTTGGTTGTCGAGCAGCCAAAAGCTCCAGTTGACGATCCTGAGAGAGGTTGGATATGGCGCCCAGCCTATTCCCGTGGCTGGCGGATTGTCTTCTATCCACTGATTGATCAGCGAGCTTTGCCAGTCGCGTCTGTCTTGAGCATCGACCGCAGTCAGGTCATCGAAATAGTGGGCATTATAGAGCCAGAGGTCGCCGCGCGCCTTATCAACCCACTGGCCGGGCTCGGCAATGAAGTGTGTCTCGTTCAGGAAGCGAAGGTGCTGAGAGCCCAGAAGCGATGGATTACGCCAAGCCCGGCGTACGGGGCCCCGAAGGCAAGGCCGGACCGGCGGGGCGGGGTGGATTTCGGCGGCGGGGCGCGCCAATCGGAAGGCAATGCGGCCCAGAACCTGAGATGGCTTGAGATAGCGCACTGTGTTCCAATAAAGAGCAAGGCGATTCATGCAAACCTCGTCATGTCGGGTAGGACAAGTGGACCGCTTCTAGGTGGTGTGGCCTAAAGGGGCAAGCTTCGCCCTTAACCGAAACACGGGCATGCGGGACGCATCGAGTGCCTGCAGCCAAGTTTGTCAGTTGATATAACGGGGTAGCTCATGCATGTGGTAGTTGATGCACAAGCGAGAGAGCCCGTTGACGACATTGACCAAACCGGTTGCGGAGCCGAGACGGCTTGTCAGTATCGAGTTGTTGCGATTTTTGGCGTCCTTCGCGATTCTCGTTTGGCACTACGAGCACTTCGCGTTTGACGGCGAGGTATTCACCGTGGCGCGGTGGGACCAGCCGTTCCACGCGCTGCTGTGGCCATTTTACGACTGGGGGCAGAACGGCGTTCAGGTATTCTGGTGCGTCAGCGGGTTCATTTTCGTTTTCAAATACTACCTGCCTGTCCGCCGGGGCGACATGTCTGCTCGCGAGTTTTTCATCTTGCGACTGTCAAGGCTTTACCCGTTGCATTTCGTGACGCTGCTGTTCGTTGCAGGGGTGCAGGTTCTGTTCCTGGCGCAGAACGGCTATTTCTTTGTCTACCCGCAAAATGACGTGAAGCACTTCGTTCTCAACCTCTTCCTAGCGAGCTATTGGGGACTCCAGGATGGGTGGAGTTTCAATGCGCCGATCTGGTCGGTGTCCCTGGAAATCTTGGTCTATGCGATATTCTTCTCGCTTAGCCGTAGACTGTCGTTTGTTGCCACTGCGATTGTCGCCGTCGTTCTGGCAGGGGTGATGCTGGCTCTGGGCGCGAGCGATATGGCACAGTGCCTCGGCTTTTTCTACATCGGCGGTACGATGGCTGTTGCTTGCTACAACCCTCGGCTTTTGTGGAACGGTCCCTTGGCCGCGCACGCATTTGTCGCTTTGGGCGTCGCTCTGGCGGCAGCCGGCATACTCGTCGCGGCGGCGTTCTTGCTGAAGGGGATTCATATTCAGATCGTCACCAAATTGGTTGTCGTCACCGCCCTCGTCTATGTCTTCGTCGCATTAAATCCGCTAATGCAGCGCTTCGCCGCACCATTGCTGTTCCTCGGCAGTCTGACCTATGCGAGCTACCTGCTGCATTTCCCACTTCAGCTGACGGTTGCTTACGCATTTTCGCTGGCGGGTATCCCGCTGGATTCGACCAGTTCGGTGCTGTTCGTCTTGTTTATCGGGGGAACTTTGGTCCTGGCGGCACTCTGCTATCGACACTTCGAGATGCCGGCGCAGAGGGGGTTGCGAGTCCGCCTGCTGCGGCGCGAGCGAGCCGCGCTTGCGTAGGTGGCTAGCAGAGGAAGGTCGCGCCAAAATTGCGCAACAAGACGGGCTGTTTCCGATGCTGCTCTCGACGGCCGTCTTCCTTCGCGCCTTCGTGAGGCCCTGGAGCCTTCACGGCCTTCGCAGTGAATTGAAGAACATCATCAACCAAAGCGTGCCGAACAATGTCCATACCCCAGTTGAGACCCCTGTGTGCATCGAATCTGCGTTAGAAATCAGAACTTCTCGTCCCTTGATGTAAGTCGACCATGCCTTTTCCTCAGGTAGCTTAGCTTCGCCGACGTCTGCAACTGCCCTTAGCCTGGATAGAGCCAGATCCATACTGGCGTTTAGCCGCTCAGCGTTACTCCCTGCCGCTGTCAGTACCGTTCTGGTTTCCCCATCACGATAAATCTCCACGCCTTCGGGAAGGTCCTCTGTCGCGGCGAGCATCGCGTTGGCAAGGCTGGAGGGGTGGGCAATGTCAAGAGCCGCGGTAATCGTAGGCGGCCATAGCGAAACTACGGCGAGGTAGATCGCTGCCGCAACGGCAGGCCAAGCGACCAAAAGAAGCCAGTATCGTCGCAAAGCTTCGAGAATGAATGAAGAAGAGTCGATCATTGAACGCACCAAAAGGCCACTCCGGTGTCCGCACTGTGGATGAACACCCTTGGATCAAGCAAGCGCCGGCAGCCAGAGGGCATAGATACTCCGCGGCCGGTTGCGCGATAGGGAGTGGCTGTCACTTTGTTAGCAGGCACGGTGTTCTGGCGAATAGGTACCCGAGCATATGGCATACATCATGGTTTGTAGCAAAATTCCGAACAGGGCATCGCTGATGCCTAAAGTGATTTGGCCAACACCACCAGTGCGGAGGCAGAACCGCAGCCCTCTGATGTGTTCCTGTTAGTACTTCCGCGCAGACTTGCCAGGGATACGCTTGCGGCTGGGCCGTCGGCATCAACGGTGATCTGGCAGGTTCGAAAATGCTGGGTCTGTCACCACCGATACCGACGCGGCGCTTGGCGTCGCAGGAGACCTGGGAACATTCCTCAACACCGGCACCATGATCACCTCGAATGGCGCCGGCGTCGGCGTCAACGCAGCGTCGGCACGTTCGACAACCGGGGAGCCATAACCGGCCATAACGACCCTGCTGTCGTACTGAACGGACCGGTCGGCCGCTTTGTCATTTAGGCTCGCTAACATCCCCGTCCAACTGGATCACCACCTATTTCAACGCCGGCGTTCTCGCTTTCGAGAATACCGGGACCATCTTCAACACGGGCAATGGCAACGGCGTTGAGTTCAATACCGGCAACGGGGCGGTCGGGACGTTCGTTAATACCGGCACGATTCGGGTAACCGGCGACGGCACCGCTGTGGGCATCTATGGTGACGCCTTTGCGGTCGGCTCGATGGTGAATGGCGGCACCGTACAGGCGCTGACCGAATCGGCCTTCAACATCGATCCAATGGTCGGAGCCTTTACCAATTGCGGCCTCATCGAAGGGGGCTCGTGGGACGCGGTGTTCTTTGGCGGGGCGTTCAGCAGTTCCACAACACGGCGACCGGCGTCATTCGCAACCTCGACAGCGCCGGCAATGGGGTGGTCGTTAGCACCGATCTGATCAATGGCGGCTGGTTGCGGAGAGCAGCGTCAAGCTGGTGCAGCACCCCAGCGGGGGGGTGGTTGCTGAGATCGCCGCCCGGGATGGCGATCTGGTCGAGGCCGGCGATGTGTTGGCACGGCTGGACGACACGGCGATCCGGGCAGGTCTTGAGATCGTAC
>JAHHHI010000006.1 GCA_019359435.1 Kaiparowitsia implicata GSE-PSE-MK54-09C
GTCAACTCAACGCTGCGCCGCATTAGCCGCGACGAGGGCGGCCTAGACCTCGACCAGCTCGAGCACCGGATTCAGCGGGTGCTGGAAGCGTGATGGCGGCAACGCCCAACGGTGAAGTGCAGTGGCGGCCAATAATTTCTAGTGCAACTACCACTGACCCAATCAGACCACTGCAACAGCGTTGTTATGCTGCAGATGGCTTACGCCCTCCATATACAGAAAAATTGTAATATTTCCAAATAACATCAACTTCCGCAAAACCCATGTCTTGCAGCCAAGCTAACTGATTCATCAGGCTAGCTGGATGATCTTCGTCATAATGTTGAGGCATCCACTTTTGTTCAATTTCCTCTGCCGAAACTTGCAAACGCATATACTCTCGCCATTTTTCTATATACTCCTCTTGGAGATAAGAACTGGAACCCAGAATCACATCAGCGTTATAAAAAACGCCGCCTGGATTCAAACAAGCATGTATTTTTTCGTAAAACCTAATTTTATCGTCCTCACTCACTAGATGATGTAAGGCAAGTGAGGAAACTGCTACATCATAGGCCGTGTCAAACTCATAATCTTCAAAGTTTGCAAGTTGATAGCGCACATCTCTACCATCACCAAGTTTCATCTGTGCCATCTGCAACATCTTCTTTGCAATATCAACACAGGTAATTTGAGCTTGAGGATAAACATCTTTAATCCGTCTTGCGACTGTGCCTGTCCCACATCCTAAATCGATTACACAAATACGCTGAGATGGATCAAATGGTAGAGCAATAACAAGCGCATCAAGCATCTGTTCATAGTAAGGAATAAGACGACGAATAATCGCGTCAAACTCCTGGGCTTCTGCTTCAAAATGTTGCTTAACTTTTTCCATTGCTTTCATCCTTCAGTCCTTGTAACGACTTGCCAAAGTCAGGGCATTTTGGCGGTGATTCTTTGCCAAGGTATCTGGGGTCAAGATCTTTGCTAAATGCATATACCGATTCACCCAGCGGCCAAACTCTTGAAGCGATCGCCTTGGCAAATTCACTGAAAAATCGACATAAGGCTCTCCTCTATGGTGGCCCTTTTTAACAGTTTGGGTAGGGTGGCAGCGATCGCCCATTCCCTGCACCGCATAAAGCATGGCGACCTTGGCCGGGTTTGCCATCAGCCTTCTGTAGGATGGCGAGGCGCTCCGGATAAACCCCGCCTTAGCTTGTATTTGTAAGACGGGGAGTTACCAATCCTGCACCATGCCTAGCCCGTTAGCCAAGCCACGGTACTAATGAAGTTTCCAAGCCTGCTTACCCTCTCCAGCATTTTGTTTCTGCTGGGAGGCATCCCAACCACTCCAGCCTTAGCTCAACGAGAGATTTGTCGAGATAATGATTGGGTCGCGCCTTCTAGCACCCTGAGAACTATCGAGCTACCTCAATTCGGCATAGATATGGATATCCCAGCTAACTACCGGGCAATCGCCGTTAGCTATGGCTCTGTGGACATCTATGACCCTGGAACTTACGAAATCGTGGCTTGCTTGAATCGAGGCGGTGAAGCGTCTGTACCCCGAAGTCTTGAGTTATTCAGCATCAGACGAGTCAGCAATCCTAGAAACCTGACACTTCCTGCCCTCATCCAGCAGGAAGAAGGGGCATTTCAGCCCAAGTATCGATACAACCTAGCAGGAACTACCGTATTTGTGATGCAACCGTTGGGTTTTGGGGTAACTGCCTGGTTTACGCCACGTGGAGCCAGAGATGCAATTGTAATGTATGACACTTGTGACTGTGACCCACGAGATAGCGACCTTTTCAATCGGCTCAACCATACCCGCTTCCGCTAGACGCTACACATTCTTTGCCCCCAGCACCTGTAACTTAATCCGCGTCAATGACAAAAAAAGGGCCACTCGAGGGCTGACCTCCTCCAGCATTTGCTGTCGCACTGTCTGCTCGATGCCTTCTAGACTATCGAGACCCTCTGGGTTGCTATTGCGGTACAAAATCTCGGCAATCTCTGCTGTACAGGCTTCCGGTCAATCAGCACCGCCGTCACCTCGGGGTCGGCAAAGCAGCGGGCCAGGGCCAGCCGTATCATGGTGGTGCTGTAGTCTTTGCTCAGCTCGGTGGGTTCGCCAATCCAAATGTCGATTGCCCGCAAATGGGCGAGCACCCCGCCCCAGTAGTGGCTATCTTCTTGGGCGGGGTAAATGATTTGAATGAAGCCAATGGGGCGACCATCTAGCTCAGAGATCAACTGCTCGCGCCAGACTGGGGTGCAGGCTAGCTCGACCTCTCAGCCCCAGTCGTCGTTGGGGTCGGCGGCGACCACCTGGGGTTGCTCGTCCCAGTGGCGGGAAGGCTCACATCAGCTGGGGTGGAGGGTCGCAGGGTTAATGGTGTTTGACTCAGACATGATGGGTTCCGGCTGGTGCAACATCGGCTAACCGCTCAAATAGATTAGTTCACTTGTACTATTTTGCGGGCAGCCGAAATGAATCTTCAAAAGCTTGGCCGTTTATTGAATACTGGTCTGGCAGGGCGACTCTAGCTCGCGAGGCGACCAGGATGTTAATGGCTAGAGGCAGTACCAGCCAAAAACCAGTGTCTAGATCTAGCCCGATGCCAAAGAGTGCGATCGCCAGCAGTCCCCACCCCGCAAAAGCTGGTAAAACGCGGTCAAGACTGTGTTCAACCCAGTGGCACAGACCACCACAAAGCATCAGAAAGAATCCAGCTAGCAGGAACCAGTAATATCCCCAAATGCGGAGAGCCTCTGGTTTGACCGCATCGATGAATCCCATATCCGCAATATCTTGCCAGATGCCCTCAAATCCGATCAGCCCTGGCGCGATTAAACCGATCAGGCTGTGAAGTAAGGCGATCGCAATGACTGCAAGCCCACTGATCTTGTGCATCGATTTTCTCCATTTATCTGTTTGAAACTTGATAGTACGATTCCACGATCGATTAGTAGATAGTAGATGTATTAGAGATCTAAAAAGTTGAGGAGGTATGTTGTTCAGAAACTAATTTTTGCCTTAACAGCATTAGTTTTTCTGGATTGCCCTGAGTATAAATTGTCTGAATGCGATCGCCAGCAAAGTCAAAGGTATACACATAAGAAAGCTGCTCATCAACAAACTGAAGCATTCCTGCTTGCCCATTAATCTCGACTGGATAATCTCGCGTTGAAGGGGGTTTGTGACGACGAATGTTTAGCAACAGTCGAGCAACTTTGACTGCCCCTTGAACAGGCTTTAGAGCAGCGGGCACCTTGCCGCCGCCATCTGAGCAGAAGGTGATATCTTCGGAGAGCAGCCTGATCAAGCCCTGCAAATCACCCTGCTGGCAAGCCCGAAGAAATTGCTGTACGAGTTGTTCCTGTCGCTGGGGTGAAACCTCGAAGCGAGGCCGCTGGGACGTTAGGTGTTGTCGTGCTCGTCGCACCAATTGCCGACAGTAGGTTGGATTTTTATCCACCATGCGCCCCACGTCACTGTACTCGTAGTCAAAGACTTCCCGGAGTAGAAATACGGCTCGCTCTAGAGGCGAGAGGTTTTCCATCAACATTAAGAAAGCTGTTGAGAGAGTATCGGCTAGCTCGACCGCATCGGCTGGATCTGACGTTTGCTGGGTCAGCATTGGCTCAGGTAGCCACGGCCCCACATACTGTTCTCGCTGCACGCGGGCAGAGCGCAAATGGTCGATACAGAGACGGGTGACGATCGTTGATAAATAGGTTTTGGCAGAGTTTACCGTTACCTCTGCCGTTTGTTGCCAGCGCAGAAAGGTTTCTTGCACCATATCTTCCGCATCGGTAACCGTCCCCAACATGCGGTAGGCGATGGAAAACAGTAAAGGGCGGTATTGATTGAATGTTTGCAGATCACTCATAGAAATTTAGGCGGCTCAACACATCACATTAAGCAGCAATTAGGTCAATTGCTTGGGTACGCGCATTGGAGATTGACTCAACATCGTTACCGACATAAATGAAGGTGATATCAGTAATGCCGATAAACCCAAACACAGTAACCAGATAAGGATCGTGATGATTCATGGTCTCGTACTGCCCACCGGGGTGATACTCAGCGGCTCCTCGAGATTCGATGACGAACATTCTCTTGCCCCGCTCTAGAGGCTTGAATCCATTAGTAGAGTCATCTGTGCCATAGATGACCGTGCGGCCGACCCGCACAATCTGGTCAATATACGATTTAAAAACCCCAGGAACGCTGAAGTTATACATCGGAACACCGATCACATAGATATCTGCGGCCAAGAATTCGTCTACGAGCTGATCGCTCAGGCAAATCGACTCCCACATCTCAGACGTGCGCTGTTCGGGTGGCGTGAACGCTGCCGCAATCCACGGTTCATCTACGTAGGGAACAGGCTGATGGCCCAGATCTCGATAGGTGACGGTATCGCTGGAGTGAACTTGCTTCCATTGGCCAACAAACTCGTGAGTCATGCGGCGAGAGTGCGATCGCTCCCCCCGTGGACTGGTATCAATGTGTAATAGATGTGCCATGGTAATAGATCTCTAGATAATTGGGTCAACCTAAACTGCGGCTTCGACGGGCTTTGGTTCATAGGAGCCAGGCAACGTTTGAGCTGTAATGGCAATGCGGTTCCAGCTGTTGATGGTGACGATAGCCATCAGCAAATCAATAATTTCATTTGGTGCGAAGTAGCGGTTAACGTCAGCATAAATAGCATCAGAGACTGGACTTGAGGCAATTAACGTAACCGCTTCAGTTAAGGCCAGTATGGCTCGTTCTTGGGCTGTAAAGAATGGCGTTTCGTGCCAGGCACTGAGTGCATAGATACGCTGCTCAGTTTCACCATTCAATCTGGCATCTTTGGTATGCATATCTATACAGAAGGCACAACCATTAATTTGGGAGACCCGAATTTTAATCAGCTCCAGTATGGTCGAATCAACACCACTACTCCTGACATACCGTTCTAGCTGCATGATTGCCCGATAGGCGGCTGGATTAGCCTGAACAAGATCTAGTCGAGTTTGCATGGATTGTACTCAGTCTTAACAATGGCCTGCATCTATAAGACGAGTCAGGCGAGCCTAGTGTGACAGACCAAGCCCCTAAGAGTCTGATCTTTACCCCATGGGATAGGGTATGGTTTTGGCAAACTTTGGGGCAATCTGGTAGTCACCTGCACGTAAGGAGAAGCTCCTATGGTTTGGCTTGGATCATCACAGGTTCGCCAAAGTGCTGTCAGCAGAGTTTTGCTCACCAGGGTATTCACTGGCTGGCACCGAGAGGGGCGCGGCGAGCAGTGAGACGATGAAACCGCCAGACAAAGATGATACCCGCTACAGCAACTCCAAGGGATTGCCCCGTCCACAATCCCACCCCGCCCAGTCCTAGTCGAAACCCCAGCAAGTAACTGCTGGGCAGACCTATGCCCCAAAAAGCTAGCCCGCTCAGCACCATGGGCATGCGGGCATCTTGAAGCCCATGGAGTGCGCCCATAGCTACCCGCTGAATGCCATCTAGCAGTTGTACGATCGCTGAAACCACCAGCATGGGAACTGCCAGGGCCACAACACTGACATTCTCCGGCCTGCGGATATCGAGGTAGACCCCAATCACCTGCTGACGAAAGAGCAGCAGTGCGATCGCCGTCACCCCCATGAAGAGCGCCACGCAGGCAATGCCGACATAGCCTGCCCGGCGGATGCCCTGGACATCGTGCTGACCCAACCACTGCCCTACTCGAGCAGTGACGGCGTAGGCCATTCCCAGTGGCACCATGTAGATCACCACAGCGGTTTGGTAAACCGTGTGGTGGGCGGCTAAAATTTCGGTGCCGAGGCTGCCCATCATTAGGGTGACGGCAGCAAATAAGCCATATTCCAGGGCAATGGTAACAGCGATCGCGACGCCAATCGCCGTCAAGCGGCGGAGAACTAGGGGTCTGATCTGATACAGATTCCGCAGCAACCGGTAGTGCTTTAGATGCGGATGCTTCAGGGTATAGGCCAAAAATATCAAAAACATCAGCCAGAAACTCAGTCCACTGGCTAGGCCCAGACCAGCTAACTCCATCCGGGGCAAGCCAAACTTGCCGAACCCTAATGCATAGTTACCCAGAATATTAAACAGGGTGCCAATGATCACAATGACCGTCACAATATGGGCATGAGAAAGCGCCGACACGTAGCCTCTTAGCATTGCAAACCCCAGAGCCGGGACGATTCCCCAGGAGATAAAGAACAGATAGGGCTGGGCTAGAGCAACGATCTCGGCGGGCTGACGCAAAAATTGGAGGGCTATATCTAGATGGGCGATCGCCACCATCAGCGGCAAGCCCAGCAATAGCGCCAACCAGAGTCCCTGGCGGGCAATCTGCTCGATTTGGCTTTTGCGACCAGCCCCATAAGCCTCCGCCACCAGCGGGCTCACCGCCATCACTACTCCACCCGAAACATTGAGCAATAGCTGAAAGGTTGTTGAGGCTAACCCACCGGCGGCCAGGCTTTCGGCACCCAGGCGGCCCATCATAATTGTGTCTACAAAGCCAGTGGCTGCCTGAGCAACTTGGGCACTAGCCAGGGGAATTGCAATCTTTAGAAATTCACGGCTCTCTGTGCCCCAAGGCGATTTGACCAATGCTTTTATTTTCATGCCTTTGCCCATAGTGTAATTCCTGGAAGGCTTACACCATAGGCAAAAGTCACTTCGCCAAACTACTCACATCTTGCGTGACTGGTAAGAACTTGCGGAGAGTTTCTAAGGGCTAGCCGTGCTAGCTTTGGAATCAACTAAACTGAAGCTAACGCCAGATTTATTTTATGGCTATCACATCAACAACAAATCCTACTCAGCCTCATCTGAGTCCGCTTCAGCCGCCGATACTGTCGAGTGAAACCTACGGTTGGCAAAACATTTTAGTCAGAGAGTTCGAGCAGCCGCCTAGTCGGGAGGCCCATCAGAGTGCTACCGAGCATCTGCTGTGTCTATCGCTCAATAGTCGACCTTCCCGCGTGTTTCAGCAGATGGATGGCTGTCGTCACAGCGCTCTTTTTACCAAGGGCGATCTGTCCATTGCTCCGGCCGGAGCGTCGCTAGTCAGTCAGTGGCATCACAGCGAAAAATACCTACAAATTCAGCTAGCCTCTAAATTTTTAGAAGACGTTGCCCAAAGCACCCTAGACAATCAGGCCAAGTCGACAGAATTGGCCCCAGAGTTTCGAACCAGAACTCCCCAAATTGAGCAGATTGCCATGATGCTCCTGAGCGAACTTCGCAATGGCGCACCCACTGGGCTGCTCTATGCTGAGTCATTAACCCATGTGCTGGCGGTACACCTGCTCAAATACCACTTTGTGAGTCAGCCCTGCATCGTACTATATGAAGGTGGTTTGAGCGATCATCAGCTTCTTCAGGCAACAGACTATATCATTGCCCACTTGGCTAGTGATCTCCAGCTATCGGATTTGGCGACATCGGTAGGCTTGAGTCAGTTCCATTTCAGTCGGCTGTTCAAACAATCGACTGGCATCACCCCCTATCAATACATTCTTCGTCAACGAGTAGAACGGGCCAAACATCTTCTCAAAACGACAAAACTTTCGGTAATGGAAATTGCTTTACTGTGTGGTTTTAGTAGCCACAGCCATCTCGGCAAGACGTTTCGGCAACATACTGGACTAACACCGAAAAACTATCGAATTAGCCAATGATTTTTTTAGCTTCTGGGTTCAGAGAAGCCCGCGATGTATGCATAGCATCAGCGTCGGGAGTGTTCACCTAAAGTTCATTTGGGTCGATGCCGAGTTCCTTCAGTTTGGCAAAGGCCCGGTCGCGCTCTTCGATCACCTGCTCAGGATCTTTGAAACGATCGCCATTTGGATAAAACACTTCCAACCCACTCTCAAACAGCTCAAAGCAAATCCCCAGGATGGGGGAAGCCCAGGGAAAATTCATCGCCATGATAGGAGTGAAATTGCGATCGGGGCTGGAGCGAATGATGCCCCAGAAGTCAAAGGACTCTGGATCGTAGAAGTACATCTCTAGAACGCCGTACTTGCCATAGAAGGCCTGCTTGGCTAGCATTTCCCTGGCCGTATTGCTAGGGGAAAGAATCTCAAAAACGACCTGGGGCATGATGTTGTCTTCTTCCCACTGTTTGTAACTGCCCCGGTCACCCTCAGTCCGCCCCAATACCACCATGACGTTTGGGGCCTGAGCTGGAGCGGGGGGTGTCTCGACTTGAACCGGGTACCAGAGCAAATCTCCGGCCACAAACGCCCTTTGGTCTTTCAATAGCCGCTTGAGATTACTGACCAGACGAACAATCCAGCGATACTGGATGGTGTTATCTGCCATGGGTTGGCCGTCGGAGTCAGGGTAGGGAACCTGGGAAACGCTGGGGCTTTGAACCATGGACAAGTTCTTCAGCAGGGGGCAAGACAATTCTACTGTAGTGGTCAGCACCTTGCTCTAGGCGGCTATGGAAGCCTGAAAGAGCTTAGCCCTGAGCAGTTTTGCCATCTTCTGCCACGACCCCAAGCTTCTCGGGATTGATCTGAAATTGAATATTGGCTGACTTCTTTTTCCCAGGGATCTCCTGTGCACCTAAGAGATATCCGTCTTCTCTCAGCTCTTCAACAGTGCGCCAAAAGATTTGGTTATTTCGAGACGAGTTACGACCCAGCAGGTCTAAATTTTTGAACAGATACCGCTTTGAAATACTCAGGTATTGCCCATCTTGGAGCCTATCCCACTTCATGCGGCTGGCCAGATAGACCAGCAGCTTGGTTTTATAGTCATGTTTGGCGTTGCCGCCGAGCTTTTGGCTGATGTCTAGACTATTGGCAAACAGCACATAGTCACCCGTGCGGGCGGGACCATCGAAGAACTCTAGGGAAATGGTGTAAGCGTCGGCTAACTCGTAGGTATAGTCGGCAGCCTTGAGGAGATCGAAGTTGCGGGGGACATTCTCGATCTCGTAGTCTTTGATGCGCAGCACGCTTTTGATAGTGACCTTTGCCCCCAGGTTGTCGCCTTTACGCAGCGACTGGGCAAAGACCAACTCCGTGCGGTGGAGGGCTACTAAGTCGCGATGGAGCTGCGATCGCAACTTTGAAGCAAACCCGCCATCCTTCGTGCGGGTATACCCCAGTGCCTCTAGTAAGTCGTTGGAGCGAAATGAGACCAGTGGGCCATTGCCCTGCTCAGAGGCCAAACGGTAGAGGTAGAGAACGATGGACACCTGACGGGGATTGAGAAAAGTCAACAGGGCCATCAACAACCGCTCTATGCGGCGGTCTTGAATTTTCTCAATGCCTTTACTGACGCCCAGATCAGCAAGGGATTGTAGGTCAAGGTTTGAACACTGCGCCTGGAGCTCTTCCCATTCCTCCTCTGAGACGTTCTCCAGCGGCACTCGCCGAGTGACGGCTACCTCAGTGGCGTCTCGCCCATCTGCCTCTACTCGCATTTCTAAGTAGTAGCCATCGCCATCAGAGCGGAGGATAGGCAGCTGAACATCTGGGTTGCTCAACGCTGCCCCAGCTCGCGGCAGCACCATCAAGAGCTGTCCATCGACGGGGAACGTCGACTCTTCGTTAGAAGCTGTAGAGAGATTACTCAACCGGAGTTTCTACCCTCGTAGGCGATCGCAAAATCAAACTCATTCTAATGAATAACTCGGCAGATTGATCACCTGGGTAAGGTGCCTGTAACTCCGGCGTATGTTTTGATCGCTTGGGCCTGTAACTTTGGCGTATGGTTTTGCCTATAACTCTGGCGTATGGGTACGAAAGCACCTGTAACTTTGGCGTATGGTTTTGCCTATAACTCCGGCGTATACCTTTTCCATCGCACCTATAAAAACCTCTCTCTGCGTCTTGATCCCTACAACAGAGCCTGTAACTTTGGCGTATGGTTTTGCCTATAACTCTGGCGTATGGGTACGAAAGCACCTGTAACTTTGGCGTATGGTTTTGCCTATAACTCCGGCGTATGTAAGCCCTGTAACTCTGGCGTATAGGGCATTTTGAGGTATTGAGAAGATTTTTGAGCGGTGTTAACCTTTAGCGAATGTTCTATGGAAGAACATCTGAACCATTTATCCGAACTCACCATGGAGGTGCTCAGACCCATCACAGATATCTCTATATCAAAAGACCTTAGCTGAGGGAACAGCTAAGGTCTTTCGCTCAAAACTCCACTGCGGGAAGCAACGACAACACTCAAAAAAATGCTTTGGCGAGCAGCTTGAGGGTTGTCGATAGAGTTATGCGTTCATTCTAGGTTGCTAGATCAGATTCATCAAGGGCTGTTGTGCTCTTGGAGAATTTTGTGCTGGTTTACGGCTGTAAACGAGTGGTTTTTGTGCGCCTATGTATAGACATTGCTTGGAAATATCAACGCAATAGCTCAACTATTCTGGCGTTAGCTGTAGGTCGGGTGATGTCCACAAGACACCCTACTCTACGGACAAAACTTGGAATATTTTTTCAAGAAATTACCTAATAAAGCTCCGTGTTACCTAGGCTTTGAAAAACGCAGATCTGCTCCCGCGCACTGACGTTGCGCTCTGGGACTATCAATCAGCGTGAAAACTTTATTAACCCGGTTTATTTGTGCAGAAGAGCAGGACAAACCATTTCTGGGCCTGTGGCCCCACCGATTTGACTATATCTGGGCCGAACAAGTTGCCCCCAACGAGAAGCCAGCATGGCAGACTGAGTCGCGGCATCCCCTCAGCGATCGCCTGATTTTACAGGGAGGTTTGCTCTATGGGGTGCGCTTTGGCCGTACCACAAAGTATGTGCTCATTGACATTGACCGGGGTAGCCGATACCACCCGGCTTCTGACCCCCAGGGCCTGCGTCGTATTCAGGATGCGCTAGAGCCTCTGGGGTTGCCGTCGTGCATTACGATCACATCGAGCTATAGCGGTGGGTTGCATCTTTACTTTCCGTTTGATCAACCGCAGGTGAGTTGGGAGATTGCCCTGGGGATAACTACGCTGCTACACAATGCCGGGCTCAGGTGTGCGCCGGGCCAGCTTGAGGTGTTTCCAAACCCGAGGAAGTTTTCTGCCCCTGGCACTGGTGAGATTTCTCTCTACGCGGCTCACCGGTTACCGCTGCAGGCGGGGTCATATATTCTCAACAGCGATCTAGAACCGGTTTATAGTTCGCAAGAGCGATTTGCTGAGCTTTGGCAACACACCAGCAGCCACAACACGATTGATAGTCAGCTGCTTAAACAAACTCTCAAAAGTGCTCGACGGCGGGAATATCGGATAACTACTAAGGCCGAGAAGTTTCTCAATGATCTCAATGCTGAGATCGAGCCTGGGTGGACTGGGCCAGGGCTGACGAATCGACTGTTGGGCAGAATTGCGATGCGGAGCTATGTGTTTGGCCATGTGCTCTATGCTCAGGCACCGCTGACGGGGGAGGCGCTGGTGACAGATATTGTTCGGTTGGCGCGAGAGCTGCCAGGGTTTTACGAGTGGAGTAACCACGTCCACGAAATTGAGGAGAAGGCAAAGGACTGGGCCAGAGCAGTTGAGCAAAGCCACTATTACCCCTATGGTGTGAACAGAGCTCCTAAGGCACTTGCTACGGCTGGGCTCTCGACCTATAACGAGGAGAAAGCAAAACAGGCCCGAGAGAAAATTCGACTGGCAATCGCCACCTTACTCGACAACGGCCAACTCCCCATTACCGTGAAAGAACGGTTCTCTGTGCTGACCAAGCGGTTTTCTATTGGCGGGCCAACGCTCTACAAGAACAAAGACCTGTGGCACCCACATCATCTGCATGGAGCTGATTCTGGGGAAATTCCCCCAGACCCCCTGGTTAATTTAGAGATGACTTCGGGGCACGAGCGCTTTGGAGCGCTCAGCCCCGAAAGTCACCCAAGCTTATTGGCAGAGAAAGAGTGTAACCCGTTGCCACATAAGGCCTGTGGCGATCGCAACGAGGCAGATGGGCAGCGTGAGGTGTGTAACGCAGAATCGGTGCAGCTTTCGCTGGTTCAGATTAGGGAGGCGATCGCAGTAAACCAAAAGCAGCGGCGGCAACAGCAAGTGCAGTCAGCCGCCCTCCAAGAAGCCCTCCAAAACCAGAACAGTATTAAGCAAGCGCAAATTCAGCAGCACCGAGCACGGATTCGTGGCTATCTCCAGTCGGGTGACCCCATCTTAGTGGCGGAGGCGATCGCCTGTTTGCGAGTAAACCCTAGACTTTTGGATGAGGAAGGTCCAGAGGGGGACTGAAGATTAGGCAATCCGGATCCAAACACAACCGAGCAACAGGCTTGTAGAGACAAGCCTGTTGTCTCCATGCAACAACTAACCCCAACCACGCGGCCGCGCTTCGCGCGGCAAAGGGCAAGAGAACAAAAGGGAAAAGGGCTACGGAGTCCTCGGGGCACTACAGACAACCCGAAAACCGATGTTGTCGTCGTCGAAGTCGGGCGAATTAAAGGCGCGATAAGCAGAGCGACAATCCCTCGGATCGAGGTCCCAGGAACCGCCGCGTAGTAGACGTTGAGCTTTGTCATCATCACTTAGCCAGGCGCTTCCATCTGTCGGTGCGCCTTCATAACTACCGTGCCAGTGATCCTCACACCACTCCCATACATTCCCGTGCATGTCGCACAGCCCAAAGGCATTCGCCAGTCCAAAGTGATCCACCGAGGTCGTCTCTTTTTGATATTCTCCCTTAGGGCTGCCATCGAGTGTGGTGCCGTCATAGGTGACGGTGCCGTCGTAGTTTGCCAGCTCTGTCGTCAGGGTGCTGCCAAAATAAAATGGGATCTCCGTACCTGCCCGACACGCATATTCCCACTCCGCTTCGCTTGGTAGTCGATAGGGTCGCCCTGTGTGCTCGCTAAGGCGACGGCAAAACTCCACCGCGTCATACCAAGACACGCGCTCCACCGGGTGATTTTCTCCTTCGAAGTTGGATGGAGCGGAGTTTATATCCCTTTCTATCTGCGACATCTCTGCCACCGCTCGCCACTGCGCCTGCGTCACCAGATAGCGCCCCATAAAAAAAGGCGGCACCGTCACCTCATGCTGCGGCCCTTCATCCTCATGCCGTTCTGGCTCCTCCTCCGGCGACCCCATCATGAAAGTTCCACCTGGCACCAGCACCATGTCCAGCCCCACCGCCTCAGCCCCCAGCCCCGGCAGTTCTTCTGTAAAATACTGAGCCGTCCTATCCCGACGACGAATCACAAAATTCGGCAATCCGAGGTCAATTAAGATGGGCTGCTCTACCCTTAACTCCAATAGCTCAGGCTCTACCTGAATCTCATCTTCATCCCCATGCTCAAGAAACCAGAGAGTAACCTCAGCCACTGCATCTACTGTTAAATTGTGAACTCCTTCCTGATAGGTAGGATATTCATTAAACTCAGCATGGTACGTGTCAAAGTCAGAATAGGTAAGTTCTACTCCAAAATGAATTATGGCTCCTAATTCAAAAGATGCCTGAATATCTGAAATTTCAGTAATTGTGCGTTCAAGAATCACAACTGAAATGTCCTCGTTCTCGGCCAGAGTTATTTCTTCAGGCTGAGGCTCTGCTGCTATATCTTGGGGGCGAAGACCTGGAAAATCTGCTTCGAATTGGTGTTCCAGCTGAATAAAAGCATCTAAAATCTCATGCTGAAAATAGTCAAGCTGTGCATCTAAAGCAGCATTAACTGTTAGCTCATCTAAATACTGTTCTTTCTGTTGTTGATTAAATACAGGAGGCTGATCTGATTTGTCTATAGAAGCGGTTGCGATGGTGAATTCTTCTGTTTGAAGTGGTGGGAAAGACGAATCGTTCTCTGATTCTTCGTCTTCCTCTATCAGTTGAGCATCCACTATCAGTTGAGCATCCACAAACTGAAGAATTTTGAGTTCAGGGAAGCTTGCCTCTTCTAGCTGAGACTGGGATGATGGCGGTTCCTCCCCTGCGCCTTGGCGGAGCTGCTGAGCAAAGTCTGCATACTCAGATCCGAGCTGCTTGAGAATGGAGGCTGTGACGCTGGCAAAAGAGCGTAGCCCCTCCAAGCCCTCCGGCGGTAGTACGCTGGGGTCGGTTAGAAATGCTCGAAAGTCTTGATTAGAAAACTGGTTCCAGCGCCTTTCTACCGCAGCGGAGACGCTGTTGATCACCTCAAGGGTGTCTACAGTCGGCAGCACCTCCAGAAGCACCTCCCTCGCCTTTGGTACAAAGTCATATTGCACCTGATCTGGCTCGATGGATTCCTGTCTGGGCAGGGGCTGCAATAGCCCACTGAGAAACACCTCAGCAATGGGCAGCGGAGAACGACATTCGTACAGCATGGAATCGCGAATCAGCCGCATCACTGGCAGTGTGACGACCGGAGCCGCCGCCAACAGCATCACCAATCGGCGGGCATGGGGCGACGACAGCTCTCTGAACCGCTCGACCCGCCGACGTGCAATGGACTCAACCTCAGCTTCAAACGCAGCCTCCAAATCGCTGGTTTCATCCAGCTCAGGATTTTGCTCAAGGCGATCGCGGACAATGTCTTCCAGCGTCCTTGCCTTGGGCACTGAGCCTCCTGGCGGCGGCAGCAGAAAGCCGGGTGTAATTTCTCGGCGATCGCCTGCTAGCATCAGGCTCCAGTTTGTGAGATCGCGCACCTCACTCGTTACTACCGGCATCGGCAGCCGATACGCCGCATCTGCCGCCTCATCCCGGATCAGGCTCCGCACGATTAACTGTTGATTGGCTGCGCCCGGTTTGTCATTACTAAGGGCAACCGGATCACCCCGTCCTAGAGATGTTCGCTCCCACATCCATTCTGGCAACATCTGCCACACAACCGTTGGCATGGTTTTAGACCAGTCTTGCAGCATGGGCAATAGCGTCCCGTCCCACCAATAGGAACCGGCACAGTCGCTGAGGGCGATCGCAATTCGTCGCCCGCGTTGGTCGATGAGTTCACTGGGGCGATGCCCAGGGCGATCGGGATGCGATCGGAGCAACACGCGGTCTTCTTTCTTAGGAGCGTCGCGGTCGACCTCCAGGTCAAATACCTGTACATTCCGAAACGCACCATAGCGGCGTAGGATAGCCACCAGATCTATGACTAGGCGCTGCCAAATGTGCATCGATGAGCCGCGATCGACCACCAGGACGATATCGAACCACGCCTCTCGCTCAGGTGCCAAAATCGGCAGCCAAAGCCGGGTGCGGGCAATCTGATCTACTGTTGCAGGTTCATCAAGCAGGCGACCGGTTCCCGCTTCAACTCGTTTGAACAAGGGCTTCAACGCACGAATCACCGACAAAGGATCGGCCAACATCGCTGGATCAGCCAGCCAAACTGGGAGAACCTGGGGTGGCAACACACCAACCTGCGATGGGGGGGTGGTGATATTTGCTCTGGGCGGTGGCGGCGGTGGCGGCGGCAAATCGTTTAGGTCTATATCCTCTGGGTCATGGTCGAGGGTGCTAGAGTCTACGTCTTCGGGCCTCTGCTCCCTGACCTCTGGCTGCTGCTCGGCGACTAATTCCGACGCTGGCTCGACCTGCATCGCCAGCCAGAGGGTTTCGGCAATTTCGATGCTGGTAAACTGCCGATCTTCAGCAAGCAGCTTCACCAGCTCACTGATGCGATCGCTCGATGCCTGCACCCCTTCCGCAGATGCCATCAGTCCGCCTCGCTCAACCGCTTAAACAGCAAGGCTTGGATTCGCTTCATTTCGTCTGAGCCGGGGCTAGACTTCCGAGTCATCAGGTAAATCGCATTCAGAAGCTGATCGGTAGCTCGGTCGGCCTTGTTGCCTTTGTCCAAGAATTCGCCAATCAGCGTTCGGAGGTTCTCTTCTGTCTTCGTCCATCCACTTTGGTCAGTCGTGTCAAAGTGCGATCGTACAATCGGTAACAGAGACTCTGGGGTTGGGTTGGGCATCTTGACCCGCAAGCAGCGGCGATAGAAAGCAGGTGGAAATTCCCGTTCGCCATTGCTAGTCATGATGACAATCGGAAACTCGCAGCACTTCACCCGCCCATTGGTAATCGGGGCTTCCATATCCCGATCAGCAGTGCGAACCACCACTGTTGCGTCTTGTTCCGCTGCGTCTCGACGCTGCCGTTTGCGTCTTACCAATTCTGGAATCTCAAACTCGCCTTCTTCAAACAGGTTGAGCAGATCGTTCGGCAGGTTCAAATCGCTTTTGTCGATCTCGTCGATCAGCAACACCCGTGGCCACCGCGATGGCAAAAAAGCTGTGCCCACCGACCCAAGCTGAATATAGTCGCCCAGATCCCCTTCTTCTGGTTGGGCAATGGATTCAGCCAGCGCTGGTTCTTCTAGAGCAGATTGAGTTCCAGACGGCGTGCGGGACTTGTCGAGCTGAGCGTCTTGCAGGCGGGCGATCGCATCGTAGCGATAGAGCGCATCGGTGAGGTGCGATCGCGCGGTAATGGGCCAGGTCAACACCGGACCCAGTTGCAGCTCATAGGCAATGGCATAGGCTAGCGAAGTTTTTCCCGATCCGGGTGCCCCAGTCACCAGCAAGGGGCGGCGGACATGAATGGCGGCGTTGACAGCATCAATAATTTCCGAGTTTCCACTTTCATCAGTCAGCACTCGAAAGCTCTGCCCACGCTGAATCGCCCGGTTATCACTCTCAGCCAGATGGCGCAGCTCATCCCAATACTCATCATCTTGAGCCTGCTGCACTTCCTCTGTGGGCAAAAACTTTCGCCAAGGCGGAGCGTCAGGCAACTGGGTTAGCGCCTTTGGCTGGGCATCGGGATTCGCACTAAAGCATTTCCAGGACATAGGATCGGGTGCAGGGGGACTCAGGACGCAACAAGCAAATCTTCATCATTCTTGAGGTCGGGCAGGCTGGGATAGCGATCGGGACAGTCGCAAAGCAATCTTAGGCTTTTGATTGCCTTATTTTCGGGCTTCGCACGCCTGTTCCTCCACTTTTCGGCAAGGTCAGCAAAATTCGTCACCTGACTCTCGTTCAGTAGGCCATGAATCTGCTGTTCGAGTTCCTTAGCAGTGTACTGACCAAATTCAAATAGCCACAGAGCAATGGGAACCGCAGAATTGATGATGTCATACAAAATGTCTATGCGCTGTTCTCGATTGGCAGGAAGTTCTGCCAAGAGCGATAGGCCCGGTTTACGATCCAGTAAAGCACTAAGCGCACCTGGACTTGGACAGTCATCTTGACGATGGAACTGGTTACAGACGGTTTTCGCAGCTGCATGGGATTCTAGCAGTTGCCAGTTCTGCTTTAAGACGGCTTGCGCAGTCTTGTTCATGACCCGTTCGAGCGATCGCACTAAAAACCTCCGATGTAACCCCAATGGGCGAGGGCGGTTTTGCTCATTTTTGACTTCCCAATCTGCCACATCTTCTTCCAGATGAACCCCAGGCAGAAATAGCTCAAGCGTGACCTGTCCACACTCATAGGGAATCAGTGCTGCTTCAGCATTTTGAATCAGCTCAGAAAGCAGACCCGGAACCTCATGAAGCGGACAAGTGACAGAAGAAGCTTTGAACTCAATTGGGGCTGCTTCCCCCACAACATGCAGCTCAGAAAACACCGTGACAAAAGCACCGTCCTTCTGGGTTTGCCGACCGCTCTCTCTGAGAGATACAAGCAGGTAGCCCTGTCGAGCGATTGGAGCAATGGGTTCAGGAGCTTTGAGCTTGACTTTGTGTTTTTCAGCGATGCGATCGCGCCATTGCTCTAGCGGAGCCAGATCTCGGCTGCCTCCTTCGCCAGCTCGCTGAAACTGAGCCATAGCAAGCTCTACAAATCGAACTGCCAATTTGGGATTATCCAGTTCAGATAGGAGTTTTTGAATTTGGCTGACTTCCTTCGGTAGCGGTTGATCGGCGCGCGCTTCTCTGAATTCAGCACCAATAATCTGCTTATATCCCCCGAGCAGTGCCCTTTGGAGATCGGCAAAATCGTAAGGAGAAAAGAGCGAGAACAAGTCTGTCCAATCTTCTTCAGCAAGCTTGGAGACTGACGGAATGAGCGGATTTTGCTGTAGCTCTGTGATTAAAGAGTCGTTTGGATTCTCGCAGCAAAATGCCTTGTAGACTTCATTAAGCCTTCCATTTGCTCTTGCCCAGACCACCAATCCAGCAGCTGTATCTTGTAGGTTACTGCTTGGCGCAATGACCTCAAGGTTCTCGTTTAGCTCCTCATCAACAAATAGCGCTAATGCTGCCTTGTTGATATAAACCCGTTGTAGAGCTAGCCGGAGAGTCTTACGCTTGCTGTTATCGTTCCAATCAATCGGCACAGCTTACTTCTCAGGAGGAATTACAAAAGCAACAGCGAGCGTGTATGTAACAAGTAGCAGTGAGCCATACAGCGGCTCATAGCCTTCCCACGAAGCAGCAAATGGGCCACCCGTCGCAAATACCCAAACGATAAAGGCGCCACAGGAAATTGCAATCTGGGTTCGAGCCGTTAACTTTCCGGGTTCCTGAGTCTGTCGCCGAGTCCAGGCGTATGTGAAAAATAGTCCAACGACGAATAGAAACCAAAGTAGTCCTGCCTTGGGAATGTTCTCGGCAGCACTCTGGATCATGCCACTGACCGTCAGCCAAAAACCCACCACCTCAGCTGGAATATATTTTCTAAGGCGCTCAAAATATCCATCGGGTGGAACATTGGATGCCGCACTTGTTTGAAGCTGCTCAGAAACAATCCGAAGACTCATCCTTACTTCCCCTCCTCACCACTTAAAACTGCCGAAATCCTTGGGTAGATGGCGCTGAAGAGGATTCCTTCCCGGACGCTACCAAAGCTGGTCGCCATCTCCTTGTGGTGTAGCGCTACCAGATTCCAATCGCTATCAAAACACGGTGAACCACTCGATCCACATTTGGTTGGGTTCACGTACAGCACCAATCCGCGTGCGCCGTTAGTCTTCACTACTCCGTTATTACTCAAAGACACTTTCATTGCCTCTCCTTCAGGGTGTTGCAGGAGATTGAGCGGCGACCGAGGCATCAGCATCAGCGAATGGTTGAATGGAACTGGCTCGACTGAAAAATTTGCAACAGGGCTGAGACGAATCAAAGCATAATCTAGCTCATTGATAGGGCTGAAAGCAGGAACTGGGTCACTGTCAGCCGCTTTTAGGGTTTGAGTGCGGGTCACTTCACCAAAATTGGGACTGACATAGCCAAACTCGAAGCGGGCTGACTGGGCGATCGCATTCAAATCAGCGCCTTCTTTCAAACTCAAGACATGATAGTTTGTCAACACCAGTTCCGGAGCAATCAGCACCCCTGTAGCGCTTTCTTGAGGTGAGCGATCTGTGAACGTAATTTTGCACACTGAGTTTGCCAGTTCCAAACCCCGCCGGAGGATTCCCACGTCTGCTTCAAAACTAAACTGCTTAGGCAGAAATGCTTGTAGCTCCTCGTAGCCAACCTCTAAATCCCATGCGGCTGGGTCTAGATCGGACGGCAACTCGCTTGCCGAACCCTCAGAAGTATTCAAGCTCAAGCGCTGCTGGAGGATACGCCCACAAAATCGCTGAATATGCGGATTTTGGGTATCCTCCGCCAGCGCCAAAATCAGTTCGTCGATGTATCCTTTGGCGATCGACCACCTAATAAGCTCAAAAATTACTGTCCGATGTGCCTCAGCTGTGGAAATGAGGGACAGATTCTGACCCAGCTCCTCATCGACAAAGAGTCGGAGATCTGCTGGAGACGGGTAGGCAGATTCAATTGCCTCACGGAGCTGCTTGCGATCCTCATTCGATAGGTTCAGCACTTAGCTCTCCCACACACTTCTGCACAAACCATCCCCTTCTCGCATCGGATTAACCTGGCTCTATCCCGATTTAAGCTTGAGCCGCTACATTACTCTTTACTAACAGCTTTACAGCGACCTTTTCCGAAATTTCATTCTTTTTCTCTAAAAATCGAGATGGGCGATCTTCCCCGATGTGTCCCCCGTATTGAACAGCGGAATGATCCCAATGCTAGAACTCCTCATCATAAGCATGAGAAACAATGATTATTACAGTCTACGGGTCAACACTTCCCTATATAGACTTAACTACGGCCCATGCGCCCCAGGGCGGCGGGATAGGGATACTTATTCTGGGCAATCAAGATTTGACGTTCTAGAACACGATCGCCATCATTAAACCCCAAAATTCTAGAGGTTACATTCCCAATCGCTGTCAGTGGATGCAGGATAGTCGCTTGTAGCTGAAAATGGTCTGCCCAGCGATCGCGACGCGGATTATAAAAGCGAGTAAATTCCTGGGTTTCCCAAACAATCGAACCAATATCGCTACCTTTGAAGCGGTTGCAAAACACGCAGGCATAGGCCAGGTTATCGGCTTCGCTGGTACCGCCGTGCTTCAGGCTGATGATATGGTCGACAGCGCACCCAAAGGCGGTGTCGTTTTCGTGGATGAGACAATACTCACAGAGGTTATTGGCACGAGTTGCGACTTGGCGGCGCAGGTCTTGGCTCAAATATGGGCGCTCCATCCAAAACCCCTAGGATGTGGCGATGTATTGGTAGGCTCGGGCTTTGGCTAACCGCAGCAGGTGCTCCAGCATGAGGTATTGATCTAGCTCGGCTTTTTCGTCGGTGGTCAGGGCTGCTGTTTTTTCGCGAAAGATTAAATCGGCGACCCGCTCTTTGGCAACCTCGGACGGTTGAAAGTCGATCAAACTTTGGGGGGTGGTGCCCGCCGCAATGAATTCAATAATTTCTTCGTATGCTCGGGTCATAACAGTGGGAGGCATCAGCGCAGTTGCTCTATTGCAGGGGGCCTAGCCCAATCTTAGTGGGTTTCTGCTAGCGCTGGCGAAATCATGCAGCTAGGGGAATTTCACACTGGATGGCTTCTTCAATCTAACTGAGATTGCAGTCGTAATCGTTGACCAAGTTGGCTTTCAGGATAGCGATCGCCCAATCCTCCATAGCATTAGCTACATGCTGATAGCCCTTGCACAACTGCGTTATTAATTTGAGGAAGTTCGTCTTTCAGAACCTTCCGGCTCCAGCCTGCTCCACCGTTTTTCGGGCATACCATAGCCGTTCTTCTGGAGTTTTCACCTTGTCCAGCAAAACGCAGTTATGAAACCAAGGAATTTGTGCAGCAACCTGCTGCACAATTGCCTCATGTGGATACGCCTCTGCAAAAGCCCGCATGTACGCAAGGTTGCGCTTGGAGAAGCCCTTCATCTCTGGAAACTCGCGCTGCAAATCTTTGGCAAGCCGAGCAATCACCTTAGTTCCCCAATCCTGCTGTTGCTGACGAGCCAGGATTTCGCACCCCACTTGCCAGTACAGCATCACCAACTCCTGATTGACCGCCAGCGCCGCTCGAATCTGAGCATTGCGAATACGCGACTTCAAGCTGCTGAAAAAGGCAGCATAATCCTCATCGGCTGGAAAGAGGGAGGACTGCTTAGGCATTGGACAAGCCAATACGGAGGGCTGTATTGGCTTAGTCCAAAAGGTTGAAGGGGCGATCGCCCCAGCTCATCTGCCACGCCGAAATTCAGCACCAGTCCTTTCTGCCACCTACGGTGTCAGTTTTGCTTCTTTACTTATTGAAGAGCGATCGCCCTACATACACCCCACGCATCCGCTACGGCCTTTCTGAAATTTGCGCACGAACCTTCTCTCGAAACTCGATCACGGCGTCTAGTGGTTCAGGCTTTGGCACGTAGGTTGCCAGCAGGTTTAGATCAAGACCCGGCAAAAGCTCACTGGTCGTCATCCGTTCATAATCCTGCTCCCGCAGACAATACACCTCAATCTGTCCACTCCTCCAGAACCAAACCTCTGGCACACCCAGACGCCTTTGTCTTTGAAAACACAGCCTTAAAGTCAGGCTGCTTTGGCTTGCTGAAGCGCACAGTATTGCTGAAGCCAGTAAACCTGCTTCTTCTGTACACTAACCTGGCAATCCTCAAAGCTGCTGGCATCAGGATCGAGCAGGAAGGTCACGGCCAGTTCGACGACAAATTCTGGTGGAAACTCTGCCTCAGTTGCATACTGCTCTATTCCTCGCTGAAGGGGGAGAGGTAGGTACGTCAGTATACTCTGTTCACCGACGGGCGCACCTGGGCCATTGGTGTTAGAGTCTGCTGGCTTTAGCTCAACGTCGGCTGTTTCCAGGAGGTAGGCGATCGCCAAGTGCACCACAGTTTCGGGAGCCAGGTCACCTGCAGAGGCATAGGCTTGAAGCGCAGCTTGAACTCTCTCAGGGAAATAGCTGAGTAGCGTCGCTTGTGTAGTGAGATCAGCCGTTTGCATCTGTCAGTCCTCCGATGCTAGCGCTCGCTGTACGGGGGGCAAGCATTCTTAATCATGACTTGCTCTAACTGATATGATACCCGATTCCACTGGAAGGCCAGAGTAATGTAAGCGATCCGCACATCGTCAGGGTCAAGGCGATCGATAAATGCCCACCCCAGGGCTTTGTGCCCTCCCCTTAGTCGTGCCCGAATGATAGAACTCCTGCCAATGTATAAAATACCTAGATTTTGATGTTTTATGGCATAGATCCCCGGACGAGCAGGCAACTCCTTAAATTGTCGGCTCAGGGGCGCATCGTCTTCAAATGGGTTGCTACGCAGCAGGTCGAGGAGACGCAGTGCTTCTTCAACCAGATAATCGGGATAATCGTCCATGAAAGTTGTTTAGAGGTCGCAGTCAGCAGATAAACTAAGCTTGTTCCTATACGTTTGATTGTGCCTAAAGTCATTGCTATTTTTAACCAAGCGGGCGGCGTCTGTAAAACGACGTTGACGATGAACCTGGGCTACCACCTGGCATTGCGCGGACGTCGGGTGCTGCTGGTGGATGTTGACCCCCAGGCGTCTCTAACAACATTTATGGGGTTGGAACCCCATGAGTTGGAGGAAACCATCGCAGATGCCATTTTGCAGGAGGAAGGGAAACTGCCAATCCAGGCGAATCTCCACAAGATGAACCTTGCCCCTGCCAACATTACGTTGAGTGCCGCAGAACTGCAACTGGCATCAGTGATGGCGAGGGAGTTGCGATTGAAGGAGGCTCTAGAGCCAGAAATGGCAAACTATGACTTCATCTTGATTGACTGCCCCCCTAGCCTTGGAGTTTTGAGCATCCTGGCTTTAACTGCCTCTAGCCATGTTCTGATTCCGATTCAGACGCACTTTAAGGCGTTTAAAGGCACTGAACTCCTGTTAGACACGATTAAGAAGGTAAGAAAGCACCTAAACCGAAAACTGGCAATCGCCGGGGTTGTTCCCACAATCTATAACAATGCCAGCCAGGACAGAGCAATTTTGGAGGCATTGAAGGAGCAACTATCTCCCCTTGCACCGGTTTTCTCGCCCATCTCCCGTGCGACAGCCTATGCAGATGCAGCCATGGCGCGACAACCGCTAGCGGTTTATGCGTCTAAGCATCCGTCCCTGAAGGTTTTAGATGAAATTGCACAGGCAATGGAGGAGCTGTAGTGGCTAGTAAGCGTCCTCAAGTTCCCCAGATGCGGGGGGTAACTGACCTTTTCAATATTGAGATTGAGGAAGAATCCTCCATCAGCACTGTCCCCATCCACAAAATCAGATTGGCGCTTCGGCAACCTCGGCGCTACTTTGATCCAGAAAAGCTGGCTCAGTTAACGCAGTCCGTAAAAGAGCATGGCATTCTAGAACCGATTCTGGTTCGTCCGTTGGAAAAGGGCTATGAACTGATCGCTGGGGAGCGACGGTATCGGGCTGCAAAGGAACTGGGATTGGCTGAAGTCCCAGTTGTTGTTCGGGATTTTGACGATCGCCAAGCATTACAGGTTGCGCTGATCGAAAACCTGCAACGGGATGACCTGAATCCGGTGGATGAAACCGAGGGGCTTTTGCAGTTGATGGCGATTGACCTTGATACCTCTACGGATGATGTGGTGTCGATTCTCAATCAGGTGGCAAATGCTAAAAAACGGGGGCAGGATGTGACGGATAACGTTATCCGTCAGCTTGAATTGATCGAATCTCTGCTTTCTACGGTTGGTCGGTTTAGTGCTGAGTCTTTCCGTGTGAACCGTCTTCCTCTACTCAATTTGCCGCAGGATGTGCTGGAGGTTCTCCGCCAAGGCAAGATTGAGTTTACAAAAGCACGGGCGATCGCACGGGTTAAGGATGAAGGCCAGCGAGAGGCACTCTTGCACCAGGCAATAGCTGAAGGTCTACCACTGAGTGACATCAAGGACGCGATCAAAACGTTGCAACCGAAGGCGGAATCAGAGCCAACACCCGAGAAGGCGATCGCCCAGCGCTGGAATGAGATCGGGAAGCGGTTGCAAAAGGGGAATCTGTTGGGCGATCTCAAGAAGCGCGATCGCATCCAGAAGTTGATGAATGAGCTAGATAAGTTGACTTCCATGTGATGGGTGGAAGCTGAAGCAGAATTAGCCAGCAACCTGCTGGCTAATTCCACAATCGAGGTCTATTCGAATGTCGATACCGTTCGGCAGCGGCAGACCCCCAGGGCTATAAACCTGTCGTGCTCACAGAAGGGAGTCGTTTTGCTCAGACCCAATCTCTCTGATTGCGGCATCTATCTCCCTTTCCAACTGCTTCGCTGTGGGTAGACATTCCTGTAATGATGGAGGCAGCTCTTCGCGCAGCTTGTAGGTAGCTACGCCAATGGGGTTCTGGACTATATCCAGGGCAAATTCAACAGTGGTTCGCTTCTTGGACTTGCACAAGATAATGCCGATTGTGGCTTCGTCCCGCTCGTCGCAAAGCCAGTGGTTAACGGCGCTGACATAGAATTCATCTTGCCCGCGTACTCTGGCTTAAACTCCGTCACCTTGAGGTCAATGACCACATAGCGGCGTAGCTTCAGGTGGTAGAACAGCAAGTCGATAAAGTATTCGTCGCCATCTACCTCAAGTCGATACTGACTGCCGACAAAGGCAAACTCTACCCCTAGCTCTACAAGAAAGTCCCGGATGCGTTCTACCAGCGCCCGCTCTAGGTCGCGCTCCTGTACTGCATCGGTAAGGGCTAGAAACGCGAAGTTGTAAAGGTCTTTTAGAAGCTCGCGGCTTAGATCTGACTGCTCAGGCGTGAGGGCGCGCTCAAAATTGATAATGAGTGGCTCCGCCCTGGCGGGCAAACAGACAGATTGCTATCTATCTGTAGGTCTAGAATGTTGCGGCTCCACCCAAATTCAACGGCTTTGCTGGCATACCATAGGCGCTGTTCAGAGCTGTTGAGCTTATTGAGCAACGACTGGTTATGCCCCCAGGGAATTTGTGCTACGACCTCTAGCACTATTTGCTAGTTGGGGTAGGCTTCGGCCAAAGCCCTCATGTATTGTAGGTTTCGGGGGGAGAATCCCTTCATCTCTGGAAACTCGCGACGGAGGTCGTTGGAGATGCGATCAATGACTTTGCTGCCCCAACTGGACTGCTGCTGCCGAGTCAAGATTTCACATCCGATCTGCCAGTACAGCAAGATTAGCTCCTGGTTTACCGCAAGGCTGCTTTGACCTGGGCCGTGCGGATTCGCTGCTTTAGTCTGATTAATCGAGCATGTGGCAGCGGGAACTCTAGCTTCGGGCGATGATCGCCCTCCCTGATAGCTTCTGTGTAGCAAGAGGAGAACTAAATCGCGACTATCCCCGTCCTCTGCAGGGCGGGGCAGGATAAACGCCCTAGAACGAATGCAGGGCGAAGACCCTAAGCTCAAAGCTGTAAAGCACTACCTGGCTCAGGAAAACTGGATGCAGCACGGCTGCATTATCTTTAGCCAGTATTACGACACCGCCGCCTGGGTCGCTGAGAACCTGGCGGCCCTTTTCCCTGAGCAACTTGTTGGCCTTTATGCAGGAGCTGGCAAGAGCGCTCTGTTTCGAGGGCCAGAGGATCGCAACAGCGCCGAACGGCAAACCCTTAAAAAAATGGTCGAAGACCAGGCCATCAAAATCATGGTGGCCACCGACGCCGCTTGTGAAGGGTTGAACCTCCAACGCCTCGGCACGCTCATCAACGTGGATCTGCCCTGGAACCCGACCCGCCTAGAGCAGCGTATTGGCCGCATTAAACGCTTTGGCCAAACCCGTCCCAACGTAGACATGCTCAACCTGGTCTACCAAGACACTGTGGATGAGAACATCTATGAGCGGCTTTCAGAGCGTATGAAAGATCGCTTCGACCTGTTTGGTTCGTTGCCTGATACCATCGAGGACGAATGGATCGAGGCGATCGAAACACTCGACGAGAAACTTGATGAGTACATCAATGCTCAGAAGCGAGTGAACGGTTTTGATATTCGCTACAACACTAATCTCGATGCTGAAGAAGACGAATGGCGCAATTGCGCCAGGGTGTTGTCGCGGCGAAGCATTGATACTCTGATGCGAAATGGGTGGTGAGGAATAAACTTTAATTGTCCAACAGCCTGTTGGATACTAAGCACCTCAGCCATATCCTTGCCTTTGGCGCGCAAAGCTAGGCGAACTGGCCACAGAATACTATCTCCTAGAACTCATTGAAGCCAATTCGCCTTTGCCATTACCTCCAGGCAGAGGCTGGATTAGAGAGAGAAAGGAAGATAGTATTACAAAAACTTTGGCTAGAATAGGAATTTGACGAGCAAGAGTCGAGTTCTCTCAACTTATCGTCAACTTCGTTTAAATTACGCGTATAGAGACTAATGCGGTCAGAAATCTGGCGATATGCATTGCTGGTAGGTGGCACCGTTTTTGTCTGATCAATTGCCTTCTGCCAAAGCGATTTAGACTGAGTTAGCTCAGCTGTTTGAAACCGATACCTGCCGTTGGTGTAGTCGTAGGCCTGGCGAGCCAGGTTATCACTAGCCAGCAGTATATCCATCGCTGTTCGCTCATTGGCCATCCCCTGATCCATCCAGGCCAATTTCTCCTGATACTCGGCTAGAGCAGCTCTAGCTTGGTCTGCATAGATGCTGCTTTTAGCAATGGAGCCAATCATGGCGATCGCACTGCTCAAGTCATCTCTTGCCTTTTGCCATTCTTCCAGGGGGTAAGGAGGCGTATTTACGTATTGAATCGCCCTCTGGGCCATAGCCTGCCCATCTTGCCAATTAGAGACAGCAGATTCTTCTGCTTTAATTCGACTTTCTACGGCTTGTAAAGACTCCCGTACCTGGGTCAACTCCGCTTGGGCTGTGGCATAGCGAGAACCACGAGCATCTTCGATACTCCGCAAAATATCTCGCGCTTCCCTGAGCTTTTCAGACGCGGTTGCTAGCGCATCTAAGCCAACAGCATTGGGAGCATTGGCCTCAGCGATCAGGGTCTGGGCTGCTGCAATCACTTTACCGTCATTTGTACGAGTTGTGGCAATGTTAAAGCCAAATACTCCACCCGTAGTAAGCAGCGCCAGCAGCACAAAGGCAACTGACCCAGTAATAAAACGTTTATCAGTTACTATCTTATGACCACGAAGTAGTCCGGCCTGGCTTATCTTAATAGCCTGCTGCCGCAATTGATGCCAGTCAACTCCGTCAGATTTTGATCGAGCTGCTGGACTAACCGATTTAGATGGATTGGGGTCATCTTTCAGGAAAATCTCGTCAACCCAGCCTTCTCCAAGAGTATTGATCGTCTTTCCATAGACTTTGACACTGATTAAACAGTCAATCCCCAAATCACTAATTCCGCGCTTGATAACACCCATCAATGATTGCTGGTTAGGGAGTGCATTCCCTTCAGCAAAAATAGTCAAGTGATTCTGCGCCAGCTTAGCTCTAATTTTAATATTTTTAGACGATAGCGCTCGATTTAGGAGATCTGACAGTGCCTTAGGATTACCCTGCCGTGCTTGGGAGATAATATCGAGTTGATGGGCAGACATAGGACAAAACTGTATTGAATAAACTAATCGTTAGAAGATCCCGATGCGCATTTTGGTTCACTGCCTTCTGAAATTGAGGGCAGTGATGGTGCTGACTTAGAAGGACGATTGCTCTGACACCAAATTGACTTAGTGTGCATCTGGACTTTGTCATTGCCTATTACAAAAACTGCTCCAATAAAGCTTCTGAGGCCTCCTGTTTTAGCCGTTGCTGCCACCGCTGTCATATCATCATCTGAGATTGTTATTTGATATTTATAGTAGTCACTCTCGGAAGACAAACTGCTTCCGAGCTCGTCAAGAGTTCCTGCAAAACCATTGTTCTCCAACTGAAAGGCTTGCTGACCTCGATTGATTGTTCCAATATATGTTCTTGCTGTAGCCTCACGTGCTTTGTTGGCTTGCCCTGATGACGTAACCGAATAGTAAGGGATACTTATTATGGCTATGACCACAGCTGCTAAAGGAGGAGCAGCGAGGGCTAAAAATGCCTGCCTATCAAGCTTTCGCTTACGAAGATAGGCGACTACCACTACTAAACCAGTGCCTAAGAAGAGAAAGAACCATCCCCACGACAGGCCTGTCGCTGCCATTGCCATATCGGCTAAGCCTCTAAATGGGTTGCCTGCCAACTCTCTATCCGTTGAAGCTTTTAGTTCTGATATGAGGGAGTGATAGTACCAAAACGTACCGCCGACCAGCAAAAAAGACCATACACTAGAGCCATAAAGCCAGGAGTAATGCTTCCTGGCCAATAAAAGTGTTGATAGTGCTGTCAGGACTATTAAAATGATGGCTTCCTCAGCCCCATTCCTAAGGTAATTTACCGTTCCTACGATTGGTGCTGTTAAAACAGGAGAGAAAATTCCAAGAATGGTAATAACTATGCCGACAAAACCCATGATCTGAATTACGTCTAGGCTTATCTCTTCGCTGTTAACCCCAGAAAGCCGAATAGTAAAGCCAGGTTCAGAATTTATCTGAGCATGCTGTTGAACTGATGAATTAACGAGTGCAAAAGGACGCGTTTTCAGTTCATAGTCATGACACCAAGTCGCAAAAGGCTCTCCTACCTTACGACCATAGACATGCACATCATAGGCTGGCTCAATGTTGAGCCTCTGAACTCCTTTGAAGATAAAGTCGGCAGCAGTTTCAGGTGGAACCTGCCTGGCATCGAGCATGACATGGAGATCACCATGATCAAAATCCACTGATGCTGTGATGCCTTTTTTCTGAAGCGAACGATTGATAATCGCTGCGATCGCTTCTTTATTCCCGTGTTGTGCCGCTTCTAGCGCAGGGGATGTCATTTTCCTATGAATCCTGTGAGGTGCATATGCTGAGCCTAGAATTTGAAAGCTTGAGGGCAGCTTTTAGATTTCTAGACTAGGCATCATTTCTTCTAGAGTTCCCATAATGCCACTGTCAATAACTTTGTTATTGACAGTGGCATTATGGGAACCACAGGGACAAAGGCACACGAACAGGATGCAGTTCACGTAAATTTGATTGCTAAGAAATACTCTTGTTCCGCTGTTTTATGTAGGGCTGATATTTAAGCTTGGGAAGAATTTAGGCTGGCGTGGTCTCACTTTTAGCCACTTACAACTGTGCGATCGCATTCACCTTCTCCTTCTCTGACACATCCAGATACCGCTAGAGCGCTGCCATCGACTACCCCCGCCCAGGTCTTGAATCGCCTTTAGCCGCACCCCCGCCTTATCGATCTGAGTCGCCCAAGGGCGCCGGTTGCTGTGGGTGCTGTAGCTTCGTAATCCTAGGCGATCGCACGCCTTCCGCAGCGCCAAATCACAGGCCTACCGCGTAATCGACTGTTCTCCACTGCGACCCGGAAACAGATACCCCCGACTAGGTAAACCCGCTGCCGCCAGTATCACCCTCAGCTTGGGATGAATCGGCACCGCCCGCGTCCGCTTCGTCTTCGTGGTAGCCTTGCGCAGCACCAGCGTATTCTCTATCACATTCTCCGTCTGCAGCAAAAACTTGTTTGACTTCTAACCTTTGTTAGCTTCACTGATAGCAAGTCCGAATTTCCAAACCTACTAATTGAGCGTTTTGAATCGTTATGCTAACGATTACAGTCCAGCAAGCAAAACCTATGTCTTTCAAGCGTGGGATGTAGCGCCGTACGGCTTTAGCCGCCATCAGCCTTGGGCCTCGATATAGCGCTGAATCGTTTCTGAAGAGACGTTTCCCGCAGACCCACAGAAGTAGGAGCGTGTCCACAAAACCTTGAGTACTCGAACTCATCGGTGCAAGTGCGGCACCGTCATCGACCGTGATGAAAATGCCGCACTCAATATCCTGAAGCTAGGCGTTGAACAGTACCGGAGGGCATCCGGAAACTAAACGCTTGGGGAGACTGGGCCTCTATTCATCCTGGCTTCGGCCTGATTGGGTAAGCTCGGTCGCTGAACCATGAATCCCACTGGCTTCAGCCGTGGGAGTGTCAAGCTCTTATTGAGTTCGATGGGAATGTAGGCCCGACCTGAATGTAATTAGGGTCGGAGCGCTTGCCGGTGGCTTTGCGCTGCCGTTTCTGGGGTTCCGCCTCCAGCGCGGGGGCTGCTTTTCCATTGTTGCTTAACTGAATCTCTAGCGAGATAATTGCCCTAAGCTGCACCCTGTTCTTTCTTGGCAAGTGCCATGGGTTAAGGTGACTGATGCGGCGGCCCTAGGGTAAATAGCGGTAGATTTTGAGGGGATTATTCCAAATCCTCTGGCCCCCAGAAGGTGAGCCATTCCTCATCTGACGGCCCCCAGAATCGCATCCAGTCAGGCTCTGGGGTTGGGGCCTGCGGCAAGCTATCGCTAGGGTGCTGGTCAACGGGCGTGAGAGCCTCAAAGTCGGGGCATCGCCGCTGGTCTGGCCCGGCTGGATGCACCGCACAGACCAGGTAGGGACTGCGCGCGTTGAAACGACAGCTCCGGCATTGCCGCGTAGGGGAGAGGTTTATAGAAACGTTGACCATTGCCAAGGAAAATCTGCTGTCTGTGCGAGTCGATGGGCTGATCTTAGCCCTTACCGCTAGCCTAACGGTAAGGGCTGCTAAGTGCTTAGGCGATTAATTGATTAACCAGATCAGGTATTCTTTTAGCCTCGGGTATTCTTTCTGCTTGACTGATTAAGTAGGTAAGCTAATAACAAAAATCCCCGCTGGTAATAGCGGGGAGACAAGATCTCTGAGAAAAGGCTAGTGGGCTAGCGAGTGTAGCGAACGCCGCGATAGGTCAAGTCTGCGGGCTGCTGTCGCTGAGTAACGGTGAATTGCTTGCGAGCGTAGGAGAGGCCCAGGAAGGTAGCGGTTTCGCCGGTGGCGATCGCATCGACAGAAGTATCAAGGGTTTCGTAAGACTGGCCGCGATAGGTGAGTTGCATGGTTGGGGCTCCTGCGTAAGAGGGGGTTGCATTCACAAATTCATGGTCGCATGAATCTTTAATTGTCAAGGTGATAGACACGACTTGGAAGGTTAATCAGCAGAATGGAAATTTCAGTGACCAGTTCAGTGGCTCAAACCCCCATTCTTTCGTTCTGAAAATAGCTAACTTTCCAAGTCGTGTGACAGAGGTGTTGGCTGCGCAGTAGTAATTTTAGGTAGGCGGGGTGAGCGAGCCTGCCCGCTGGACTGACCCAGATCACAGGTGGGCGGAGACAGGCCTCAGGGTGTCCGTTGGGGAACTCTACATGCGGCCAACTCCGCTATCCTGACTAGTACTTACCCCGAGAGAGCACGCCCCGCATGATCACTGGTGAACTGAAATCCAAAGTCGATAAGCTCTGGACCACCTTTTGGAACAACGGCATCAGCAACCCCCTCTCGGTGATTGAGCAGATTTCATACCTGCTGTTCATCAAGCGCCTGGACGACCTAGAGCTGGTGAAGGAGAAGAAGGCCCAGCGGCTCAATCGCCCCGTGGCAGATCCCACTCCTCGGCACATCATCACCATGATGGTGCAGCTGCTGGCCCCTGGGCCTCGGGAAATCATCTGCGACCCAGCCTGTGGCACGGGGGGCTTTTTGGTGGCGGCGGCAGAATACTTGCAGGACCTGACCGACAGCGACGGCAAGGGGGTGCTCAATGCCCCCGGCAACCGCGAGCATTTCAACAGCGAGATGTTCCACGGCTTTGATTTTGACGCCACCATGCTGCGGATTGGCAGCATGAACCTGCTGCTGCACGGCATTGAAGACCCCAAGATTGAGGCGCGGGACTCGCTCTCGGAAGACCATGCCGGGGTGGAGGAAGCCTTCACGATGATTTTGGCGAATCCGCCCTTTAAGGGGTCGGTGGAGAAGTCGACCATTGCCAAAGACCTAAGCAAAATCATCTCTACGACCAAGACGGAGCTGCTGTTTGTGGCGCTGTTTTTGCGGCTGCTGAAGAAGGGCGGACGCGGGGCGGTGATTGTGCCGGATGGGGTGCTGTTTGGCTCGTCGAAGGCACACAAGGAGATGCGCCAGATTTTGGTGGAGAACCACAAGCTGGATGGGGTGATCTCGATGCCGTCGGGGGTGTTTAAGCCCTATGCAGGGGGCTCGACGGCGATTTTGATCTTTACGAAGGTGGGGGTGCCCCAGGCGGGGGCGGATGTGGTTTGGTTCTATGACATGGTGGCGGATGGCCTGTCGCTGGATGACAAGCGACAGCCGGTGGAGTCCAACGACATCCCAGATCTGCTGCGCTGCTGGCAGAGGCGGGATGCGGCGCAGGATACGGACCGCACGGCAAAGGCGTTTTTTGTGCCCCGTGAGGAGATTGCGGCGAATGGCTATGATCTATCGATTAACCGCTATAAGGAAACGGAGTATGCGGAGGTGCAGTACGACCCGCCGAAGGCGATTTTGCAGCGGTTTCGGGAGTTGGAGGATGACATTCGCCAGGATTTGGATTCGTTGGAGGAGATGCTGGGATGATTAAGCGGTTTGGGTGTGAGCTTCGATGAAACCGTTTCGGTGGAATGAGGAGAAGAATCGTCAGTTGCAGTCTGAGCGAGGCGTTAGTTTTGAACAGGTGCTACAGGCGATCGCATCTGACCAACTCCTGGATGTGATTGAGCATCCCAATCAAGAACGATATCCATCCCAGCGAATTTTTATTATTGACATGAATCAATACGTATATCTGGTGCCTTTTGTTGAGAATGACCAGGAAATTTTTCTCAAAACCATCATCCCTAGCCGCAAGCTCAAGAAACAGTATTTAGGAGAGTAGCCATGCCCCCGCTAGATGCCGAAGAACAAGCGATTTTAGAGTCTGTGGAACTGGGCGAGTGGCAGCCTGTGCCGGATGTGACCCAGGAAATTGAGCGCTATCGCACCTATGCTCAGTCTCAGGTGAATGGTTTGGCCGCAGTCAGCCTAGAATTGCCGACGAGTGATTTACAGCGATTGCAATCGTTTGCTGAAGAGTCAGGGGTATCGGTATCACTGCTGATGGCGACGGTGCTGCATCAGTTTGTGGTGAGTCGTCAGGAGTAAATTTAAGAGAAACTGATGTCGATTAAATACGAGTTGATTATTTACTGGAGTGAGGCGGACGGAGCTTTTATTGTAGAGGTGCCTGAGCTGTCGGGATGTATGGCGGATGGGGGCAGTTATCAGGAAGCGCTAATGAATGCAGAGGTGGTGATGCAGGAATGGATCGAAACCGCACAGGCGCTAGGCAAACCTATCCCAGAACCAAAGGGTAGATTGTTGTATGCCTGATGGGGCTGGGTTTGGATATGTTGGAGGGGATGTTGGGATGAAATGGGCAATAGCTACTCTTGGAGAAATCGCCACAATTGAAAGGAAAGGAAAGGCATTGATGCGTCTGATATAGCTCTAGGCACAGAATTTCTGGGACTAGAACATATTCAGAGCGGTGGAGAAATTATCGGCGAATTCAATACTTTGAGAGTAACCCTCAACCTTTCTTTCACCACGCTAAACTTCTCTCGAACTCACGCTTTTGATAGATGTGCCCACTGCAATGAGTTTTGCTCGAAGCCCTATCAATGGTTGACAAATAACGTCTAAATTCTTGCATTGCAATCTCCATAGAAAGAAAAGCTGCTGGCTCCTGGGGGGAGTCCGCAGCAAAAACTTGTTTGACCTCTAACCTTCGTTAGCCTTACTGATAGCAAGTTCGAAGTTCCAAGCCTATTAATTGAGCGTTTTGAATCGTTATGCTAACGATTATTAAATCGGGATATTCATGCCCCAGGAACATCCTGTAACGGCCATCGGGAAGATTAGCAAAACGGGTACCCAGCACTCGAAGTGGAACAGGGTTTGCCAAAGCCCATGAACCAGGCCGAAGCCCTCCAGCATGGTTGAGAATATCGGCTAAAAATTCACGAGACATCTTTTCTTCTGGACTGTGCTGGCGGAGACACTCGCTCAGAGAAGGCACCTCAGTAATCAATTCACTTGAAGCGCTTAAGGCACTCGCGTCTCGATCGTCTAATGGAAATACTAGGAAAATCCAACCCGAAGCCAAACCACCAATCAAGAGACCAACAAGGATAGGTTTCATTTTTTTGCTCCGAAGAATCTCCATCCAGGGAATCGATAAAATATTTTGAACTTTTGCTTGTTGATGAATGAAGAGAGAAAACGTCTGTCATCTATCAGCCTGAATTGCTTTAGCGAGGAGATATTTTCGTTCAGGAATAGACAGGGTTGTTCACTAAGCAAAGATGAACTAGTACTCGACGGCATAAATAAAGCGCATATTCATGAGGTTAGGGGTTTGCCCTTGTAAGTCCACTTAAAGGGCTTAGCCATGGTGCGGTTGAAGTACTCAATAAAGGCGAGGATTTTGGCTTTGAGGTCAGCTTGGCTGGTAAAGTTGCCCCGACGCAGCACCTTGCGCAGCAGGATGCTGAACCAGATTTCAATTTGATTGAGCCAGGAGCAATGCTTGGGGGTGAAGTGCACGACTAGGCGATGGTCTGGGTTCCGCAGAAACGCGGTGCGAGTGGCCATCGACTGCAAGATGCCAGAGTTGCCCTTTTGTCCCAGTTCGATAGGCTCCGGCTCAAGGGCAGCGACCAGGCGTACCACGGCCTCAGACTGATGGGTATTGAGACAGTCCATCACCAGATGGAGTTTGGGTACGTTGGGATGCTGGGCTATCAAAGCGCTCAGGTGAGCCAACAAATCGGCTTCGGTGCGGGTGTCACCGACACTGGCCTGCTCGATGTGTCCAGTGGCTACATTGAAGGAGGCAATCAGGCTTTGGGTGCCATGGCGGATATACTCGAACTCGGCTTTCTCTGGTCGCCCGGGCTTCATCGGCAGGTTTGGCATGGTGCGCTCTAGGGCTTGAATCCCCGTCATTTCGTCCAGGCTAATCGTCACCGCTCCCTGTGCTGCTCGCTCAATGGCCTGCTCGTAGACAGCGCAGATGTCGGTGACTTTGGCGGCAAACTCGCCGTCGGGGGGGGATGGAGCCAGTAGCGGCTCTGGTGCGGCTTCAACTCGGCTTCGGCCAGCAATCGCCCCACATGGCGTTCACTAATCTGCTCCACAATCCCCTGCTTCACCATCTCATCGGCCAGTTCCCGAGGGCTCCAATGGCTGATAGGGCGTCCATATTGCTCCGGCGGTGCACAGGCTAGGGCATAGAGTTGAGTGATTTGCTCCAAGCTAAAGGTGGCGGGTGCTCCCGGTCGGGGTGCATCCCGCAGCCGCTCAACCACTGGAATCCCCCGGCCACTGACCTCAAGCCAGCGCCGCCGCCACAGCCGACTCATGTCTTTACTGATACCCAACTCCCGCGAGATTTGGCCATGGCTTTCCCCCCGGCTCGCCCGCAGAATGATCCGCGCCCGCAGCGCGATCTGCTGAGCCGTGCTCGGGCGTCGAGCCAAGATCTCAAGGTCTGTCTGTTCTGACGCGGTTAAGATGATGGGGGCCGCTGCCAATCGGGGCATGGGAGTGTCCTGTTCCGCCCTACCCCTCAATGGTAGGCATTTCTCTGCCAGCCGGTACTAGTTAATAGTTTAGAGCAGAAAGCATAAAAACCAAATGCTTTTGTGCTTTTTTGCTCTAAGTTGTCAGTCAAAACTTGCTCTAAAAACGTGCCAAAATATATCGTCCATCGCTTTTTGCTGTGCCGTGCCAGAAGACCGCTCGTACTATCGTGCTTACCTGCCCACCGATTTATATCGGCTCTTGGAGCAAATTGGAGCGCTTCATGAGCCTTCCCTCGACAAATCTGAGATGGCTAGGCTTGCATTCACGATGTGGGTCAATTCACCTGAGATAGCGAAACTCATTGAGTATCACAAGCTCAAGCAGTACGAAGGCAACACCGATTAGCGAATCAGCTTCACAGACTCGGCAATGGGCTTCTCGTGCCGTTTGTTATGGCGTTTCGACAGCCCATGCTTCTGGTGATGGGCCTCAATTTCTTCTGACATCACTTCGACCGCTGCTTTCACTTTGGACTGAGTTCCAGCCCCAATCGACCGTGCAAGTGTCATTACCGATAGGCCGTTGATAGCCCACATGTCGTTTATCGATTGTGCTTGCTCGTTGTGGTGGATGATTGAGCGAATCACACGAACCAAGCGCGGATCGATATCTGCTGCAGCTGATGGCAACGCAGGTTGTGCAGCCCCATCAGAACCATTATTGAAAGTATTTTGTTGTGTGTCTGCAGCTTCGACTGACTCATCTTCAACTGGCTTATCTTCAACTGGCTTATCTTCAACTGGCTTATCTTCGACTGGCTCAGCCTTGACTGACTCAACGGCCCGAGGAGCTTCAGCCGGAACCCCTAACAATTGCCGCATCGCTTCTAGCTTTTGGCAAGCGTCGTCTCGCTCCTGGCGCATGGCATCTAGAGCCTCGTGATCGGGCTCAACCTGCACACGCAGCTTGCCAACTAAGCCACCCATCTGTTTAACCAACTCATCTAGTTGAGCAATAGAAGATCCACTTGGCTCAGCTTGTGGCTCGGCCTGTGGGCTTAGATCTTCTCCGGCTCGGGAATTAATTAACTTTTCAATAACTGCAGCAAAGACCGAATCAAATAGAGATTGATATCCATCCTCGGCTAATACCGGAATCTCTAGTAGAGAGGCACAGAGCCGCAACATTTCAACATCCACCTTCAACCGCTTAAAATCACCGCTGCGGGAAGATCCTGAACTGTTTGAGCTGGCATCCTGCAATGCAGACTTTGCATTGGAGAGTGTTTGATTGCTGATTCCCCCGTCTACCACTTGATTACTCCTGAAATCCTCAAGAACTTCTACGCTCTGCCAATCGAGCCGAATCCCCTTACGAATTGCGCCATCGTCATCGACGATAAAATATCCTCTGTAATGGCGATCTGCTGCAATTTGCCGCCTCTCTGCTAAAGATAAATCTGTATGCCCAGAAAAATGACCTTGAATGTGAGATCGATACTCAACTTCATCGACTTGTAAGGGGCAGTAGAAATATACCGCGATCGCTGCATACAATTTTCGCAGCATCTGAGCATGAACTCGCTCACGCCCTTTCACAGGCGGCAATAGATCACCAAAACCTCGATCAACCGCAGCACCAATTTGCCCGGATAGAGTGCCATTAACAGCTTCAATAGACATGGACTCGGTTGGGCAAATTTTGCGAAGTTTGTCTAATGCTGTAAGAACTGTGGTCGCTTCTGTCAAGGAAGGAACCTCAAATGCCAGTTCAACGGGTTCACCTCGACGTTTGAGTGCACCTCGAAAGATGACTGAGAACGAGCTTTTTGGCTCAAGTCGAGCCGTTTTCAGTATTTCTGTACTGCGCCTACCAGTCAACAGCATTAGCCCAGCAGCAATATCAGCCCATTCTCGGCTCAAGAGTAGATTCGTCGCCCGATAAACTAGGGCATTTACAGTTTTGGGAGTCAACGGAATCAATGCCTCGTTTTGCTCAGCAACAGTAGCCGCTGTACCACGATTCACTTCAATCCATTCCTCGGTTGTGAAGTTGAGATATTCGAGTACCGGGTGAGCCTCTCCAAAACGCTCCTTCACAGCCTTACGGCTCTGGGTCATTGCGTTCTTTTGCTGAGCTACCGTTTTCAGACCCCGCTCCACCCATTGAGAGCGAAGCAGTTCGGACTGAATCCGCAAATTTTCATCCGAGTCATCTTCCAAAATATTTTTGGAAAACACCTCAAACATCGGAACTAGCCAATGCAGCATATCGACCTCCTACTGCAGTAAGTTTACTCACATCTATTCATTCCACCCAACCCTAGTGACTTACCCACTTGATGAGGTAAACATAGTGGCGATTATCTTTGCTGCCCTGTGCCATCGCCGCCTTCCTGGTACAAATTTTCTGCTGCCCTCTTCGCTGCGTTAGCGGCAGCATCCGCGACAACATAGACAACATAATCAATCTGCGTTCGTGCGCCTTGGTCATCTGGGCTGGGCTGTTTGGCTTGCCGAATTGGCGACCCGTAATACCCAGTCACAGTGATAATTCTTGTCTGGCCATCTGGCTATCTGGCCATTTGGTTATCTGGTTATCTGGTTAGGCAGATAACCAGATTTTACTACCAGGAAGCTGATTTGGGTCTGTTTTTTGATGAGGAGCTTTATCTGGTTGTCTGGTTAGGCAGATAGCCAGATTCTGGCGTTAAGTGGCTGAATGTGGATCTCTTTTGTGCGATCGGGCAAGGCTTGGGACCTAGGATGATGGCTCTGACTTAGGGAGGCTTACTCTCTAGGGCAGATTGGGTGTCATTAATCCAGTATTGGAACGTCTGAGTGTAGGGTGTTCAGGGCCGAGTTAGGCCAGGTAAAAGGGTCAAGCTTGCAGCCGTGGGGTTAGGGCTTCGCGGTAGCGGCTCTGGTTGTGGCGTAATGCTCCAAAATTGAACAAACTACTGCCGACATTGGGATGCTCGTCCCTTACTCGATTGCTCTGGTCATCGCCACATAGAGTAACTGGGCCTCATCAGCCACATCGTTATAGTGGCTCGGTCATGCGAGAGGCGCAGCAGCTGTAGGAGAGGATAAGAGTGGACATGGTCTAAAACCCTTTGACTGCTTTCAGTGTGCCTTCGGGACAGGGGCTCTCTGGATATCCAGAAAGCTCCCCTCCCCAAAGGGCTCCTCTCCTTCAGCAGTGGGTTAATTTGCTAAAAGAGGGGGAGGATCTCTCATTATTCATTGTCGATCGCTTTGCATCTCAAGGCCAGCAATCTGGTTATCTGGTCGTCTGGTCATCTGGTAAACCAAACTTCTGGGTCAGCGCCTCCACCATTACATCGGTCATGGTAACGTCTTGGATTTTGGCTTGAATGGCCCAGTGTCTTCTTAAAGACTCAGGTACCTTGACACAGAGGTTCACTTGCTTCTCTTTAACCTGGTCGCCGGGTTCCGGCTTACCAGTAATCTGGTTATCTGGTTTGCTGGTTATTTGATTATCTGGTCTACCAGCAATCTGGCCATCTGGTCTGGGCTGTTTAGCTTGCCGAATTAGCGACCCATACTTTCCGCCCTGCTGCTCAGCCATTGCCTAGTACCTCCAAGATTTCTTTGCCTAATGCCTCATAGTCGAGCCAGCCCATGCGATCGCGCCCGGTGAGCGCCGACACTGGCACCCCCGCAAGAGCAGCCTTTTGAAAGCCTGCTGCACGGCGAATCATGGTTTTGAATACCGGCAACCCGTTATCGCTCAGCTCGGCCCGCATCGTCTCGCCCTCATGGCTGGGTTTGGGCGGAACGATGGTGAGTAGAGCCCGGTAAGTGGCATTGCCTAGGTCGCTGGCCGTTTGCAGCATAGGCTCTAGGGAGACCACGTCGGGCACCGTAGGAAGGATCAGTAAATCGGCACCATCGGCCAATTCTTTGAGGTCGGATGAGTCAGGGCGGGCGGGGGTATCAATCACGACGAAGTCACGGCCTTGAACTACCTTCATGGCTTTTCGCTCATCGGCTACTAAGAACGGCAGCTGGCCACGATCGCTCCATGCGATCGCGGTGCGGTTGGGGTCGCCATCCACCAGCACCACATCTCCCAGGCGACTAAAGTAGGTCGCAACGTGGATCGCTGTCATGGATTTACCGCAGCCTCCCTTGTACCCAGTCACAGTAATAATTTTCATCTGGCCATTTGGTTATCTGGTTATCTGGTTGTCTTGTCTACTGGTTAGGCAGATAACCAGATTTTACTACCAGGAAGCTGATTTGGGTCTGTTTTTTGATGAGGAGCTTTATCTGGTTGTCTGGTTAGGCAGATAGCCAGATTCTGGCGTTAAGTGGCTGAATGTGGATCTCTTTTGTGCGATCGGGCAAGGCTTGGGACCTAGGATGATGGCTCTGACTTAGGGAGGCTTACTCTCTAGGGCAGATTGGGTGTCATTAATCCAGTATTGGAACGTCTGAGTGTAGGGTGTTCAGGGCCGAGTTAGGCCAGGTAAAAGGGTCAAGCTTGCAGCCGTGGGGTTAGGGCTTCGCGGTAGCGGCTCTGGTTGTGGCGTAATGCTCCAAAATTGAACAAACTACTGCCGACATTGGGATGCTCGTCCCTTACTCGATTGCTCTGGTCATCGCCACATAGAGTAACTGGGCCTCATCAGCCACATCGTTATAGTGGCTCGGTCATGCGAGAGGCGCAGCAGCTGTAGGAGAGGATAAGAGTGGACATGGTCTAAAACCCTTTGACTGCTTTCAGTGTGCCTTCGGGACAGGGGCTCTCTGGATATCCAGAAAGCTCCCCTCCCCAAAGGGCTCCTCTCCTTCAGCAGTGGGTTAATTTGCTAAAAGAGGGGGAGGATCTCTCATTATTCATTGTCGATCGCTTTGCATCTCAAGGCCAGCAATCTGGTTATCTGGTCGTCTGGTCATCTGGTAAACCAAACTTCTGGGTCAGCGCCTCCACCATTACATCGGTCATGGTAACGTCTTGGATTTTGGCTTGAATGGCCCAGTGTCTTCTTAAAGACTCAGGTACCTTGACACAGAGGTTCACTTGCTTCTCTTTAACCTGGTCGCCGAGTTCTGGCTTGCCAGTAATCTGGTTATCTGGTCTACCAGCAATTTGGCCATCTGGTCTGGGCTATTTATCTTGCCGAATTAGCAACCCGTAATACTCAATCACAGTAATAATTTTCATCTGGTTGTCTGGCTATCTGGTTTTCTTGCCTACTGGTTGGGCAGACGACCAGATTCTACTATCTGACTGCTGATTTGGTTCTGCTTTCTGGCGAGGAAGGTTTCATCTGGTCGTCTGGGTTTCTGGTTAGACAGATAGCCAGATTCTGGCGTTAAGTGGTTTAAAGAGTCTTTGGTCAGTGCGTTGGGTGCAGCCAGCACGGTAGTTGTCCCTGCTGAGGCAACAAATAAGAGCACAAACTCAGTACTGGAAACCCTTAGTTTCATTGATAAGCAGGAAAGGGTTGAAGCATTGTCTTAAGCGGAGATTGATACTTCTATCAGAACATAGCTTTTCACTTACACTAAAATTACACTATTGAAATTATCGCTATGCCGCGACGAATAAACCGCAAGTGCATGGGTTGTGCAGAGCTAACCATTGACGACGCGATCGCACAACATGGGACAGAGGGTGATGGTTGCTGGAATCCGAGCGTGTGCCACCGCCGCAGATCCCACTATCGCAATCGCGAGGATAATAACCGTCGCCGTAGCAAGCAGGGATTGGTGATTGAAAATATTTTGCCAACTCCCCTTTCCTATGGGGCTGTGCTGGTGGTAGTGAGAGATGGTACTGAACAACCGATCCATGCGATTGGCGTGGACATTTGGCAAGGAAATCAAAAGGTTGAGGCAATCGCGCCCCAGCATACACTTGGAATGAGAAGCCGCGAGATTCAAACTTATATTCAGTCCGTCCTGGACACCTTGAGCGAAAGGTACGGTATTGCTAAGTTTGACCCACCGCCTAAAGAGATTCCTGTGAGCCAATGCCCCATTAAGGAGTGTCCCCACCGATGACCCATGAGTTGGAGGCTGCTATCGAAGAGGCGATCGCTTGTCCAATGGAGGCGGATGTCGGTGAACTGTGTGTATTGCTGGATAGCGTTTTGGAGACACTATCTCCGTATGAGCAATTGGCACAGGGAGGGGTATACATTGCTCAGATTGCTGAAATTTGCTGGTTGAGGGCCGATCGATTAGCAAACGATCAACCAGAATCTTTTGAAGAGTTAGATTTATCCAGCTTCTTCCGTCAAAGCTTGTCCCTACCCACTGAACAATTCTCACATCCAGTGCCAAAGCGCATTGTCCAGAAGGCGCAGCCTAACAAGCCCTTAAAGCCATTGCCGCAGAAGACGGTCGAAGCATGGATAGAATCTGCTGAGGAGCAGCGCAAGAAAATATTTTCACTATCGCATGATGAGAACGTAGAAGTCTGGTCACAGCGGATCGGTGCCGCGTTGGATGGACCAATGTCGTTTGCTGAACTTCGATCTGTTTTAACGGATGTGCCCTGGATTGAGGTTTGGATGGGTGTACTGCTCGGTGGCTTTGAAGTTGAAATTCTTGAGAGCAATGAGTTTTACAATGCCAATTTTATTGTGCGGACACCTAGCGATGCCGCCAGGTAATTTGCCCAATATCGCGATTTAACACCGCAAGCGGTTAGCAAGCAATGTATATCGATCTTGATCCTTGTCTTGCTGGATAGCAAGCCCAATAGCTTTTTTATCACCCACCAGGATGGCCAACTCTCGTGCGCGGGTTAGTCCGGTATAAATCAAATTTCGCGACAGTATCATAAAGTGCTGCATAAACATAGGCAGGATCACAACACGATATTCGCTTCCCTGAGACTTATGGATTGTGGTGGCAAAAGCCAGGGTAATTTCATTCAGGTCGGCGTAATCGTAAGTCACCTCACCTCACGCCCCGCCAGCTGAGCGCTGATTTCTTGTTCTTCCACATCGATTGCCGTAATCATGCCCAGGTCGCCATTGAATACCTCCCGGTTGTAGTCATTCTTTAACTGGAGAATGCGATCGCCCACTCGCAGCGTCATCCTCCCTTGTACCAGTTCAGCCTTACCAGGGGTGGGGGATTCATGAGTTCCTGCAAAGTTTGGTTGAGCTCACCGGTTCCTCCATCTCCCCAGTCCATGGGGCAAAGCACCTGTCATTACGCGACGGATCAAATCCCAGTTGTGGAATCAGATGAGTGATCAGATCTCGAATCGCTTGCACACCCTGTTCAGGTTCTGCAATATTGAACAATTTTAGCGACGCATTCCCCCACCTCGGGGCGGGTGGGGGTCAAGGAGCGGCGGGGTCTAGTCGTCATAGCGCTGATTCTCGATGTACTGCTTGAGGATGGAGAGGGGTGCGCCACCACTAGAGACTGCGCTAAACCCACGCTTCCAGAAAACGGGCTTCCAGTAATAGGGCCGCAATTCCTCAGCGTACCGCTTTCTAATCTCCCGGCTAGTCACCGTTTTAAGGGTGTTACACAGCCTAGACACCGACACCTTTGGAGCCATGTCCACCAGCAAGTGGATGTGGTCTTTGTCCCCCAAATCCGCCTTTGCGTCCTCAAGAAGGCAGTCAACTTTGAGGCAGATGCTCTCAGCCAATGCCTTGATGTCTGCCTCTATCGCCTCAGTGATGACGGGATGCCGGTACTTGGTGACAAACACAATGTGCACCTTTAGCAAGGCAACACTGTGAGAGAACGATCTAAGCTTAGCTGCCATACATCAATGTGTTCAGTGCTTACTTTCCTCCTTCACTGTAGTAGAGTAGGGCAATGAAGACCAAAAAACCTTCCAAAATTATCCGCACCGATAAATGGACGCTTAACCCGACTGCCGAGCAGCGAGTGCAGCTGGGCAAAACGGTTCAGGTCTATCGTCGGTTGTGTCGGCACTTGGTCGGGATTGTCTTCATGCACTGGCCGGATCTAGGGAGATTGTCTAACCAAGAGCTAGTTCCCGCCGTGGAACGGCTCATCCACAAAACAGCCCAAACCCCTAATCCAAAGTACGGGCTGCTGGATGCAACGTTCCACAAGTTCCCGAGCTACTATCGCCGCGCCGCCATCATGTTCGCGGCGGGTCAGGTTAGCAGCTACATGACCCGGTACTGGGATTGGCAAGGAGGTCAATCCCGCAGGCGAAAGAATGCGAAACCCCCTCGGTTAAATGCTGCGGCAGGGTGCTATCCCGCTCTTTACAAGGGCCAGTGCTACAAGCTGCACGGCTATGACAAGGTTGAGGTCAAGGTGTTCATGGGGTCTGACTGGGTTTGGACAACAGTTCAAATCACAGGTCTCCGTAATCGCCATGAAGTGGCAGGCAACATGATGTTGTCGCCTTACTTGATCTTTAATGGCAAGGCTTGCCACCTCTCGGTTCCGTTTCACTGCACCCCAGCGAAGCGGTATCCTGATGGCAATGTCACAGCAGTTGACATGGGCATCAACACCACGGCCACCGTGGCAGTCGTGACCCACGACGGCACTGTAATCCATCGTGAATTCATTCACCCTGGAAGAGACATAGACCGTCGTGACAAACGGCTGAAGTCCGTCTCAATGCGGGCATCAAAGACGATGGGCAAAGGCGGGAAACTCCACAAGGGGTTTTGCACTAATACCTACCGGAAGTGCCGGAACATCAACCAGCAGATTAGCCACATCGTTTCTAAGCGGGTTGTGCAAATCGCGGCTGAGTTCAACTCAGAAGCGATTGTCTTTGAGAACCTGAAAGGGTGGAAGGCGACGGGTGGGCGGCGACGTTCTAACCTGCGCCAACGCTTTCACGGCTGGCTCAAGGCCAGTATCCGCGACTACACCGAAATGAAGTGGCAAGAGGTGGGTGGCAAGGTGATTGATATCGTTGCCGCCTACACCTCAAAGCTGGCCTACGATGGTTCTGGCATTGTTAGGCGCGACAAGAAAAACTACGCGCTAGCAAAATTCCCATCTGGCAAGCGCTATAACTGCAACCTCAATGGTGCGCAGAATATAGCGGCTAGAGGCATCCTTCAGCTCACTCGCCGAAAGGACAGTGAGGGCCGTTCCAGCAAACGCTCTGGACGGTCGCTTAGAAGCTGGGCTTGTCTATGTGATCTCTGGACTCAGGATAGTTCGAGATTAGCATAGGACACTCCCACCTCGGCTACGCCAGGTAGGAGAGCTTCATCCACAAGCAATCGCTATGAGGAGCACTGGACACAGGTTCCAGTTTCGGGAATTGACCGCTATTAATTCGGTGGGCATTGCTGACAATCGCTGATGCTTGAGCTTGGCGAAACACTTCAGTCAGCCGGACGACTGGGATTGAATCAGGGGCAATTAGATCATGCAGTACAGCCTCTGGTCCTATGCTAGGCAATTGGTCGGTATCCCCAACGAAGAGTAGATAACTTTCACAGCTCTGTGGGGATACTTACACCGTCCATTGAAACGCAATGTTTGGGCTGCATGGCAACTAACGCTGATTTCAATAGCCCAATGGATTGCGGAAGTCTCCAACCACCTTATCGAGTTCTTGTGCAATCGCCAACAATTCCATTTCACGCCAACGTTTTCCCACAATTTGCATTCCAATCGGTAATCCATTCTGAGTTTGCCCAATCGGAACAATCACAGCAGGATGTCCGCTCAGATTAAAAGGCATTGTGTAAGCTCCATTGGCAACGGCGTGGGGATAGGGTTTACCATCAATGTCTACCGCACCCCATGCAGGACAATGGGTGAACGCCACAGTCGCAGCAACTGGGGTTAACCAGACATCCCACGGCTCCAACGCTCTATCAAGTTGAGCCGTAAAGTGATCGCGCTCAGTTAATACTTGAAAATATCCTTTCAAGCTAGGATTTAACAATTCTGGGAGAAGGCGGCTGAAATCGCCTAGCTTGCGAAGGGAGCGATCTCCTTGAGTGGCGGTGCGAAAGAGTTGGGTCAAACTACGGCGAACGTTGTAGCGATCAACAGGTTGAGCATAGATATTAAGGTAAGCGGCCAACCGTCCATACACGTTCAGTATCTTGGTAAGGTCAAAATCCTGGGGCAGCCAAGGGTCAATTTGGACATTAGCTTGAGCCAGCTTTTGCCTCACAGCTTGCATCGCGGCTCGAATTTCAGACGCAACTGGCACTTCAGCCCATTGATCAATCCAAGCGATTTTGAGATTTTGCAAAGACTTCCCCGCAGGAATATCGAGCGGCACGGGTGGGACATCAGGGCGGCGATCGTCGGCTCCAGCAATCAACGAAAAGCAGAGTTGAAGGTCTTCGAGGGATCGGGCAAAACAGCCCACTGTAATCATTTGTCGGATACAGACTGGCATCCCAGGGACTTCTGGAATTTGTCCTGCGGTAGAAATGCGGCGATCAGTTGGCTTTAAACCATAGACCCCGCAGAAATGAGCAGGCTGACGAACCGAACCTGCCAAGTCGTTTCCTAAATCTAAAGGCGATAGTCCAGCAGCAACCGCAGCAGCACTGCCTCCAGAACTTCCCCCTGGGGTGTAGTCAAGATTCCAGGGATTATTCACCCGTGGGAAGAGGGAATTGGTACTTTGGTAATCCCCTGCCAATTCTGCCATGTTGGTTTTGCCCATAATGACGGCTCCGGCGGAGCGCAACCTTGCGACGACCGTGGCATCTTGCTGAGGAATGTAATCCTTGAGAGGAATATACCCTGCTGTGGTGCGGAGTCCTGCAGTTTCAAAGATATCCTTGATGGTGACTGGAACCCCATGTAAAGCGCCCCAGATTTCTCCATTTCCTAAAGCTTCATCTGCCTGCTTAGCTCGGTGACGGGCGTTTTCTTCATCCAGGGTACAAATGGCATTCAGCTTCGAGTTATGCTGAGCGATTTGAGCCAGATAAGCGTCGAGGACTTCCACTGCTGAGACTTGGCGATCGCGAATCATCTGAGCAAGCTGATAGGCAGAGGCAAAGGCTAGATTCGTCATGAGAGTTAGCCAGGATATTTCTGATAAAGTTAATTGTATTCACTTTTAGTTAATTTGGTTAACTAATGCTCTATGGGTCGCCCACTCAAGGAAAATTCTTTAACGCCGCAAGATGTGGTTCAGGCTGCGATCAATTGCCTTGATCGAGACGGGGAAACGGCATTGGGGGTTAATCGAGTTGCCCAGGAGTTGGGGGTCAAGCCACCTGCCATCTACAAACACTTGGACGGCAACACAGGGCTGCGCCGTGCCGTAGCCTTAGAAATCTGGCGCACTTATTTAACGGACTGCCAAAGCCAAATGACCGGCATCACAGAACCTCATACCTTGCTCCGTGTCAAGGCACAAGCAACCCGTAACTTTGCCCAACGGTATCCCGCTCGATATACCGTGATGATGCAATACCAAATGCGACCGACAGATCCAGAGGAAGTGGAAATCATTCAGGACTCTCTGCACCTCCTCCAAAAATCACTGCAATTATACAAACTGAGTGAAGAAGCGTTGATCGATGTGATGCGGATGGTCAATGCAGCAATTTACGGTTTTATTACTAGAGAACAACAAGAACTGATGACCCTAAACCGTTCGACGGATCGGAGCTATGAAGTTATGCTAAATGCCCTACTTGTTGCAATTGAATATATCCAGCAAAGTGATCACTAAATGCCCGAAGCGGGTGAACAACAAATCACTACTTACCAACAGACAATTTCAAGGTATTGTCAAAGCCAGCGATTTAATGCAGTGCCTAACGGTGAAGCTCAACGGCGGTAGACAACCTTTGTATCATAACCGAGAACTTTATTCCGTCCGTTACAGAGCAGTTATGGGGAGACGGAACTAAAGAGAGGAGACGACCCTGGACTGCTCGACAGCGAGATGTCCACTAACATATTGCCTCGCTCCTCCCTTCAAAGCTTCTGAGACACCGAAGAATGATATAGAAAAAGAAACTGGGCAGGGAGTTGAGGACGACTTTGCAGCGCCAGACAG
>JAHHHI010000007.1 GCA_019359435.1 Kaiparowitsia implicata GSE-PSE-MK54-09C
GCTATTTCGAACCATTACTATCAATGTGCTCCGGCTCAATGGATTTCATTCGCTGACCTCCGCTCTACGAACGCTCGCCAACCAAATTGACCAGATTTTTCACCTCTTACAATGAATCAACCCTGCCTTTAGAAGAAATGCTCAACCCCTTTGTTACGTAATCATGCCCACGCTTCTTAGCTAGCTCTTGTTTTAACCTGACTCGAATTGGCATCCCTGATTTAGTAATACCTGCGGCAAATAACTGAGTAAGCCTAATGTGACAATGGCTAGCCAATTTCTCTCTGGGCACTGAATCCTGATCAGATATCACAGATTTTGAAAAACTCTTGGAAGTCTGCTTGGTTTTCTCTAAGTCAACAAGGGTTAGAGCCAATTGCTCAATATCAGTCTTAAGTTGTGGCTTACGAGACTGGGACGGTATAGCAGATTTGAATTGTCCATCCTGTAACCATCTCACTAGAGCCGAAGAGAGGTTGGGAGGCATTTGTGCCAAATCACTGTCACTCAGTTGAAGAAGCATAGAAAATCCTTTGGTGAACGTTTTCACCATTCTGGCAGCCCCAACCTAAATTGTCAAAGGGTTACTGTAGCCTTATGATTAAAACTTCTTGCTCTTGATGGGTATGGAATGCTCCAACATGGTGTAACCTCTAAATATGGAGAAGGGAATGCAGTGCAGTGCTGCGCGTTCATAAAGCCTTTCAGGTATTGAAATACTGTAGCCTTCTGATATCGGGCAAAGCCCCTTCTCCACCTCCTGCAATCTAATCATTCCTAGGCTCCTCCGGTTCGAGCGCTTGATACTGCTGAATCCTGCTGCCCTGTACCACCCAAAGCTTACCTGTCACATCTGCTTGCTCCAGCCCTGCAATGAGTGTATCGATCGCCTCGCACCAACTGGCAAATGAGGGCTGACCAGGGAGACGGATAATGACAATTCCTGCATAGATAGCTGGATCGAAGCGGGAGCGATTGCCGAAGCCTCGATCTGCTGTAATCAGGCATCTTTCCTCACTTCGGCAAACCTCAATCACTCGAACATCGGGAGCAGAACTCAGTCCTTGTTCTGGAACAGTGGCAACATCGTGACCTGCTACCTGTAAGCGTGGCACTACTCGGAGGTCAACATTTTCATCCAGCTTGATCTTCATGCGATTTCCTTGTCGCGGCCTAAAGGAATTTCGATCCACCCGCCTCTTGCCATCTCAGCACCATAGGCAATGCAAGCTAAGACATCTTCACGTTCAATGCTTGGGTAGGCTTCTAAAACATCATCCATCGTTTCTCCACTCGCTAATAGGTCGAGAATGAGCGACACCCAGATACGATGTCCCCGAACACAAGGTTTCCCAAAACAGATGTTTGGATCGCTTGAAATACGAGATAACAGTTGATCGTTAGACATAAGATGTTCTCCTGGTAACGCGCAATAAACTAATCTTTTTCTTCAGTGTAAGAGGTTCTGGAAGAGGCTATTTCCTCAACAAATCCATCCCACATCCTCTTGAGGTTTCCATGACCAGGTAAGGGTTTCGAGCAAAAGGGCAGACTGGCCAAAGGCGATCGTATAGGGCGGGTCACGGTCATCTGGGCGATCGCTCAAACCATACGCCTGAAATTGCATTGGTAAACCTAACTTGGCGCGCAAATCCCCTCGTCGGTGATCGGAAATGTAGCAGACAATTCCACGCCGACCCAGAGCTTTGCTAATAGCATTGGCCCCGGCTGTCACTTGGATTCCTTTTAAGATTTGGACTTTTCCTAATCGCGCCAGTTCACTCAAATCACCAGAATGGTAAAAATACCAGTTTTCCCGGACTTCTCGATAATTCGTTAGACGTAGATAACACAGTGCATCTTGAAATCGTTTTTTAGGTAATCCTGCTCTTTGGGCTTTGGCTAAAAACTCATCCGCTTCAATCACCTCAAAGACAAAATTGCTCAGGAGTCCGGGTAAATTATAAGTCTTGAATTTGTCTCGTTCTGGCTCGTCTAAATTAGTTGCATCATAAATTGCACAATCTAATTGACTACTACCTCGAAAACTTCTGGCCTCATCAATGATTTTGTGTTGTTTCGCCTCTAAACAGCGTTGAATAACTCCGTACTGAGATTTAACATTAATCTCCAAAGTAGCTTGAATATCTGCTTTGAACGTCTGATCTGAATTCGGATAGGTTTCTTTCATTTGCCGCAATTCATTCCAAACATAAAATGATTGAATTGCGCCCCAGCGTTTGGGATACCCCTCAAACTGGTTGACAAATGACCAGGATTTACGAATTGCCTCAGTAAAGGAAATGCGATCGCATTCTTCTCCATTCGTTAATGGTGCAGCTTTGCCATCTTTACTTTCAAACAACCTGGCAACGAGAAAGTTGGGAATTAACGCATAGGCTTGGTAGGCTGAAAAGCCTTGATGTCTCCCTAAACGTCCAAATCGTTGAATAAAGTTACCTGCATCGGCTGCTTCAAAAACTAAAAAATTAATCTTAAAATCAACTCCAACATCAATCGTAGAGGTTCCAATCAGTAGATCGGCGTCAGTAATCGATCGTGCCCGTTCACTATCACCCGTCAGGCTAGTGTTGGGTAAAACAGCCAAATTATGCTGTTTGAACAACGGCTGTAATTTCCCCAATAGCTTATAGACTGCTGCAATCGAATTAAGGATAATCGCTCCCTTACTTCCAGGATGATCTAGGAAAAACTTAAGAATGATATCTTTAGCATTTTCGCTCATCCAATCATAAGCAGATTTAGCATTGGGCTGAAGGTCATCTGGAAACGTCAAATTAATTTCTTGGCTAATGGGTCGCCAGTCTTTATTACTAGTAGATGAAAAGATATACTTTCCTTGTTCAACTGGATTAACTGAATGACAGTTCAAACCCGCCTTCATTAAAAAACCTTGCAATAGTTCATTAGGGGTTGCAGAAAGGAATAAAAACTTTCCTTGATAGCCTGTGTGCTTCATGAGTAACATGGCATTAAACACACTAGCTATTTGAGGAGATGAGAAGATGTGAAATTCGTCAAAGACAAACAATTTGTAAAGGTTGTCAACTTTACGAAAAACCTTATCAGCATTGTCACCACGACGAGGATTTTTCGGATCACGCCTTAAGTAACGAAACTGATGAATATAGTGAAAAATATCTGGATTGGTCAGCAAAATTTCTGAATTATCAACTGAATTAATAATCCCTTGCTGTTTTGAAGACAGTTGATTCTCTTCAACAAAATTTTCTAACGTCGCTCCTGTCAACCGATAAATTTGTGGATCATACTTTGGCTGAAATTTCTCTTTATAATCTTGAACTTGCCGTTCCTGATCCCGTGCTAGCTCATTTGTGGGATACATGGCCAACGTATAAGTTTTTCCAGACATTGCCCGTAAGAATGCCGCCAAACTTTTGCCATCCCCAGTCATAGCTGTATTAAATACAACATCCAGATTAGGATCACTCAGCGCCTTGAAGGTTTCCGCCTGATGCCAGGAAAGCGACCAGCCGCCTGGTAACGTCACACCTTCAGGGGTTAGCACTGTTTGAGAGTAAACAGGTTTGAGTTTAAGGGTGTAGTCCGGCATAGCAAGTTCTTAAATTAAAAGTATTAAGTAATACGGATTCTTCTACCCATTTTCAGTGAGCGGGTTCAGTCTAACTGCGATCGCCATCCAACCACTCCAATCATCACAATTCCTCAACTCTCAAACGCTTAGGCTGCTTAATTGGCCGAGCTTACGGCAGCTAGCATCCGATACTCGAACTGGCGATCGCCCCCCCGTCGCTTCTCGAAGCGGTAGCTGTACTTCTTAGCAGCCGTATGCATGGTTGCCGAGAAGCGGTGCCCTACCTCCTGCACCAGTTCTTCCGTCGAATGCCAACGGCCATCCGCTAGTACCGTAGATAGCTTTTCCAACTGCGTCATAGCCATCTCCCTGGCTCAAATGCCAATTACATATACGTAAGCTTGGTATCGAAAGGATATAATGCAATTACAAAAGAAAGTATCACACAGCTTTCTTGAAAGTGCAAGTGTATTTTTGATTCTTGCTGGAAAATGCCTAGAAAAAAGGAAACTTTAACCCTGTCGGTTCCTCCTGGAACGAAGGCAAAGCTGGAGGCGATCGCAGAACGCCTGGGTAAGCGTTGGGGCAACAATCCTAGCCCCTCTGCTTTGGTGACTGCGCTCGCGCAGCAGGAGTTTGAGGTCGGACATCCATTCAAACTCAATACCTCGCAGGTCAAGGCTTTACGCCAGGGCATTCGAGATCTGATCGACGCAGGGCATATTGAAGAAGCCAAAAGTGTACTTACACTTTTATTGGATCGGGGGGAGATGGAGGCTCCCCTACGGCAAAGCCTTGTCCAGCAGCTTAGCCAACCCCTGCAAGGCTGGCGAGGTGAGGTTGACCAACTTATTGACCAAAACCAACCCTTCCGCCTCTTTTATCAGAATTCTCAAGGGCAAGCCCTGGAATATACAGTTCGCCATGCCGAAGTCATCCTGTACGAGAAGCGTTACTATCTGCAAATTTGGTGCGATGAAACCGAGGATAGTAAAGATTTGCCTGAGCTTCGGCATAATCGTTGCCTCCGGCTCGATCGCATTCAGGGAGTATTTCCTGCCAGTGGCGAGTGGCAGGGGAGATTTGATGCTGTTCAAGTGCAGTTGCACTTCAAAGGATGGCTTGTAAAAGCCTATGAACCTAAAGACGACGACACTCATGATGAAGTCATTGGCGATGTTCGACAGGTCACTCGAAATGTCGTCAATCCCTTTTGGCTTATGCGGGATATCCGTCGCTACGGCTCTGAATGTGTCATCGTCTCACCTACAGGGGTACGCGATCGTTTCAAGCAAGAATTATTAGCGATGGTAGAACAATACATTTGAGCCATGTCAAACATGGCTACAAATAGGTCTAGAAGATGGGCATTGAGGGCCTGCCGTTTGAAGGAGGCAATAGAGAAACTGAGCGGTTCAGTCGGTTCAACCTCCACTTGAGCCAATTGCAAGGCCGCTTGAGCCAATTGAGGGCCATCAAACTGGCATTTTTTCTCGGTGAATATGTAATCCACCACGGCAATTTGGGTGCTATCGTCCGCAGTGACCTGCTCAATCAACGCTTGATTCAAGCCCTCCAGGCCTAGACCTTGTTCAAAATGTCGCCGATACGTTCGCTCACAGTAGTCACTGTATCGACTCAGGTTTGTGTAGTTGACCTTGCCACAGACTACAAAAATCGTCACTATCAAGGTCAGCAGAAACTGTCACTGCGGTTTGCTATATGGCCTGCTGTCGTCAGCAGACCCGCTAAAATGCGGTTGAGGCTATTTATCTGTGCACCGTGTTTTACTTGCACCTGCACTCTATGCGGTGGATAGCTTTTCTCCAACCCACCCCGAAAAACTGTTCGGAGTGTTGTTTTATGAATCCAAAATTTGAAATTGTAGCTGAGCCGAAGGGACAGACTTACATTGATCTGCTTAACTTTGCTGCCTCAAATTGTGAGTCGTTTTCTCTAGTATGGAGAGATCAACTTACATTCGAGCACTCGGCCTACGAGATAAAACATGCGCTCAAGCCGTTTCTTGTCTCAAATATAAGGACAAACAAATGGCCTAGGCAAGAGCTACTTGGTCATGAAGCTATCGTGCAGCGGTATCGGATTGAGGATGGGTCCGTGAATTTGTTACACGCGGCAGGTGGCCTTTACTCTTGGTTGCACCCACGCCTTCCGGAGGACTTAGCTTTCTATGCTTCAGGAGATATAGTCTGGCTGGCATCGATCAGTCATGAGCATGAGGCATGGCTCTTGGCTGAGTCGCTACGGCCCGCAGAAATCTATGCATATGTGCCTCAGCTCAAGATTAAAGAATATAAAGAATAATAGTGCTCACATTGGTCTCATATAACAACAGCATGCACCCAACGCCCTATGATGGGCCGTCGGGTGTATGTGTCTTGAATAGGGGCGCAGGTGATGCCGAGCGTCAGACCGCCTGCAATCAATCTGTTTCCTGAAATATTGACCTTGAATGGGCAGAATGACACTGCTGGGATGTAACTGAGGTGATTATCGATCAAGCCGAGTGCTCAAGAGCCTTAACTTGCTGAAGGCTTGTGAGTTGAATAGTTGCCTGCGCGCACAACTAGCCGGTTGAGCTTACCCTGTAATTGTCCAGCGCAACGCTGGACAAATTTTGGAACTGTTCACGAAAGAACCGCTGGAGAGAGATTGGGATACTCACTGAGGCGCGGGCAGCTACTCCAACTTCCAGTTCAACAGCGTAGATAGGGAGGAAGACTGTGCTACTGATTGTCAAACTCCCCACCCTCATTTAGGCCAAACGACTCGACGAATACGATGGGGTTGAAATACTCCCGAAATAGCACAATTTTGCCGTCTACGACTCGAAAAAGCCCACCATAGCGCTGGTCATAGATACGCCCCGTGGGAATGATTTCGACCACTCCACGCCATTCGGCAAACACCATTGTTGGGTCTTCCATGGGGTAAAACACCAGTTCATTAGTAAAATTCGCCTCGCCGCTAACCTCCGGCCACGCTCCATAGTGCTGGGTCAGATTGTCTCGGCCTTCCACTCGACGGGGAAATCCTTCGGGGGCGTAGGGCATATCCTGCACGGCGTCTTCTGCCCAAACTGTGGCAAAGACGTCCATGTCCTTGGTTTCTAGGCTGGTAAGAAAGGCTCGCACCGCCTGTTCGGTTTGCTGCTGCTGAAGATAACTTGAGGGGGTATCGGCAGCGGCGGCGGCGGCTTGCTCTAGCAAAGCACGATCGCCCTGTTCATCGCTGAGTTGGAACGTCATGGTTTCGACCTGCCAGTGATGGGGTTGACGTACTAACTGATACTCGTATTGCCCGGACACCTGCCAGTAGTTGTCGCTAAGGTAGTGACTAGCGGTGACATCGGCAGTTGCGGTAGCGCGATCGCCTTTCACGTCAACTTGAATATTCGAGAGGGCGTGGTAGGTTTGGTCAAATCCGGGCAGCACCGAAGCCCAGGCAGTCATCAAGCCCTCTGGCGTCTGAGTTTGGATCTCGCCGCCAAACAGGGAGGTGTAATCGACCTGAATCTCGTTAGCGAAGAGGGATTCTAAGGTTTCAAAATCGCCCTGATCAGCTAAATTAGCAACGCTACGAACTATTGTCGCAATGGCTGCTTCGTCTATGGTTTGGATGCGTGAAACAGATGTGACGTATGGCGATGTAGGGCTGGATGTTGGGGTTTGCGCGATCGCAGGAATCGAAATACTAATGACCGAAGTAGCGATCGCTGCAGCAAACAAATTTCTCATGTCGAAAGCTCCGAATAATGGGAAAGTTGGGGCTCAAGCAAGTTGCCCACCCGTCACATCTAGATCCATACCGTTGATGGCAGTTGCTTCATCCGAGGCCAAAAACATGACGGTATTGGCCATTTCTGCTGTCGTCATAATGCGGGGTGTAACGAAGTTAGGAGCCATTTGCTCATAGGTCAGCCCTTGATACTCAAATGAACGGCGCAGCATTGGGGTATCGACGGCTAAGGGAGAAATGGAGTTGATGCGAATGTTGCGTTTGGCGTTGGCCGTAGCGGCAGCTTTCGTCAAACCGATCACACCATGCTTGCTGGCGTTGTAATGGGGAGTATTAGCAAACCCTCGGTGCCCTGCAACGGATGACATATTGACGATAATGCCGCTATTCTGCTCAATCATGATGGGTAGTTCATACCGCATGGCGTAAAACACCCCGTCCAAATTTGTCGCAATCAGATTGCGATAGTTTTCAAGATCCATGTCTTGAATCTCAGCAGGAGTCATGAAGACACCCGCGTTATTAAAAGCGATATCCAAACGACCATATTTTTCAACCGTTGCAGTAACAAACTGCTCAACCTGCTCGGGGTTACGCACATCTGATTGAATGTAAGTCGCCTCGCCGCCAAAAGAGCGAATTTCACTTTCAACTTGCCGTCCCAAGTTGGCGCGGCGTCCATTAAAAGCCACCTTCGCACCTTCTCGGGCAAAAGCCTGAGCGGTCGCCGCGCCAATGCCAGACGTTGCGCCCGTGATCAGCACGACTTTGCCAGCAAAGCGACCTTCTGGATTGACTGTAATTTCAGCCTCGCTTTCAGGTGGATTAAGCGTATTGGCGTTAGCTTGGCCGAGTGATACAGCGGCTAAACCTGCCGCAGCGGCACTGCCAATTGTGAGAACTTGTCGACGATTGATAAAGGGCATGAGCTTGGAAGAATAGTTGGACGCAGATGAATAGTCGGAGTTGGCAATCTTGATGGAGCCAGAAGCTTAAGAAATTGCTGCTGTAGAAAATTTCTACTCGTTGCTTGCACCGACGCCTGCCCCGCTCCCCTGAATCAAAATGGGCGGTCGGTAGGAAGTGGGCTTATCGCCTACCGTTGCGCCGCCAGTGATCATGCCTTGCAAGCCGGGCTCGAAGAAGGTGTAAGGGAATCGGCTTTCTGGACGGCTGACTTTATTCAGCCGTTGCTGTAGCTCTGCCGGAATCTCAAAGTCCAGAGCACTGAGGTTGTCTTTCAGCTGGTGCAGCTTAGTTGCCCCGACGATGACGGAAGCCACAGCAGGACGGTGGGCGACCCAATTCAGTGCCACCTGAGCCATAGAGCGATCCAGTTCCTTGGCAACCGCTTCTAGCTCGGACACAACCGCCCAGTTTTTTTCGGTGAACTTGTTGAAGGCCGGATTGCCGCTATTGGCCAGCATTGCCAACCGACCTGAGCCTTCACCACCGTCCTCAGAGGGGCGGTACTTGCCCGACAGCAGCCCGCTCCCCAAAGGCGACCAGGCCATAATGCTGGTATCCAATTGCTGGGCCAGGGCGGTGTATTCAAACTCAATGTTGCGCTCCGCCAGGGAATATTCCAGTTGTACGGTGCTGATAGGTTCCCAGTGGCGCTCTCGGGCTAGGGTCTGGGCTTGAGCCACATACCAGGCAGGAGCATCCGATAGCGCGACATACCGAACTTTGCCGGACCGCACTAGATCCTCTAGGGTGCGCATGACCTCTTCAGCCGGGGTGACTTGATCCCAGGTGTGCAGCATGTAGACGTCGATGTAGTCGGTGTCCAACCGCTGCAGAGAGCCTTCGACGGCGCGCAGAATGTTCTTGCGTCCGTTACCGCCAGCATTGGGGTTGCCGGGTTCAGCGTTGTAGCTGAACTTGGTGGTGATGATGACGCGGTCGCGCGTCCCACTTTCTTTCACAAACCGGCCCAGCATCCGTTCGCTATTGCCATTGGTATACAAGTCGGCGGTATCGATAAAGTTGCCACCTGCTTTTAGGTAGGTATCAAACAACTGGCGGGCATTAGCCTCATCGGCTCCCCAGCCCCAGTCATCGCCGAATGTCATGGTACCGAGTGCTAGGCGGCTGACTTTCAATCCGGTCTTGCCCAAAGTGTAGTAATCCATGCTGAGTCTCCCGTCGCGGCGTGAAGGTTAGAAGCCTTGTGTTTGGCTTACAATTACCACTATCGGACAATCCTCAAATGGGCTCTTGCAGCGGATTGCTGAGTTTTGGTAGAAAATTGCGCTCGGCTAATTCACTGGGTCAGCCCCTATGCAAAGCCAGATCATTTTTGTCGATAGCCATACCCTGACCCCCAAGCCTGACGTCACTGCTGGCCAAGTTCTCGTCTCCAGCAAAGACCTCTCTTGGGACGGTGTCTATATCGAAAAGGGTGAGAACGAAGAATTCACCCCAGAGGATGTCACCGTCCCCCAACATTACTTCGCCATGAACACAGGCCCTGCCTTTGAGTGGGAATGGAAGGACGGCAAAACCTTCAAAACCCACCGGTACGAAACGGGAGACCTGTGGGTGAATCCGGCAGGTGTGCCCTTCTCCCACCGCATCAGCGGGCGCAATCAGTTTGTGCTGCTCACCATTGATCCGCAAAAGGTAGTAGAGCTGCTGCCCGACCAACCACTGCTGGAACGGCAGATTTTCAAGCGACAACACCAGGCGAAGGACAAGCATCTACAAACACTGATGCAAGCCCTGCTGATTGAGGCCGAGATGGGCGGCCCTAATGGCCGCCTCTATGCCGATACCCTGTCTACGGCGTTAGTCGCTCACTTCGTCAATCACTACAGTGTTGATACTCCTATCAATCTTCTTGATTTACACCCTATTGAGCGCCAGCGGTTGGGCGGCGTGATTGACTATATCGAAGCTCATCTCATGGAAGATCTCAGTCTGTCAGATCTAGCGCTAGAGGCGGGCTTGAGCAAATTCCATTTCGCGCGGTTATTCAAGGATGCCATTGGACTGACGCCCCATAAGTATTTGCTTAAGCGACGTATTAAGAAGGCTAGTCAGTTTCTCAAACAGGGAGAAGCCATTGCTCAAGTTGCTTATCTGTTTGGTTTTACCGATCAATCTCACTTTACTCGAGTGTTTAAGCAGGTCGAAGGGATGACACCAAAAACGTTCATCGAGAACCTTTGAAGACTTAGCCCCGTTGCATCGCGTTCCACCTTGCTTGAATAGTTTCCTGCTCGCGCAGCTAGTCGTTTTGGCTTACGCCGAGGTACCTCTCAGATTTGTCCAACGTCGCGTTGGATAAATCTGAGAGGAGAAGCAGCTGCTGGGGTCAGGTCTCCTCGTCTACGAAGAGGACGCTACGCATAAGGTCCTTACTGTCACAGCACGGTTAGACCGCCATCTACGGGCAAAATTACCCCGGTGATGTGCCAATTACATAGCCTGCCTTGGTCTTGACCTTGTACAGTACCGAGCTTCTAAAGACGGCATACAGCTCCATAAAATTCTTACGGCCAAAGACCCGTTCGGCTGTGTCGCCCATCGAGAGTAGGCGTTGCTGAATGACGCTATGATTTCGCCGGATTGGGGATAGAACTACAAGGCTTTCAAAAACTGTTTTATAGACTGATTCAGCAACGCCGGTGTTGTGAAAGTACATCGAAGAATGTGTGCGTGGTGGTCATGCTTGGTAGCTTCCACGGCGATCGCACATATCCTGCTCAACATCTAGAGACTGAGGGTACATTGCCGAGATATTAAGCTACTCCAAACTCGGTGTAAGGACGCTTGTAGGGTGCTTGTAGGCCCAGCACAATGTCAGACTTTGGCACACCCATTTCGACAAGTTCTTCAGCGATTTGGGCATCTGTTGTGTTGCGCTGAATCCAGATTTTGTTGTCTTTGATATCGAGATGGAGAATGCAGTCATAAATGCGATCGCGCCCAGCCCAGCCAACTTCCAAGAGTTGGTAATGATGGTGGAGGGTATCAAAAACGAGTTGGGTCTCCACCGATGGGTCAGCCTTAGCGGGCTGGCTGTATTTTTTCAATAGAGATTGAATGTATTGGCTGTAGGTATCTAGGACTGCCATTGTACAATTACCTCTTGTTCTGGATTGTAGATCAGTAGTTTGACTTGGTATTGCTGCACTGAGGCAGAGGCTAAGCTGCGACTGAATAAGGATTTTTGGGTTTCTTCAGGCACCGCTAGGTAAAGGGTGCGATCAGGTTCACTATTTTGTAGAGCGAGACGAGAGTTGAGGAATTGGACTAGGCGGCATGGGAGTCAAACAGTTCTGACTCGCCCAAGAAGCTTTTGATTTCTACAGCTATCTTTTCGCTACCGCGCTCAGCGGCCAATATGCGTTCTGCGCCTAAATCGATTGCCACTCAATCCTGTCCGTACCGAACGGTGAGTAGGTCGTCGGTAACTGTCCACCCATCTTTTTGGAGGGCATTGTGGAAGAGATGCGGGCTGACATGGCTTATTCTTCTGTCAGGGGTAGGGCTAGTTGGTCTTCGGCCTGTTTTTTATATTTTCGTTCTCTTCGTTTCGCCTCTTCCTCCCGTAACTCAGCGACGGTTTGGGGGTGGGCGGTTTCGACCTGCTGGCGCAGGGTGTCGGAGTTGGCCTCATCAATGATGAAGTCGGGGCCGATTTCGTCTTGCAGGCGCAGCGCTGTGGGTGTGCTCGGTAGAAGTTTGTTGCAAAAGCGGGTGCTGGCTGAGACAATCGGCGATCCGCTGGTCGCAGGTCTGCTGCGACTTAAACTGCTTCACATCCACATCAATCCAAACAACGTTATGCCAGCCGCCCAGGGTGCCAAGGCCGTTGGCAGGGTTAGCAAACCAGGTCTGAAGATCTGTCTGAGTCGGCAACCGATTCTGGTACTGGGTATGCCGAATCAGATGGGGAAGTCTACATTTGGATTCAGATATTGAGTTGGTAGAACCCTTATTTGACCAAGTAGTGGAACGTTCCCTAATGAATGCCTCTGCTCCCAACCCAACCTATCTGGTAGACCCCAAAGGCAGGCTGCAACAATACGCTTTAGCTGGGCATAGCGTGTGTCCCCAGTATGTTGTGATTCACGAATCTGGCCCTGACCATGATCGCATTCGAATAGTGGAAGCTCGAATTGTAGGGCAAGTCTATAGTGTGGGGACAGCACGCGGCAAATGCAAAGAAGCTGAAAAGCGGGTAGCAATCGATGCCTTATTAAAGTTGGGGCTATTTTAGCGACAAATCTCTTGAGGATCTGAAGCTGGCTCTAGACTCCTTGAACGTGAAGCCTGCATCTGGTGCCAGTGGTCATACGGCAAGACCATCTGTTCTGCATCTGCTTTCTTCATTTGTTTGCCTAATGCAGCAATTGCTGGGAGCAAAACGGTTTGTCCTTGTTCGGCTGCTTGAACGTACCATTGCCTTAAATCATCGAGAGAGGGCGATCGCAGCGCAATAGAAGCTTTATGGGCAGTGTGCATCGCCTGAACGGCTTCTTTGCTCAAGGTGAAGTTTGGATTGGTGAAGTTCGGATCTCTCTGGTCTGAAGGCAAATCAGCCTGATCTGTTCCTTGCAGCATCTCAGTCGCAAGCGCTCTTACTCGCGCTAGATAAGAAGAGGCATGCCCTAGTACAAGCGCGTCCATTGCCCAATTCCGCATCTCCTGCAAGGTCGGATTATAGAGGTCTAGATCATTCGGCTCTGGTAATTCGGGAGAAGTAGAAGGAGAATCTGAATCCAAAATATTTTGAGAATCGGGTTCTGGAGGCATCCAAGCTTGAGAAGGAATGTCATCGATGTCTAACGCCTCGTTTGACTCTTCATCCTCGCTCTGGCTGGATGATTCGGCTTCCTCCTCCACTGCCTCAACCGCATTGTTCTGATATAGCCCTAACTCCATATTGATTTGGTGCTGCCGGGTGAGGGCTGCTTGCAACTCTGCTTCCTTAGGAAACACCATATTTTGATTACCAGATAGCGTCTTTAGATCCGCAATCGCAGTGTTTAGGTGAGAGCGAGCATTCGCCAGTCGAACCGAGATGTGTTGAAGTTCGGTCACGATATTTTGAGTTGTTTCAGCATAAGAGTGTGAAATTTTGGGGTAGTAAGTTCCTGCTCCCTGGAGGCATAGGGGGCTATCTGTTCCGCTCCTTTCAGCTTTAGATCTGATACCAATCTCGAATCCAGCAACTGAACCAACCTTCTTGTAATCTAGGCTTACCGGAAACTCCCGCTTGAGCAGTACTTTGGCAAATTCACGGGGGTCATAATAGGTCAGACCTTCCAGTTCAGCGCTGAAGTTCTCAAATGAGAAGTCGGCCGGAATCCTTGCGGTATCTTGCTCAAGGATTGGAATCGCCTGTTCACAATCCTGAATTCGGGCTGGTAAGAACGAAAGCTGCTGCTGCATCCGATAAGTCGTATTCAGGTGCGATCGCTTCAGCGACGAGAGTTGACTTACCTGATTATCAATTTCGGCTTTTTCTAGAATTAGAGGATTGCCCGTAGCGATCGCCTTCACCTCAGCGAAGGTCAGGGCCGCATCCGAGAGGTCATCAACTGAGCGCACCTCGCTATTCCCAGCCATTATCTGATCGATACTTTTCTTTTTGCTCTCCAGGGTTTGCCAGTTGTAACCATCGAAAGAGGGTCGGTTGTTGCGCCCCTGAGTGACGTAGCGACGAATCACAACGGACTCATTTTGGTTGCCCTGCCGGAGCGCACGGCCCTCAGCCTGTTCGATCTGATCCGGTCGCCAAGGAGGGGTCAGTGTAGATAAATATTTAAGTCTCTGCTGCCCGTTAAATCCTGTCTCCAATTGCTGACCGGAGATAAGGAGATGTATATCTCCACTATTAAATTTCTGTTGTAGCTTAAGCTTTTGAGCATCACTTTTGGCATCTTGAGCAAAAACGATCTGATCCGCTGGCATCCCCATCTCAACCAAGCGAGTTTTAATATATTCGTAGACTGAAAAATGTTTGACCGCATCCTCAAACCTGGATTTGGTGGTTTTGGGAGTGCCTAGATAGCAAAAAGCTAAATGGGTTGACTTCTGTTCTCGGCTCTCTTGCCATGCAGCAAAGGAATCTTCGACAAACGCATCAACTTTATTACGCTCGTGAGGTAAATGCGGATTGATCAACCGCATATCCAGCGTAGATTTGCGTCCCTCTGTCGTGATGAGGAGCATATTATCGGAGCGTGGATCAGCCTTTGAAATATTTTCAGCCCGCTTTGCCAGGGTTTCGGTAAAAGCGAGTTGTAAATCTGAGGAGAGGGTAGCAATAACTTCAGGCTTGCCTCCGACAATGCTTGGAGTTGGCAGATTCAGCATTTCCTTAGTTTGAATGTCTGCAATCTGACGGAAGGCGTTCATGAGTTCCGGCACGTTGACAAATCTAGCAAACCGAGTTTTGACGCGGTAGCTGCCAGCAGGACTAATTTCAGGAGCCGTAACTGTTTCCCCGAACGTAGAGGCCCAGGCATCAAACCCTGAAAGGCCCAGATCTTCAAGGAGTTGGGGCTGCAAGTAGCGTTGCATTGTGTAGACCTCCGCCATCGTATTTGCAATCGGTGTTGCAGTTGCGAATACAAGCCCTTTCCCTTCTCCGTGTTGCTGAGCCAGGTAGCGCGCCTTCATATACAGATCCATAGCGCGATCGCTATTGGTATTGGGCAATCCGGCGACATTGTTCATCTGAGAGGTGTATCCTAAATTCTTGAACATATGTGCTTCATCTACGATCAGCAGATCTACACCCAGTTGTTCAAAGGTTAATCCATTGTCTTTGCGTTTTGGGTTATTCAAACCATCAACGCTCTTTTGCAAACGCTTGCGTTGCCGTTCAAGCTGTTTTACAACAGCTCTAGATTCTTCACTTTGTCCGGTTTCTGCGATCGCATCCTTGATGAGATCAATTTGCTCTTTATAAAATGCTTTTTGAGTGTCGGGGTTGAGGCGGAGCTTTCCAAACGCTGAATGGGTGACGATAACTGCATCCCAATCACCTGTTGCGATCCGGGCGGTCAGCTCAGCTCGATTTTGGGCAGACGAGTCTGTCTTGTCTGCTGCCAAAATATTTGCATTGGGGTAGAGGAGTTTCCAATCTTTTGCCCACTGTTCGAGTAAGTGGTTGGGTACAATGATCATGGGTTTTTGGGCCAAACCCAATCGTCGGCCTTCCATCGCAGATGCAATCATGGCAAAGGTTTTCCCAGCCCCGACGCAGTGCGCGAGTAGAGTATTGCCTTCTTGAAGCGTTCGCCAAATTGCGTTTTTCTGGTGAGGTCGAAACTGAATTGTAGGGTTTGCTCCAGGCAGTGTGAGGTGTGCCCCGTTGTAGATGCGAGGTCGGAAGGTATTGAATCGTTGGTTGTAGAGTTTGGTTAAGCGCTCGGTGCGTTCAGGCGATTGCCAAATCCAATCCTTAAAGCGAACTTTCAACTCCTCCTGCTTGAGTCGGGCGGCTGCGGTTTCGTCCCGGTTGATCACCTGCCGATCCTCAAGCGTGTCGTACACAACTGGGTTTTTGAGGTTAAGGGCCAGTTCGACTAGGCGCAGGGCAGAGCATCGAGAGGTACCTAAAATTGAGTTGTTGATAGCTGAGTTTTTAGCGAAGTATTCTCCATGCACTCCCCAACCACCCGCAAGCTTAGAATAGCGAACGGCAATGGCGGTTTTTTCTTTAAGATCTAATGTTTCCAGCAAAAAATCTTGGATATCTTCAGGTGGAACCCAGGCTGAGCCAAGGCGCACATCAATATCGCCAGGGAGTAGCGGTTCTGGTTGCACTGCGACTAGAGCATCCACATTCACCTGATACTGAGGATCTGTTTCTGCTGCAAGCTTGGCCGCTTGCAGCTTTGATCGAACATTGCCACTCAGATAGTCGTCCTCAGTTTGCCACTGCTTAGATTTCGGATCACGAAAAATTAATCCTTCAGCCTGTAATGCTTTAGTGGCCTCGTTTTCTGGCAGATCAACCAGTTCCCCGATATAGGTCACGTCCACATATCCCTTTTCGTTGAGGCAATACAAAAGCGCCTCTTTAGGTGTTTCGGCTGATTCCTGGAAGAAAGATTGTGAAACAGTTCTTTGCGTAAATATCGGCGTTTTTGTAGCTGTTTTTAGATCTGAGTCGTAGTTTTCTAGAGCTAAGAGCAACGAATAATCTGGATCACTGCGGAACACAAGTCCGTTAGCGCGATCATGTACAGAGCCATATTTTTTGACAAACGCATCATAGACTCGACTTAGTTCCGCCTGAGCTTCTTGCAGTTGAGCATCAGAGTCCGTTTCGAGCTGTACATTAAGCACCTGTTGGGCCACATCTCGCAGTTCCATCAGCTTCAGGCATCGCTCAAGCTTTTTCCCCTCATAGCCAACTGAATGCAATAGATCCCCACGTCGCTGCATCAGCACGACATCTAATCCAAGTGGGACTTTAGTAAAGGCTTGAGGTTTTACCTCATCCAGATCTGGGGGAATCGGAATGGCTTGCAGTTGAAAGGCACTCTCTTCAAAAGCAACTTGGGTTGCTTTTTGATAAATATTTTTAGGGAACTCTCGCTCAAAGCATTGTTGAATCGCAATCCGTAGATCGCGCCCATCTCCGGTCAGGGCCAATCGTCCGGGATGGAGCTTGTCGTCGCCCATCTCTCCTAGCATCAGATGAGGCCGTTCAGTATAATACTCGTTAATTCGTAGCGGTTTTCCGTCTTGCCCCAAAACTGAGGATTCAGTTAGCTCAGTCCATTGAATCCCGTTCGGTTCAATCCCGGCTCCCAAACGTTGCAAAATAATTAAATCGGTCGTTACCTCGGTTCCCGCAAACTTTTTAAAAGCGTCTCCCGGCAACCGAAGTGCCCCAATCAGATTCGCTTGCTGCGCCAACTGTTCTCGCACAGCCTGTCCTCGCCGTGATTGCATCGTGCCTGTTGAGGTGATGTAAACCAGCAATCCCCCATGCCGAACAGAATTCAATCCCTTTAGAAAGAAGTAGTCGTGGAGCGTCTTTGCAGCTCTATATTTTGGATCGGCAACGCCCACTTCGCAGAAGGGCACGTTGGAGATCGTCAGGTCAAAATATTTTTCGGGAGTGGGAACCGTCTCGAACCCAGCAATGTGAATGGTTGCTTCTGAATACAACTGCTTGGCAATTTTGCCAGAAATTGCATCTAACTCAATCCCGACAATGTTGGAGGTCTCAGACATTCGGCGGGGCATCAATCCCTCAAAATTCCCCGTTGCACCCATTGAGGGATCTAAAATGCGCCCACCCTTAAAGCCCAACGATTGTAGACCTGAATAAATACCCTGAATTACCTCTGGAGAGGTGTAGTGGGCATTAAGGATAGCGGCCCGTGCGGAATCATACTCATCCTCACTGAGAAGCGATCGCAGTTCGGTCTGTAAGCCTCTCCAATCCTCTTTGGTAGTAAAAATATCTGGGAGTGAACCCCATCCTGAAAATCGAGCCAGAATATCTTGATCTGCTGGGGTGGCGCGCTTCCCGGTTTGTTCTAATTCTTTAACCAGTGAGATCGCCTGAATATTCCGCCTCGCTCGGAGCTTCGGACCTAGCGGGGGTAAGTTATCTAGTTGAATCCGGTAGTTCGTTGGCATTAGGCTCGTGCTCCATCACGGCTTGTTGATAGGCAAACAGATCGGGTACATCTTCCTCTGATGGCAGCAAGACAAATCGTTCTTGTGCAATTCGTTGGGCAAGCACAAAGGCGGTGGGAGAGTCGTATCCCCGACGACTCAAATCCATGTGCAGCGTTCGCTCTAGTTCAAAAGCTGAAGTAACCGCTGCAATTGCGACTTGTTCCAATTCGCCTTTTGCTTCCAATTCAGCGGTCATAGTGGGCCGAAACTGCCGCCAATGGGAGATTGCAACCTGAACATCAGGTGAAGAAACGTCAAACTCAAGGCTTTCCTCAGAAGACATTGACACGCATCTCCGTGTTACAAAAATATTTTCAGGATGCTTGCGACAAGCATCCTGAAAAAGAGTCTATCTCATCTCTTATCTCCAATCTCGCAAGCGATTGCCCATACTGATTCGGGAGGGAGAAGGCACCGGAATCGATGTTGTATTAGGTAGTGCAGTCGGCGGAATTGAATTGGTGTACAGCCAGCCAAAATGTTGGTAGATTGCCTGCCCCAGCAGGAGAGTATCTTGATCTGAAAAATCTGAATGGATGACTCTCAACTTTCGACTGTTGGGTACGTAATTTGCATGGAGCAAGCAACGTGAGAGGCCAACGATCGAGCGCAGCCGGAGAGCATTTTCGTGAACTAAAACTTCGTATTTTGGAATGCTATCCAGATGGATCGTGTGCTGAAGCTGCTGCCGAGCTGTTGGGGTAGCATGGTCAATCAGTAGGTTGTGCAGCATCAGCACGATGTAAGCTTCTATCGCTGTGCCCTCAACTGCAAAGTGATGCCTGGTCGCAGATGGTGCAATCTTATTGGTGCGCGATCGCCCTCCTAGAAGCGACTCATAGACCACTTCAGCATAGGTATAGAGTCCGTGGGTCTGCCCGACTGTCTTTGGGGGCACGAGTTGAATAGATTGGCGGTGTACAGGAGGGCGATGAGATGTTGTCATAAGAGAACCTTTCGTAAGGATTAACGTTCTAACTCGTCTTCTGGCTCATCCAGTTCTGCATCAGGTGCAGATTGGAATTGCCCATCGGAATCAAGCTGCTCAGCATTCTCGTTGAGGAAGGCTCTTGCAGCCTGAACACTTGTAATCGGGGTAGCAATCGTCGTTGCAGATTGCTTGTTGTAGAGTTCGACGATGGCACCATCGCCCAACTGCTGCTCCAACGTCCCTAAAAACTCTAGATCCCGTCGCATCCGGGCAAAGTCTCCATGCGGCATCGTCACATCTGGAGAATAAAACTCTGGGTCAGCCTTCAATGCGCTTTGAAAGGAGTCGTATCCAGCGCTGGATGCAAGCTGATTTCCCAGCCGACGAATCTCGTTTAGCTGATCGGCGGGATACCCTAATACGGTTGCCGCCGCGTGCCATTGATTGATTTCTCCCAACGTAGGGCGATACCCAGTGTCGGGGGCAGCGCTCCGAACTAAACCCGTGTCCTCGATCTCCTGCTCTGAATAGTCATCCTTATAATCCGGATCAAGACCATAGTCTGTTTCAGCAGAATAAAAGTCGGACTCAGGGTAGTCAGCATAGACCCCATCATCCTCATAGGGGGTATCGTCTGGCTCTTCATATTCTGCTGAGGAACTATGGGGTTCAGGGGATTGCCGTTCTGCCCCCTGATTCCAAGCTGTACCAACAGACGGCACACTTGGCGTTGAGTAGCACTTTTGCGAGAGAGCTGCAAAATATTTTTGAGCATCCCTATCAAGCTCATTTCGCTCAAACTTACCGTCTTTCCACCGCAAAACTGTGAAGTCAGCGTCTGAGCGTTCATGGTCGTGAATCTCAATTGCACCATCTTCCATGCGGTGGAACGAGTAGCGCTTAAGCTCTGGATCGGTGCTGCGGTAGGCTCCCCCTGGAGAGAGTGCTGCGAATGATTGTGCAACATAAAGTGCTTGAGTTCCAGCAGGAGCGAGGCTTCTCAGCGACCTTGGATCTTGCCTCATCTGCTCCAGGTCGCCATTTTCAATGGCTCTAGCTGCACTCAAAAAGGCGTGCTGCTGCTCTTTCGTTGCAGCGTAGTCAAGGATTTTGACTGCATCCTCCTCAATCTCAAACGCGAGAATTGAATTCCCCTCGTCATCGAACACTTCAAACCGCTCTTTGCCGTCTTCAGTTGTCTGTGAGCTGATGCGATAGTCTTCTCCCTGGTACTGCCCATTTTCCCCGTACTCTTTTGCAAGATAGGCAGCAGTTGCGGCCATCGCCTGCCGCTTTGCATCTTCAAGATATTTCTCAGCAAACCCTGATGCTTCTTCCTTTTGTGTGGCTTGCATTTTCATGAGCATCTTGATCAAATGCACCAGAGCAATTGCCCCGTCCTCCAACTCTCGGTTGGTAATGTCAGCCCCCTGTTGCGCGCCTTCGGCCCGTGTGAGATCAATAATCATTAGAACCCAGGCTCCTCAGTTGCAATAAGTGAATCAAACTGACTGGCGCTATCTTTCAGCACATCGGCAAACGTCTTTGGGACTGAATCAGGCTTGCCAACCACTGCGGGTTGTTTTTTGTGCTGGGCAGACTGGTTCCCGTCACTTAACGGAGGAATCACCTGCGCGATCGCCACTTGCCGTGCTGTTAAATCAGCTGCACCAAAGGAGTCTTGCCGCCCTATCGAGCGAGAACGCTCAATAAATGCAGGAAAGCCAGCTTCCCCGGTCGCAATGCTGGTGAGTTCATGTTTAGAGAGCTTGACCCGTAAGCGAGCTGGGACACTGCTCTCTTTCGCTGAAGCATAGGCAGGATTGATCAACACAAAATCTGCAAAGGGAAAGCTTGGTGTGGGTTGCCGCAGCTTCAAGAGTTCTTCAGGTGGGATGAGTTTTTTAGTCCGCTCTTGAGGGGAATAGCTGCGGCTACTGCCACTCTTGCCAACCGAGCGGCTTTTTTGCTCGTAGCGGATCTCTTCCTCACCGATGAACTTGGCAAAATATTCAGCCGTTTCGTACTCACCAGGGTTGAACACAATTTTGGTGCCGCAGCCGGTGAGGATTGCTCGGGTTGTTTCACGGGTGTAGGCTTTATCAAGCTGGCTCATATTTTGAAAACCCAATACTCCACAGAATCCAGCGGAGCGCGATTCGTTGAGCCAGTTAGGGAGTTTGGGAAGCTGAATAGTTGCCACCTCATCTAAGAACACCCCCAACGGGTCGTTGCGCTTTCTAGCAACGTTGCGGGTGATGATCATCTCCATGACGGCGGCCACAATTGGAGAAATGATGTCGCGGCGATTTTGATCCATCCCAAAGATCAGCAGTTGCTTTCCCTCCAAATCGAGCGGGATGGTGGTGGGGCCACACAGTGCCCCCAGCAAATCAGGCGATGCGAAGTTAGAGAACATCAGGGCCGCAGTCGCAGCCACCGAAGAAGCGGTTTTCTCACTACTCTTCATCGACAAGAACTGATCCCAACTCACCTTGACCCAAGGGGAGATGTTAGAGGCTTCAATCACTCGCTTGATGAGTTCTGTGGAGTCAATTGCCAGAATGGATTGGCAGGTCAACACATCCGGCAAGGTCGTGAGCTTAGCCAGTTGCAGCGTTGCCTTGATGAGCTGGTCGCCGGACATCTGGAAGAAGGGATCATTGGTGCGGCCTGGGGCGCTTGAGAAGTTTTGGTTTAGCGTCTTTGCAATTTGTCCAGCCGTTTCACCATCGTCAGCACCCCTCAAGAAATCCAGCAAGTTGCAGGTTTCACTGCCCGCGAAACCCGGAGCAAAATATTTCACCTCATATCCCAAGGACTCTGCATAGGCAGCATGTACCTCAGCTTGACCGTTGGGAAATTTGAAATCGTACAGGACAACTGGATTGCCCTGCTCTAGAAACGAGCGAATCATGGGGTCAATCACGAAGCGAGACTTACCCACACCTGGGGCACCCATCACAGCCGTTCCTTTTTGCACATCTGGAACGAAGACCGTTTGAGTCGTGGGTTTGGCTACAATCGCCCCATTTTTTGCTTGTTTCAGCTTTGGGCTATTAATCCAGGCTGCAACCGAATTGCGTTTGCCTTCCCGAATCTGCTGTAGCGCTGTTTTCCGGGCTGATGCTTTTTCTTTAGCACCAGCCCATTGCGATGTTGCCAAGCGGCCTTTTTGAGCGCTGCCATCATGGTTCATCCACACTAAAAAAGCGATGCTCCCTATCGTCATCAACAGCCCTTCAGGGGTAAATATTTTTGTCTTTATCCCCTGAAGGGCAGGAGGGGCAGGAATCTGATCTCCAAGCGACTGGAGGGCTTCTCGCCCCTCAGCAGGAGCGGGAAACAAGAGCACAAGTAGCAATACCAGCAGCAAACGTCTCATGGTGGGGGAAGGTGATGGGGCATCGCGGAATAATCTAGTCTTCAGGCGATTGAGGCAGAGGCTTTTCCGGCAGCGATCGCACATTGCAGACCGCTAACGGATGAACGCTATTGCACTTCGGGCAGTAGAACGTCAGTGGCACCAGGGACGAGCCAAGCAGGCGACCAGAAGAATGTAGAAACAATCGTCGTTTCATAGGTTGAACCAAAATAAAAGGATGAGAAAGAGAACAGATTAGACATCCCAAAATGGATGTGAAGCAGGCTGCTCAATGATGCAATTAGTGGGATCTGGAGCAATCCCAAAGGTTTTGACGGCTTCCGCTTTCTCCCAAGGCAGAGTGCAGATGTCTGTGATATCTGTAAACTCCTCCGGCTCAAAGTCCAGCGGATTTTCCAGTGCATGTTTGATCACGCTGGGAAATGCGGGGTCTGGATAAATCTTGTTGTTGAATAAATACCACTGTCTTGCCAGTTCAATCGCGACATAGGGGGGTGCAAAATCGGTCAAGCGGGGTGCTGAGTCCTGACCAATGAAGTTCTCGCATAACCCATCGACCCGAACTCCAATCAGTGTTTGCCAGGGTTCATAGGGATGACCCTCAGAGAATACGTTGATGTAGTGGTAGGTCAGGGGCCGCTCTACGTTGTGATCCATCAATGCAGATGCATCCTCAACAGATGCCAGCAAACTAAATTGCTGTGGTACTTGATGGCTAGGAGTTGGAGGTAGGCATTGCGCTAGCGATTGCAGCAATGGAGTATTTTCAGAGTTGAGAACATCAACAACAGACGGAGTGGCGATCGCCCTAGATAGCAGTAGCAGTGAAATACCTACGGCTGTCAATAGGCTCCAAAATATTTTGCGAAACATGGTTGACCTCCTATCTGGCTACCATTTGCGGGGTGTGGCGATAGTTCAAAGGGTTGACTGATCTACCACCAACGCGAATTTCGTAATGCAAGTGGGTTCCGAAACTACAACGATTCGAGATTTCGTCCCCCTCAATACCTAAAACCTGCCCTCGAAGCACTTCTTGATTGTTTGAGACGTTCACCTGTGCCATGTGCAGGTATCGAGTCTGTATCCCCAGTTGGGGATGATTCACATGGACAATGCCGCCGCAGGTGCCACCGACAGGGGCGACAGACTCAACCCTGCCATCCGCCGCTGCTACCACATTTTCCCCGCAGGGTAATCGGTTGGAGGGCACACATCGCCCGTGAGTACGCCGAGCTTGAAAGCCTTTAGCGCTTTGCGTATCGACTCCAGCATGACGACGGCTACAGCCACCGCGACAATGCCCCACCCCGTCTAAGGCAACGCCGCTAGTTTGGGGCAGCGGATGATGCAAATCGCATTGCGCCCCCGGCTCACAGGGAACTGGTGGAGGAACAGGCCCGGATGGGGCAGTCCCCCCTTCAATCGTTGGAACCTCAGCAACATGAGGATTCGGAAATGGATTATCTAGAACCTCACCCTGCACCTTCTCCCCCGGAATGCTATAGGCCAACAACGTTTTTTCTTGAATTTTGCCCAGTGGAATTCCACTGGCAGTTGGCAAGATCCAGGGAGTGCAGGAGAGGCCTATGAAGGGAATATTGGCGCACCAGGGGAACGTGATAGCAATGTCGGCTGTACCTGTAGCCTGATCAATATTGTTCAAAATCACCCGCACTGGCGCACCAAATGGATGACTCCCCGGTGGGCCTTTGCAATCCCACGGACGGCATAGAATCCCAAACCCATCAGGTACTGATTGTCCTGATGCATCCATCCATGCAGCTCCATGCACATTGGGATGCGTCACAGAACTGACCTCGAAGTGGGGGCAGCTTTCTTGAGGGCATATCCCAGCCTGCAAGATGAAGTCGCTGCTGGTGATCCCCCCTGTGACAACCCGAACTCGCTCTTGCTCATCAGCATGAGCATCGTCAGATGGATTGCCTAAACTAAAATCGGCTTCTCCAAATCCAATGTTGGCCGCAAGCCTCAGCGGAGTTGGCATATCGGCCAATGACAGGTTTGAAAATGCCGTATCGTTCAGCACCGACATGGGCACGCTGGCTGCATTGGGGATTTTGTTCAACTCCACCGCTTCTAGGCCAGGGAACCCTTCAGCAACGGTCATGGATGCCAGCACTGTTTCCCCGACCTGGGCAATGGGTACGTCCTTCAGCTCTGGTGCAATATTGATAGCGTTACTGATGGAGGTTGAAAGTATTTCTTCAACTGAAGCAGATAGCTCAAGCGTGGATGCTAGATTGCTCCCCGTCTCACCCCCGGCCCATTCCACTAATGCCTTCAGTGCTGGGATGTCTCTAACTAATGTCTCTCCAGGCAACAACTCTTCAATGTCAGAGATTTCTTCGAGCGTCAGCCCACCATACAACTCCGAAAGCTGGCTCAAATTCCAATCTGCCATTGGAGATTGGGCTAGTGAGCCGAGTTGAGTCAAGGTGAGATCTGTCAGCCCCAGCTGCTGAAAATTTCCAAACTCCAATAGCTCCAACATCGAGACGTGTTGCCCAATCGGGAGCGATAAGGCATGAAGCGAATACTCTCCACTCGACACCGCAAGAAGGTTGTCTACTACAGACTCGGTTACTTCAATCGTGGGATAGTCCTTAAACGGAATATTCGGAATTTGAGTTACGTCGGTGATGATGCCAGTTGTTAGCCCTGTTAAAGTTGGGAGCGTCTTAGCCTGTGTGTGTTGGCGCTCTTGGGCGATCGCAAGACTTGACCACAACACAACCAGCATTAACGATAAAAACGCGATCGTTACCCATTTCAAGATCTTCATAAAACCTCCTGGCTGTCTCCAGGCACAACTAATTTCCAACTAATTTCCAAAGATGCGCTGCACGAACGAGGGGGCGATTCCAGCTTGAGTTGCTGCCTCTTCGATGGAGGAGCCTTCACTGAGGTATTGAGCAACCTGATGGGTTTTTCTCCAGGCTTCCCCATCCCTGACCAGTAAGCCGTTGCTGACGGCCCGTTCCATTGCTGCGCCCAATTCTGGGGAAATTGGCGGATTGTTGGCCGCAGGAATGCTAGACGGTGGGGCCGGACGAGCAGAAAACTGGCGGGATGGTGCTGCGGGCTGAGGATGCACAATTTCAATCATCCCGACATCAGTTGGAGCCCCCAGCACTAGCTCAAACAGGTAGGTGCGCTGCCGCCCTGCTGCATCCACAGTGCTGATGGTGAGCGGCATACGATTGGAGCGGCTGGCCGAAGAGGGCAACCGTAAATCCATATCCAGGCGATGGGAGAGCATTCGCAAAAATAAAATATTTGCGCCAAGTCCCTCATCTTTAGCAACTTGCCCACCGCTTGACTGCGGCAATGGGGCATCTGTGTCGATGACAATTCGGGAGATATCTCCGACGCGCCACTGTTGAATCCGCTCACCCGTTTGAAGAAAGCTGAGAGCAAGCCCCCAGTGAGGCGATACTTCAATCTGAGGGACAGCCCCCGAATTGAGGGCATAGGGAAGCCTAGTGACTGATAACGCATCAGCGGCTTCTGGTGCAGTTGAAAGTGATAAAACTGAGGCAATCGCAATCGCCCCAAAATATTTTTTTACTCGGTTCACATCATCCTCCTGGGCAACTGTACCGACTGATTGAAAAAAACTCGCACCTGCGTACCGCTACGAATCTGCCACTGCCGCGCATCAGCAAGAATTTCATCTGTGGCGCGATTGTTGCGCTCGTCTATTGTTTCAATCAACCGATCCATCCCTCCTTCAATGGCACCAGCCAGATAATCTGGAGCGGGATTTTCGGAAGATTCAACTACCGTCCCATTGGTTGTCACTCGCGTACTGCTACGAGAACGGTTTTGCAGCCGACTAGCACCCTGAGCGGCTCCTGTCAGGATGCGGATGGTATCGCGTCCGACTGTGCTACGCCGAGAGGTGCTGCGGCCCATAAGAAAGCCACCATCAGCCCCCCGCACGGATAGTGCGTTCGACGGTGGCGGAAACTCTTGCCCACCGACAACAACGGAAACGACCGTTAGCTCGGCCACACCATTCCCTCCCGGTGCAGCTGTAACGACTAGCTGAGTGCCTTCAGGCAACACGATCTCATTGGCGCTGTCTTTGACAGGTTCTGTCAATTCAAGAAAGAAACGATTTCCTCCAGAGAGCTGTGCTACTGAATTCCTGCCGCTGCTTTCTGTCCAAACAATTGGAGCTACAGTTCTGGCTTGAACATTCGTGCCAACCACGATTTGCCGATTTGAGGCATTTGGTGAAGAAGCTGAAGGTGGGGTCATCGCCCATAGCGATGCTCCTGTCGATTGATATACGGGAGCAGGAGACGATACGCCTCTGGCGGATGCAGGTAATTGTGGAGCAGAAGCAGGTTGGATGCTGCCAAGCATCCGATCCGGTGCAATGCTCGTTTGGGAAGCGACTCGTGTAACAGGGTTCACGGTTGGGGCATTTGCCTGTGCTGTTGTCGTAACGTGAGCTGCGCCAACCGACTGCACAACCCCCGAGCGACCTGAACGAGCGATACGCGCCCACTCCTCAAACGGATCAATAGATGGCCCCGAGGGAGCAGGACGAGCAGGGGCAGATCGGGCAGATGGAGCAGGACGATAGGAGCTAGAAGGCGACGAAACCGGAGCAGCAGCAGGAGGGGCCGGAGGAGGGGCCGGGGGAGGGACTGGGGGATTACTCGTTCCTGTGCCTTTGGATGCGTCAGGTTCAGGATTTTCAGTAGCAGGCTCTTGTTCGATTAGTTGTAGAACCTCATCGCCTGATGCAGGTTCCATTTGCCCTGCTGCTATGTCTTCCTGTTGCCGCAATAGAGCCAATTCCGCCTGAGCGCGAGCAGCTTCTTGTTTTGCGACTTCCAACTCAATATCTCTTGCTGCCTCAGCAGCATTTGCAATTTCTTCCTTGCTTGGGGACTCATCCCCCTGACCAAATTTGGAAAAAGTAGTGGAATAAAAGCCAAAAACGAGCAGGGTTATGGCAAGTGTGGAAACTGAAACAAAGCCAACTTTTACTCCAATCCGCTTGCTGAGTGGAATTGGTTCTGCCTCTTCTTCTACGTCTATCCCATCAGTTGGGCTAGCTAGATCAGTTTCTTTTGTTGGGGCATCTTCAATAGATCCTGTGTTGTTTGTTGGTAACAATGGAGCCATTGGGTCAGTTGGATCAACAACGACCCCTACGTGCTCTGCTAGATTTGCGATGTCATTCATAAGTCTTCATCCAAACTTTCAAAATCTTTTAGAGAAACAATTTCTAGCTGTGCGCGTCTAGCAGATTGCACAATCCGCTCAAGAGCAGACGCAAATCGACCCTCTTGGGGCAGTCGAGGAGTATCAACAGCTTTCACTGTGGCAATCTTTCGGAATGGAATAGAGCGACGATTGCCGGATTGGTCAACAATAATAATTCGCGCAACAACCCCAACTGTCCATAGCCCTTCACTATCAGAAATCCGTTTTGGGAATGTAAGAGAATCAATTTGGAGGGCTGTTTGGGCCGTACCTCGAAAGACTTCAGGGGGTGTCATTTCGGCCACCATGATCATCATTTCAGCGGCCATCTCTTCTGAAAAAGCAAAGCTGGATTGCCATGCAACTGATGTAACTTTTCCCTTTTGTCCTCCCGGCAGTGTTACAGGTTGCCCAGGATCTTCGACAAATTGCGGCTCTCCATCCTTCTCCCCTACAGGGATTTGATTGTTCCAGGACATTAACCCTTGTAAGGTATCTGCTACAAACTTTTGGATGACGGCAGGTGCTCTATCCTGATTTCCTAGTAGGGTAACCTCGGAGACTGACCCATCCGCCATCTGAATTAATTGAGGCATAGGTTTGCTGGCAAGATTGGAAAGTTGAAGGAATAGGCCACCAGCAATGAGTAAATTGATTCCTTGTACTGCAATTCCAGCCAGTGCGAGAAAAGATAGAAAATCACGAACTTTTTTCTCTTCCTGCAATGCGGCTCTTGGACTTTTGGAGTCCATTTTTCTCGTTAAAACCATCTCAGATCACCTTACATTCCTTTGAAAACAGCAGCCCGAACGATGCCCGTTGTTGCGCCACCAACGGTTTTGTTGATTCCGTTGAAAATGGCGAGTCCACCTCCAGCCGATAACGAAAAGGCCAGAATTGGGGCTAACAGCCCAACAAAAATTGAGAAGGCAAGGGTTTCGCTCGGGCCAACTCGGGCAATCTGTTCAGCCACCAATGCGGTAACAATATTGAGGCAGATTTTGCAAAACCCAAGACTCCAAAATGCTGAAACCCATAAATAAATGGGCTTTGATCCCATCGGGAAAAAGCTGAGGCCCACGGATAAAGGAGCCAGAAGCCCAGTCAGTAAAAATGAAACTTCAATCAAGGCTTGAAAGGCTGCTTGCATCCCAATCAGAAATGCCTCAACCTGCAACGTGATGATTGACGGCATGAAGCGAAACGCCATACCTGCAGCTGGATTGACAATATCAAACGCAGATTGAGCAATTTGGCGCAATGTATCTATCCAGTCTGTCCCGAGTGTTTGATTTTGATCCTCGTACTGAGCAATCAATTCCTCAGCTTGCCCTCTTGTTTCCTCTAAACAAATGGCCAGAGCTTCGTTATCGGTGATGGCATCGCAGCGTCTACGCAGGTCGTAAATCGCACTTTCTGCGGCAGGATAACTACCCAGATCTCGCAACACTTGTTCAGCATCATTGCCAGCCGCAGCGACCACTAGCATCTCAGAATTGAGAGTGTTAATCACACCTCGAAACGTAACAACAACATCTCCCAGCAGCGACCCTCCATTAATCAGCAGCATGCACAAAATAATGGGGTAAATCAGCCGACTCAACGGCTTTGCCGTGACATCATCTACAAGATTCTGAAATAGCTGAACTGTCCATATCGCTATACCAAAAACGCCAAAGGCGATGCCCAGATTGCAAAGAGCCAGCCACAGTGGGCCACCAATTACCACGCCCCATAGCTCATCCCACGCACCGGAGATCAAATCAGCGACGGTGTCTGATTGATTGAAAATGAACTGACAAATGAATGGTTGCATCATCAGCAAAATATTTTATGAACATGAAATGGTGATCGTTCCTGCGATTTATCGCATGAGTCGATGCCCTACTGCATTCATCCGGTTGAGGTAATTCGATGCAGCCTGATCGTTAATCAGTTGATGCTCCCGTTCCCCTTTCTGCGCCTCAATCAGTGCCGTTACCCCCAGGTTGGTTCCAGCCAATTGATTGTTCATGGATTCCAGGGTTGCGTATTGCCGATTCTGTAATTGAACTTGAGCAGACAGTAGGGAGCCAACCTGAACAACTTGCCCCGTTTGGTTTCCCATCTGCTGTGCCTGGATTGAATTCTGTTCCGCTAAAATCGCTAACTGGCTTACTGCGGCGAGACTGAGCTGCCCACCTGCCGCATGTTGTTCTGCAAGGATTTTGAGAATGTCCTGGGAGCTGGTTTGGGCCTGCGCTTCTGTCGCCAGTTCATCCAGTTGAGCTTGATGCTGAACCCCTTGCTCTCTAGCCGTTACCGCTTGATGGCCATACTCCAGGCTTTCTGCAATCCAACTCGATTCAGCCGCATATGCTTCACGCATCGCTTGAGAGAGTTCATTAGAGCCAATCGCTAATCGAGTGGCGGATTCTAGACCCTCTGCACTGAGTTTTTGTCCATCCTCGCCCAGAACTGAATCGTACAAACTGCGGCCTGTGACCAGGGCTTCTAGCCCCTGAATGGCAACAGCAGAAGGAAGATAAGGGTGCTGGATATTACCCGCTGCGGCATCAGCCCGTAGCCGCTCCCGCATCTCGGTCGGGTCTGGATGTCCACTATTGCGAACAATATTGGCATTGCTTCCATCCGGGCGGAAAATTCCCATGATCTCCTGCATATATTGATCTAGGACGTTGCCGTTGAATAGATCGCCAATGCGGCTAATCATTTCCTCAACCTGTCTGGACAATTCAAGCGCACGTTGCCCCTGCCCAACGAGATCCATGATGTTGTCGGGCAATAAATCTTCAAGCGATGGCAGTTCAGGCGACCAACCGCCACCAACCATCTCTGCTGAACTGGGCAAAGCAGTCGTTGATAGCAATATCATGGCGATCGCAGAGGAAGCAGCAAGTCTATGACGCTGCCGTAGCCGCAGTTGGGATAGCATCACGATGATGGGTTGATGGGCTGGAGTGTTGTTCATCGGTGTCAGGCTCCAAACTATTTTGTTGATGGGGAATACGAATTTCACGCCCTTCTCGAATTGCAGATACATACTCGTCAGTAAACGCAACCAGGGCTTCAGTGCGATCTGGATAGGCTTGGAAAAAGGCTTGCCGTGCCTGAGTTTCCTTCGGGTTGTTAGCAACAACGGCAAGCAGTAGTGGAGGCACGTAATAGCGAACGTAAGTATAGGTGCCCCCTTCATCGAGCAGCCATTGAGAATACAATTCATGCTTGGCTGGGTAGAAACTCTCGCTGGCGTTTCGAGCAATGATTTGAGGCGGAATTTTGAGGATCTTGACAAACGATTCTTGGGCAACGGGCTGAATTCGTCCGATTAAGCGGGTGCTCATGTTCTGCAAAATCATTGGCCCTGCATCGCTTTTATCGATCGTATTGGGGTCTTGAGCGGCGAGGAACACTCGAATCCCAGACTTTGCACCGTTAGCGGTCAGTCGTGCAATGAGGCGACCAATAGCGGGCCACTCCAGCAAGACCGAAAATTCATCGATAAAACAGATCGATGCGGGATGGGATAGGGTTGCATTGAGGACTCTCGAATACGCTGAAAGCGCCAGCACAGCTGCATCTTCTGAATCGCTCAAGCCTCGCAAAGCGTAAACCATGAGATTAACGTCAGCCTTACAGGTGGTTGGACGGGCAATTGCCCGGCCAACGCGAGACTGCACCCAAAAGCCAAGCTGTCGCTTAATTTGGTTGATGCCAGCAGCCGTTGTCGGATCATTCAACACCGATTCAGGCAATGTTTTTAGGGTGCTATCAAACAATGCAATGAAATCATTGAGGGTTGGGATTTCCTGCCACGCTTGAGAACTCATTCCCCCTGCATAGGCTTCAGCAAATCTGCGTTTAATGTTGGGGTGGTTATAGAAGGCATCAACGGCAGGGATGATGATCGACCGGATGCCCTGCTTCAACATCCGGTCGTTCGTGGTTTGTGGCTCTCCAGATCCAAAAACCATCAACATCAAGGCAGAGCAGACGAACTCCTTAAAGTCTGTCATCCGCTCAGCTTGTTCTTTTTCGGTGAAGCTAGATAGGTCAGGAATTTCAAGTAAATTGGCTGATTCACGACCAATGTCGAAATACGCGCCCCCGTTATAATGCGTCCAGTCTTTGAAGGTGCTTGCTGCGTCTGATGGTGGAAAGTCCATCACGATGATCGGCAAGTTGTGAGCCAACCCCATCTGCAACACTTCAGAAATCATCACCGACTTCCCGGCACGAGTTGTCGCAAAGTACGCAACATTGCGATGCTCTTTGAAGAAATCAAGGTGAATCGGAACCCCTCCTTCATCGCTGATGAGTTCTAACCCTGATGTAGAAACAGGCCGAGGTTGAACCAGGGAGAGGAAGGCTGGGACTTCTTTGGAGAGGTAAGTCAGTCTACGGTCAAAGGGGGTGGACAGTAACCGATCCCATGTAGTTGGCAGGGTTTGCAGCCAGATTCGCCATGCATAATTACGTTCAATCTCAAGCGATGCTGGGCGCTGGAAACAGCTAGAGAAGTATCGAGAAGCTGCTTGCAGTTCATTAACCGTCTTGCGGTGGACAAGAAAAACAGTAGCAGTCTGTACAGGCGTGGCCCCTTCGTACAATTCCTCAGTTGCTTGCATTGCTTTGCGCTGTTTGATGCCAGCGACGACATCAACGTTGGCATTCTGCTGGCTGGTTGATTGAGAGGCAATGGCTTGGCGCGTGATGCGAGAAATCTGCTCTTTAACGATTGCTTCACTGGCCTTTGTAATTTGGCAGAACACTTCTGTATCAAATACTGCTTCCCGCGCAAACACATCCCAGAGATACCGCAGTTGATGGGCTTTTGAAGCCCAACCTCCCGGCTTATCTGCAAAGACCAAGACCCCAACTTCCTTCCCGCGCACCGTAACGTGATCTGGATGAGCCTGGGGCACATCGGACGGTTGAGGAAAGAGAGCAGAGGTCAGATGCCAATCGGTAGAGGTTTCTTCAGCGATGCCATCCTCTGTGAATGTGAGCTGCTGTGGAACTGGAGGGGCTTCACAATCATTGAACCGATCCCATAGTGCTTCCCACAGCGATTGGGCATCCATTGGCTTTAGAATCAGATTCATTTTGATGGCTAGGATCTGCTCCCAGCGAATGAAGCCATCCACAAAAGCCTGTTCAAGAATATCTGAATATTCAACCTTTTTAACTCGGTTATTCCATCCAGAAATTTGATTCCAGGCTCCTTCTAATTGCCCCAGAATCTTCTCAATTGTGTCTGCTGCGTCTGCTGTTGCAGGGTTAATGGTAAAGGAAGCGTAAATCCGTAGCTTCTTGGGCTTTCTCAGGCCACTTTCCTTCAGCTCACGAATACGCTTCTTTGCTCCCAGCAATAGTGTTTTGCATGAATCGGTTGTTTTGGGATCAAGGCATAAACGCGACAATTGGTTTTGTCGCTCCATATCCGAGCTGAATGATGAGAAATGAAACGTCAGGTGCTCTCCCGGCATTAACTCTTTGATTCCGTCTTCAACAGAATCAAAAATATTTTCGGAGTATTCACCCATTGTTGGATGAATCCCTTTGGTCTCAAAACCAAAGATGACTCGGTAGATCTTATTCGGCTCTTTTCCCTTGGAGAGTAGTAATCCCCCCGCTGCTCTGCCCTTCAAATCAAAGCTAACAATCGATTCACACGGGATCTCGTTCTCAAATGGTTTGAGGGTGCGCCGAGCTTTCCCTGGCGCACCATTTGTCTTTTGAGCTGCGCGTGCTGTAAATTTCATCAGTGCCGTATACGCTTGTGAGGTTTGCAAGGGGTGTAGCGAACGTATCCTTTCGTCCAGGTTTTAGGAGGAGCAAGAAATCGAGAGAGGAAGCGATACGGCTTTGAACCTGCCAGCATCCAATACGTCAAGTCTCCCCAAACAACGAGCGCGATTGTCCAGTGCCACTCAAGCCCCAAAACGGAATGGGATAGGATGAACAACGATGTTGAAATTACGGCCCAAGGGACTAATAAATCTGCTGGGATTGGCCCAAAACTGGGTCGAACTCCCAGCAGAGGATTAACGGTACGAAAATCAGGATCACGTCTTTCGGTTGACATGCGGCATTAGGTTAATCACAAATATCATTCGACAACACTGAACGAGTAAACGACTAAGTGCCTGCAATTGCACCCACTAAAACGTCGCCCAGGATGCCGCACACTAGCACCATGAAAGGAGTTTTTGCCAAATCCTTCCATTCTTCTCCTTGTCGTGCTGCGTTAATGACAGAAACTAATCCAAAAATCAAATAGATAATGAACAATGCTCGGATTGTATTCATTACAATCTCGACAATGGCAGTTCCACCAGCACCCAGTTCGGAACCGTCCAGCATCTCGGTGAAGAAGGTTTCGGCGTTACCAAAGAACTGTGCATGAGCAGGCTCAACCCAGGCAAGGACAATGAAACCTCCTGCTGCAATCCCGAACACTAAACCTGTTGCGTGTGCAGGACTCAGCCCCATCCGCTTAAACATTCCTGACCAAAGCGACTGGAGCTTTAAGTACCCTTTGGGGTCGGCATAAACTGCAGCAAGGCATAAGCAGAAGCCCACAAAAGCTTGACTCATGAAAAAGCACACGATTCCGCCCACTAAATAGCCAGCAGCAGCGGAACGACTCAAGACAGAATCTAGCCAAGTGGGACGATTGTAATAAGACGAGATTGCCATAAAAACCTCTGAGGTAGGGATAATTGCAGTTACAACGGAACTAAGACAAGTAATACAACATCCCCAAAACCAGGCTTTTTCTCAACTTTAATGATGAGGAAATCTAGAATTGTCACCCCTAACTTCTTGCGGATTTAATCATCATTAAAGTTGAGAAAAAAAAGGTGCTCTACGTAAAATCACCTTTATCTTTATTTAAGATTGCAACCCAGAAGCTGTTTAATTTAATCTGAGTTCGGGTTAGGCCGATGGGGGAAGGGCGAAGTCAAGCCTGAGGGAAGGCTTCTTGGGCTGATGGCAGTAGGCAATCAAGCCACAGATGACATTGACCATGAAGTTGACAGGGCTACGATGCCTAGAATGCTCAATCTGGGAGATGTTCTTAAGTTGGTCAATGATGGTTTCGACAATGGCGCGTTTACGGGACAGTAACTTGTCGGTGAGCCGCATCAGGTGGTTTTTCATATTCCGTCGGGGCTTAGCAAAGAACTGGATGCCATGGGTCTCAAAGAGCCGCTCTGCGAGTGCTTTGGAGACATAGCCCCGGTCGGCAAAGACCTGGCCATAGAGACCTTGAAGCAAGTCTCTAACGGGCTTGCGGTCGTCGGTATTGCCGGGTGTGATTTGGATATTGAGCAACTCACCCTGGTCATTGACCACCAGATGGCGCTTGAATCCAAAGAACCATAGGGCTTCGCCCCGCCGAAGGCGTACGACCGAGGTTTTGCCCCGAGCCGCTAGGCCTCGAAACACTTTGTGGCGTCGAATCCGACGGTTATGGCACACCTTGAGGTTGCTGCTATCGATGAAGCTGATGCCGGTGCAGGCACCAAAACAGGGCTTCAGGTACACGCACAAGGGCCAGCAGCGCCGAGGGCATCCATTCCACGAACGGTTGTAGCTAGCTAGGCCAGGAAACGCCTCTCGCCAGTACACACAGATATGCTTGCAGTAGAACGCCTTAAAGTTTCGGTAGTGCTGTGGGTGAAAGCACTACCGAAATTGTCATGATCTCGCTCAAACTCAGCGATCGCTGGCGCTGACGGTGTTGAACGCCTTCAGCGAGGAGCAACTGGTGTCATTTCGGCTCGAACCGCTGGCAGAAATCATCGATGTGGCAAAACAGCTCTTCTAGACTGTCCATAGGGGGCCTGCTGAATCGTTTGGTTGATATCAGCTTACAAAGCCCCTCCTTTCCTTATCCCGAACTGAGATCAATTACGAAAGTGGAGATCTGGAGTATAGCCGGGAAACAGAAACCATGAGTTGATCCAGACTGTTAGCCAGATAATTGGGACCACGAGGGGAAACTGCGCAGGCAGCGCTACAAGGTCGCAGAGAAAATCTAAACACGTGACCGCTTGGTAGAATAAAATGCTGGCCACTCCAAGATAGCCAATCGAAAACAGCCAGCCGCACTTCGATCTTCCAAGCATTCTCATAGTTGCATTTCCTTGTCTACCCTGATTGAAACCCCCGGCTAGCAACACTCAATGCTTTGTTGCCCAACGATTCTGGTCAGCAGCGGCAGATCATCTTCATATCAAGACCGAACTCTTGATACCGTCTGATGCACCAGGTTTGTTGGACGTCATTCCGCCTCCGTCACTTTTGTCTGCTTGGATACACAAATGACAATTGCTGACGGGCTGATAAAGAAACACGCGGTGTTTCAGAACCACATGTCCGAAACGCAACGGCCATCGCGGGGCAAGTCGTCGAAGCTGTTAAGACCATCGAAGTGGTCGATCGGTAGACCAGCAATGGGATCTGGCTCGGTCAGACGCAGATTGACGGCCGTCCAGTATCGTCCGTCCTCTCCTGGAACGGTCGCCACATAGTACATCACACAACCGCAAGTTTTGCAGAAGTGGAAATCGATTGCTCCACCATCAGGCCGACGATAACTGGTCGTTTCGCCGGATGTGCGAATGTCATTGCCAATGTAGCCGTATGCCCAGAGGGCACCATAGCGGCGGCAGATCGTACAGTTACATGCTGTGACGGATTCGGGTGACGTATCAAGCGTCCAAGTGACGCGCCCACAGTGGCAGATCCCTTGCATCTTGGGAACTCCTTTCGTTAATTGTTCAGCACTCAATTTGATAGAGCTAGAGGCTTGGTGACTCTGTGCAACGGCCTTTGGCTCAATAGCGGTGATCGACGTTGTGCCGTCCAACGGCAAAGGTGAGCGGCAGCAGATTACTTGCAAACTCAGTATCAAGATCTCTAAACTGTCCGCTCCACCGCAGTGTTGGGCTGCGTGGCAAATCGTTCGTACACCAGCTACTTGAATGAATGCTCATAATCTTGAACAAATTGCTCCAATTTAATGGGTCGTCTCCCAGTTATTTCTGCAACTATATTCGTTACTGTCGGGTGTCCTTCACTTGCCACTTGCCAAGATGCAACAATCGCTGTCGCATACCATTCGTGCAAACCAGCCTGAAGTAAAGTTCGCTTAAAATCACAGGGCGAAACATTAAGATAAGTAATTTTTTTATTTGCAGCGGCAGAAAGCTGTTCAGCAATATCTTTTAATGGAAGTATCTCCAAACCCGTGATGTTAAGTGTGTTCCCCTCACCATCCGTTCTTGTCAATACTTTATGTACAACACGCACGACATCACGAATATCCACGGGGGCAGTTTTTGACCCTTTCATTGGCAAAGATAAAGTTCCTTGTGTTCGTATTTCAGGTGTAAACCACAAGAAATTTTGCATGAAAGAATTAGATTGCAAGATGGTAAACCTCACACCAGATTGCTTTAGATACTCCTCCGCGATCGCATGTTGTTTGAAAAAATGGCAGCTTGATTCAAGATTTGCTTTTACTGTAGACAGCTTGACAATATGCTGGATGTCAGCAGATTTAGCTGCTTCAAAGAGTTGAATTTCTTGCTCTGCTTGATTCAGGGTGTTTGGTGGAATGTCCATGAGGCGATCGCACCCAGATAACGCTGCATCAAGAGTACTCAACTGTGTAAAATCTCCTAGAACAACGGAAGCTCCAGATGTCTGAAGATTTGCTGCTTTTTGAGGGTTTCGCGTTAGCACTCTCACTGGTTCACCCGCTTTCAAGAGTGACTCAACTAATTTGCTGCCGACCCTTCCGGTCGCCCCTGTGATAATAATCATCCAAGACCACCTGTCTCAATATCCAACAACTCCTCCATGAAAATCTGACATGGGCTGTCGTTATATCTCTCAATTGGATAAAAGCCGAGCTTTCGATAAAGCTTGAGTGCCCCTGGCTGACGTTCTTCATTGGCTAAGTCAAGCCTGATCTTGCGATACCCTGCTTGCTTTGCAAAACCGAAGAGCATTTGAGCTATTTTCCAGCCTAATCCTTGCCCTCGATACGCTTTGAGAAACCACATCCGCTTGAGTTCGCAAATCTCGTCATTTAGTTTTCGGATTGCTCCAGTGCCGACAACTTGATCAATATCAACTAATACTAAAAACGTGCCACCATTATCAAAATAGAGGGTTTGCACATTCTCAATGTCGGACATTGAATCATAGTGCCTCAAATCTTGTTCAGTCAGGATACCTTGCCAAATTTCTAGGCAAACTGCCATGACAATTTGTTTTGCTTGTTCAATCTGATGTTGCTGGATTGGTTTAATCTCGATCATTGGAATTCAACCGAGTGCTAGCTTAATCTTTATTGCATCACTAAGAACCTTAAACCACTGCCCCACCAGTAATATAAAGCAGCCCAACGTTCTGGTTGAGCGGCTGTTGATAACTTCTGCATCTCCACTGGAATTTCTGGTCAGTCCGCTCCAATCAGGTCGTTATGTAGCATCTCCAAATACTATCGTAGAACTATGAGAGTTAGGAAGATACCCGTAAAAGCAATAGCTAAGTGTAGAGCCAACCATAAATAATGCAATTTAAATTCATACATAGAAGAATCTCTAGTTTTGTGGTACGTTTCGGCTTCTTCCTTAAGCTGTTCAAGTTTTGCATTAGGGTTCAGTTCGTCTATCCGTTTGCGTAGAAGTCTCGCCCTAACAATATGATATCGAGACCGTTCAGATAGCTTCTCTGATGTAAATGCTCCATAAAATCCAAGAACGATAAGCAAGACAGTAATGGGAAGTTTGGTAGGATTCAAGCCTGTTTGAGCAATGAAGGCAATCCCAGCCGATGCTAGCGTTATGACGAGATTAGTGACGGTTGCTCGCTGATCCTCCGAGTGTCGAGCATGAATCCATTGTTCCTCGTGCATCTTGAGTAGAATTTCCGTCTCATCATTCATACGTATGCAATCTCTGGTAACTAATAAATTTAAGACCTAAGTTCTGGATTATCTCTAAAGGCACTGCGCCTAAAGCAGATCTCATCAGAAGTCTAAAGTAAACTCGCTTTTGATCCAAACAGGTAAATTGGCGGTAACGTCCCCACCGACAGCCCAAGCTACATAACATTCCCAATCACCCGCTACCAATAACCCCAATGCACACAGACAACCTCACGGCGGTCGGTGTGCATTGGGGTTGTTATGCCGCTGCAATCCTCGTTTCCCGAAACATATCAATTATTGATGTGCTTCCATATACGCTCGTAACAATTGATTGATGTGCGTTTGATAGCCCTGCCCTTGAGACTTAAACCACTCCAATACATCGCTATCAATACGGAGTGTAACTTGAGCCTTGCTTTTTGTAGCAGGTAAACCTCGTCGCACTACTGCCTTAGCAAACATTTCTGGCGTAATCTCTGGGCAGTCTGACAAATCGATATCCTCATCGCTCATTGCGTCTAATCGTTGCCAATCAGTTTGAGAGTTGCTCGAAGTAGGTTCGTTGTTCATATTTCGTTGCCTTTCTTGCAGAAATAATACGAGTGCAATCCTCACGTTCCGTATGGACAACGGCAATAACTCGCCCTTGCAACAAACCGAATGTGACAAAACGCTGCTCTCTATACCCGTAACGATCATCCTCAACCATTAAGATGTCACCATCGAATACGGCTGGGACATCGGTAAAATCAATGCCGTGTTTACGAAGATTGGCAAGACGTTTTGCTTCATCCCACTCATATTCCATAACTGAACGACAGCTACAATAACCAATTGTAGTTACAAATTGTCGTTACAGCCACTATTCTAAGTAATTTTAATTGTGATTGCCCCACAAATAGCTTCAAACTACTGCCCCAAGCGAGGACTTGCGGCATAATGGTGAAGTTGTGCGGCGGTAGACAACCTTGAAACCTCACCGAGAACCTTGGTTCTGTCCGTACCAACGCATTGTTATGAGGCGATCTTGTTCATGCTCGACAACTGAACAAACACAACAATTTTATTTGAGAATTAACGGTGTTAAAACAGGAGCCATAAGCATTTCAAACTCTAGGTTAGTAGCACTCACCACGTTTTCTACAATTTTTCCTTCTCGTAGCCGCATGACATGAGTTTCAATAAAAGTGATATCCCGATTTGTAGCAGCAACACCCAAAAACTCTTTAGTGTGTTTTTGCACAGATTTAAACCGAACAACCACCCGATCGCCTGCTGCAAAAATATCTTCAATTGTCATCTCTGAACCCGCAATGGGCGGAAAGGCATCGAAAAATGCACTAAATACTTGCTTGTAAGCTTCACGTCCGTCAATTGCTCCATCTGGCTTCAATCCAGTAATTGCCTGTACATTTTCATCCAGTACATCCGGTGCTACGGTCATATCACCCTTGCCCAAAAACTGCTCAATAAAAATCCGAGCGATCGCTAAGTTTTGTTCTTCAGTTGAAGTCATCATCGTTATTTCTCGTTGTAGTTGTTTTGTCTCTTCGATTCAATTAATTACCAAGCCAGTGCCACTGCGCCCCCAAACCTCCGCATTTCTGCAAAAAACTTGCCCTGTGCACCACCCTGTGGAAGCGTCGCCAGATAGACGGCGGTTTCAGCACCCTCATCGGCTGTGAACGGTGCGTTAGAGCCACCCATATCGGTTTGCATCCAGCCAGGAGAGTAGGCATTCACCAAAATATTGGTGCCTTGGAGTTCCTTCGCCCAGAGCACTGTCAAACCATTCAGTCCAATTTTAGAAAGACGATACGACGGAGCCAACGGATAATAGTCACTTCCCATAGATGAGAGGGATGCCATCTCAGTAGACACATTGACGATCCGTCCGTAGCCTTGCGCTTTCATCAAGGGCATTAGCGCTTGAGTGATTCGAGCCACGGCTAAGACGTTGGTTGTCAAGGTTGCCAACATCGTTTCTATTTTGACCGTGAGCAGGCTAGATTCTTCAGGTTGCATCGTGGGGTTGACACCCGCATTATTGACCAGAACATCGGCTCTGCCATAGGTCTGTTGCACCCAGGTTGTAAACTGCTGCACACTGGCATCACTGGTGACATCCAAAGGATGAAAATCCACTTGAATATTTTCGCTGGATAGGCGCTGTTGAGCGGCCAGACCATCTTGTTCTTGCCGACTCGTCAACACAACTTGAATATTTTCCTGCTGTGCTAACTGGCGAGCGATCGCATAGCCTAACCCTTTGTGACTACCGGTGATTACAGCAACTTTCTGCGTCATGATCGTCAGATCTTCCTGAATTACATAGGTGTACAGTTACCGTAACAACCCCTAAAATATTAAGCAATTCGATATTTTAGATGATCTATATCAATGAAATCGATAAATTTGGCGGCAATCGACTTAAACCTGCTGGTTGCCTTTGAAGCCCTTCTAGAACGACACAGCGTCACAAAAGCTGCTGAGCAACTTCAGATTGGTCAGCCTGCCATGAGTGCTGCACTCAGCCGTTTGCGTATTTTGTTTGAAGATGAATTATTTGTGCGGTTGGGGCGGCAGATGCAGCCGACGCTCAAGGCCCAAGCGATAGCCCCAGGTATTCTGTCAGCATTGCAACAGATCCGCCAAGCCGTTACCGCCAGTCAGACCTTTGAGCCAACTTCTAGCGATCGCACTTTTACCATCGGCAGTTCAGATTACACCAGCTTTGTCCTAGTGCCGCCGCTACTGGAATTGAGTCATCAAACGGCTCCGTCCATCAACCTTCGAATGATTGGATTTGAGAAGGACAGTATTGGAGATTTGCTAGAACAGGGAGAAATCGATTTGGCGTTGGGTGTTTTTCCCGATCCGCCCCGACAAACGCAATGGGAACCCATCTTTGAAGAACGATTTGTGGGAATTGCCCGTCAAGGACATCCGGCGCTCCAACAAGGAACCATGAGCTTAGAAAGTTTTGCACAGCTTTCCCACGCCCTCACAACTCTGCGTCGAGATACTTCAGGTGCCATCGACAAAGCGTTGCATGAGCGAAACTTAGAGCGCCGGATTGCATTTACAACTCCGCACATGATGGTTTTGCCATTTGCGATCGCATCGGGTGATGTAGTTGCAGCCATTCCTCGACGCATTGCCCTCCGTTTAGCAACTGTCTGTGATTTAGCAATTTTTGAACTGCCAATTGAAACAAAACCGTGGACGGTTTCTATGCTGTGGAGTACTTTGAGCGATCAAGATGAAGCCAATCGCTGGTTACGTAACACAATCAAAGTGATTTCTCAAAAAGTTGGAGCAAGTACAGATAAAATTTAGATCATGCGATCGCCAGGACTAAGGCGCATAACGACCGAGTTCAGCCGCCCGAAGCAGCGTAGTGAGGAACTAAGGAAGCTGCGAAGGGTAGGCTGCAACGATTTGTTGGGTGGCTGTTTTGTTTATGTCTCTGATGTGCTTTGAATCACTATCTTGCCAGAAATGTTTTAGCGCTCTCTCCTCGAGAACTTTTTGCTGCCAGAGTAAGTAAACAACGCACCGATCAGCGTTATCACCCCCATTGGGACAAGAAATAGCGCCAGTGCTGTTTGCCACTGTAATAGACCAAAACCCAGAAATAATATACCTGACAAAGTGAGCCAAACCGCGTACTGCATATAAACACCAGCAGTTTTTTGATATGCGGATTTACCCCGTTGCATAAGTTCGTCTAGAGCCTGCACCTCACTTTCACATCTGTTTCTACAGGCAATGCCATTTTCAATTTCAGCGGCACACTTGGGACAGATGCCCCTATTACAGTTCTTACAGATAGCTACAGCATCTACATCGTTATGGTAGTAACACTTCATGTCAGACCTCTATGTTTTTATTGTGTCAATGAATACACAGGTCGCGCACATCCGCCCAACAACTTATTATGTCGACACTTTCCATATAACCACCCTATAAGGGGCAGTTATACCGACGGTTTCCGCATAATTCACCCTCTGTAGGCAGTTATACGGATATTGGCTGCACACTATCTTTGCTGGGGGTAATTAACTAGAAATCTTCTGTATAACTTCATAAAGCCAGAGGAGCGTAAGCATATACTATTGCTCGCAATGCTGTTCTCCGTACAAACGTTGCCATGGCATCTACCCCTAAGCTTTTGGACCAAGTTCGCCAGGTGCTTCGGGTCAGGCACTACTCTTATGAAACCGAGAAAACTTATGTCAACTGGATCAAACGATTTATAGCGTTTCATCAGATGAGGCCACCCAGGGAAATGGGTGCGATCGCAGTCGTGAGTGCTAGAGCAAACGGTAGCAGGTAGGTCTTGCGTTTTGAGATCAGATGTTTTATGCTTCCAGCTACCGGAATCTGATTTCGGTGATAACTGACATGCGCGCTTGGGGTTTTGGGCGCTGATTAGGAGTGCGCCAACACTCACTAACCAGCTGACCTGACTCCTGGCATAGGCAGGAGCCAGGCTTTGATGATTATCAAGCGCCTTGCTAATGCTGACAAGTGGTTGGGTCAACCACGCCCTGAGCGCGTTTCCTCTACAACATGCATTAGCGAGGCAAAAAACCATGAGTTCAGAGATTAAGGCGCTGGTGCGATCGCACCAGCGCGAGAGCAACGCGCAGATTTGGATTATCGGCACGAGAGACCAGGTGATCCATTTGATGAACGAGCTGTATGTGAAAAAGGTGGCGACGGATCGCGTGCAGTTTACGCCGATTATTCCCGCGCCGTTTATAGACGGGCAGTATATGACGGTGTTGGTGCGTTAGACGGATGTAATGTTAGACGGATGTAATCAAGACAGCCCTTCAGTCTAGCCGAGCTGGAATGGCGTTGATTGGATGACTGAGAGACCTGACGATAAAGGCATTGCACCCGATCGGGTGCAATGCCTTTACGCTACATCTCGATTTACTACTGTCTTGGGGTTTACTGTGGTTCGTCGCATGACTACCCTGTTACATATGGTAATTTCGAGTTGTTAGGTTGGTACGCCTGCATTGCCCTTAGCCACTTCATAGCGAAGTTCAGCCATACCAGTGCCAATTTGGTGAACTGACACCAGACGCAAGGCTGGGTTCAGAACCCGGCGCGGGAAAAGTTGCTTACCTCTGCCCAGGGTAACTGACCCAATCTGAACGATTAGCTCATCCAAAAGTCCGGCATCATGGAACTGCCCTGCCAAGTCACCGCCTCCCACGATCCAGATGTTCTTGTCCTCCGCCACTGCTCGCATTTCATTGTGAACTTGGCGCACATCCCCGTTCACAAATTGGATATCTGCGCCTTCAATTACCGGGAGCTTGCGGCTGGTGAATACCCAGACAGGCTGAGCGTAGGGCCACGCTGATCCGGCCTCGGTAGCGACCTGATCGGCATTGCGGATCATCCACTCGTAGGTCGACGATCCCATAGTTAATGCACCTATCTCAGCGATAAACTCTGGGTAACTAGAGCCATTCAGATCGCTAAGCGGAAACAGCCAGTCCAACGAGTCATTTTCGGTAGCGATAAACCCGTCCAGGCTTGCGGCTGTATAGTATTGGGTCTTCATGACTGTTCTCCTTCTAATGCTCTTGAGACTGGGTACCCAACCAGTTCTTCTGAAAATCTCTTGACAGTAAAAACTTCGGGAATGTGTAGAACTGCTCGGTGTACAGGCGAGTCGCAAAATCCCAGCCACTGCTGAAGGGCTCTGGAGCTTGCGCTTCTAGGGCATGTCCTTTGCGCTGCAACCCCAGCGATATCACGGCTACGCCAACGCACGTCAAAGCTGGCAAGGGCTTGCGATAGGCGATCGCAGCAAACAGTCCAACGTGAGCCAGGATAAACAGGGGAACTGCAACCAAATGGATAAGTAAGTTAGTCCGATGGGCATGAATGTGAGCATAGGAGTTCATGATTCATTCCTTCAGCATGTTAACGCCGACAACATCAGACTAGCGCGCCAAGTTAACGCTGTCAACTTTTTGTGGTACGGTGTGTGTGTTTAGTTAGTTGGTTAGATCACTTCATCAATGCCCAAAGCGCGTTCCAGGGTTACGTATCACCACGGCGATTTAGGGAAAGCGTTGATTGATGCAGCATTGGCAATCATTACAGAAGAACAGGATGCTGCGAATGTCTCACTGCGAGAAGTTGCCCGCCGAGTGGGGGTTTCCCAAGCGGCTCCCTATCGCCACTTTGCTGATAAGGACGCCTTGTTGGCGGCTGTGGCAGAAGAGGGATTTCAACGGTTGCTAAACGCTTTGCAAGTTGATACTGGCTCCGACCCTGATCCACTGGCGAGGTTGCAAGCCAGTGGCGTGGCTTATGTAAAGTTCGCGATCGCCCATCCTGCCCACTACCGGGTGATGTTTAGCACCTTCCGAGTAGATCAAGAGAATAATTCATCCCTGAACGCAGCGGCGGGGAAGGCGTTTGCTGTGATGGTGGATGCGATCTCCGCAGGACAAGCAATTGGGGCAATACAGCCCGGCAACCCCCGACAGCTAGCCTGGGTCACCTGGTCATTGGTTCATGGATTGGCTCTCCTACTGATCGATCGTCAACTGCCTCTCGTCGATGAGCAGGACATGTTATCCCTAGTCACCCTGGCAACCCAGAGCCTGGTTCGTGGTCTTCAGAAACCAAGCTAGTGGGTCATTTGGCATGGGCATCGCCAATGATATGGAGGTTGGTCACAATAGAAGAAGCCCCTTCAATGACATTTAGTCATGACCCGTCGCCCAAAATACCCCCTTCGCAAACTAACGGCTGAAGACCACCAAGAACTAGAGCGATTGTCGCGTGCGAGCAGTGAATCAGCGGCATGTGTCGCTCGTGCTAAAGCGCTGCTGGCCGTTTTCCAAGGACACAGCTATACCGGTGCGGCCCAAGCCAGCGGCCGACGCTCAGGGGATGCAGTGTCGCACCTGGTGGAGCGCTTTAATCAGGAGGGACTTGCCGCGCTAACCCCGCGCCATGGGGGTGGGGCCAAGACGCAGTATAAGGGTGGGCACCGGCAGCAGATCGTTGAGTTGGCCCAACAGGGTCCTAACCTGGAGAGCGATGGCGTCTCCCAATGGTCGTTGTCCACATTACAGCGCCGATTAAGGGCTCAAGAAAACGGCGACTTTTCAACCGTCAGTACCTACACCCTTTGGCAGGTACTCCATGATGCTGGCCAGAGTTGGCAGCAAAGCCGGAGTTGGTGCAAAACCGGAACGGCCCTGCGGCGGCGAAAGAGTGGGGACGTTATCGTTACCGACCCGGATACCGAAGCGAAAAAAAACTGATTGAGCATGCCTATCGTCTGGCCGAGAGCCTGGGGATTGCCGTGTGGTGTGAGGATGAAGCCGGGCCGTTCCAAACCGTGCCGGATGCAGCCCCCAGTTGGCACGGTGAAGGCCAACCTCAACGGCAAGACCATGAGTATCTCCGCAATGGCACAACCAAGCTCCTCACCCTGTTTCATTCCAGCGATGGGTCAGGTGCGTGTCCAGGGGGTTGAGCACACGACGAATGCCGTCTTTCACCCTTGGTTAAAAGCCGAACTGACCGCTATTCTGGACACTTTAGCGGACGTCACCGCCTCAGTCTCTCAAGCTGATATCCAACCAATCTGGCACCAGTGGCGAGAAGGCTTAACGGTGACGTTTACCTTACCTGAACCTGAGTTCGACCGTTAAAAAGCGGCTTGTGGCAGGGCTTTAAGCTCATCATCTGGGATGCCCAACGATGGCTTGTCGGGGTGGTAGGCGTAGGCAATCAGGCCCGAGACCAGGTTGACGAGAA
>JAHHHI010000008.1 GCA_019359435.1 Kaiparowitsia implicata GSE-PSE-MK54-09C
CGGTGAAACGCACCTGCGGCGACAATAGTTGGTGGGTAGCTGCCTGCAAAAATAGCTCGATGCCAGGTCTCTATTCCAAGCCCGTACCCTCAAAGGTGCGGGCTTGTTGCTTCTAAACTTACTAAAACCTCTCTCTCAGAAGTGAGCTAATATCAATTCTCTAAACACGCGTTACACATAGAGCATCGACTATCCAATCCCACTGGGTGAGCGATCGCACCAGCTGAGGGGAAAGGTCATGCACCCATAGGCTAATGGCGTGTTGCAGTTCACCCAAGTCGTCAAAGCGAGCCCAGGCGAACGCCCGTTTGAGCTCCCGCCACACGCGCTCGATTGGATTGAGCTCAGGACAATAGGGTGGCTGAAACATCCAGATGACGTGGTCGGGGATAGTTAGGCTCTGAGCGGTGTGAGCGGGCACATTATCCACCTGAATCAGGTGTAAGTCATCGGGGAACTGGGCGGCAAAGCGGTGCAAAACCGCTTCAAAACATACACTGTCAAGGTGAGAGCACTCCATCAGCCATGACGTGCCACTGAGGGGCTCCACCAGACCGTACAACCAACGATACACAAACTGCCACTGCACCGTACCGGTGGGTTGTACCCCAAACCCCGTCACCTTACGATGCTGAACGGTCAACACTCGTGCCGACTCTCATCGCTGCACCAGTCGCGAATCCGACCCGCATCGCGCTGCGGTAAGGCTGGCGTGGTCAGGTGGCGCAACTGCTGTCCAAGGTTTGCTGAAAGGACTCAACCGCCCCAGGAGTTTGCTTCTCAGACACCGGACGCGGCACTTTGAGCTGGGCTTTGAGACCATAGCGTACCGTTTTATGCACCGTTTTGTACGGCACCTGTTGGTCATACACAGCGGCTAACCACTGCTGCACCTCACCATAGCTCCGAAAGCCCTCTGGCTCTTGCAACTCTCGCTCCAATGCTGCCAGCACGTCGCCGGTAATCGCCCGGGGACGTCCGCACCTAGGCGCCACCTGCACTAACGAGTCGAGGCCGCTGCGACGATAGTTGCTCAGCCAACGAGATACTGTCGTGCGGTGGTATCCACTCCTCTCAGCTAATGGACAGATCCCCGGGGCCTGTCCCGTCTTCAGCCACCACAACACCTAGACTTTACTGCGCTGTGAGGCCCGCTGCTGAGGAGCTAAAACTGCTTTCAGCTCCTCAGCTGTTTCGCTGATATCGGTCTTTAGGACTCCTGACATGGGGATAGACTATAACGACTTTCTCTATAGCAAATCTTTAAAGAATTTGTATTAGACCCAACGCGCTTCGGCAGTGCTCAGTGCTTTGCCTCCTGATACGGGTTGTGCCCGGGCAGTGCGATCTCTGGAGGCAAACGTAAAATCTTGAAGACTCGTTGTGTTAGTAATTGAGCAGACATGCCTTTCGCATTGCGGCAGATGATCTGATCTAGCGATTGGAGTCTTCTTTCGACAGCTAAAAGTCCGCTTGAGGGCATCCAAAGTCATTACTGCTATTACTCGCAAGCTCGCCCGCATTTTCTATCACCTGTGGAGTAGGAGTAGTCCTAACGACGTACTACAGCGGCACGTGCAAGACCCATATGGTCAAGAACCTAGTCATTCCTGAGCGTGGGGGCAAGGTGCGCTGCTTGAGTGAAACCTACAAAGGCAAGAAACATAACAAGGCGATTGCTGATAAGGAAGACTTGCAGTTTCCAGATGGCAGCACGGTATGGCAAGATAGAGGGTTTCAAGGCTTTGCCCCAGAGGGGATGAGCATTCAGCAACCGGAGAAGAAACCGCGCAACGGGTCTCTCACGCTGATTGAGAAGATCAACAATCAACGTATTTCCAGCCTTCGCGTCGAAGTGGAACACTACATTGGTGGCATCAAACGGTTGGACAATTTCCGCCTGATTCATCGAGCAAAGCAACGGAGGCCCCTGAAAGAAGCCGCTTAAGCCCAATCAACCACGAGTGAAGTTGACTTGTAGCCACTTCTCTCCTATTTTTGATAAAGTCTAATGAATCAACCCTGGTCTAACCTTAATCTGAGCCAGCAAGCTAGGTGCAAACAATTGTCCTGAACGTAACCATTCTAAAACCTTTAGAGACGTGAGACTTAATTCCACATCAGTCTCCAATGCTGGGGAGCAGGAAGGTACAAAGAAACAAAAAGGTTGACTACCAGGGGTTTCAGCCTTATTCCTAGGTTTTTTTCTTAGGAGCGGCTGATCCAGTGCTGCGGACCGTGTTATACACGTCCAGAAACTTCAAGCTATTTTTGACTTGATCCTTCAATCTGTACCGGAGGAAGTTTCTAGAGAGTTTGGCAGACGCCTAAATCCGTGCTTCCCACAAGGTTTGCATCTATCAACAAAACGCTCACACCAAAAGGCTCAGACCTGACTTTCAAGCGTTTAAACAGACTGAGGCAAATGTTGAGACAGAAAATCCTGAATCTTAGGCTTGCCGATGACACCTTCGATCGTGTCTACTTGCTGTCCAGACTGAAATAGCACCAAAGCCGGTACGCCCTGCACATTGCACTGAGCGACTGCTTGTGGATTGGGATCAACTTCTATCTTGACGATCTTGAGGCGATCGCCGTAGTTAGAAGCAATTGTCTCCATTATGGGAGACATCAATCGACAGGGGCCGCACCAAGGAGCCCAAAAATAGATCAATACCGCCTCTGGAGTAGAGATAACTTCTGCGTCGAATTGAGGGTCTGAAATAACTGTAATGAGACTCATAACTGCTGCTCTCCTTGCTGCTCTTTCCAGTCTCTCATCTATAGCGACAGCCATAGTAGGGAAGTTTAGAACATTTAGTAAAACCCTTATTTTACAAAGGATTTACCCTATTTCATACCGAATTAGCGTGCTTTTCGCAGTATGTAGGGTAGTGGTGTTGAGTAATTCCTTTGACGCAATTGCAGATTGCAATGGGATGACTTTGGCTATCGCTTGGGTTTCATACAAAAGTGAGCTGCTGTGCCTAGCACAGCAGCTCACTTCTATCTCAATCTGATGAGGTTTGACCTGGATAGGCAAGGAGCTATGTCTAGCGTAGCGATCCTGCCCAATCCATTGGTTACATTGACTCGATTCTACAGTTGGTCGAGCTGCGTTTTTAGCGCTTCTAGCTCATCATCGACTGAAGCATCTGTCGATGCAGCACCAGTGTCAGAGGATGCAGGCAGCGAGGTCTGCTCTGCTGTGGACAATCCACCCAGTAGTTGGGCTTTCATTGCTTCTAGCTCATCATCTACATCGGTGCCCGACTCAAGTGCAGCAAACTGACTTTCTAGATCTGAGCCAGCTAGTTCTGCAGCAGCTTGAGAACGCGCTTCCATTTGCAGAATCTTCTCTTCCATCCGCTCAAACGCACCAGCAGCTGTACTGGTGCCCATACGGCCCATTGTGTTTTGTAGCTGCTCGTTGGCCTTAGCTGCGCTGGCTCGCGCCCGCAGCATATCCTTCTTGGTCTTTGCTTCAGAAATTTTGCCTTCTAGCGCAATTAGGTTGCGCTTTAGAGTGTCAACAGTAGCGGATTGCTGATCGAGCTGGGTTTTCATGGCGTTGGAGGTATCCAACTGCACTTTCCTGCGGTTGAGAGCCTCTCGCGCTAGCGACTCATCCCCTTTTTGCAGCGCTAACTGCGCCCGTTGCTGCCAGTTATTAGACTCAGTTTGAGCCTGATTATATTGCTGCTGCATGCGCTTCTGGCTGGCGATCGCACTCGCAACGGCCTGTCTCAGCTGCACCAAGTCTTCCTGCATGTCAATTAAGGCTTGATCAAGAATCTTTTCTGGATCTTCAGCTGCACTCACTGCCGCATTGAGATTAGAACGAACTACCCGGCTAACTCGATCAAACAGTCCCATGACGTTTCCTCTTCAATGACAATGAGATGTGTGGTTGCTTATCTAAAACCAAACCATAGAGATGCCCTAGCGGCCCCCACGATAGGCGGCTTTGTATGGCAGTCTCTGTTAAATTTCTACTCTATTCAGCACTATTCTACTCGGCAGCACTCAACCAACCAGAGCCTTACTGTGCATCCTACCGCAGGATAAGAAATGCACGGCAGTGTCTTACGAAGCATTAGCGCAAGATCTAAGGCCAAAGCACTGACAACGCCAAGTCTCACCTGCAAATCTCGGGTTTAAGCTTTGGCATGTAAAGTGCTCCTGATGCAGCATACCCAGAAATCAAGATATCCTCTGCTGAAATTCAGTAGAGATGCGGTGCACTGCCTCTGTTTTGCCCCCCATAAACCCCGTAACTCTAAGAAAACGACTGAGCACTTTGCTGGGTTTTGGGATATGCGGTTGAGAGCTGCAAGCATTAACGTCACTATAGCAATCGACCTTACTGTAAAGCCAGTTGTTCAGGGCTGGATTTGGTGCAGTCGAGCAATGGGGTCAAGTGGACATGACTCAATTTCCGTTGAATCCAACCGCTTCACCAAAAAAAGCGTGCCGAGGCACGCTTTTTTTGCTTAGATTTGGCTTACAGAAGAGCGGATCTTACATCCTCTCATGCAATTCAAATCTAGAGTTGGGGTACATACTGCTCTTTCTCTGGAACAGTTGTATATTCCGCTACAATTTGCCGAAACTCATCTCCATCAATCGTTTCCTTCTCGATGAGAAGATCGACTAGCCGATCAATCACCACTCGGTTCTCGCGAATGATGCGACAGGTTTCTTCATAGCAGTGCTCCACGATCGAGCGCACCTGAGCGTCGATTCGAGCCGAGATTTCTTCGGAATACTCTGAACGAGTCGTCCAATCACGGCCAAGGAATACTTCGCCCTGCTGACTCTCTAGCGAGATCGGGCCTAGGTCAGACATGCCAAATCGGGTTACCATTTGGCGCGCCATAGTGGTCACCTGCTGCAAGTCGTTGCCGGCCCCAGTCGTCACTTCAGAATCTCCAAAGATGACCTGCTCAGCGGCACGGCCTCCTAGAGCTCCCATGATGCGGGCAATCAGCTGTGACCGTGAAATCAAGCCTTGATCTTCTGATGGCGTGAACCAGGTTAAACCCTGAGCTTGACCCCGAGGGATCAACGTCACTTTGTTTACCGGATCGTGATGTTGTAGCACGGTGCCCACGATGGCGTGACCAATTTCGTGATACCCAATCAGACGCTTGCTCTTGCCGTCTACAAGTGGCGTTCCTTCCATGCCAGCCACCACCCGATCGATGGCGTCATTGATCTCTAGCATGGTCATTTCGTCTTTGCGACGGCGGGCAGTGAGGATCGCGGCCTCGTTCAGCAGGTTGGCTAAATCTGCACCGGCAAACCCAGGCGTGCGTCGGGCGATCGCCTCTAGCGATACTTCCTTCGCCAGCTTCTTGTTACGGGCATGCACTTGCAGCACTTCCAATCGTCCCTTCAGATCGGGCGGATCAACCATCACTTGACGGTCGAAGCGACCCGGACGAAGGAGGGCAGAATCCAACACGTCGGGACGGTTCGTCGCGGCGATGATGATGATGCCTGTATTGCCCTCAAACCCATCCATTTCAGTCAGCAACTGGTTCAGCGTTTGCTCACGTTCATCGTTGCCACCGCCAATGCCTGCGCCCCGCTGGCGACCTACGGCATCAATCTCATCAATGAAGATGATGCAGGGTGCGTTTTCTTTTGCTTTCTTGAACAAATCTCGAACCCGAGAAGCACCAACCCCGACAAACATTTCTACAAACTCAGACCCAGAGATGCTGAAGAACGGCACACCGGCCTCTCCGGCGATCGCCTTTGCTAGCAGCGTTTTACCGGTTCCTGGAGGCCCAACAAGCAGCACCCCTTTGGGAATCTTGGCACCCACGGCTGTGAATTTTTCGGGCTTCTTCAGGAATGTAACCACTTCCTGAAGTTCCTCTTTGGCTTCCTCAATCCCAGCAACGTCATCAAACATGACGCCTGTTTTCGCTTCCATCATAAATCGGGCGCGCGACTTGCCGAAATTCATGGCTTGCCCTGGCCCACCGGGAGCATTGCTAGAGCGACGGAACAGGAAGAACAACCCGCCAATGAGGAGCAGCGGGAACAGCAGATTGCCCAACCAACCCCAAATCGCACCATCGTTACGAGGAGGATGAATGTCTAGGCTGACGCCATCTGTGCGAAGTCGGGAGATGAGGTCGGGGGAATTGCCGGGTAGGTCGACCCGCAAGCGCTGAGCGCGATTGTCAAGTTCAGGATCAACGGCCTGAACAATGGCGGTGCGACCGTCATCGAACAAGTCCACACCGGTAACTCGTCCCGCATCGAGATACTCCAAAAAGCGCCCGTAGGTCATGCGGGTACTGGCTGTATTGTTTCCATAATCAGCGGGAGCGGTTGCAAAGGCGCTTTGCCACACAAAGAACCCGATGACCAGAATGGGTAGTGTCCAGAGTAGGACAACTCTCCAGGATAATTTCATAACAGTCGTTGCCTCTAAATGCAGCAGCAGCGAAAACTTAAACAGTAAAAAGAGCGTTGAATGTCGTCCAGATGGCTATGGGTCACGAAACGGCGCATAGCACTGATAGGTTAATTTTGGCATTCGCCAAGCTGACTAAACGCTTGTTGGGCCTCAATTACTAAACACAATCACTAAATAGATGTTTAAAGTTTTCGAATTCTGAGAGTGATTCTTAACTAAATTTAACGTATTTTCAGGTGGCTGAACAATGAACCGGCTGGAATTGTGTTGAACCTCAGCCTATGTGAGGGGAAAGGGCACAGCCCCACAGGTTCTTAGGGCTCCAAATGGCGGTCACTGGTTCCAGGCGCATCCCCCGTCTTTCTTTGAATTCAGCTCAGGCCTTAAATACCGCTATCAACGCTTAAGATACGCTTCTTCGGTTTGAATCACAGGTCTGACAAGGCCAGGTAGAGGCTAAGGTCTGGTTCCCTGCCAGTGATTGGTTAGAGAGCTGAACCACTTAGACGGTATTCAGACGGCATGAAGCTCAACCCACGTTTATTTTCAGACGTTGTTAGGGCGGGCGATCGCCACTGCTGCTTCTAAACGCGGATGATCTAGCTGTCGCTGGTGCAGCAGCAGCCAAGATTGCAATAGGTCAGGCCCCTGCAAATCGCCAGTTAGGGCCGCCCGCAGCGACTTCATCACTAGCCCTTTCTTAACACCCTGAGTTTTTACCGCATCTTGAATCAGCCCTTGGGCCGCCTCTGCCGTGAGATCAGCCGTCGGTTCTAGCGCTGTCAAGATATGGGTGAGCGCGGCGGCTACGGATGGCTGCTTCAGATGTTGGGCAGCAGATTCTGTAAAGCCTACATCCTCAACAAATAGGTAGCGACATAGGGCGATCGCCTCATCCAACCGCGCCATGCCTTCGCCAACCAGTTGAGCGATCTGCTCTAGCCAAGGGCGATCGCCCACCGGGTCAAAGCTATAGCCTGCCTCCTTCCAATAGGGAATCAGCAAATCCGTCAATGTGGCAGGGTCTAACTGATGCAGATACTGACTATTGATCCAGTTCAGCTTATCCCAGTCAAACTTAGCCCCGGCCTTGTTCACGCGCTCAAAGCCAAAAACACGAGCCGCCTCATCTAGCGTAAACAACTCATTCATACCCTCTGGCGGTGACCAGCCCAGCAGCGTCATATAGTTGGCGATCGCGGCTGGCGTGTAGCCCATGTACTGAAAGTCTGAAATGGACGTGACCCCATCCCGTTTCGACAGTTTGGCTCCCTGCTGGTTCAAGATCAGCGGCGTGTGTCCAAACTGCGGCACATCAGCACCCAGCGCTTCATAGAGCAGAATTTGCTTTGGCGTGTTGCCAATGTGGTCTTCGCCGCGAATGATATGGGTCATGCTCATATCAATGTCATCAACCACCACCACAAAGTTATAGAGTGGCGGACCAATATCCAACGGCTTGGCAGCGCGGGCAATTACCATATCGCCGCCTAGGTCACGCCCTTTCCAGGCTACTGACCCCCGCACTAAGTCGTTCCACTCGATCTCGCGAGCATCATCGATCTTGAAGCGAATGACGGCCTCGCGGCCTTCGGCTACAAACGCACTCACCTGCTCTGGCGTCAGGTGCCGATGCCCGTTGTCATAGCGGGGCGCTTCGTTGCGAGCCTTTTGCGAGGCGCGCATGGCATCTAGTTCCGCTGGCGACTCAAATGCGCGATAGGCCAGCCCCTGATCCAGCAGGGCTTGAATTTTTTGCTGGTACAGATCCACCCGCTGGCTCTGGAAGTAGGGGCCTTCATCCCAGGTGAGCCCTAGCCACTTCAGGCCTTCCGTAATGTTCTGCGTATGCTCAGGGCGCGATCGCTCTAAGTCGGTGTCTTCAATGCGCAGAACGAAGGTGCCCTGATGACGACGCGCAAACAGCCAGTTAAACACGGCAGTGCGTGCTGTGCCAATGTGCAGCGAACCCGTGGGGCTAGGAGCAATCCGTACGCGAACAGACATAGGGTATTTTGCAGGAAAAACAGTTGGAAATTGAGGAGAGAAACTATTCGTCTAGGCGTTTGTGTGATCCCTATTCTAAGGGTTAACGCGTGAGGGATGCTGCCGACTCGGCTTTGGGATAGCGCGTGCTGGAGTAAAGCGCGTTGGGATAGCGCGTGTTGGAATAGAGCGGCGCTAAATTGCTGGGATTCAGACCGATGCTCACGGTGACTACGCATGCCCCTCATGTGCGATGAGATAAGGCGCTGCGATCGCTTATGCCAGTCGTGGCAGGCGCATGTCTTAGAATACTGACGTATTTAAGTCGGTTTTGGGAGGTAATTGTGGGTGCGATCGCCCAATCCGCAAACTTCGTTGCTGTTAGCCTCAGGCAAAACCACAAAAAACGAGAGGCCGCTTAGCTGACCTCTCGTCTCACCTTTAACTCGTCTTATCTTTGTCAGAGCCTCAACCCCGGACAGGTAAGAGAGGCTTGAATCTAAGGCTGTTAATTCAATAAAACGGGACCGACGGGGCTCGAACCCGCAACTTCCGCCGTGACAGGGCGGTGCTCTAACCAATTGAACTACGGTCCCAAATGGCGCGATTTCTATACTGACGTATGGAAGAGCACTTTGTCAAACACTCCATCACTTTATTTTCAAAATTATTCAGGGTTTCTGCAAAAAATACCCTCTATGCATCTCGCTGTAAAAGTTTCACGATACTCAATTTCTGCTGCAATGAAGAAACGTGAGAACTAACGGTGGGGGTTTGAGAGGTTGTGGGAATGTTGGGATTTGGGCGATCGCCCCGCCAACTGGGGCAGCCGACCGCTCAGACCCGTCATCAGCGTTAGCGCCAAAAATCGCATGGGGGGAATGCCGCGCATCAGCCACAGGCTGATGCGACGCGTTGCCACGAGGGGCACCCACCGAGTAGAAAACAATCGATCGAGAATATCCGTAAACCCGAGGATGACCCAGTTTTCTAGCTTGCGCCAGCGCTCATAGCGGCGCAGCACTGCCACACTGCCGGGGTCTTCTTGGCGCTCGTGCGCGTGCAGAATCACTTCTGCCAGTGCCGCTGCATCTCGAATGCCGAGGTTAAGCCCTTGCCCGCCCACAGGATGGCAGCAGTGAGCCGCATCGCCCACCAGAGCCAGACGCGGCTGAATGTAGCGATCGCTCTGCATCAACCGTACAGGAAAGAGGGTGCGATCGCCCAACAGCTCTAACTCACCCAACTGTCCGTCATAGCGTCGATTTAGCTCTGCCAAAAACTCTGCTTCGGTTGCGGTGAGCCAATGCTGCGCTTCAGCATGGGGTGCGGTGAGCACAATCTGGCAGCGATTGTCGGGCAGCGGCAATGTGGCAAAGGGGCCACTCTCCCAAAAATGCTCGCGGGCGATGTTGCCGTGGCTGTGCTCAGGCCGAATCACCGCCGTCACACAGGATTGCCAATATTGCCAACCCTGGGTGCCAATGCCCGCAGCCTGCCGCAGGGGCGATCGCACCCCATCTGCTGCAATGAGTAGTCGCGTCGTGAGGGTGCGATCGCCCGTTTCGGTGCGCAGCGTCAGACGAGTGCAGTCTGGGGTTTGGGCTGATACCTCAGCAGGGTCTACCTTTAGCAGTTCTGCAGGGCTAAACCAGGTCACATTGTCGGCATCTTCTAGCATGGCTAGCAGCGCCCGCACCAGCACAGGATGCTCGGCCACATAGCCGAGCTCTGCCGTGCCCAAATCTTCGGGAGCCAGGTTGACTACGGCAGGGCAATCGGCATCCGCCAGCCGAATCGTCGGAAACGTGGTGATTTGAGGCAAAATCTCATCCCATATCCCCAACCCCTGAAAAATGCGCCCCGTCAGCAGGGTAATGGCGTAGGCGCGATGCTGATGCAAGCCTGCGATTTTAGGTCTGGCTTCAATTAACGCCACCCGCAGACCAGAATGCTTTAGCGCGCAGGCCAGGGTTAGCCCAACAATGCCACCCCCGGCGATCGCCACATCATAGAGTGCCAGATCATCTGAAGCGGGTCTGGCAAGGCGAGACGCTGCAATTGGAGCAGTCGGGCCAGTCGGAGAGCCCTCAGGCAGAATAGACGCGCGTTGTTGATCAAGAACCATGCGGAAGCAGCGGAATGAGTCAGTGTACTTTCATTCTGGCGCGATCGCTCCACCCTCGCAACCACTGGGACGACTAGCCTGCTACGAATCAGCAATCTCTAATCCATAGAGTTGCCGCACTGAGGTGCGACATAGCACCACAAGCGTAAAGATACCCAGCGCCGTGCCTAGCGGCGTGCAGGGCAGCAGCAAGCAGCCCAGAACCAAACTAAACCAATAGCCCTTTCGCTGACGGATACAATCGCCCGAAATCAGCAAAAGCAACGGCAAGCCAATCAGCAGCACCATGATGATGCCTACAATCAGCCCTACCGCCAAGACTGCTGATAGAGAGAAAACCTCAACCCAATAGAAAATCTCGTAAACTCCCACAATATCGACCGTAAACACTGTAACCAGCAGCATGATGACTGCGGGAACAAGGCCACAAAAAAGCGTGAGCCCCGCCAGAACGTAGTGCAAAACCGCCAAAATTTGGAGCATTTCTCGGTCAGATATCGACTGAGAAGTCGACAAGTTGGCCATGGTATAGACTCCAGAACCGATCCATCAAGATGATCGATCAAGCTGAATTTAGGACTTGACCGCAGCAGTCTTATAGAGCTGCCGCACCGACCCCTGACACAGCACCACCAATGAGAACAGCCCTAGTAGAGTGCCAAACAGCATATAAACCAACATCAGACATGACAACAGCAGGCTAAACCAGTAATCGCTGCGCCGACCCATGCGCTGAGCCGACATCACCAATAGCACTGTAAACAGACTGGAAATTAGCAGGCCTGCAAGGCCTACCAGCATAAACACAATGCTGTGTAATCCAGATAGCACTAGTACCAGCATCAGAAGGGCGATCGCCACTGCAAAACCAGCTAGCACGTAATGCAGAAACGCCAACAACCCCAGCAGTTGTCGCCCTGATGCAAGTTGAGTATTCGACACAGCCAAACCTCTTAAAATCACGCCGCGCTGCTCAATCAAACCCACTCTCTATCATTCCCATTCAGGCATGCCCATTCAGGCATGGGATTGGGGATTAAATCTGAGTGATGGCGGTTGGAAGGAGTATGAGCATTTCTCCGGGATAGCGATTACACCATTTCTCTTCACCTTTTTCTTTCCAAATTTCGCAAACACTTCAAATATTCTTCAGAAATTTACGAGTTTAATAGAACTTAGGAGTTAATTTATCAATAGATCTTTAAGCTGTCCCTAGGGCGTGTCATCAATTCCAACCAAACGCCTTATGCTATCAGCGTTACCACGCCCGACCCAAAAACCAGGCTAGGGGCTGTGACTGTTGATTTCTGGGATATCAGAGGCTAATTGATGACAGCCCCTAGTGTTTGCACGCCAAGAGTTTCAGATCGGCTAGTCTATTTGGGCTAATATGCCCGCAGTTCTCTGCCACAGAGCTAGACACCTTGAGGAGCAAGCTCTGAAACTGTCAAGTTCAGACTTGGAACCCTGTGAATCAGTGCCAGATACTTCCGTGTCTAAGCTTGATCGCGTGCGTTGTCTCATGCTCCATTGCTTACACTTAATGCATTGCATTAGTAACCACAGCTAAACGGCCTTGTAACACCTGGGAGTGCCCCCTCCGGGGATATGCCTGGAGTTGTGTGTCGGGTTAATAAATTGGGATCTCGCACTTGGGATACGACCTCCCAAGCCTTCTAAGAAAGTGTGTTCTCTCTGAATTGGCCTTTTTAATGATGTGTATAGACAAACCCACGCTCAATCCTCTTAGGCCCAAATGAGACAGCATCAAAAGAATTGAACGTGGGTTCGTTGTTAGATAGGGGTCTCAACTGAATGAAATGAGTAGACGGCTCATTTCAAGGTTTAAGACAGCCTGTATTAGTTGAGTCTTAATGCTAGTTGACGCTTTTGATATGGCTGATTGGAGGAAAGACTTGGAGTGCAGTCTTTTGCTCCAATCTCTCCTCTAAATCAGCAATTTTTCAGTTTTTCATCCATCAGGAACTATGCAAAGCGCGTATTCTGCCACCGCGAACCAAACGATCTTGATTGTGGATGACGAGCCCGATAACTTGCGGTTGTTGTCGGCAGTGTTGACAGAGCAGCGCTATGAGATTCGTCGTGCTCTTAATGGTGCAACTGGATTGAGGGCGGCCAATGCCGCTCCTCCTGATCTAATCTTGCTGGATGTGCGCCTGCCAGATATTGACGGGTACAACGTATGTCAGCAGCTGAAGCAATCTCCCCTCACCCGTGACATTCCGGTTATTTTCTTAAGCGCACTCGATGACACGTCATGTAAGGTGAGGGCGTTTGAGGTAGGGGGTGTGGACTACATCACTAAGCCGTTTCACATGCAGGAGGTGCTGGCGCGGGTTGAGAACCAACTGACTATTCAGCGCCAGAAGGGGCAATTACGGCAGCAGATGGAGCGGGAGCGCGTGTTAGGGGCGATCGCCCAACGCATCCGTGAGTCCCTGAACCTCAACGAGATTTTGCACACCACCGCTGCTGAGATTCAGTCAATCTTGGCGGTTGAGCGGGTTATTATTGGTCGATTTCTACCCCAAGGGCAACTGAGCATCATAGCGGAAGCCGTGCAAGAGCCAGCCCAGTCATTGCTAGGCATCGCTTTGTCTGAAGAGCTGTTTAGTGAGGCGGAGTATGCCCTGTTTCGAGGGGGCAATATTCGCATTTTGGAGCCTGCTCGGACGCTTCACATCACGCCCATGCATGCCCATTTGTTGGAGACAACCGGCATTAAATCAAAGCTGGTGGCACCCATTTTGCAGCAAGACCACCTGTGGGGCATGATTAGCGCACACCAATGCAGCCAGCAGCGCGACTGGACGGAGCTTGATTTAAGGTTGCTGCGACAGTTGGCGACTCAGCTAGGCATTGCAACGCAGCAGGCTGAGCTCTATGAGCAGGTGCAGCAGCTCAATATAAATCTCGAAGTGCAGGTGCAAGAGCGAACCCAGCAGTTGCAAACGGCCTATGAACTGGAAGCGACCCTAACGCGCATTATCGAAAACGTGCGGGACAGTTTGGATGAGGGTCAGATTATGCAAACGGTCGTGCAGGAGTTGGCGATCGCCCTCAATCTACTCTCCTGCAATGCCTCTATCTACAACCTAGAGCAGCGCACGTCTACCATTTGTTTTGAGCATACTACGCTGGCACATTCGGCGCAGGGACATGTATCGCAGATGGAAGCCTATCCCGAAATCTATGACCGCCTGTTGCAGCGGCAACCGATTCAGCTCTGCTCTTGTCGGCCCAATCCTCTGCGGGGCACGGTAGCCGTGCTGGCGCAGCCCATTTTTGATGAGCAGGGCATCCTGGGTGATCTCTGGTTGATTCAAGACAAAGACTATATGTTTACCCCGCAAGATATGCGCCTAGTCGAGCAAGTGGCAAGCCAATGTGCGATCGCCCTGCGCCAGTCTCGCCTCTATTGCAAAGTTCAACAGCAGGTCGAGGAGCTAGCGCGCCTCAATCAACTCAAAGACGACTTTCTCAACACGGTGTCTCATGAGCTGCGTACCCCAATGGCAAACATCAAAACCGCCGCTCAAATGCTAGAGACTCTGTTTGAGCGCCTCTCTGCACCCGAGTCAGACACCCATGCCATTCAGCAATATCTGCACATTATGGCCGAGGGGCATCAGCAAGAGATAAAGCTGATCGACACCCTGCTCGATCTATCCCGATTGGATTCTGAAACCGACCCGCTTGCCCTGTGTACTATCGACCCCGCTGTATGGGTTCCCCATCTGACAGAGCCTTTTTTGGATCGCATTCACAGCCAGCAGCAAACACTGCACATCAACATCGCAGAGAATTTGCCGCCACTCACCACTGACTTGGCCTATCTAGAACGGATTGTCATTGAACTGCTGAACAATGCCTATAAGTACACGCCCCCAAACGAAACCATCACCCTATCCGTTCACCAGATAGAGGGTAAATCAGCCGCAGGGGTTTCCAGGGCGTCCAGGGCTGATTCCGACATTAACCCGGCCTATCTGGTGATTAGCATCACCAACACCGGGGTCGAGATTCCAATAGAGGAGCAAGCGCGGATTTTCGATAAGTTTTACCGCCTTCCCCACCATGACCCTTGGCAGCATGGGGGCACAGGATTGGGATTGGCGCTGGTGGAAAAGCTGGCGCAGCGCATTCAGGCTGAAGTGGCGTTGGAGAGCGGCTCGGGGCAAACCACGTTTCGGGTTCGGCTGGCGATCGCCGCATCTGCCGAGTGAGGGTAGAACCCGCTTCTCGCAATCAAGACTAATTAGGAACGGACTGGGGCGTGACTAGGGCGATCGCTACAGCGTTGCAAAGCGATCGCTCGCATCTAGCAGTGCCGTCCGAATCCCCGGCTCATTCATCGAGTGCCCTGCATCGGGGATCACCTGAAACTCGGCCTCGGGCCACGCCTGATGCAGCTCCCATGCGCTGACCATCGGGCACACTACGTCATAGCGACCCTGCACAATCACACCCGGAATGGGGCGAATGCGATCAATCTGGCGGTAAATCAAATCCTCTGTTTCAAAAAAGCCCTTATTGACAAAATAGTGGCACTCAATGCGTGCAAAGGCATCGGCAAACCCCTCCCGACCATACTGCTCGGCCACATTGGCTTCGGGAATGAGGCGGCTGGTGCTGCCCTCCCAAATAGACCACGCGCGAGCAGCTGCACGACGCACCACCGGGTCATCGCTGGTCAGCCGTCGATAATACGCCGCTATCAAATCATGCCGCTCCTCAAGTGGAATCGGCTGCAAATACGCTTCCCATGCATCAGGGTAGAGGTAGCTGCACCCCTCCTGATAGAACCAGCGCAGCTCCTTCTGCCGCAGTGTAAAAATGCCCCGCAGAATCAGCCCTTTCACCCGCTCGGGGTGGGCTTCGGCATAGGTGAGCGCCAGGGTGCTGCCCCAACTCCCGCCAAACACAACCCATTGCTCAATGCCTAAGTGAGTGCGAATGGTCTCAATATCGTGAACCAGATCCCACGTTGTGTTGTCGCGTAGCTCGGCGTGGGGGGTGCTGCGGCCACAGCCGCGCTGATCAAACAGCACGATTCGCCACTGCTGGGGGTCAAAAAATTGCCGATAAATGGGAATCGTGCCGCCGCCGGGGCCACCATGCAGAAACACAACGGGCTTGCCGTGGGGATTGCCTACTTGCTCAACATAAAGCGTGTGCAGGTCAGATACAGGCAGATGCTCGGTCTGAAAGGGATCAATGGGTGGGTAAGGGTGGCGCATGGAGGGAATTATACCAATTTGCGGAATTGGGTGATTTCCATGTCGTTGGCTAGGGGCTGTCATCAATTAGCCTCTGATATCCCAGCAATCAACAGTCACAGCCCCTAGCCTGGTTTTTGGGTCGGGCGTGGCAACGCTCATAGCATCAGGCGTTTGGTTGGAATTGATGACACGCCCTAGGACGAAGGCTGGGGCGGAAACACCTGGGTGGTTTGAGTGGTGCGATCGCACACAATCCACGCCGTTGCGCCATCCACCTGCTCGGCCTGCTCGGTAACGCGAAAGTAAAGCTTGCCGTCGCTGCGGGTGTTGACGGCAAAATCGGCTTTGTCTGCATACACCACCGAGTAGCCGCGAATTTGTAAGCAGTACTTTGCCCACCCCTTGAGGGTGTGCTTTTGCGGCTCATAGGGGATGGGCGGAGATTGAAAGAGAGACTGAATGGCGGCGATCGCTTGCACAGGACGATTAGAGGATGAAGGGATTTAGTCTGCTGTCACGGTAGGAAGGGGAAAGGCATCGGGCACCTGCATTGCGGCTGTGTGGTGCTCTGCATGGCGAAGGGGCTGGTGCAGCTGAATCAACTGCGCCAGGGTTTTCTTAAGCTGAGTGCGGGGCACAATCACGTCCACAAACCCATGACTCAGCAGGTATTCTGACGTTTGAAAATCGTCGGGCAGCTTTTCCCGTAGCGTTTGCTCAACGACGCGGCGTCCGGCAAAGCCAATGGTGGCCTTGGGTTCAGCGATAATCACATCCCCCAGCATGGCAAAGCTAGCGGTGACGCCACCGGTAGTGGGATGCGTCAGAATCGGCATGTATAGCAGGCCGGCCTCACGGTGTCGCTCTAACGCACCCGAGATTTTTGCCATCTGCATCAAGCTCAACATGCCTTCTTGCATCCGCGCCCCGCCACTGGCACACACAATGATGACCGGACGGCGATCGCCCGTTCCCCGTTCAATCATGCGGGTTAGTTTTTCGCCCACCACAGAGCCCATACTGCCGCCCATAAACCGAAAGTCCATGACGCCCAGCGCCACTGGCAGCCCCGCCAGTGCGCCAACCCCCGTCGCCACGGCATCTAGCAGCCCGGTTTTGGTTTGGGTATCACGGATGCGATCGGTATAGGACTTGCGATCGCGAAACTCAAGTGGATCTTGAGGATTTAGATGATCATCGAGCGATCGCCAGGTATTGGTATCGATCAACTGGCGGATGCGCTCATCGCTAAAGACTCGATTGTGAAACCCACACTCGGGGCACACCATCAGATTTGCACCGAGATCTTTGGTATAGGTCAACACGCCACATTCTGAGCATTTGCTCCATAGCCCATCTGCAATCTCGCGCTCGTGGCGCTCTTGGCTAATGGGTTCAGACTTACGGCGGTTTGCAAACCAATCAAACAGGGACATGGACACACTCGCAATGCTAATATATCGGGGACTTTGAACCGGGAGCGGCCGCACCCAATCACCCTACCTCATTACCCTAACATCGGTGGCTGTTCTATCTTGGATAGGGTGGAATCAGGCGTGAGATTAGGCCGGGTCTTGGGCTGCTTCATCATCTAGGGGGCTGAGCAGCAGCAGCGCCGTCCAGCGATCGCGCTGACGCACTTCTAACAATGCCGGTATCCCGCAGCCAAAGTGGGGCGCAACCCCCTGGTTGACGATGCGAGAAGGAATATCATGAGCAGCTAGAATTTGCTGCATCATCTCAGCTTCCCAACGAACACTTGTCGTTTTTAGCGGTACCCAGGTCACGCCAGTGTTTAGAGGTGATTCAGACTACGGTTTAATTCTATCAGAGCGGGGTGAGGAGATGGGGGATGAGGGTGCCGGGTGAAGATTGAGCCAGCGTCTGATCGCTCGTCCCAATCGTTCACCCGGCGGTTAGTCCTGACCTGAATACCACGACTAACCCGCCGTTATCCCTTAAGTCGCCATCCTTTAAAAAGAAGGAAAGAATATCGAGCGATATCCGGCGAGCAGGGCATCGCCAAAGAAGAGGGTGAGGATAGCGGCCAGCGCCAAAAAGGGGCCGAAGGGAATCGGCTGTCGGCGGCTGATCAGTCGAAGGGCGATCGCCCCGCCCCCCACGGCTGCCCCCAGCGCACAGGCCAGAAAACTCGCGAGCAGCAAGTGTTGCCAACCCAGCCAGGCCCCCAGCATGGCCGCCAGCTTGGCATCGCCGCCGCCCATGGCCGTTTGCCCCAGCGCTAAAGACCCCGCTAGTGAAACGAGGGTAAACAGCCAAATGCCCACACCCGCGCCCGCAATGCCGCTCATCAAGGCCGGCGCTAACCCGTCCAAAGTCGAGGGATTCTCCAAGCTGCCAACCACCCCTTGAAACACCAGACCGGCAACCAACCCAGATTGGGTGAGGCTATTGGGCAGCGTTAGCGTATCGAGGTCGATAAACGACAGCGCGATGAGCCAGCTCACAAACAGGCAGAACCCGATGATGGGAACCCACCCGCTAAACCGCAGCGCCACGCCCACAAACAAAAGTCCAGTCGCGCCCTCAATCAAAGGGTAGCGAGGAGAAATCTGAACTTGGCAGTAGCGGCAGCGCCCTCGTAGCCACAGCCAGCCCAGCACCGGCACGTTGTCGTGGGGTTTGAGCTGAGTTTGGCAGGCCGGACAGTGGGACGGTGGATGTAGGAGCGATCGCCCCGCTGGGATACGATAGATCACCACGTTCAGAAAGCTGCCGATGCAGGCTCCCATGATGAAAGCCCAGATGGCTTGTACGGCAGTTATCCATGTATCCATAGGGGAGGTTCGCTGAAACTAGGGGCTGTCATCAATTAATCGCGTATGGTCCAAGAATCAAAGGTTACAGCCCCTAGCCTGTTGTTTGGGGCGGGCGCGGCAGGGCTTGTCCCACAAGGGTTTTGGTTGTAATTGATGACGCGCCCTAGGCCACATCAAGCTACATCAGGCTGCAGGTGGAGCGGGATCGTCAGGGTAAAGGTGGTGAGGTGCAGATCGCTGTGGAGACGATGGTGCCGCCGATCTGAGCGGTTAGCTTTTTCACCAGCGCTAGCCCTATCCCTGTCCCGCCGTGCTTCCAGGGGTCATGGTTGGGAATGCGGTAAAACGTTTCGAAGATGCGATCGCACTCCACAGCTGGAATATGAGAGCCTGTGTTGCTGACGGTGACGGTGACGTGGTGGGGGGTAGCGGTGGCGGCGATCGCCACAGTTTCGTGAGCGGGGGTGTATTTGCAGGCATTGGTCAGCAGCTCTGTCAGAATTCGTTCTAAATACGATAAATCCGTGGTGCAAGCGGGGATGCTGAGAGGCACCGTCACCAGCAGGGTTTGCTGGCGGCTCTGCATGCGATCGACAAACGCATCGGCGATCGCTGGAATCCAGTCTTGCAGGTGCACCGCGCTGAGCATCAGCGGTTCCACTGCGGCATCAAGCCGCGACAGGGTGAGCATATCATCGATCAGATCAATGTCGCGCTGGCACTCGTCGCGCAAAATTCGCACATAGCGCTGAGCGTTTTGGCGCTTGGGCGCATCCTCTGGCAAGGAAGTAAGTTGCTCGTCAACGCCTGCACCACTGGTTGAAGGAGTTGGGTTTCATCCAAACTATCGTGCAATTGATGGGTGAGCGATGCCCGCCCTACCTCCATTGCCCAAATGTTGCCGTCCCCAACGTTGAGCCTGTAGATTTGGTTTTAGAACTTAACTGATGCTAATGGTTGAAGTCATAGTGTTCCCACTATATTCCAAGCAATGCTCAAACTTAAAGTGTTTGCCCAGCCTGCCCAGAGGATTGCCTTGGGACAATGAGAGGGCTATTCATGGGTAAAGGCGGCTCAGCTTCGCGCTTAAGTTCGCTGGAGCCTCAGCAGACAATCTATAGGGCCTAGCACTAGGCTCAAGCCACGAGCGGCTGGCAGATTTCTGCCGCAAGCGCCTGTTCTAGCGCTTGAGTTTCTTGAATCGCGTGCATCATCACCGCTTGGGGATCAAGCCCTTGCTGCATCAGCGCTAGCCAGCGTTGGGCTTCGTTCCCCTCGCGCAGAATTTTGTGAATGGGCTGTAAAAAACAGCCAAACCCAGCCTGTTTGACGGTCGGAGCCACCTCCTGCAGCAGGGCTTGAATCCAGTCGCGGGCACGGATGGGGCGACCGGTGGCCCAATGGCGCAGCTCGGCGTCTAGGCTGTGGTGAGCGGCGGCGGTTTCATTGGCATTGGCGATCGCCACTAAATCTTCTGCACGAGTGGCGGCGGGCAATTGGCTTTGTTCTAACGGATCAAGGCTGGGATCTTGAATCACCTGAAGCATGCGCGCTTCTAACAGGGCGGCGATCGCCAGCAGCGCAATCGGGTCTGTCACCAGATCGCAAATTCGCATTTCTAGACGGTTCAAGGTATAGGGACGGCGATCGCCATTGGGCCGCACCGAACTCCACAGGTGCCGCACATTTTGCATCGTGCCCTGCTTAAGCTGCTCCGCCGTCCAATCAATATAGTGGGCATGGCTAGTAAACAGCGGCACCTGCGCCGGGGTTTTGGGAAACAGGCTCCATCGGGTGGAGTGGCTGCCCGTAGCCTGACCGTCTAGGAAAGGAGAAGCCGCACTCAGCGCCAGATACAGTGGGGCTTCCATCCGCACCAGCCGACAGGCGCGCATCAGCGTATCGGCATCAGCAATGCCAATATTAATGTGGATGCTGGCGGTGACGACCGTCGTGCCGTAGGTCTGTTCAATGTAGGTGTGATAGGGGTTCTGCGGGTCAGAGCGGTAGAAGCGATCGCCCCCACCCAGCGCCAGCGTACTGCCGGGAATCAGCGTATAGCTGCCCAACTGCTGAAGGTACTGCCGCAGCAGCGTTCGAGGTCGCAACAGCTCACACAGCAACCGCTCATAGCGGTACAGCGGCGGTGTGGTGTATTCCACATTGCGCGTGTCAGGCTCGCGGACAAAGCCATCCAAATTCGCCACGATCTGGTCAGAAAACCCCACAATGTCACCCTGGGGCGTGCCTGTGAATATCTCAACCTCAAACCCTTTCGACAGCATCCCCATAGTCTTCGATATCCTCTAGCCTGGATTAATCACACGACCGACAGCATCCTAGCAAATTCCGCTATATCCCCTTAGTTTAAGCCATATAGCGGCATGCATCGCTTGCCCCGAGCGGGTTTCCAAACCTAATGCCGCGCCCGCCCAGTGCTGCCGCCACCCCGCTTGCGAGGAGACGGTTCGCGTAACTCGGCAACTTCTAACAGGTAGCTTCTAATCGCTTCTAACGCGGGATTTTTAGGATGCAGCTATGCTTGTCGCTGAATGTCGCTGGATGTAATGAGAACGCTGCGGTAGAAAGGCGTTAGTTATCATCGCTCGCGGTTTCGGCTTGCTGAAGCGCTGCACGGCTATTCTGCGCATACTGAATCCGACGATCTTGAGCAGTGGGATAGCGACCATCACTCTCTGCGACCTGCGCCATTAAATCAGAGGCCCGTTGCCAACGCCCGGCGATTTCTAGCCATTCGGCAACGGTGACAGCAGTCTGACCCTCTTGCGCGGCCTGCTCTGCGAGGCGCACCGCTTGCACAAAGGGGTCGGGCTGGTTGGCGGGTGCCGGGGCGGGTGTTTCGGGAGATGGGGGCGACTGACCTAGCTGAGAAATTACATCCAGCCCTAACCAATTGCTCACCGCCCAACCCACCAACACCAGCAGCCCCGCCAGGCTAATGCCTCCCACCACAATGCCGCGCCAAAATGAGCGATTGTCTCGCTGGTTGGTGCGGGCAGATTTGGGCACATCGGCGAGGTCATCAAAGTGCGCCAGCTTGCGATCTTCCAGCATGCGCTTAATCGGGTTGGGCTGTGTCAGCTTGATCTCTTGCTGCCACAACAGTTCTTTATCAGGATTGCGCTTGATTTCATCAAGCCACAGCAGCTGCTGCTCTTTGACAATGCGGCTGTTGATGTTGACTCGGCGGATGTTGCGGGGGGCGATCGCCTCTAACATTTGGCGAATGCGTTCTACCAAGGGCTCCTGCTCTAGCAGCTCGGCTCTAGCTGCTTCACAGAGCAGTTGCAGCACTCCGTCATCCAGCATGGCGCGCGTTCTCACGCCAGAATCTGCTAGCTGCTCATTCAAAATTTGAATGATGGCAGACACACTTCCCTGACGGGCTTGGCGAGAAATGTTGTTGATGGTGGGATGAACCATAGCTGAGTTCATAATAGCGGTGGTAGTGACCCCAGAACACAAAACTGGGCAAGAACAATGTTCAATACAAGTTAACAATTTGATGCAAGAGAGCCAACCGCACTCAGGCTCAGTCGCTTATCTCTCCCAACAGAAATGACGCAGAGTTTGCTGCACTTTGAAGCATCTGGCTGCGGCTGCACTGGCAAAATCCTGCGAGTCTGACGAGTTTAAGTGAGCGTTTCAGCCTAGAGGGGTTAGCATTGGTCACGATCTCGGCAAACGAGTCTAGACAATCTAGTTGACTACTACGCAGGGTCGGCCCGTTACTCAGGGCACGTGTCCAGTTTTTAGTTGCTCAACCTCTAAACTACGGTTCAATGTGGACGTTTGAAACCACTATAAAGATATAGCTGGGGAATAATCCAGCAGATTCGTTTGAGGTCTGCGCCACACAACATTTGTCGTATCCATCCTTCAAGAGAGTGCAGGATTTCCTGATAACCATTAACCATATCGCATCTCGGTCAGAGTGTTACTTGCCGACTGTTCTGTATCGACTGCAACGATTTAGGATGGTTTTGCAAGTGCTGAGTATCGTTAAATCGGCGGATTTGCCAGAGACTGCTGTTCCACTGAGCTGGAGGAGAGTCGTCCCAGCGATCGCGGTCAATCCACAGTTCAAAGCGGGCGGTATTGTCGGTGGGAAACTGCCAGGTGCGATCGCACCCCAAGAGTGAGGCAATCAGGTGTTGCAGAATCCAGCCATGGGTGACGATCAGAAGGCGATCGCCGTTCTGGTGCTGATTGAGTAATGTAGCGATGCAGCGTTGAGCGCGCGATCGCCCCTGTTCTAGGGTCTCTGCATTTGGAATGGGGATCCAATCGATTGAAGTTTCTAATTGTGCAGTGAGCGCTGGGTAGCGAGCTTTTGCTTCTACCCAAGTGAGGCCCTGCAACACGCCATTCTGATGTTCAGCTAAGTCGTCCATCAACGTAATTGGCAACGGCGATGGGGATACGGATGCACCTGGAATCGCTGATTGAGCGATTCCGCTATGGGCGGCCCTATCAAGAGCGCTACCCACGCGAGCCAAAATTTGTGCGGTTTGGACTGCGCGGAGTAGAGGACTGGCATAACAATGAGAGGGATACCATGATTCCTGCTCTAGTGTTTGGGCTAGCGTTTGAGCTTGCGATCGCCCCTGTTCTGACAAATCAAACTCGCCCCATCCCTGCATCCGCCGCTGCACATTTCCTACAGATTCTGCATGACGCACAAACAGAAATTTCAGCACATTCATCGCAGATATCTGCCACTCTCTACAAATTCTAACAGCGCAGTTTTTAGCAATCCATTCGCGTTGATTACCTATTAACGAAAACATAGTTCTTCAATAAAACAAGCACACTATATGTGGATAGTTCTTTCGCTAATTAATCCAAGGTCAACACTAGAGCCACTGATGAATCCTTATAAGTTCCTTATGATTTGCCGTTAAGCCTTAGCCGTCGTCCATTGCCCTGATTTTCAAATGAATGGGACAAGGGTTTGCTCTTTAGTTGGCTACCCACAGCTAGACCTCCAAAAAACACAGAGACTTCGCCTCGGCTCAGGTTTATCAGGGGATTCCTTCTCTATTAAATCTCCATTGCGAGATGACCTTTTTCCCTTCATCACCGCAGGACAGCAAGATATCTTAACAGTAAAATCGGAGCTGAACTCAAAATAAATTCTTAAAAGGTATTTTCATTTTTTGCAACTCGTAGCATAATTTTGACAAAGCCGTTAGCTTTGCTATTCTTAGTGAATGTCAGTGTTGATTCGATGAATTACTTAGTAGTTTGAAGCGCAATCGTTGCAATCTGCTCCGTTATTCCTAAATATGCACTGAGCTAATCTCTAGGTTTCGAAATACTTCAAAACCTAGTAGGTCAGTACCACCGGGTTTGCGTTGTGGTGTTGGTTTAGGTACTTAATCTTCCTAATCTTCACCACTAAAGTAGTGCCATGTCTCTTACTGTCCGAATTTCACAGCATCAACTCTCAAAACAACTGTACAAAAAACTCCTACAAAGCGAGTGAGGAGCCCTATGGAAACACTAGCATTTACACATATTGCGGTTGACTACGAAGACCCCAATTCTGCCCCTAAACTGCAACTTAATCTGGAAATTCCCAGCTCTGCTTGGTTAGGGGTTTTGTCTACGGCGGCTGTAGTCGGCACGCTGACTACGGCCACGCCTGAGGCACAGGCTGTGGTTGGGTTTAACGATGTTTGCCCAGCGGTGGGTAGCGTTCAGAGTGCTCTCGTTAATCAAGGCTATGCAGTCAGCGTCGACGACGTCTTTGGGCCATCCACCGAAGCTGCAGTGATTAACTTCCAGAGAGCCGCGGGTTTGTTTGCAGACGGTGTCGTAGGGCCAGCAACTGCTGGCGCTATGAATTTGGCTGACCCAGCCGATACCCAAAGCCCCTATGCCATTGGCCAAGGATGCGGCGGCGGCGGCGGTGGCGGTGGCGGTGGCAATTATTTTGTCTCCACCAACGGAAGCGACCTGCTGGTTCGCTCGGGCCCCGGTGCTGGGTTTGCCGTGATCGATTTCATCTCCAACGGTTCATCCCTCTCTGTTGTGGAATTTAGCGGCGGCTGGGCATTGCTATCTGGCGGCGGCTGGGTCTCTGGAGATTGGATCTCCGCTGGTGGCGGTGGCGGTGGCGGTGGCGTAGGTGGCGGCGGTGGCGGCGGCCCAGATTTCGCCACGGTTTCCACCAATGGCAGTGAGTTGGCGGTGCGCAGTGGCCCTGGTGTGGGCTTCCCGGCTATCGACTTTTTGCCCAATGGCACCACCGTAGGGATCACAGGTTCTCAAGCTGGCTGGTATAGCATTGCTGGCGGCGGCTGGATCTCGATGGACTGGACGGTTGAAGGTGGCTTTGGCGGTGGCGGCGGTGGCGGTGGTGCCATCGGTAATGCCTTAGTCAGCACAGGTGGTTCTCCTCTTAATGTCCGGTCTGGTCCGGGTGTGGGCTTCCCAATTACTGGGGATATTGCCTCTGGAGAGCGCATTGAAATCGTCGAAACGGCTGGCGGTTGGGGACGATTGTCTCCCTTTACGTCCAACGGCGGCTGGGTATCACTGGACTGGGTGATTTTCTAGACGCTGGCATTTCCCACAAGGGTAACCGGCTGGGTTAGGCCCGTTTGGTTTGATGGCTCATGCTATTGGCAGGTTCCATAAAACTAGACTGTGACGACGTCATTGGACTTACGTCACTCGGCTAACCTCAATAATGGTTCTTAAAAACTGCGCCAAGGGGTTGATGCTTGCATCAGCCCCTTGGCGCAGTTTTGTCTCATTCTTCTGTTCTACTCTATAGATCTAACCTGAGTTTGGGATAAGCTCAAACCCTCAATGTGCCGTGCGCGATGCGCACAGCACATTGAGGGTTGTGTGCCCCACAACCCGAACTGACGTTAGATCTAGCGCTTAAGGCGCTGTGCCAGTTGTTTGGATGGAGTGTTTGTGCTGCGTCTTTAAAGAGCCAGGACTGACGCATGACGTGTAGCGGCCGGAGAATGTTGGATAGTTGCGCAGTGCGATCGCCGCTCATATCCGCGACACCATCCATAGCCTCAGCTTTGGTCTTGGGCCTCAGCACACGGTGAATCAATCCCAACAGCAATGCCTGCTGTCCGCAAAGCGCACTACTCAACCCGCTGGAGCGCTGTCAGCTTAGGGTCCACAATTTTTTGCCCCAGCCCAGGAAACTTAATAGCCAGGCAGATTTTGTTGCCAGCGCCAAAAATATGGGTGATTTGACCGGCACCAAAACCCTTATGAACCACCTTGTCACCCACGGTCCAGTCGTCTGCGTGGGTGCCGGGCAGATCTGCGGCTTGACGCTTGTCTTTCGCTGAGTGGATGGATGTGGTCATACGCTTGGGAATCGCGGTAGCGGTATTACTCAGCAGCATATCGGCTGGCAATTCGCCCAGGAACAGCGAGGGACTGGCGGGTTCGCGGTTGCCATAAAGACGGCGCTCACGGGCGTGAGTTAGGAACAGGCGCTCTTGAGCCCGGGTGATGCCTACGTAGCAGAGTCGGCGCTCTTCTTCGAGAGCCGCTGGATCTTCTAGCGAACGGTAGTTGGGAAATAGCCCCTGTTCCATCCCCACTAAAAAGACAACGGGAAACTCCAAACCTTTGGATGAATGGAGCGTCATCAGCGAGATGGCAGACTTGCCTTCTTCTAGGTTGTCGAGATCAGACGCAAGGGAGGCATTAGCAATGAAGGCTAGCAGGGATTTATCTTCATTCTCTTCCTCAAATTGCAGGGTGGCATTGTAGAGCTCCTGCACGTTGCCAATGCGGTCTAGGGCTTCGTCGGTGCCCTGATTTTTCAGATCGTTGACATAGTCAGAGTCATCCACCACGCCTTGTAGAATTTGGGATGCGGTGAGGGTTTCTACCTGCTCTTGCCATTTTTTCAACACCTGCGAAAACCCTATGACGTTCTTGGCCGATCGCCCTGCTAGGGTTTGCACTGATGTGTCATCTTGCAGAATCGTCCACAGGGGAACGCCGAGTTCTTGGGCGGCTTGCTTGAGCCGATCAACCGTGGCTTTGCCGATGCCCCGCCGAGGGGTATTAATAATGCGTTCAATGCTAAGGCTATCGTTGGGGTTGGCGATCGCCCTCAAATAGCCCAGCATGTCCTTAATTTCTTTGCGGTCATAAAACCGCAGCCCACCGACGATGGTGTAGGGCAGGCTAAACCGCATCAGCACTTCTTCAAAGGCGCGAGATTGGGCATTGGTGCGATAGAGAATCGCAAAGTTGCCCCAGTCTAGTTCAGGATGGTTGCTGCGGAGCTGCTGAATTTGCCCGATCACAAACTGTGCTTCTAGCGCCTCATCATCTGCGCGGAACACAAATAGCGACTCGCCCTCTCCCCGGGTGGGGCGCAGCACCTTATCGATGCGCTCGGTATTGTTTTCGATCAGGTGGTTAGCCACTTGCAGGATGTTGGCGGTAGAGCGGTAGTTTTCCTCTAGCTTCACCATTGAGCGGGTATCGTCGTCGGGCAATCCATCGCCAAAGTCTTCCTGAAACCCCAGCAAAATGCGAAAATCCGCAGCCCGAAACGAGTAAATGGACTGATCCGCATCCCCCACTACAAACACCGAGCGATAGGCCCAGTCGTCAAACTCAGTGGCCGATTTGCCATTGGTCACCATCAGCCGAATCAAGTCATACTGCGTGCGGTTGGTGTCTTGATACTCATCCACGAGCACATGGCGAAAGCGCTTGTGCCAATAGGCCAGCACCTGCTCATTCTGCGTGAACAGCTTAACGGGCATCAAAATCAAATCGTCAAAATCAACGGCGTTGTTGCCTGATAGCGCCTTTTGGTAGTCGGTATAGACATCCGCAATGATGCGCCCGCGATAGTTGGGTTGCTCTCGCTCGACATCGGCAGGGACAAACCCTTGGTTTTTGGCATTGCTAATGGCGTAGCGAATAGAGCGGGGATCAAACTTTTTGTCATCTAGATTCTTGGTCTGCACAATCTGCTTGACCAGGCTTTGGGCATCTGATTCATCAAAAATTGAAAAGGATCGTGTCCATTGCCCACCTTGCGGATCGTGATATTTGTCGATGTCGAACCGCAAAATGCGGGCACAAAGGGCGTGGAAGGTGCCAATCCACAGTTCTTTAGTGATGGTTTTATAGATGTGCGATCGCAGCTTGGTTTGCTCTCGTGCGGCCAGAGCCTCTAGCGGCTTTCCATGTCTTGCTTGAGCTTCTTGCTCCGCAAACAGTTTCTCGATCCGCTCTTTCATCTCGCGAGCGGCTTTGTTGGTAAAGGTAACTGCCAGAATATTTTCGGGAGCAACTCGATGGTTCAAAATCAAGTTAGCAATGCGATAGGTGAGCGCCCGCGTCTTGCCTGACCCAGCTCCGGCTACGACGAGCAGTGGCCCACAGTAGTGCTCTACTGCCTGGCGCTGGGCTGCATTTAATTGGCTCAAAAAATCAACAGTCTGGGTCATACAGCCATCGCAACATCAATTGGAACAAGAATGCTTTTGAAACCCTGACTCTACGTGGATCTCACAAACATCCTAACAAGCATCAGTGCACCCCACGTCATGCGTCACGCTTAGAGCTTGCCGGAAGCCGCTTTTAGTCTAAAGCACAGACTAAAATTTTGCTCCCACAGAAGCTCCAGCGCTGGACGCATGGAGTGATGCTGTGAGTGCTGTGCAACCCTCACGGCGTAGACCCTACAAGCTTTAATCAACCGTCAGTTCAGTAAGTCTCTAACTGTGATGCCTGCAACGCGAGTATCACGAGTTAGCCCACTCGACCAATGCTCCAAACCCGGTGCAGGAGGCCGCCTGCTAAACAATGCGACATCCTGACTGTGACATCCTGAGTGATAAAGTTGCCCTGGTTAGTTAGCCGCAGAGGTTCAGGCGCGGGGGCTGGGTAGAGGGGCTGGCACATCTGGTGTGGGCTGGACGCGCTTGCGGGTTTTTCCAGGAAAGCGCTGAGGCCAGCGCGGGTCGTGCAGCAGCGTGTAGAAGCAGGGGATGATGAATAGGGTTAACCCCGTCGCCAACGACAGACCCGAGAAGACGACCACACCCAGCGGCTGCAAAAACTCTGAGCCTTCCCCAATGCCCAGCGCCAGAGGAAACATGCCCAAAACTGTAGTGATGGTGGTCATCAGAATGGGGCGCAGGCGTTCTGATGCTGCTTGCAGCACCGAACTCTGATGGTCTAGTCCGACCTCTTCACGGATTTGGTTGGCACGTTCCACCAAAATAATGGCGTTATTCACCACAATCCCAACGAGCAGCACCACGCCCACAATCACGGTTGCGCCAATGGCCGTTTGAGTGACAAACAGGCCCAGAATGCCTCCTGCTAGCGCCAGTGGCACCGTTAGCATAATTACCAGCGGGTCAATTAACGAGTTGTATTGCACTGCCATCACCACAAACACTAAGAACGCGGCTAAGCCTCCTAGCAAAATGAGCGATCGCTGCAACTCTCGATTTGTTTCGGCACTGGCGCTGTCGATCACCGTCACCCCATCCGGCAGATCGACGCTGTCCATAATGGCATCAAGTTCCTCTAAGGCTTCGCCAGTGGTCACTCCATCTGCAGGCGATCCGGCGATGATAAACACCTGCCGTTGGTTGATACGCTGAATCTGCCCCGGAGCCTCGCCATCTTCGATAGTGGCGACATCGCCTAGCCGCACCAGTTGGTTGCCCTGAGTAAACATGGGCAATTGCCGCAGCTGTGATGGACGCTGGATTTCGCCTTCAGCCAGTTGCACCCGCACATCCACCAGGCGATCGCCCCGCTGAAGCTGCGTCGGCACTGAACCCGTAAGCGCCGTTTGCACAGTATTACCAATCTCTTGAGCTGTCAGCCCCACTTGGGCTGCACGTTCCCAATTCGGCAGAATTTGCAGCTCTGGCTGGGCCTCATCCGCATCAGGGCGGTATTGCGCCTGGGTAGCCTGCTCATCCAGCACCGACAACACTTCTCGGCCCGCTTGTTCCAGCACGCGCTGGTCTGAGCCTTGCAAAATCAGATCAATATCCCCTCCGCGCACCGGCGAGTTGCCGACAGAAATCCCTCGGACGCCCTCAGGCGAAACGCGCAGGCGCGTGCCCACGAGGTTTAACCGATCTAACTCGCGGCTCATGCGGTCAGAAAATGCAGCGACGTTAGTTCCCGGCTGCAACGTAATTGTGCTTGAGCCGCGCAGAGCGTTAACAGACGTATTGCTGCCAAACAGTCCGCCGCCCGATGTGGTGAAGGAGTACTGCACCTCGGGCTGTTCTAGCAGTAGCTCATCTACCGCACTCATAACGGTGCGGTTTTCTACCAGAGTCGTGCCCGGTGGGAAGTTGGCGTTGAGCCGCGCCTGCCCGGTGTTGATCCGAGGCAAAATCTCTTGGGGCAGCGTGCCCACCATGAGAAGGCTGCTGCCGCCCACTACCAAAAACGCAAGACCAATTACCCAAATGCGATGGCGCAGCACCCGCTGCAATACTTGCGAATATAAGCGGGTTAGCCCCTCAAGGCGCAGTCGAAATTGCCGTAGCGGCCAAAACTCACCTACGTTGCTAGACCATTTCACCATCAACAGCCGCGAGGTCAGTGAGGGCACCACGGTGACTGAGACCGCGAGTGATGCCGCTACCGCGAAACTAATGGTGAGAATCAGCTCGTTAAACAAGAGCGAGATGAAGCCACCAATCAACAAGAACGGCATCACCGACACGAGGTTGGTGGTTGTAGAAGCGACCAGCGCAGATTCTAATTCTTGGCTACTACGCTCAGCCATGACTAGCATTTCTTCAGCAGGCACGGGAGAGTTATAGGCTGAATGCCCGTTGCCGCTATGCCCGTTACCGGGATGCCCATTGCCATTTGACTCATAGGCGAGATCGGCTTCAGTCTCCCCATTGCCATTCGCGCGTCGTTGAGCGGCCCGTTCCGACGTGCTTTTAACAATGTTTTCTAGCATCACGATGGAGTTGTCTACCACGATGCCCACGCCCAGCGCTAGTCCGCCCAGGCTAAACACGTTGATGGATAAGCCAAACATTCCCATCAAAAGAATGGCTGTAAAGATCGCTAACGGGATGGCCGTGATGATGATTAGGGTTTGGCGCAGTGACCCGAGGAACAGGAGAACGGCGATCGCCGCTAGCCCTGCACCCGTCAGCCCTGCCATGGTCACGTTAGAGATTGAGTTTTGAATAAAGCGGGACTCATCCAGCGTAGATGTGAGCACCAGATCCTCTGGAAACAGTCCCGAGGCTTGAAGCTGATCCAGCCGGCGCTGGACTGCCTCCACAACGTCTACCGTGTTGGCGTCGGGCTGCTTCTGAATACTGACTTTGACTGCAGGTTGACCATTGAGGTTGACAAACACCTCCTGCTCCTGTGCCCCGTCAATAATGTCGGCAACGTCGCGCAAATAAATGCGCTGAGGGCCATTTTCGCCATCGACGTCAAAGGATAGGTTGCGGAGTTCGTCCGCTGAGCCAAATAATCCCACGGTGCGAGTGAGCGATTCGGCGTCGGCACTGCGAAGGCGCCCGCCCGAGACATCTTGGTTGCGATCGCGCAACTCATCCAGCACGGGCTGCAGCCCAACCCCCAGCGCTTGCAGGCGGGTCAGACTGACATTAACGCGCACCTCTTCATTGACGCCACCCGACACATCAACACTGGCAACACCTGGCACAATGGTCAGCTCTCGAGCCAAGTCTTCATCCGCGAAGGTTCGTAGATCCACCCCCCGCAGACCCGGCGACGTTAGCGCAAACTCATACACCGGCAGTTGAGAGGGATCAATCCGGAACAGACGCGGGGGATCAATGCCGCTGGGCAACTGCCCCTGCGCCCGGTTGAGTGCCGCTGTCGCATCGCTTAAGGCCCGGTCGAGATTGCCGCCCGGGCGGAAATATAAATCAATGCTGACCTGGCCCTCCCGAGTTTGTGAAAACACCTGTTCTACACCGTCTGTCGCTGAGAGCGCTTCTTCTAGCGGGCGCGCAATCTCATCTACGGCCACCTGCGGCGAGATGCCCGGTGTGTTGACGCGGACGCCAATGCGGGGATAGACAATAGAGGGCAGCAGATCAACAGGCAGGCGCGTGAGGAAAAAGAAGCCTAGCACAATCACCGTGAGCGTCAGCATGAGTGTGCCAATGTGACGCCGAATGGCGACAGAGCTAATGCTAGCGGGTGGACGATCGTGAGTCTGAGCCATGATAGAGGTCTCGTGGAAGTGCTGAACGATGGGCGCAGGAGGGATAAATTCTTACCCTTGAGGGTACTGCGATACGCGATCTAACTGATTAGGGTGGACTTTAGGAGTTTGAACCACCTGGAGGTCAGTGATGAATCGACGGCGCGTTTTGATACAGGGATCGCTGTTTGGAATGGCGATGCTGGCCCGCTGGGGGCTAGGGGCTCGGCCTGCTGCGGCATTGTGTGTGAGCCCTTCTGCACCAGAGCTATTGGGCACTTGGGTGAATGTAGATGCGGCAACACGCGGCATGCGTCGAATTCAGGTGGCCTATCTCTGTGATGATGTCCGACGTTGTGATGCAGAGACAGGGCAGTGTACAGAACCCCGCGTGGGATATTACATTCGCCCGTTTGGCGCCTGTTCCCCGACGGACTGCGACTGGGGCTTGCAGTCGGCTAACTTGGTTGGTGTGCGATCGCTCACCAGCACCATTGATCAAACCTTTGCAACGCGAAGTGTGCGTGCAACGCTGCTCACACAGGGTAGCCGTGCAGGACAACTGCGAGTGCTATGGCGAACCACCTTTACCGATGGCAGCGGGCGGGAGAACTATCACAGACTTGAGTACTTTACCAAGACCTCCTAAGCGAGCGACAGTGAGAAAAGAGGGATTGGGAGTGACGGAGAGCAATGGGAACCGAATCTAGGGCGATGATTCCGGTTCCTCAGACGATTGCGACAGGATGCTGAGGCGAACAGGCTGGCCATCCTCTAGCGGTTGGCCGCTGCGAACCACAATGCGATCGCCCGGATTAATCCCAGAGCGAATTTCGACCCGGTTATCGGCGCGATCGCCCAGCGTCACTGTTCGGGCGATCGCCCGAGCGTCCTCGCCCTCCCCTTCTACGACAAACAGCACCTCGTCAGCCTCAAGTTCTCCCACCTCTAGCGCCTCATCCGGCACCACAATTTGGGGCTGCCCCATAGCAGCAAACTCTACCCGAGCCAGCAGCCCGCTTGAGATGCGACCTTCGAGATTCGGAATCACCACCTCGACGGGGATCAGCCGTGCGGTAGAGTCGGCAGCGGGAGAAATGCGCTCAATCACGCCCTCAAAGGTGCGATCGGGAAAGGCATCCAGCCGCACGGTGGCAGATTGGCCGGGGCGGATGTTGCCCAGCTCCAATTCCGACACCTGCACGACGACTTTGATGCTACTAAAGTCGCCAATTTGATACACCTCTTCACCCGGCTGCGCTAGGTCGCCGGGCTGCTTAAAGCGCTGAATTACGGTGCCAGAGGCAGAGGCCTGAAGCTGCGAGTAGGCTCGGCGCTGCCCCACTTCTGCAAGGGTGGCCTGCTGAGCTGTAGCGCGGCCTCGTGCGGCTTCTACTGCTCGCTGGCGGGTGCGCACCCGCTCTTGGGCGGAACGCACGGCCTGTTCAGCGGTATTACGAGCCGTCTGAGCTTGCTCGGCCTGCTGCTCGGTTACTGCACCTTCTGCGGCTAAACTTTGCAGTCGCGCTGCATCGGCGATCGCCTGCTGCAATTCAAACCGCGCTTGGTCGACCTGCGCCTGCACATCACTGACTTCGGCCTCGGCTTGAGAGATTTCAGATTCGCGTGCGGCCAGTTCGGCTTGCGCTTGAGACAGCGATGAGGTGAGCAGGCGATCGTCGATTTGCCCTATCACTTGCCCTTGCTGCACCCGATCGCCCACGTCTACGGATAAATTGAGCAGCCGTCCATCCGTTTGCGCCCGCAGCGACACAAGTTGGAGCGGCTGGGTCGAACCCGTGTAGGCAATTGTGGCCTCTAACGTATCTGTCTGGGCGATCGCCGTTTCGACTGCGATGGGGCGATCGCCGCCGCCGCGCTGCTCCCCGCCACCGCGCTGCTCCTGCGCTTGCCCTTGGGGAATCTGACAACCCGTGCCCGCCAGCGCGACTAGAACCACCGCCAGCACCGAGACCGAATGCCGCCACGGCAGCGCTGCGACTTTGGCCCACGAGAGCCACTGACTCAACCCATCCCCAGCCTTTCGCGCCGATGACGCGGGCTTGCACGTTAATAAAGGTAATTCAGAATACATGAATGCCACAGTAGGAGAAACAGTTTGCTTAGCCGCTTGTTTAGAAATTGGGCTTAGAAATTGGGTCACAGCTAGGGGCTGTCATCAATTAGCCGCTAATGGCCCAGAAATCAACGGTCACAGCCCCTAGCCTGTTTTTGGATCGGGCGTGGCAACGCTCATGGCATAAGACTTTTGGTCGGAATTGATGACATGCCCTAGGCGAACCGTGGCATACGCAAGCCGGTAAAGCGAGAACACTCGTCTAACGTCACTGCCATACCCGTCACATTGGCACTAAACCTGAGAACCGATGTCAACCGAAGGAAGCCCAAGGAACAAAATCCCTTAACCCTTTAGTGACGCAATGGTGACTCTATCCAAAAGCAATAATTGTTAACTTTTCTTAACACCTTAAGAAATACCAAAGATTCGTCCTTAAGGTCAATTGACCTTGGGAATGACCTCCCCCATGAGAATGGTCATAGCGTGCGTGGATAAGGCTCGACCCATGCAGGAACGGCCATTAGAAGCAAAGGGTGCGATCGCCCTGCTCTAACTCTGCATTGGTCGCAAGATAGTGTTGCAGCCAGTCACAGCCATACTCCATTAAATCCATGCTCAAAATGGTCTCAATATCCCAGAGCACCACTGTTTGATCTTCGCTGCCGGATGCAATGGTGTTGCCATCCGGCGAAAAGGCGACTGAGCGCACTCCTGAGTCATGAGCCTTTAGGGTTCTCAGCAACGCTCCGTCTCGACTCCAAACCTGAATCGTGTTGTTTAACCCACCCACGACAATCTTCGACCCATCGGCACTAAAGGCCACTCGCGACAGCCCCAACGCGCCGCCAGCCTGTTGCCACAGCAGCTCTCCATGGATGCTCCACAGCTTTAACATTCCGTCTCGCCCTGCAGACACTATCGCTTGGCTGTCGGGGCTAAAGGCCACACCCCACACCGCCGCATCATGCTTAAACAGCATTCGGGGTGTTGAAGCAAGCCTATGGTCAGATTCCCAGCCCCAGAGTTTGACGGTGCCATCCACGCTAGCCGTGGCGATGAGCTGACCATCTGGGCTATAGGCTAAATCCCACACGCGCGAGGTATGAGCCTTAATGGTCTGACGTGGCTCAATCTGTCCGCTGGCCTGGCGCTGCCACAGCCGCAAGGTCAGGTCATCCCCAGCCGATGCAATAAACTCACCATTGGGGCTGTATTTCAACCCCAATACCATCGCAGTATGGCCTGATAAGGTCTGCACAGGCTCGCTGTTTGTGGGATCAGTTAAATCAAACATATAGATTTGGCCGCTACTGTCAGCCGTTGCGATCGCCCGTCCGCTCGGGTCAAAATCTCCAGCAATCGCGCGACCACCTGGGATACGCAGCATTCGATCTAAGGTTCCATCTGAACGCCATAGGTATATCGCTGGGCCCGCCAGGGCTGCGACTCGTGGGCTAGTCTGAGACTGTGGTGGGGCATACATCACTTGCCACACCAAGTCCCCCAGATCCATTAGCGAGGTGTAAAGTCGGGTGTGCCGCCACAGCTTAACGGTGCCATCTTCGCTAGCAGAGGCGATTGTTTGCCCATCGGGGCTGATGGACAAGCCCCGAATGGTCGACTGATGCCCTGGAAGCACCGTAAGGGGGGTGCCGTCGCGTCGCCACAGCCGGACTGTGCGGTCGGCACCTGTGGAAATTAATGTCTCCCCATCCGGGCTGAAGCGCACTTGCAACACTTCGGCGGTATGGCCTGGAATGGTGCCGAGCAGCTCACCCGTCCGGCTCCAGAGCCGAATGCGGCTATCGGCGCTGGCAGTCGCTAAGGTTTGCCCATCTGGGCTAAAGGCCACACTCCACACCGCCGCCTCGCTAACCGGAATGGTGCGCAGAAACTGCCCCTCTGAAGTCCAAAGTCTAAGGGTGCCATCGATACTAGCCGAGACCAATTGCGTGCCGTCGGGACTAAAGGCCGTTTGCCAGGGGGCGGCGGTGTGCCCTGTGAGCGTCTGCATTAATCGCCCATCGGGGTGCCACATCTTGATGGTGCGATCGCCACTCGACGATACAAGCGTGCCCTGAGGGCCAAACGTGACACCCCACACCGGGGCGGTGTGTCCTTCTAACTGGGCCAGTTGAGTGCCGTCTATGCTCCAAACGCGAACGATGCCATCGAGGCTAGCCGATGCAACGCGTTGGTTGTCTGCGCTAAAGGCTACCTCGTGCGCAGGCACTTGGTTTGGCAGGGTGTGTACTAAGGTGCCATCAGTGCGCCACAGTCGCAGAGTGCGGTCGGTGCCGCCTGTGGCTATCCATTGCCCATCTGGGCTGTGGGCCACCGTGAGCACCCCGCCGCGATGGGCCGACAGGCGATTGATCTCTGTGGCGCCATACACGGCCTGCTCTAGCGCTGCATAGGTTTGAGCATTGAGGGTAGCGTGGGTCGTGGCTGACATGGAATGCAAGGCGCTAAACCGCTGGCGCGCTTGAATGGCTTGCATAAGCGCGTCTAGCCGCTGATTAGACGCAAAGTTGGCATTAGAGGCGGAGGCGATCGCCCGAATCTCATTCACAACCGATGTTCGATACGCCGATACAGCCTGTAGGCTAGTTCCCACGGCTACAGACAGCGCTAGGCCCAGCCCCGCCAGCATCCAGCGCTGGCGGCGGGCCGTGCGGCGTTCTACCTCTAAACGCACCTCCACCTCTTTGAGCCGCTCGGCTTCGAGTCGTTGCTGCACTTCGCGGCGATCGCACTCTTGACTAGCCGAGAGAAAGCGATAGTCCAACGGGCTCAACTGCTTACCCTCGGCCCAGATCAGCATTTCTTGCAAGGCGTTGCCCCGCAGCAGCCACGACTCATCGGCATACTGCGACATAATCCACCCCTGAGCCGCTTGGGAATAGGGGCGCAGATTGCCCATCTGGCGAGCCACCCAGTCAGGGTTAAAGATCGCGCGATAGATGGGATTTTTAATGTGGAGATAACCCTGCCGCCGCTCGACCAATCCGGTTAGCTGCAACTCAGTTTGAGCCGGTGACTCATCGATCGGAACGGCACTCATCAGCGGCTCGAATCGCTGGCGGCTGGCGGGCTGAGCAGAGGCCTCTCCCTGCAAGATCTGCTGGTATAAGCCCAGCAGTTGGCTAGCGGTTTCAGGATGATGGAGGAGGCGATCGCGGATCGTGCGCAGGTGCTCGGGTTCATCCTGGGCTTCCCAATTCGCCACAATCTTAGAGTTCACGATGGCATCCACCAGTTTGGGGGCACTCAGCCCACTTTCTCCCACGCCCATTGTTTGCACGACTAAGTGGCACAGCTTTTGGGTAAGAAACGGCTGCCCCCCTGTCCAATATAAAATTCGTTCTAGCGTGGCCTCGGGGTTGGGCACCACATCAATCAATCCCGAGAGCAGCGGCGTCGCATCATCTAACCGGAAGCCGTCGAGGGCGATCGCCCGGCCAATATTAAACGGCGTGCGGGTTTTGTCAGCAATCAAATCGCTAGGAGTGGTGACGCCCAATAGCGCAAAGGTAAGGCGGCGGTAGCGTTCGTCATCAGAGCGATGGTTGTAGCAACTGCGAATAAACGCAAAAAAATCATCCGTGGGGAACTTCAGCCCCAGCACGCCATCGATTTCGTCGATAAAGACCACAATCGGGTCGGCGATTTGCTCTAGCAGCACCGTATCCACAAACTCGCTCAGCCGTTGGATCAAAGAGAGATGGGTGCGATCGCTCCACCACTGCCGCAGGTTTACCTCAAGGCCAAAGCGCTTTGCCAGAAACCCCACCATCCCGCCGTACCATTCTTCTGGCGTGATTTGCTGCGTCCCAATCGCCGTAATGTCGATCAGCCCACAGTGCACCCCCGCTGCCATCAAGTGTTGCGCCGCCTGCATCCGCAGACTCGACTTGCCCATCTGCCGAGAGTTAAACACATAGCAAAACTCCCCATTTTTCAGGGCATGCACGAGATCCGCATCGGCCTGACGACGCACATAGGTCGGCGCATCTGCGGGCAATGTGCCACCGGCCTGATAAGGGGTCAAGACAGGTTCCATGGGGGTTACGTCATGTCGCGGCTTTGCAGCAGCCCTGCCATTTGCGAGAAGTAATGTTGATGCAACGAGCCGTTAAAGGTGGCAATGCGTCCGTCAAATTTCAGTAGCCCCAGCCCATAGAGTTGAAAGGCATCTTCGGGATGCAGTTCTACCCCCTGAGGCTGCTCTGTTAGGGCCACAATAGCGTCGCCCAATTGGGGGTTTTCGTCTAAGCACCCCAACAGTTGACGCAGGTAGCTGCCCAAAACCCCGTCTGGGGCGATCGCCGTTCCTAACACATCCTGCAGAGACAGGTCATACGCACTGAGGTGATGCAGCACCAGCTGCACCAGATACGGATTGCCCCCCACCCACTCCACCAGTTGGTCAGCCTGCACTTGAGTCGGCGGCAGGTCATAGCGCAGCGCCAAATTCTGCACCTGCTCGCAATTGAAGGAGGGTAAATCGACCAAAATCCCCACGTTGAACGGGGACTGATGCAGGCTCAACCGCAGCAGCACCTCGGTGGAGTGCAAGATCACCAAGCGCAGATTTTGCCACACGTGGCTAGCCGCAATGCCGTGACGCGCTTGCTCATACCAGGCGCGCAGCATGCCAAAAAAATCGGTAGCGATTTCGGGATGGTGGAACAGCACATCCACATCATCAATTGCCAGCAGCAGCGGGGCTTCTGACGCAGGCAATAGGTAGCTTTCAAAATAGTCGGCACAGCAATAGCTGCTGCCAAACGGCTGATTCCAATAGTCGTCTATCCGATTGGGCAGGCCCAAACTGCGAGAGGCTGATGCGCAAAACCACTGCAGAAACCCATCGAGCGTTTGTAGGACAGATCTATCTGCCATTCGCAAACTCAACACCGCTGTGCGCAGCCCCTGGTCTTCGGCTTGGCCCAGCATCCGCGCCATCAGCGAGGTCTTACCAAACTGCCGGGGCGCTTTAATGCGGATGAGCGCACCTGGATTCATGATCTCGTTGAGGCAAATTTGCTCAATTGGGGGGCGATACACGTAAAGCAGCGAGTCTACGGGGATCTGCCCTCGCAACGGCACCTGCTGCATGCCCGTCGAAGGATGCAGGGGTTCCAAATCTTGGCCGATACAATCGTCGCTGCCTAGGGTTAGGTCAAAGGCTTCAAAGTAGGCTTCGAGGGTGGGCTGATCGACAGGCTTTTGCCGCCGTCGCACTTTGGTGACGGTTTTGGTGCTCAGGCTGGTGCGATCGCTCAATTGCTCCAACGTAAACGGCTTGCTCTCATTCTCTCGAATCGAAATTAGATGCTCAGCGGCCTGCAACCGCTGCCACCCCTGAGAACTCAGAATTACGCCGCGTTTTCGCTTCTGTATCTGCAATTTGCTTACCACCACTGCATCGGGCTCAGATTTTTCAAGGTTGGGAGTGTGGGGACAAATACAGGACTAAGCGTAGGGAGCAAAGTCTTGTACTCTTGTCGAAACCATCGTCATTCCAGAGTGTCCTTTAACTGCCCCTCTCTAAATCAGCGGTTTTCGAGGCTTGCCTTAATGCACATCTGGATCATCTTACAAGATAGAATTCTTTGTCCATTAAGTTTTAGCCTACCCCACTAAGTTGCGATATCGGTTTGTTTGTGGACTCCTGTATCGTTCAACCTCCCTATTAATCAACTTATTGATTGGCTTAAGTGGGTCTCGCAACGCTGACATCGGCCTGGTTGCAGGATGTGCGCATGCATCTTAGCCATAACGGTCGTATAAATCAGAGCTTGGAACCAGAGCCCGCTGATACCTCCACAACGCTGAATTAAAGCGATGACTGAGGATGAAATAGGTAGGTATTTGCGCGGCAATCTTAGAAGTATTAATGGGTACATCAAAGCCCCGCAGTGCGGGGCTTTGTGATGCGATGCGATGAGGTGAATGCCAGAGTTCAGTTGGGAGCGAATCAGCGTGCTGTAGGGTGCGATCGCTCGTCTGCCAGCGGCACGATGCTGTTCACCGAGCCATTGATGGCCCCGTTCAGCGGGAGTGAGACGGCACCGTGAGACTGGCTTAGGCTGCTGAGCCATGCCGCTTCAACAGAGGCATGGCGCTGGTGCGGCATCGACTGCCGGAACGACTGATAGTAGTCTTTCTGGGATTCTGTATAGAGCTGCCGAAGCGCTTTAATCGGTTGGTCATGGTGATCGACCCGGAGATCAAGATGGGGATATTCATCCCGATGCATGACCCGCACTGCTGCCGACTGCCGCCCGCGCTTGTCGCCACCCGCTGCATCTCCAGCTTCGAGTGCGGTGAGCAGGCGATCGCCCAAGGCTAGCTCGTGATGAGAGATATAGATATCGGCCATAGCTACCAGCACACCTTCACCCGCCAGCATGTTGCCTGCTACCGACATGTTGAGAAACGTGAGATGCCCAGCCCAGCCCACACAGTCGGCCCCCGTCCAGGCGGCGGTTTGCCCATGGCTATCAACTAGATGAATTTGCCGCTGCTCGCGGTCAGGGTCGGGCTGCATCAGCCGCCGTAGCACTTCATCTAGGGGAATTTCACTGCGGCTGCCTGCGCATTGCTCTAGATAGCGCAGCCCCACAAGGCCCAGCAGTGGGTTCGTTTGGCCCTGAGTGGCGATCGCCCCAATCCCAGCTTTGACATGGGGCACCAGCGCACCCACCGCCAGATGCTTGGTTGCCACGGCTACCCCGGTCATGCCCGTCATCGGATCCCAAGCCACAATCGAGAATGTCATGATCCCCTAACTTTTTTTGGTGTAATGTGTCGATCTGTTGCGTATGTAACTGATTTAATCCTATCGGCAGGGGCGATCGCCAACTGTGATGGATTTGACGATTGCCCATCGATCGGGTACGCAATGAGTTAAGCCTCGAGTGCCGCAGTGCTCGTCTTCCCGTGTTTAAATTTGCCTGCTCACCGAGGCAAACTTGACGGGGCTATCCACTTTTATTCTAATTGCATACTGTATGCAGTGTTCCCGGTCGGCAGGGTTTAGATCAGTTAAAAGAGGTTCCGGGCTGCTCAGAACCTCTCGACTCTGGCTTGGGTAATAGAGACCTGAGAGGTCTGATCAGGGTAAAACCCTGATTGGAATTGCGTTCTGCCTTGAATGGGTGTCTCTCTGACGGAGGTGTTATGAGGGCGTTACGCTGTAGGGGATTGGCGGTGGATTGGTATTTGATGGGTGGAATGCAGGTCGTAACCGGAGCCAATCAACCCCAATCGACCCCGACTGAAACCCAGATCTAATAGAACTGGCGCGGTTAAGCAGGTTCATCGGGGTGCCACTTTTGTGCCACTCTATTTGTCTGAGCTTCTACGCCTGTTCTACGTCCTTTGTTAGTTGTTTTGAGGTTAATTGACCCATGACGGATCAGCACCCCTATCTCTTGCGAGCGCAGCATATCGAGGCCGGTCTGCAACCTTTTTCCCATCCTTGGAATCCAAATTCCGAAATTTTAGGTGCGTATTTGGGGCGTGCCTTGGGTCTAAAACGCACGGGGGTCAATCTTGCCAAAATTCCGCCGGGGAAAGAGTCGTTTGTGTATCACGCTCACCATCGCGAGGAGGAATGGCTCTACATTCTCTCTGGCACGGGCATTGCAGAAGTGGATGGGCAGGAGTTTGAAGTACGAGCTGGAGACTTCATGGCATTTCCGACGCCGTCTGTCGCGCACCACTTGCGCAATGGCGGCGAAGAGGACTTGGTCTATCTCATGGGGGGCGAGAATCTGGATGTCGAAATTGCAGATTTCCCCCATTTGCAGAAGCGCATGGTTCGCACGCAGGAAAGTATTGACATCTTTAATATTGCCGAGGCAAAACCGTTTGGCCCGTTGAAGGGCTGAGCGATCGCCCATCCCCCGCTGATTGGGATGGGCAATGGTGGGCGATCGCTATAGTGAGTAATGCATTGACTGATAGAAGACTCTAAATTATCTATGCTCGACATTCCCAAGCTGCTGGCTCAAGAACTCTCGCTCAAGCCCGTTCAGGTAGCCAACGCGCTAGACCTGTTTGCGGAGGGAGCCACAGTGCCGTTTATTGCGCGGTATCGCAAAGAGCGCACCGGCGAACTCAACGAAACCCAACTGCGTCAGCTGAGCGATCGCCACACCTATCTCACCGAGCTAGAAGACCGTAAGCAGACTGTGGTGCGGGCGATCGCCGACCAAGGCAAGCTCACCGACACCCTGCAGCGCCAAATTGAGCAAACCCTGCTGAAGACTGAACTAGAAGACCTCTATTTGCCCTATCGCCCCAAGCGCCGCACCCGCGCCACCATTGCCCGCGAGCGGGGGCTAGAGCCCTTGGCCCAGTGGATCGAGTCGCTTAACCAACCGAATGCACCCCACGCCGATCTTGAAGCCGAAGCGGCCCGCTATCTGGATAATGAGAACGGCGTGAAGTCATCGCAGGATGCGCTGCAAGGGGCGTCAGATATTTTGGCGGAAGGCGTGGCCGATCGAGCAGCGGTGCGATCGCACCTGCGCCAGTTCTTGCTCAAATCCGGCTGCTTCACCTCCAGCATCAAAGCCAAGTTTCCCGAAGGCACCACTAAATATGAGATGTATCGGAACTATACTGCCGGGGTGAACAGCATTCAACCCCACAACCTGCTGGCTCTGCTGCGGGGAGAGAACGACGGGGTGCTGTCGGTGGAGTTAGCCTTTGATGAGGCTGAGGTGCAGTCTTATCTAGAGGGAAACCTGCTGCGGGCAAAGGCCAAGCCCGTGCGGGCGTTTTACCAAGCCATGTTGCGGGATGCGTTTAACCGACTAATGCGCGCCTCTCTCACGGGCGAGGTGATCGCCGAGAAAAAGCGGTGGGCCGATATCGAATCCATCACCACCTTTGAGTCCAATTTGCGGGAGCTGCTGCTGTCGCCTCCCGCTGGCATGAAGCCAACTCTAGCCATTGACCCGGGCTTTCGCACCGGCTGCAAAGTCGCCGTAATTGACCAAACGGGCCAGTTTTTGGAATATCAGGCCATTTTCCCTCATACGGGCGCAGGGCAGCGCCAAAAAGCGGCCCAAACCATGACTCACTTGATCCAAAAGTATGGCATTACTCTGATCGCCATTGGCAATGGCACCGCCAGCCGCGAAACCGATGCCTTTGTGGGCGAGGTGGTGCAGCCGCTTTCTCCCCCACTGGTCAAGGTGATGGTGAACGAATCCGGTGCGTCGATTTATTCGGCGAGTGACGTGGCGATCGCCGAATTCCCTCATCTAGACATCACGGTTCGCGGCGCGATTAGCATTGGCCGTCGGCTGCAAGACCCCCTGGCGGAATTGGTCAAAATCGATCCCAAGTCCATTGGGGTGGGTCAATATCAGCACGATGTCGATCAAAAACTGCTGAAGAAAAAGCTGGATGAAACGGTAGAGAGCTGCGTCAACTATGTCGGTGTGGACTTGAACACTGCGTCGAAGGAGCTGTTGAGCTACGTGTCGGGAATCTCGGCCAGCGTCGCCAACAATATCGTGCAGTATCGCAATCAAAATGGGGCCTTTGGCGATCGCCGCGAATTAAAGAAAGTGGCGAAGCTAGGCCCCAAAGCCTTTGAGCAAGCCGCTGGGTTTTTGCGAATTCGCAATGGCCAAAATCCACTCGATAACACCGCCGTTCATCCCGAAAGCTATAAAGTTGTGGAGGCGATCGCCCACGATCTGCACATTCCCCTACATCAAATACATCAGACCAACCCGGATAGTGAGACAGCAGACCTGCCACTCACATCCATCGATCTCAAGCGCATTGACCTAGCGCGTTACGTTACCGACACGATCGGCGAACCCACCCTACGCGACATCCTGGCCGAGTTAGAAAAACCCGGACGCGACCCCCGCGCCCAGTTTGCCTACGCCACCTTCCGGGATGACATTCAAGACATGCGCGATCTAGAGATTGGCCTGATACTAGAAGGCGTCGTAACCAACGTGGCGAACTTTGGGGCCTTTGTGGATATTGGCGTGCATCAAGACGGGCTGGTGCATGTGTCGCAACTGGCCGATCGCTTTGTCAAAGACCCTACATACATTGTGAAAGTGGGGCAAATTGTAACAGTACGCGTGCTGGAGGTGAACGAGTCGCTCAAGCGCATCAGTCTCTCCATGCGCTCAGACTCCGCAGACAAACCCGCCCCAAATGCAGCTTCATCGACCTCCCAACCCAATCCTTCATCCGGCACACCCTCTAGCACCCCAGCTAAACCCCAACGGTCTGCTAAGCGTGACAGGCCTGCTATCGCCGCCCCCAGCCTTGAAGATCTCAAAGCTCGATTCAATCGCGGCAAGCAATAAAGCCATGTCGATAGGCAGTCAGGGTATAAACCCTTGCAGAACGTGAGTTCGGGTTAGAAGGGTTTTTGGGGCACCACGAAACGCGCAGCACCCTTAAAACTAATGTGCCACGTGCATTGCGCGCGGCCTTAACGGGTGACAGGGGAAGTCAAAGTCATGCGGCACAGGGTTTTGAGACAATAGAGGGGACAAAAAAAGGGAACCTCAATGCAGCTCCCCCAAACCAATATGTTTCCCGCGTTCTACCAAACTACCCTTCGTGCCCATCTCAGTGAAACCCAGTATTTGACTTTGGCGCTGTTGGTGCTATTGCTACAGGCTCATCGTCAAGTCACACTCTCGGCGTTAGCCAGTGTCTTTCACCAGCCGATTCAGTATCAAACGTCAGTTCGGGTTAAGAGGGTTTTGGGGCATCGCGCGACGCGCGATGCCCCAAAACCCTTAATGTGCCGTGCGCGTCGCGCACGGCACATTAAGGGTTTGAGCTTATCCCGAACTCAGGTTATCAAAGTTGACAGCGCAACGTGCAGCGTTTTTTAGCCTTGCCATATCTCACCCTGAAGCTGCTGTGGTTTCTACTGCTCAAATACTGGATTCGACAAGTGCAAACCGGACGGGGGTTGAATCGTCACCAACTGCGGCTTAGCCACCTTCCGCGCCATAGTGAAGCAGGTCGGTTGGCGTTTGCCATAGGATGCTGAGAATTTGAATGGACGCTTTCGCTGTATGACCTACGGTGCAACCTGCTCCATCGCCCCGTCAAGATCGATTTTGGATCAGGAAATAACTGATCCAAAACTGATCCAGTGCTGATCTTTCGTCGCTGGGTGAATTCGGCCACACTTCAGGAGTACGCAACGTACACCGTTTCTTCAACACACCAAGAGACAACCCATGAACCAGCAAATTCAGGCCCAACCTGCGACGAATAAACGATCCCAGCCCTCGGCCACCGAGAATTACCCCGAACTCAGCGATGCTGAGCTAGACGTGATCTGCGGCGGCAACCTTATAGGAAGAAAGCGGTAGTCAAGGGGAATCCGGCCACGATCACTAGGGTGCAAACGCCCTGGCTCGTCGCAAAAGTCTGCTTTAGCAGACTGAGGAACTTGCCTACTAATCCTTCTCAGAGGATTGCTGCTATGAGCCTGGGATTTCCAGTCCTTCTAGTTCCAGAGCAAGCGGCCAATCTAAGAGATCACCCCCTTAAATCCGCTCCACCTTGACAAGGGTGGGAAAAGGCAGACCCACCGGGGTATTAAGCGACAGCCCAACGGGCTTGACCTAACGCTTAGTGATCCCAAACCTATGAGAACAATGAACCATTCCAGAGAGATTCGCTATTCGAGCAGCCCTTAGTCACCAGCGCTGGAGCGCATTTTGTTACAGCAGCAGTGGTTTGCCCTCCCATCCACGGCTTGGTGTGCTACGCCTCCACCAATCGCGTCACGCAGGCCCCACCGCCGCATTTAGTTGACTCTTAGGGCGCTAGCTCGGTTGCCCGCTTCCCCGTCGGCTACTAATTTTCCCCCTGGGCTGAACTAACGGTCGCAGAGCTCGCCGACTTAGAGCAGCGGAGGCAGAGCAATGTGCTCATGCAACGGTTCAACCCGTTTCTAGACAATAGAGCTGTTGGGGAATAACTGAAAGAACTACCCTCGCTGGCAGTGGTTCTGTTTTGGTGCTGGTCTCAAGCGGCCATCAGGTAGAAGTTCCATAATCCAGCGGCGGTGAGCATCAGGTGGTCATCG
>JAHHHI010000009.1 GCA_019359435.1 Kaiparowitsia implicata GSE-PSE-MK54-09C
TAGTGGACATCTCGCTGTCGAGCGGTGCAGGGTCGTCTCCTCTCTTTAGTTCCGTCTCCCCATAATGCCGCTGCAACGGACGGAACAGAGATCCTGGTTAAGACCGAGAGCGGGCGATCGCCGTTGAGCTTCACCGTTATGCAGCACTTCTCTTAAGCTAATAGGAGGGAAAACATCTCTATGAGTACCAACCAGCATCTCGCCCGGCTTGGATCTATTGCCGCTGTCGGCGGCGCTATCCTACTATTTGTGTCCACGCTGCTTCATCCACTCAACAGCGATCCGAACGATCCCCCCGCTGCTTTTGCCGAATACGCTGCAGATTCCCTCTGGGTATGGAGTCATCTCGGTCAGTTCTTGGGGGTCGCTTTACTGGGGATGGCGCTAGTGGCACTAGCGACCACCTTTAATCCTGGTCAAGCGGCGGCCTGGAGTCGCTTCGGTCAGGCCGGAGCAGCGGCCATCATAGCAGTGGCTGCTGTATTGCAGGCAGTGGATGGTGTGGCTCTCAAAGTCATGGTGGATCGTTGGGCGGCGGACACCGAGGAAACCCGCGTGTTCGTCTTTGAGGCAGCGTTTGCGGTGCGTCAGATTGAGATCGGTCTCGCAAGTCTCCTCAGTCTCTTGTCCGGCTTCACTTTAATTATCTTCGGTGTCTCGATAGTTCTTAGCCCTCGTTATCCTCTTTGGATGGGATGGATCGGTCTTCTGGGTGGACTGGGACTGGTAGCGACTGGGGCAGCGCAAGCATCTACAGGCTTTTCGGATTTGGCGATGACACTCAGTATGCTAGCAAGTGCCGTATTCCTGATCTGGGTTATCCTCGTGGGTATTCTCATATGGCGGTTGGCCCCTCGGTTGGTAAGCGATAACGATGCTGCATAACAATCCCAATGCAACGGACTCTCGAACCCCGCTTGTGTTGAGTGCAAAGTTATTAGCCGCCGCTGACCTGTGCCGTTATGCGGCTTGGTCTTTCAGTGAGGACATAATTGCATAGCTATCGGTTAGAATTTTCCGTGGATGTAGATCTGTAGTTAATGGTAAGGGGGCAAAGTGGAAAAAGTTAAACAACACTTTGAAGAAGAAGCTCAAGAATTTGACGCAATTATTCGTCGCCTCATTCCTAACTACGAGCAAATGCTTGATGCCCTCGTCACAGCACTGCCATTTGATCAGTATCAATCTATTCGGGTAGTTGACCTTGGATGTGGAACAGGAACAATTGCAAGACGGATTAAAGATGTTTATCCTTTAGCTCAAGTTACCTGTGTTGATATTGCGGAGAAGATGTTGCAAATAGCACAGGTAAAACTTGGTGAGGCTGGAGATAATTTGCGCTATCAGCTTGCAAATTTTGAAAATTATGAGTTTGATGCAACCTATGATGTAGCCGTCTCCTCACTGGCTCTACATCATTTAGTGAGCGATGATGATAAAATCAAATTTTACAAAAAAATTTATGATTGCCTGACTCTAGGTGGTGTTTTTTACAATGCGGATGTAATCTTAGGTTCCAGTTCACATCTTCAAGAGCGCTACATGGTGAAATGGCGAGAGTATATGCGTCTGCAAATTTCGGTAGAGGAAATTGAACAAAAATGGATACCCCAACACTATGACGAAGATCACCCAGCTAGTCTGATAAGTCAATTAGCTTGGCTGCAAAATATGGGTTTTGCAGAAGTTGATGTCATTTGGAAATACTACAATTTTTCTGTGTATGGAGGGCGTAAGCCAGCCGCCGCATAACAATGCTGTTGCAGCGGACTGGTTGGATTGGTCGGTGTTGCGACAGGGTTATTGGCAGCCGCTGAACAGCAACTTTATGCTGCTGAGTCCTCGGTTGGGGCGCAACCGAAAGCTTATCTGTTGGTGTCAAAGTGGGTGTAGTACCAATTCTTTATGAGGATGAGCATAACCCAGTGCCCAAAAACCCTGCCATAGCGGGCTTCCAGTCTGAGCCTTTCCGCTCATCTTCATATTGAATTGGTATAAATCCTTGACTATAAAGTGCTTTCAGGTGACCGGGACAGCACCTTACAATGGATACAGAGTTACGGGGAAAAGGCTGATGACGTTGAAAGAAATACAAAATCAGGCATTGCAGCTGCCCACTGGCGATCGCTGGCAATTGGTACAGGTTCTTTTAGACTCTTTGAAGCGGGAAGTCAAACCTAATCCAAAGAGAAGAAACCTGTCACGTTTACGAGGTATTGCCAAGATTTCGGCAACTACAGAGGAAAGTAATCCCCAAGCGGATTATGCAACCTATCTGACTGAGAAGTATCAGTAATGCGAGTTCTAGTTGATATCAACATCATTCTTGATTTTTTATAAGAACGAGAGCCATTTGTGGAAAATGCGGCAAGATTATTTGAACGTATTGATGCTGGAGAGATTGAGAGGTTTATTGCAGCAACTACAATAACCAATATTTACTACATTATCCGCAGGGTAGCAGGGAGAGTAGTGGCTCAAGATGCAGTCATCCATGTATTAAGCGACCTCAACATTTGTACAGTTGATTTAGAGGTTTTAGAGCAGGCTCTTGCGTCAAATTTTGAAGATTTTGAAGATGCAGTACAGTACGCCTGTGCGGTAGTGCATGAGGTTGACGCGATCGTAACTCGTGATGCCGCTGGATTCGCAAATGCAGAAATTCCTGTAGTGTTGCCTGAAGATATTGATACCATCGATAGATTTGGGTGAAGAAAACGGGGTAGCGTTCAGCGCGTCATAACAAGTTGCGGCACCGGAATGCCGTAAGTCGGTTGGTTGATTTGCAAAGGTTGTCTGCGTCCGGTGAGCTTGGTCGTTAGCCTGCTAGGTTATCTTGTTGGGACAATGCTTAAAGGCTAGTTGTAGGACGCTCTTGTAAAGTTAGGGTAAGCCGTTGAGTGGTGCACAGGAGTTGATGTTTTGCCCAAAGCTGCATTGAAAGGTCGTGTTGCCTTTGTTACTGGTGTCAGTCGGTGTAAGGGGATTGGCTTTGCGATTACCCAACAATTAGCAATGCTAGGTGCAGATGTATTTATTCATTTTGGTTGGCTTGCAACAGATGATGCTCAGTGGATTACAGGACAAGTTATCAATTCAACAGGGGGTGGAGCATAGATGTTGAGTGTGGGCGCAGGCTAACCCGTCAGTGCAGCGGATTGACGGGCGATCGTAGCTGCGTTCAAGGTTGTCTGCAACCGCTGACTTTTGTCGTTAATCGAGTTGAATCGTATTTTTTGCGCGAGTGGATTGCGGATAGATAGAGAGTCAATCCGTTCTATAAAGTCAGTCACGAAAGTCAGTCACGAAATTTATTCACGAAGTCCTGCGGCGGTTTCTAGCACGTCGCGCAAGCGCTGCACCTCTGGGGTGGGCAAGCCTGCGGCGTCCCACGTCAGCGCCACACAGGGATATACGGCCAGCTCTCTGATCTGAATCGCTGCCTGGGTGTTGACTTGGCTCAGCGTCACCAGTGGTAGCGCCGTCAAGTTGGGGCAATGGCTGAGCAATTTCATAAACTCAACGGGCTTGGGCAACACGCCATCCACCAGCAGCACTTGGGGCTGCCACACTTGGGCCAGCAGTTCTGCCTGCTCCAGATCATTCACCTCTAGTACGCGGCAGGGATACGGGTGCAGCATCCCTGCTAAATCTGACAGTAGGGGAGAATCATCCCGGTCGGGTGGGGTGAGCACCGAGCGCGACTCGGCCACGGCGGCGGCGGGTATGGGCTGTGCCTGCGGTTGAGGACACAGGTGCAGCACTGTGAGCTGTGCTGGTCTGCTCGGCATGTCTGAGGCAACCACTTGGCGGTAGATGTCATCTAATGTCTGCTGCAGCGCTTCGGGGTCAATGGGCAGGTTGAGAAAGTTGCTAGCACCCCGGCTCAGGGCGCGGCTGCGCTCGGCGCGGCTGGCCATCACCACCACCGGAATCAGTTGCGTCTCGGCATCTGACTGCAGCAGCGTCAGCACATCCCAGCCCGATAACGCTGGGAGCAGTGGGTTGAGGAAAATTGCTAAAGGCTGCAAGCAGCGCGCTTTTTCGAGGGCTTCGGTGCCAGAGCGGGCGATCGCCACCTGATAGCCCGCCTGGGTCAGTAGCTGCGTCATCTCTTCGAGCAAGTGCGGTGCCGTATCCACCAGCAGCACCAGTTGGCGGCTGCTCAGCTGGCGCTGGGTCGTGCGCCCCTGAGTGGAGGCCAGCCGAGGTCGAGTCAGCGCCGCGTGCTGGGGTAGCAAGAGCGTAAACTCGCTCCCTTTCCCCTCGCTCGAAATAAACGTGACATCGCCCCCATGCAGCCGCGCTAGGCGCTGCGTTAGCACCAGCCCCAGACCTGTGCCTTCAAACCGCCGCGTCAGCGGGCTTTCGAGCTGTTGAAACTTTTGGAAAATGAGATGCTGCTTATCGTGGGGAATGCCAATCCCGGTGTCCCATACTGTGAACGCCATCCAGTCATCCCACTGATCGACGCGTAAGCCAATGTCGCCATCGCTCAAGGTAAATTTAATTGCGTTGGCTAGCAGATTCGACAGCATTTGCCGCAGTCGCGCTGCATCCGCAGTTAGCGGGCTAAGGTGAGACTGAATTTGCAGATGCACCCGATGATCGGCAGATCCGCTGGGTGTGTCGTGGGGATTGTTGCCTGAAGTATCGAGATTTTGCCGTGCTTGGTCAATGGACTGGCGGCAAATCAACGGCACATCAATGGTTTCTAGCGATAGCTCTAGCTGCCCGGTTTCAATTCGGGTCACGTCTAAGATATCGTTGACCACCATCATCAGGTGGCGACCGCTCTGATGAATCAGCCCGGTATAGCGCGATTGGCGATCATTCAAGTCGCCCACAAGCTGATTTTTGAGCAAGCTAGACAGCCCTAAAATGGCGGTGAGCGGGGTTTTTAGCTCGTGGCTAATGCAGGCCAGAAATTCGTCTTTGAGGCGGTTGAGCTGCATCAGGTCGGCGTTTTTAGCGGCCAGCTCGCGGGCCACCTGCTGGTGCTCTGTGATATCTTGGGCCACCACCAGCCACAGCGGCGCGGCGCTCTCTGCGGCGTCGGTGGCTGTGCTCTCTGCGGCAGACGAGAGGGGCGATCGCCCCACCGCCATTCCATCCAGCTCAGCGGGCGCTACCCACTCCCGTGTGGCATCGGCTGAAAGCGGCATATAAGCCACCTGCCACACCCGCTCATCTCTATCGCCTGCTGAATAGAGGCACGCATAGCGCTGAGTTAGGGCAGCGGCGGGTGCCGTGGGGTCGGGCAGCGCCGTCTGCAAAAACTCACCCCAGGTGGAGGTGGTGGAGGTGGTGGAGGTGGTGGAGGTGCGCAGCGGCTCAGACGGCTCGGGGCGATCGCCCTCGGGATTCACGGGTGCCGGGGGAGACTGCTCCTCTGAGGTTGTATCGGTCAGCTCGGCCATTAGCAGCGTTTTAAGCGAGGGGGCCGTCTGGCACTGAATCGCAGCATCGGCAGATAAGGCCCCCAAGTGCGATCGCCAAGCTTGGTTATGCGCCAGCACCTGACCCTCCCCAGTTTGCACCATCAAGGGCAAGGGCAAAAGTTCTAGCAGAGCGTTTAGCCGGGGAAGATTCGCCGTTCCATCTTGGAGGGAATCGCTCTCTAACCCTTGACCCACCATCGCCTGCAGTTGAGACAGGGCAGGCTGGGGGAACGACGGTGCCGACGAAACGCGTACCTCTGAAACCTGGGGTTGAACGGATGCGGATAGGGGAGCCGCCGCCGCCTCTGGCAACGCCACCCCAGTCCCCGCCTGGCGAGAGAGCGCCCGTTGAAGCAGCACATCATACAGCCGCAACCGATTCACCAGACCCACACAGGTACCCTGCTCATCCATCACCACCCAGGATGACGTATCATCGGGCAGCAGCACATCGCGGATGCGGCTTACGCTCCACGTCGCAGGCACAATTTTAATGGGTTCCAGAATGTCAAGCTGCTGTAGCGTGCTGGCGTGCTCAGCAGCACGAGATTGGGTTGGCTCTGGCAAGGCCAGCAGCAGCCGATACGCCCGCACCAGCCCGACTGGATTCTGCTGACCATCGAGGGCGATCGCCCGCTCTGCACCCGTGCGCCTAAACAGAACCACAACCTCATCCCAGGGCGCTGTGCTCATCACACACACCACTGGGTCGGCAATATCCCTCAGCACTAGCCCCGGTCTGTCACTCATGTCCTGCCACTCAACTTATCCGCGCTGGCCCACGATTTACCTCACGATCAAGAGCGCCCATCCTTCGGTAGCCCTAGACCAGTCATAATGTCGCCGAGAGAGAGGGAGAGTGCGATGCATCCCGTCCCGCTGTCTCCGACGAGATCGCACCATTCCCCACGTCCTAGCGTTCCCCTCAGAGCGACGCTGCCGTCATATCTCCCTCCATATTGGTGCCATTTTGGCCCGTACCTCCCACACCACAGGTTTCCTTTACAATGTGGGATGATGAGTTTGTTTTGCCTTGCGTTTGCCTTGCGGTTGATGGGCGATCGCCCTCCACGGCATTGCTGAGTCAAGGGACTAGTGGGGGTGAGATGGCGTCAGCGTGCCGCACATTCCTCACCCTAAGCATCCCTAGATAAAGCAACGCCCTCCACTGTTTTGGGTTTCTTTATCTTGCTGACTGTTTGCTGTTTACTCACCTCTGATGGCTTGTCTCAGTCCTTGTCAGCTCAGCTGCATCAGGCCGATCAAGATGCGGCTGCCGCACCCGGCATTAGCCTACGCGTTATGTCTCAACCGGCTCAATTTTTAGAACTGGTGATCCAAGGCTACCGCCGCATTGACTGTTTAATCATCGAAGACACAGCGGACGCTGCCCACATATTTGAGCAGCTTGAGCAGCGCTCTATTCTGCTGCCTATGGTGCTCATTCAGCCCACGGCAATGGCCCCATCCCGGCGAGAGTCAGACGCGCTAGAGATGCCAACCGTTGCAGCACCCCCGATTTATCACAGCGCCGTTTTAACATTGTCGTGCGATCGCATCTCCCAAATTCATGCCCAAATTGAGAGGGCGATCGCCAACTTCATTAAACTCGATCCTTCCCCCCGAGCTACCGCGCCTGACAGTAGCATCCTCGATCATCTCACCATCCACAGCTCGCTGATGCAGCAGCAGCAGCGCCTTGCCGACAAGCTCAAAGAGCGCCTCAACTATCTTGGGGTGTACTACAAACGAAACCCCGCCAACTTTCTGCGCCACATGAGCCAGGCCGAGCGCGAGGAAGTCCTACAAAGCCTGCGTGACGAGTATCGCAAAATTATCCTGCAATACTTCTCAACAAAAGCCAACCTTCTCAACCAGCGCATCGACACCTTCGTCAACCTCACCTTCTTTGCCGACATTTCCGTCGCCCAAATTGTCGAGATGCACATTGAGCTAATGGATGAATTCTCTAAACAGCTCAAACTCGAAGGCCGCAGTAACGATATCCTGCAAGACTATCGCCTTGCCCTCATCGACGTGATCGCCCACCTGTGCGAAATGTATCGCCGCTCCATCCCCCGAGAACCCTAGCCCCAACCCATACATAACCTAAACACATCGACTATTCTTAACCTAGCGACGTCAGACCCATTCGACTGCTACCCCCCGATCTGTTGACGTTTATCCCAGACTCATCGCTCCGTTCCGCCAACCTCAATAGATCCCGTAAATCCCGTGAAAAAAACTTACATCCTCAAGCTATACGTCGCCGGCAACACCCCTAATTCGGTGCGCGCCCTCAAAACGCTAAATCAAATTCTCGAGAAAGAATTTCAGGGCGTGTACGCCTTGAAGGTCATCGACGTGCTCAAAAACCCACAACTCGCTGAAGAAGACAAAATCCTAGCCACCCCCACCCTCTCAAAGATCCTGCCTCCCCCCGTCCGCAAAATCATCGGCGATCTCTCTGACCGCGAAAGAGTCCTCATCGGTCTAGACCTTATGTATGATGAGTTGCGGGAAGAAGAGGCAGGAGTATAAGATCCAGCGCTGTGCATCTTCTCATCTTGCTAGCGGTTGGATAAAGCACTGAGGGTGTAACAGCGTCTTTACAGCATAGGATTTGAGCCAGCACATTCCTCACCGTTTCACCTGCAGTCCTGCTAGTGCCCCCTCGTCTCCCTACCCCCAATGCGTTTCGACGCCCTCCCTGGGTTGCCTAACCTACGTTCCAATCGCGTTATACAATCACATGTTTTTGCCCTGCCCCAGGGATGGAGTTTTTTCAAGGTAAAGGATTTTAAGCAACCGCAATGAGCGACCTCGATCAATCCAGGCAATTAAACGGTTCCTCCGTCATCGGTGTTCAAAAAATCCGCACCATGATCGAGGGATTAGACGACATCAGCCACGGGGGGCTACCGGCTGGGCGCACCACCCTCGTAAGCGGCACCTCTGGTACCGGCAAAACGCTCTTTGCGGTTCAGTTTCTTTACAACGGCATCGCCAACTTCGACGAGCCCGGAGTGTTTGTCACCTTCGAAGAATCGCCCGCAGACATCATTAAGAATGCCTATAGCTTCGGGTGGGATCTGCAACACTTGGTAGACGATGGCAAACTGTTTATTCTCGACGCATCTCCCGATCCCGAAGGGCAAGAGGTGATCGGCAACTTTGATCTATCGGCGCTGATTGAGCGTATTCAATACGCCATCCGCAAATACAAAGCCAAGCGAGTCTCCATCGACTCCATCACCGCTGTATTTCAGCAATATGATGCGGCCTCGGTCGTACGGCGTGAAATCTTTCGGCTAGTGGCGCGGCTCAAGCAGGTTGGAGCCACCACCATCATGACCACCGAGCGCGTTGAGGAATACGGCCCGGTGGCACGCTTTGGGGTAGAAGAGTTTGTCTCAGACAATGTGGTAATTGTGCGAAACGTGCTGGAGGGAGAGCGCCGCCGCCGCACGATGGAAATTTTGAAGCTGCGCGGCACCACCCACATGAAGGGTGAATATCCGTTTACTATCACAAACCAGGGCATTAGCATTTTTCCGCTGGGGGCTATGCAGCTCACCCAGCGCTCGTCAAACGTGCGGGTGTCATCTGGGGTAAAGACGCTAGACGAGATGTGCGGCGGCGGCTTTTTTAAGGACTCTATTATTCTGGCGACAGGTGCAACAGGCACCGGCAAAACGCTGTTGGTGAGTGAGTTTTTGCAAGATGCGTGCCGCATTAATGAACGGGCGCTGCTGTTTGCCTATGAGGAGTCGCGGGCGCAACTGTCACGCAACGCCTCCTCTTGGGGCATTGATTTTGAAGAACTAGAGCAACAGGGGTTGCTGAAGATCATCTGTGCCTATCCTGAGTCGGCAGGGTTAGAAGACCATTTGCAGATTATTAAATCTGAGATTATGCAGTTTAAGCCGTCTCGAATTGCCATCGATTCTCTCTCGGCGTTGGCACGTGGCGTGAGCAATAATGCCTTTCGCCAATTTGTGATTGGCGTCACCGGGTTTGCGAAGCAAGAAGAGATTACCGGGTTTTTTACGAATACCTCGGATCAATTTATGGGGTCGCATTCCATCACTGATTCTCATATTTCCACCATCACCGATACAATTCTGATGTTGCAGTATGTAGAAATTCGGGGCGAATTATCACGGGCCATTAACGTGTTTAAGATGCGAGGCTCTTGGCATGACAAGGGCATTCGGGAATATGTCATTACTGATTCTGGGCCAGAAATTCGAGATTCCTTTCGACAGTTTGAGCGGATTATCAGCGGCTCACCCACACTCATTACGTCTGATGAGAAGAGCGAGTTGTCACGGATTGTCAGAGGCTTTCAAGACCTGGACGACGATGGCGATCTCTGAGCCGGGTTGCATTACTCGAGTTTCATTTCGTCAACCGGCTAGGACTCTTGCAAGAAGCCGTGAGTTTGATCGCGTTGTTTCAGCTTTGCGTCGTAGGGCTGGAACAACACTAAACTCTGCGGCTCGCGTGCGGTCAGCAGGTGGTAGGCATTTGCTGAACTGGCGGTGCAAGAGGGATTTTGGCAGTAGGGGCTTTGCTCACGCTAGGCGATCGCCACCAGAGGCCTGACCTTGTGATCATGGTCACGCTAAATAGGTGGAAATGTCACTGGGCGATCGCCCCTTATATCACCTGACCCAACGAATAAACGCGGGATAGTAGGAGCACTGAGTTCCTGAGATCCGTCACGATGGTTTACATTAGCTTATTGCCTGGGGCGATCGCCGAATTATTTGCCCACGCCAGCGAATCCAGGGTAATTACGCTAGCCGATCGCTATGGGCTAATGGCAGCCTTATTGGAGGACGACCTGAGCCGCGACGAGCAGGACTCAATCAATCGACTGCTACAAGCACTACAACGCGGCACCTGTCAGGCGGTTGATGAACTCTCGTCCCTAGCCACCGCTTACTGAGAAGACCGCAATGAAACCTACTCGGCGCGAAACTTTATTCACTGCGTTAGTCATGCTGCTGGCACTATACGCCATTATGACCGTAGCGTCCCCAACACGATGGATCATGCCCTATAAAGTTTCAACCATGTTGTTCCAAGTTGATCGCTAGCGTTGATAACGATAGCGCTACATCGTTGCAGGGCAGCTAGATCGGGTGAAACCCTTGGCAAAGTAGGAGTTCTACCTACTTTCTCGGGGCTAGCGTTACAAAAATTTCTACATAGCATAGCCATCGCACTAAGGCGTGTCATCAATTCCAACCAAACGCCTTATGCTATGAGCGTTGCCACGCCCGACCCAAAAAACCAGGCTAGGGGCTGTGACGGTTGATTTCTAGGATATCAGAGGCTAATTGATGACAGCTTGATGATAGCCCCTAGAAGCAGAAAACTCAGTTGCAGGTCAATGCCGACCCTCATCAACTGGCGAAACGCAGCGTGAATATCAGACTAGTGACGCAATACTCTTGCGTTTGCGCATCTTCTATGGCAGGTGCGCTATTCTAAGCTAAACAATGGGTTGCATGCGTAGATACCTTAAAAAGTCCCATCACATTCACCCCTGCAAATGAAGGGTCGAATGTGCTGCTTTTGTAGAGCGGCAGTGCTCCACAAAAGCAGCATATTTCTAATATCCGGCAGTTACCGGCAATAGCCATCGCAGTAGGCTCAAAATAGCTGAATGGAACCCGAGCTTGACGCGAGGCCCATCGAACTAGAGCCCTGACTGAAGCAGCTAATGCCATAGCTGACAGGCTGGGGTGTTGTGGGGTTAGGCTACGTAAGGGCCGAACAAGCACATGTTGGAGCAACTGGGGTAAGCATGAAACTGGCAGCGCGGGTTGAGCAAGTATCGCCGTCAATGACGCTGGCGATTGATGCCAAAGCAAAGGCGATGAAGGCAGATGGAATCGATGTATGTAGTTTCAGTGCTGGGGAACCAGATTTTGATACCCCGGCCCACATTGTGGCTGCAGCGCAAACGGCACTGGCTGAGGGCAAGACCCGCTACGGCCCCGCCGCCGGTGAGCCAAAACTGCGGGAGGCGATCGCCCAAAAGCTTCAACGCGACAATAGCCTCTGCTATGGCGCAGATAATATTGCAGTGACCAACGGCGGCAAGCAGTCACTGTTTAACCTAATGTTGGCGGTACTGGAGCCGGGCGATGAGGTCATCGTGCCTGCACCCTATTGGGTGAGCTATCCCGAAATGGTGAAGCTGGCGGGGGCTACGCCAGTCATCGTGCCCACCACCCTCGAAAACCAGTTCAAGATCACCCCTGAACAGCTGCGACAGGCCGTCACCCCCCACACGAAGCTATTTATCTTCAACTCACCCTCTAATCCCACAGGGATGGTGTACACACCTGACGAAGTGCGGGCGATCGCTCAAGTGATCGTTGAGCAAAACATTTGGGTTGTAGCCGACGAAATCTACGAAAAAATTCTCTACGGTGGGGTCGAGCACCTCAGCGTTGGTGCAGTTGGGCCTGAAATCTACGAACGCACCATTGTCAGCAGTGGCTTTGCCAAAACCTATGCCATGACCGGATGGAGAATCGGTTTTTTGGCAGCTCCTGCACCGATTATCAAAGCTGCCGCCAAAATTCAGGGCCACAGTACGTCAAATGTATGTACGTTTTCGCAGTATGGGGCGATCGCAGCCTATGAAAACTCACAGGACTGCGTGACAACTATGCTGAGTGCGTTTGCCGAGCGGCGGCGCTTTATGCTCCACAGCCTTCAGAGCATGCCAGGCCTTTCCTGCCCTACCCCTAACGGCGCATTCTACATGTTTCCCAGCATTCGAGACACCGGTCTATCATCGCTAGAGTTTGCTGAGCGACTGCTGGATTATTACCAAGTCGCTGTCATTCCCGGCATCGCCTTTGGCATCAATGACTGCATCCGCTTATCCTACGCGACAGATCTAGAGACGATCAAAGTTGGGATGGAACGCCTTTCCAAATTCTTGCATTCCCTGTAGTTTATCGCCACAGCATGGGCCATATCGGCAACATCAGTCGTTTCAGCTCCACACTGCGGGGCTGAAACAAGGCAAAACCGTGCCGCTCGCGATGCGAGCGGCACGGTTTTGGCATTTGCCGAACTAACGCTCATAATCGCGTGGCAGTTGCTATGGAAATGCAGGCCTGTGTAAAACCCTTCGTACAGGGTTCTTGACGCATCGTGCCACCACCTAGCGCAATCACCCCATAATTTAGCTACTTGCCATTGCTGTTGGCCAAGCTCACCAGCACCTCTCCCTTCAGCATGCGCTGAGCCGCATCCAGTAGCACTTCTTCCAAGTAGGGCTTCGTGAAGTATCCCTTTGCGCCCAATTGAATCGCCATTTGCCGGTGGCGATCGGCACCGCGCGAGGTCAGCATTGCAATCGGGATTCGGTTGAGGTGACCATCTTTTTGTAAGCGAGATAGCAGCTCAAGCCCATCCATACGAGGCATTTCGATATCACAGAATACCAGATCGCAGGGCAAGCCTGACCGCAGCTTCTCCCACGCCTCCTGTCCGTCCCGAGCCTGCTCCACCCGATAACCCACTTTGTTGAAGGTCATTGACAGCAGCTCGCGCACTGTAATGGAATCATCCACGATCAGAACGGTCGGTTCTGTCTTGGGTTTTTCGGGCTCTGCTGCAACTGGTGTACCATCCTGTTCCCAAAGTAAGCTGCCTGCTTCGCGGCGAATGCGTCCCATTGAGAGGTCAATTAGCTCTAACACGTCAGCAATAGGCATGATTCGCCCATCCCCCAGAACCGTCGCCCCGGCGATGCCCACCGGCTTGGGCATGGGGCCTTCTAGCTGTTTGATTACAATTTCTTGCTCACCCAAAACCTGATCGACTTGGAGTGCCAGATAGCTACCCGCGTTGCTGCGCAGCACGATCACCGAGATAATGTCTTCTTCCTGATTACCGCCATATACGCTACCGCGACCCAGGCTGCGGTTAAATTTCAGCAATTCTGATAGCGGTTGGAATGGAAGGAGTTGGTCGTGCCAATGAATGCAAGGACGCCCTTGTTCATCGGTTTGGACGCGATCGCGCGGTACATCTAGCATATCTTCGACCCCATCCATCGGGAAGGCGATGCGGGCACGATTGCTGATGCAGCAGAGCGCTTTGGAAATGCTCAGCGTGAGTGGCAGGCGAATCGTGAAGGTGGTACCCCGCCCTACTGCAGAGTCGATGTTGACCACGCCTCGCACCTCGTTTAGGCTGGTGCGTACCACATCCATGCCAATGCCCCGACCCGCAAAGTCATCCGCTTTGTCGCGGGTGCTAAAGCCGTGATGGAAAATTAGATCGTACACATCCAACCGAGACATGGAAAGGGCGTCGCGCTCGGTGATGAGACCCTTCTCGATTGCCTTGCGCTTGATCCGCTCGGGGTCAATGCCTGCACCATCATCGGTGATAGAGATAACAGTCTGGTTGCCTTGGTGGAAGGCCCGAATGGAGATGCGCCCGGTGGCCTCTTTACCAGCCGCTTGGCGTTCTTCTGGAGTTTCAACGCCATGGGTAATGGCATTGTTGACAAGATGCGTCATGGGATCATAGAGCTGCTCCAGAATCATCTTGTCGATTAGCGTTTCGCGCCCTTCGATGACTAACTCAGCTTGCTTGCCACAGCGTAGTGAAATGTCTCGCACTGCACGGGGCAGGCGGTCAGCCGTTTGGGCAAAGGGCACCATGCGCGCCCGCGTCAGGCTTTCTTGAAGCTGGGTGGTAATCTGCCGGAAGTTGCGCGTTACCTGATCGGTCTCTTCTACCACAAAGTCGATATCAGAAGCCGACTCTCGCACCCGCACAATTAGCTCGATCATCTCCTGAGACAGGGTATGGAACCCTGTGAATCGATCCATTTCTAGGGCATCGAAGTTGATGCCGGTGGCGTGGCTAGGCTGCACGCTGGGGGCATTTCTGCCCGGCAAGTTGGTGGGGTAGCTGCGTCGATTAGAGAGTAGCGAACTTTCTAAGAGCGATCGCTCATATAGGTCTCGCATTCGCTGTCCCACATCGCTAAGCTGCTGCACTTGATACAGCAGGTTATCCAAGAACTGGCGCAGACGCTCCTCGGCTTGCTCCAGGCTATTCCGGTTTACCACCAGTTCCCCAACCAGGTTGTTGAAGTTGTCTAGGTTTTTAACAGAGACACGCATGGTCTGATCGCTCAGCACACCAGGCGGGCGGGTAGGACGCCGAGAACTGGGCTGAGAGGGCGTACGCACGCCCTTCACTGGGGGTGATCCTCCAATGGAGTTTGCGGATTCCAACAGTTGCTCTAAATCCTCAAACTCATCGTCGTCTGCGGCGGGCGGTGCTGTAGGGCGATCGCCACCCAAAAACGAACCATTTCCTTCCCCAAGCAGCGCTTCTAAATCTGAAAAGTCATCTGAAGCTGCAGGCGACATCGAGCCAAGTATTGACGACTCAGTGGGTGTGTTGAGCAGCGCATCCAAATCGTCAAAGTCACCCAACTCTCCGCTCAGAAAATCAGAATCGGAGGGATTGGGGACACCCGTTCTATCGGACTCATTCAAGAGCCGATCGAGATCATCCAGATCCCCAAACTCTGATAAGCCCTCAGATGCAGACGAATCATCAGTGTTAAATGTCACGTCTGAAGTCGCAGTAACATCATCTTCGCTGAGCAGACCATCCAGGCCTAAAAAATCGGCGCTACTGGCAGGGTCTGTTTGGCTATCTGCCTCTGGTAGGTCATCTATTGAGACGCTTGATGCTTCGGCAATGTCATCTCCTGCCAATAGGGCATCCAGGCTACCAAAGGCGGTTTCCTCGGTAGTTAGCATTCCCTGCGCATCTGCTGCATCTGCTGCATCATCCAGCAACGAGTCTAAATCCCACAGGTCGGCCGCATCTGTAGCACCCTCGGCCTCGAAATTGGGGCTGAAAGTGCCCGCTGTCTCTTCATTTTCTAAATCATTGCCTTCAAGCGTATCAAATAGAAAGTCGCTGTCGCTGTCGAGGGTACTCGCTGCGACTTCCAGGTCAACCGCACTCGACTCAAAATCCAGCGTCCCTAGTGAACCTTCCGTATCACCAAATAGCAGATCATGTTGTGCCGCCGCAAAACTATCATCCTCAGATGATTCCTCACCCCATTGGGCATCTGCCGCTGCTTCGATCGCCTCTACAGGCAACCCGTCTAGTCCTGCTCCGGTCTCATCCTGTTCTTGATCGAACGCAGTCTCTGGGGCAGCATCCAGGTCTAGGGCCGGTGATTCAGTACTGTGATCCTCTGAAATATCGGGGGCGATCGCCCCATCTTTCGCCTCAGCGTCCGAGAATAGTTCCGGTGCAGCGGCCCCAGTCTCTTGCTCTAGATGATTCAGCGGATGGCTTGGATCATCCAGGTCAAATTCAGGGGATGTCCAAAGATCTGCGGATACATCCTCATCCGCTGCATCCCACAGGGCTGGAGCTGTATCCAATCCTTCTAGCCCTTGATCTGAATCGAGGGCATCTAGCCAGTTGGGCGTATCAGCCGCCTCGTCGATAGAGGCTTCTGCGTCTGGAGAAGTTTCTACAAGATTCTCCACGCCCCAGACAGAGTCCTCTGCTGAATCAAGGGAGAAGTCTGAGGACAAGTCTGCCGTGTAGCGATCGCTCTCGGCTGGGTTGGGCAGGGCGATCGCAGCGTCGGGGTCTTCATCCCCAAATAGGTCTGACATGTCTAATGCTGACGCCTCTACGCCCAATGCGTCTGCGTCTGATGAGTCAGAGCCCGACGCATCTAGATCCAATTCACCAAAACCAGATTCATCATCCCCAAAGAAGTCTGACATGTCTAGCGCTTCTGCTTCTGCGCCCGACGCGTCTGTGTCTGATGAGTCAGAGCCCGACGCATCTAGATCCAACTCCCCAAAATCAGGTTCGTCGCCCCCGAATAGGTCTGACATGTCTGGCGCTGAAGCCTCTATGCCCGACGCGTCTGTGTCTGATATTGGAGAACCCGACGCATTCAGATCCAACTCGCCGAAATCATCAGATGAATTCGCTTCATCCATCCCGTCTAGGTCTAGTGAATCGTCTGAGGCTGCTTCGCCCTCCAGCAGATCCAGATCCGATCCATCTAGGCCATCCCAGTTGAATTGTTCAGACGAGGGTGTCGTACCTGCCCCCATCATGTCTAAATCATCCCCCAGCGCCGCAAACGGATTGGCGTCTCCCACCTCTTCCGACGATGCGTCTAGCGGCTGATTTGAACCGTCTAACCAGCTCAAATCGGAGGAATCTGAGTACTCAGATTCAGCCAACGCATTGGGCGATCGCTCCGATTCAGGATCTGATTCAGGATCGGAAAACAGCTCATTTAGCCCCGTTAAATCCGCATCTCCAGCGGCATTCCCCGCATTGGGAACCCACTCTTCTGCCGCCATAGCAGCATCGAACGCAGCCCCGAGAGCATTATTGGTCTCATTGAGAGCCACCGCGTCTTCTGCGCCATCACCCAAGTCTTCATCTAAGGCCAAGAACGAGTCATCAAACTCGGAATTGTTCAGATTTTCTGCTTCGGCGGCATCAAAGAACCCAGACAAACCATCTCCCTCCTCTGGCATCCCAGACTGAGCAATAGGCACAGCCAAATCAGAACCGCCCAGCAAGTCAGAAAAATCGTTGGTGGGATCTAATTCTAGAGGTTCAGGCATCTCATCCATCGAGAGTTCCGATGACTCGTCTTGCCAATCTATGCTAAGTTCATCAGACTCTAATTCAAACAAGTCAGCCAGGCTGTTCAGCTCTGCAGAACCCACCTGAGGCCCGCGATCGCCCACGACTGCTTCGTTTGCAGCCTCACCAAATAGCTCATCCATCGACAACAGATCCTCAGGCGGCGATCCTGAGGGATGATCTTCTGAAGCCAGCGCCGAATCCATCGACTCCATTGGGTCGGCTTCATCAAACCCAAAGGCGCTCGTAATTTCGGGCTGCTCCAACTCGACCATATCAAAGTCAAGATCGGCATCTGTGGCAAACAGATCAAGATCTGCTAATGCGTCAACAGGATCTGGGGCTGCTGGCACCAGATCTTGCAGCGATGCACTGGCTGTAATTGCACCAGCGCTGGCTTCAAGCACCATCTCTTGGGCCCGCTTGATGTCACGAATCACCACAGGAGCCAACGCGCGGAAGCTTGCATCTGGATTGGCGATCGCCCGATTCACCTGCCGTAGCAACTCTACCCACTGAGGCAGCTCAAGCTGCTCTCCATACTGTTCTAGGGTCTGACCCAGCGACTGCAACTGTTGTCGCCGCTCTGTAGTCTCTGGTTGCTTAAACACTTGCAGCATATCCCGCAGTCGAGCCGGGACGTCGCTTTGGAAAATGAGCTGCAATACGCTCTCTTCGCGCCCGCTTGCCACAGGTGTAGTCGGGCGAGGGGGTGCTGTAGTGGGTGCAGCAGGCACCAACTCCACATCCTCAGGTGGAATGCTACCCGACTGCTGCACCAGCTCGTTCAAATGCTCGTTCACCGCGTTGAAGATGGGATCAACAGACGCCATGACCTCAGCCGCTTTATCCTCTGTCAAGCCAAACGGCCCCTGAAGCTGATCTAGCAGCTCTTTGAGCACGTCGAACACGTTTAGCAGTAGCGACTCTAGCTTTTGGTCAACCCGCACTGGGCATTCCTTCAGCACCTTGAAGTAGTCTTCAAGCCGATGCGATGTGTGCTGAATGCTGTCTAACCCCAGCATGGCAGCTCCACCCTTGACTGAGTGCGCCGCTCGAAACACCTCACTCGCCAAGTCTGCATCTGCAATGGTATCTTGCAGATTTAGCAGCCCTTGCTCAATGGTATTGAGGTGGTCTTTGGCCTCCTCAATGAAGTATCCCAAGATCCGCTGTTGTTGTTCCGACAGCATAGCCCTGTTCCTTACGCTAGCTGGAATGACTGCTCCTCAATAGGAGAGGCATTCCTGATTATGTGGTGCTGGCACGTTTGGGCAACATGCCCAACGTTCAGGTCAGTGAATGTCTGACAATGTCTAATCTGACAATGTCTAAATTTAATTGCTTTTAATGTACCCGATTCGTTCAATTTCACGATCAGCCCCAATGTGGCCTAGCGTAGCTGGAGTGCTGTAGCCGTTTCGTCGGCACGGAATCGTGCCTTGATTGAATACCGTCCCGAATTTCAACTGTTCCTACGCTGTTTTGATGCGAGCTTATTTTTCAACTCGGAAGCGTTCCACCGAGTTGAGCAGGTCGCGAGCCACTCCCACTAAGCTTTGCAGCGATCCTGACACGCGCTGGGCCTCTTGCGAAGTTTCTTGTGCCGTCAATTCTACCGATTGCATCACCTGAGCCACCGCGCGGGAGGTTTCGGTTTGCTCGACTGTGTCTGCGGTAATGGAGCGCACCAGCACGTCAATGCGGTTTGACACTTGAATAATATCCTCGAGCGATCGCTTCGCTTGTTCTGCCAGACGCGTACCCTCAATCACTTGCTGAGTGCCTTCTTCCATGGCAGTCATCACTGAGCTGGTTTCACCCTGAATTTGCAACACAATCTGCTCGATTTCCTTCGAGGCCTTGGCCGCGCGGTCGGCCAACTGTCGCACCTCGTCTGCCACAATGGCAAAACCACGCCCAGCTTCACCGGCTCGGGCCGCCTCAATGCTAGCGTTGAGTGCCAGCAGGTTGGTGCGCGATGCAATTTGCGAAATCAACGCCACAATCTTAGAAATCTCTTGGGACGACTCCGCCAGACGCTTCACTTTGCGGGTGGTCTCTGCCACTGTTTCGCGGATCTCTAAGATCCCAGACACGGTGCGCTCCACCGCTTCTCCGCCTTTGAGCGCCGTTGCGGATGCAGAGCGGGCCACTTCCTCAGCTTCGCGGGCGCTCTCGGCCACCCGCTGAATGGAGTCGGTCATCACCTGCACTGAGTTGAGGGTGACAGCGAGTTCTTCAGCCTGGCGTAGGGCATCAGAAGAGAGCGATCGCGCAAAAATTTCGTTCTCCGTTGACCCTTTCGCCACCTGCCGCGCTGCCGTCTTCACCTGCTCCACAATTTCCCGCAGGTTTTGGATGGTGAGGTTAAAGGAGTCCGCTACTGCACCCAGCACGTCTGCGGTCACCTCGGCCTGCACCGTTAGGTCACCCCGTGCCGCACCTTCCACATCATCCAGCAGACGAATCACTTGGCGCTGCAGGTCTTCCTTAGCTTGCTCTTGCTCCTCGGCTTTACGCTGAGCTTCGCTGGTGGTGGTTAAAATCACCCGCGACATGCGGTTAAACCCAGTGGCCAACTGGCCCATCTCATCCTCGGAATAGACCGTGGCCTGGGCACTGAGGTTGCCCTGAGACACGGCATCAAACTGCTGGCGCAAATCAAGGAGCGATCGCCGCATTTGGCGATTAGCCAACAGCCCCAGACCTGCCACTGTGCCCACACCCACTAATCCCGCTGCCGCCGCCTGAGCCAAATCTGTGACCCGCGAGTAGGGCACCACAATAGGCCTATTTTCTTCTGGAACCAGGAAGTTAGACGCAACAAACCCCACCGTTGCTACCGCCAGCATCGAAACCACGCCCGTTGTTCCCGCGATCACCCACTGCTTTACCGACAGCGGCGCATTTTCTAACGGGGCCAGCCAGCCTTGATCCACTGAGACCTCGGGCTCCATGGCCTCTCCATCGGCAAACATGGGCAACCCGTCCGCCGAGCCCGAAATGCTAAAGATCTCATCCTCTCGAATGACAGACTGATCCGACGTTTCGCTAAAGTCAAAGCTGAGATCCTCCGACGCGGGCGCTCTACTGCCTGCAGAGAAGCCCTCGCCTGCAACTGATGGGCTCGTAAATCCCGCTGAATTATCAGAGAGATCAAAGTCCGGCAAGCTGCCTAAATCCTCAAACTCTTCAAACTCATCTAAAAAATTTGCGGCTCCAGTTGCACTGGGTGAGAAGGCAGCACCAGAGTTGTTGGAGGTAGAAAAATCCTGCAGATCATCCAAATCAAAGTCGCTGCCACCCGTCGTCCCCAAGCCAAAATCATCTTGCTGGCCATAGGTGCTGTCGTCAAACCCGTGGTTTCTTAGATCGGCATCTCTATCGTCTGCTGCCATGGGTGCCGCCATGTCAAATTCATCTGCTGCCATGAACAGGGTTTCGTCTTCTCCTGAAGAGGAGCCAACGTTAGGGGGCATCGGCGTACTATACCCTAGATCAAAATTTGACTCAGTTGTGGAGCCTAGATCGCCATAATTACGACCATAGTCATCTTCAGGAGGCAAATCGCTCAAGCCAAAGGCTTCATCCTCCATCGCCAAACCACCAGCTTCGTAAGGCTGGGGAGTGTCTGAGTTCAGGCTAAATTCTGCGAGTCCTTCATCATCGTCAAGGTCAATATCTAATTCATCGCTAAAGTCAAACGCGGCCTCGTCATTTAGGTTGAGATTAGTATTATCTGCTGTCCAGTCTTGGGCATTGTCAGCGCTCAAATCCAAATTATCGTCAAAGATAGAAAATTCAGGCTCAATGGACTGATTTCCCCCATCCATCCCATCAGATGAACTCTGACCAAAGGGATTACTTATGTTACCTAAGTCTTCCAATACTGGATAGTCGCCTTCCTCAGCAAACGGATTGGCGATGGATTCAGCATTGACTCCACTCTCCCCTGCGGCCAATCCCATGTCACCCATTCCAAATGGGGTCTCGACTTCGTCCACACCGATGTCATCAAATTCATCAAAATTAATCTCTTCGTCAAACTCTGGTTGCCCACTTCCATAACCGCCATAGGCGGAATCTGTGGTGCTGACAAAGTCAGAGTCGATATCGGTCAAGCCCTGATTATTTAGCCCAGAGCCACCCAATCCATTTTCAAGCGCATCAAACGACTCATAGGGCTCGTCTGCTGAGTCAACCGAATTGGATCCTACAGCGCCTGAGCCGTCATCAAACTCGCGCACCGTTTCTAAGCCATTGTTGGCATATTCAACGTACTCGGGTTCATCGGTAAGGCCAAGAACTTCCTGATACTGCTCACGCGCAACTGCATACTGCTGTAGCCCGTAGCAGTAGATGTGCCCTCGTAGCAGACGAATGCTGGGGTCTTCGGGATGGCTTTCGACCAGCCGATCAATGATCGCCGCTGCATCATCGTACTTGCCCTGCATGTAGGCTTTTTCAGCCTGCTGATATTCTTGCGCGTACCTAGTGCCTGATCCCATTTGCCTCTCTCCTACCCATGCAATGTCCGAATCTGCTGAAGGTTATGCTGCCCAACGTGCCGATCGTAGTATGGCAACTTGGTCGAGCAACCTGAGGAACCGTCCACTTTCCCGCTGAAGAATCCATTCCCCTCGTAAAAAGGGTGCCATGCCGTCAGGCACGTTGGTTGGCATTTGAATTTCTTCAATATCGAGCCAATCCATGCCGTAGATGCGATCAACTGCCAAGCCTAGCATAGTGTCTTGATCTTCGACCGCTACAACAGATATTTCTGGCCGATCGGTGCTCAGTAGGTTTGCATCTCCCAAAAACTGACCTAAGTCAGCCACCCAAACCACACGACCTCGCACATTGAGAGTGCCCAAAAGCAGTGGTGAAACGTTCGGAATGGGGGTAATTCGATCGGGTGGTACAGACAGCACCTCTCGAATACCAGTGGCAGAGAGCGCAAACTCGTCTCCAGAAGTTGTGTAAAACCGCAGGTGAAGTTCGCCTTCGGGGCTTTCTAGCTCCTGCATTTCTGGAGCTTGATTTTGTCCTCTATCGGTGAGAAAGTCTGGGTTACCAATCATACGCATGTCCTATTGTCGCAAGAGTTGCTTAACGGTGCCAACGAGTTCGGTCGGTTGAAAGGGTTTGGCGATATAGGCGTCGGCGCCTTGCTTCATGCCCCAATATCGATCAAACTCTTCGCCTTTGGAGGAGCACATCACGACGGGAATGTTTTGGGTGGTGGGGTTGGACTTAATCTGGCGGCAGACTTCGTAGCCATTCATGCGCGGCATGACAATATCAAGCACCACCAGATCTGGGTTTTTGACTTGAATTTGTTCGAGGGCTTCGACACCGTCGCTTGCAACGGTGACATCTAGCCCGCTACCTTTGAGCAGGTCGGTAATCATTTCTCGCTGGGTTACGCTGTCTTCCACGACCAAAACTCTACTCATAGCTGCTTACTCTAGAACCCATACATTTAAGTGAATTGGGACATGTCCTGTGGGCTACAGTGGGCGATCGCTCGCAGGTCAAACGCGTTAATCTCTTCAACTATCGGTCATCCGGCTTAAGATGCCATCCTTTGAGGCATAAATCTCGTTCATTGCACTGATCTTAACGTTGACTCTCGATGACGGCGGTGGCTCTCGCTGGGCTCTGCTCAGTTGCTGCACTCAGGTGGGCTCAGACTTAGTTGAGTGGCGTAGTAGAGGTCGATTCGGCAATATCCAGTTCTAACTCATGTTCTAAGTCGTCTGCTAATAATCTACTGGGCGTTGGATAATCTGCGTTGCCGGGGCCGACATTGGCTTCAACCAAGGTAAGCAGTTCATGTTCCCCAAAGGGTTTAGTCAGGTAGTCACTTGCTCCGACGATTTTGGCTTTGATGCGATCGATAAACCCATCCCGACCCGTCAGCATAATGATCGGGGTTTGTCGAAAGGTGCTGGATTTGCGCAGCATGGCACAAAGCTCATACCCATCTAGTTCGGGCATGGATATGTCGCACAGGATCAAATCAGGCTTGAGTTGGAACAGGAGGCTTAGCGCTTTGAGCGGATTGCCAATCGCAGTCGCTTCGTAGCCCTGCTGGTTGAGAATGTGCTCCACAGTTTTGCGAATGCTGAGGCCATCATCAATACATACAATGCGAGGCACAGCATGTGGTGTGGGGGTTGGCAGCGATAAGGCGGTACGGGCAGAAGGGGGCGGCTGCAAATGCACTAACCCCTGCTGAATGCAGGGATAGAGAGCCCGCGCGACGGTGAGAATATCGCGGTTTAGGTAGCGAGCCACTTGGCGAATTGAGGTGTTGCCATCGACCCATTTGGCTAGGTTATTGAAAACGGTCGTGTTGAGGGTCTCTCGCAGTTGGGGTGCGTCGGCGATCGCCGGGCATTGATCCGGCGACTGAATAAGGGGGTGCAGTTGCTTCCATTCCTGCACTTGTTTAATGATGACGCTAACCAGCCCCCCAGTCTCTAACGTAGAGAGTTGCGGGGCAAGGGGCTGCCCAATCTCAAATGTGAACGAGCCGTGATGCAGGGTCAGCAGGTCAAATAGGGTTTCGTTCACCATGCTGGCGATGATGCTGCGCCCTTGGGCCGGGGTGAGGGTGTTGTTTTCGATCATGGCCCAGAGGTGTCCATACTCGGGGGCGCTAGTGGTGGCGATCGCCGAAGAGAATCCGAGTGCGTTGGGCGTGCTGCCCATGTTGTAACGCTTGAGGTGATCGCGCAATCGCGCTAGATCGAGCCCGGCATCGCCTGCATAAACAATTCTTCCATTGAGGAAGAACACAAACCAAGAGCGCTCAATCGGAGCACGCGCGACCCGATTCCATAGAGCAGAATGCCCCGCAGTAGGTTCACTGAGCCAACTGGGAGCGCTATAGGCTTCCACGAACAGTTCCCCTGTGCGTTGACCCAGTTCAATCAACTGCAGGACGCTGCGGATATCAATTTCGTTCAGATTGCCTTGCATGGGGCTGGGAGCTCTTACAGAAACTGTCGCGTCTTAACATCACGCGCCTTAACTCATAGGCTTTAACATTCCCCATTCCGCACATTGAATAGACACAACATCGAAATCGGCGCAGAGCATACTAAGCGGTGGCGGGTGGTTCGGGCAAGTTGAGTCTCTTGACCCAGAAGCGGACGGAGATGGAACAATCACCGCCAGCCTCCGTGGGTGCTGCTGCCGTTGAAATCGTTGAGATGCTGCAAGGTTAGCCTGTGATGCACTGCAAGAGTCGACTCAAGGAGTGGGATGGGGGACTTGCTGAGAGATGTTGGGCGATCGCCCGTTCACTATAACTCTAAAAGATGTCGCCTTCTGGGATTCTGGCTCAACACAGCGTTTTGGATGTGTTGCGTTGACCCCTGACCCATGGATGTTGTGTCTGCCTAGAATTCGGGCATTCTAGGCTAGCCATCGACCAAGGAGAGAACCTTGGCACGAAGGGGATCCCTGCCTTATCCCTATAGATTGGACATTGACTCAGCCTGCTAAGCGCAATTTATATAGAATCGCCTTCAGATTCGATTGGGTTCAACTAGGCAAGCGTCATGACCGAACCGTTAGGGGCAGCAGTGGGGTGCTCTAGGGGCGATCGCCATCGGAGGGTGTCCTCACGTTGCAGTTTATGCAGGTAGTTTTGTGCCTTGCAGCATCTGGATCGCTCCCCACACTCGCCCGCCCCTCTAAACAGTTAATGCTAGATTAATTGGAAAAAGCAGCGCTGTAGATCAAACCAAGCCCGTCACTTCTGGAGGTTTTCCGATAGACTGAATAGCAACTGTGGGGTGACGCCCCACAACTCCAACACTATTCTCGACTCCCACTGTAGACTCCATAGAATATAGGCTCTGCCGACCATTTTGGCTTCACCGACCCTCTACGGATTATCTCTACGGGTTTGTGCAGTGAGGGCATCTCTGCTATTTCCTCATCTTGCCCATGCTAATCGACTTGAATTTGCTTGCTGAGTGCAGTCAGGTTCATCTCAATCCTGTTAAATTCCTTTACACACCCTGTTGAGATCAGCTAGTTTTATTTAGCCTTGACCCTTGCACTCCATCTCGGCAAGTCTTGCTCAATGTAGGACTGAATGCGATTTAAATGTGCAGGTCAACAATCGATGAGCTATTGCGTACTAATTATGGGGCGTTGCCCCGTAGCATGCATGGTTAGAGGATGCATAGTTAGCCACTCTGGCTACAACGCCTGTTAGGCCAGCCCTATTCAGCAGTCGCTGGCTCAATAGTCATCGGGTCGACAACCAACGGACGTCTAGCCAGCAACGCATTGAGTGATGTAATGTTCTACAGCACCTAAGCTCTAGTTCATCAGAAGATTAAGCGTCAATTGTAATAAGCGCTACAACAGAAGATACGGAACGCGATTACGGATTTAGACGATACAGAAAAGCTACGGAAGAGGATTACTGGCGTGCTGTATTTGGCAGAAGTACAGAGAAAGAAAGGGGTGATCGGCAGTGGCCGACCAGAACTAAAGCTGCTTGCATGTCAACGCAGTGAAAGCAGTTGGAGTGCCGTGTCGGGAGACGAAGTTGTGCCGGCTCCTGATGATGCCAACTATGCCGCCGGGGTGCTAGTGATGGCTGAGTTGAGCAACAACCGCCAAGTGCAACGTATTACAGAAGCCGGGCGGCAGCTGGTCAGCATTTTGCAGAACTTTTCCCGCATGCAGGACAAGTTCAAAACACAAGAAGAAGAAATTGAGCAGTGGAAGCAATCACTGACTTATCAGAGCCAAGAGCTAAACCGCCGCGAGATGGAAATGGAAGCGCGGGAAGAGCAGCTGCAGCTCATGGAAGAGGACTTTGAAAAGCTGGAACAGCAGCGCCAAGAGCTAGACTCTACCCGTGAAGATGTACAGCAGTTGCAAGAAGACTATGAGCGTAAAAATCAAGAGTTAGAAGGCGCTTGGGCGCAGCTTCGGGGTGAAATGGCTAAGCTCGAAGAGCAGCAGGCCCATATGAGCCAGGCTATGGGCTTAGATGACGATAAGGCGCAGCAAATGCAAGAATTGCTGGATCGTCTGTCGGGGGCGATCGCACCCACCGAAGCAGTGCGCGAGCAAGTCAATTATTCCTTTGACATCATTAGCCAGCAGCAGGGTGCAGTAGAGTCTCACCACCACCAAGTTGAAGAACAGCGCCGCATGGCTCAAGAGTTGGAAACGGCGATGGATCAGCAAATGCAGCGGTTAGATACCTGCTGGAATGAGTGGAAGCAAGCTCAAACCGCGCTCGATCAGTCCAAAGCTGGACTTCAGGGTCAGCAGCAGGCTTTGCACCTAAAGCAAGAGTATATCGATAGCATTGCCCACCAAATCAAAACTCAAGATCAGCTATTTAAGCAATTTTGCCAGCTGGCAGAAAATTCCGATGGCTTTACCCTCGGGGGCAAGGTGGATCTCGAAGCGCTAGACGCCATGTCTATCGAAGCGCTAGAAACCACCGTGAAAGACATGCAGGCAGATCTGGAAAAAATGTCCAGGTTTGTGAACAGCCAAGAGGAAGAGCTAACCGCGCAGCAAGACACCATCAACCAACTGCAATCGCAGATTCAATCGGCCAGTGAGTATGACCGCTTGCGAATTGAGTCAGAGATGGCCGACGAACAGGATCGCTTTTGCATGCTGGACGAAACCCTAGTAGGGCAGCGGCGCAACCTGCAAGAGCGGCGTGAAGTGTTGAAACAGCACCAAGGCGTGCTTGACCGCCGTAAAGGCAACGTCACTGACGAAACGCCAGCCGTCGCGGTAGATTTGTCTCCTGTGATCAATCAACTAGAGGCGGTGAAGCAAGAGCTAGCCGAAAAGCTGCACGCTGCTCAAACCGAACTGCAAAACTTGCAGACAGCGGTAGAACAGTCGCAGCAGTCGCTGACTCAGGAGTTAGAAGCTCAATCAGCCCGCTGGGACGAAATTCAGCAACTAGAGCAAGACCTCAAGGCTCAGAAGGCCAGTGTGGGCGAACTATGGGGCAAGATCAACGCCTATCAAGAAACCCTAGAGCTTAACCAGGGTGGGGTGGATGGCTTGAAGCAGAAGCTAGAGGCGATCGCCAGTGTGATTGGGCAGTTTCAGGAAGTCAGCGACTATCAGCTGCAAGCCATTACCGAAATGCGGCAGATGATCAGCACCCTGACCCAAAGCCAAACGCCCGAATTCGTTGCGTCGTAACGGCTCACAGCGCCTAACGGTCTAACTGACAGGTTTGTGTTTGTGGTGGGGAATGTTGGGAAACCCTGACACAACAGAAGGCGTAAGAACAATTAGTTCACTTTAGGGGAGTTGCTCAGGACGCAGCTCCCCTTTCTAATGTTGAAGCCGCAATCGAATCCAGTCGCCGTCTACATGGGCGATCGCCCTGCCGGGCATGGGCTCAGTTTGGGTGCGGTTGGGCGCATCGATCAGCGCCACCAGGGACTCAATGTGGTCAAAGCTGGGGGCTGCCGATAGGTGCATCAGAAGAAACTGCCGGAGCGATCGCCGCTGCAAGGCTAATGGTGCTGGCTGCAACACCCGCCGATTGATCTGGGGACTGCCATCAGCGGGTTGAGCCTGAGCAGAGAGGTGAGCCGCCTCTGCTTCGAGCCAGTCCACCTCAGCCCGCAGCAATTCTGCCGTTTGCGCCAGATGCAATTCTGCCTGAGCGTTGAGATGCTGCTGAAGGTATGGCAGCAGTTCTAGCCGAATGCGGTTGCGCGCGTAGTGCAGATCGGAATTGGTGCTGTCTTCCCAGATGGGGAGTTGCCGCGCTTGGCAGAGGTGGGCTGTGTCGCTGCGGGTAAAGTCTAACAAGGGCCGCACCAACTCGATCTGGTGCCTGAGCGATCGCCGCCAACTCAGCGCCTGCAACCCATCTGCACCGCTGCCGCGCACCAAGTTATAGAGTAGGGTTTCGGCGCGATCGCTCGCTGTGTGTCCCGTCAGCACAGCATCATAGCGAAACTCAGCAGCAATGTGCTCAAACTGGCAATAGCGCCAAACTCGCGCGGCGGCTTCTGTATGAGCCAAATCTTCAGGGGCTACAGCTTCGTGATAGGGCACGGATTCTGCCTCTGCGAGTGCCCAAACATGCGCCGCGTTGTCGCTGGCATCGGGTCGCCAGCCATGGTTGCAATGCACCACAGCCACCGTCCAGCCCCACTTGGGCCGCAGGTCGAGCATCAACCGCAGCAAGCAGAGCGAATCTTGACCACCAGAAACGGCCACCACCAGCCGCTGGTGAGGCGTGAGGAGCGATCGCCTGCGAATGGTTTGATGCAGCCGGGCGTGCATCAGCGTCCAAGGAGGAGCCTGAGCCATAGCATCACCAACAGAACCTAGGGAGCAGCAGCACCCGTCATGCTAATCCACAGTCTCTCTCGTACAGCATGAACCCGAAATTACTCACCTAGGGACGAGGCTCATGGCGTCGCGTTAGTATTCATCCCCAAGGTCTTCGTAGACGGGCTCAACCGTGGTGTAGACTTCATCGCGATAGACGGGCGATCGCTCGGGACGGCTGGCACGGCGTGGGGTTTCTTCCTTCAGCAGCTTTTGCGGTTCTGGAGAAAACTCTAGCCGAATGCGCACACGCCCACGCTGCCAGCCCTGATTGGCAAAGCGCAACACCTCGCAACGAAGCCCGCTGCTAAACCACCCTTCACAATCTTCAGTCCACTCGGCGTCTTGCTCGCTTACAACCTGTGCCAGCGCATCCAAAAACTCACTCACTTTAAAGGTGGCATTGGGCATCAAAATGCGCCCCGCTCGCACATGCAGCACCTCATCATTGCTCAACAGGTTGTGGTCACGATCCATACTTCCGTCCCTATGAACTGCGCCCATCTATCGTAACCCTATTGCAACCGTTAGATTGACTGAGCCAATTATTTTTGTAGAGCCCTTACTGCGCAAGGACTCCGCAAAAATAAAAATTTCGGCGCTATAGCTGACGATTCAGCGCTAAACGAGCCAGCAAAGACAGAGCCGTTACTGTGTGCGCTGTGCCCCGCCCCCGCTAAACCACGCCCGCTTCATTGCGCTCAGACCCCCGATCATAGCCACGCAGGCTGACGCCCCCGATCACCTAAGATTCACTCGTCACCCACCACAATAGCCCACAACGCATCCACCACGTTTCCTGCCTCATCTGCCTCTGGGTTTTGCTCTAGCCAGGTAACAAGAAGCGGTGCAATTCTCGTCACCTCATTCCTTTTCCCAAACAGGCCCAACCCAGCAGCTGCGCTGTAACGCACATTCGACTCTGGGTCTTGCAGCAGGTTCAATAATGCTGCCTCGACCGCGTCACTGGCACGGTCTAACAGGCCCAAAGCAACCGCCGCGCTGTAACGCACATTCGACTCTGGGTCTTGCAGCAGGTTCAATAATGCTGCCTCGACCGCGTCGCTGACACGGTCTAACTGGCTCAACACAGCCGCCGCTCTGGAACGCACATTCGAGTCTGGGTCTTGCAGCAGGTTCAATAATGCTGCCTCGACCGTGTCGCTGGCACGACCTAACTTGCCCAACGCAGCAGCTGCGCTGTAACGCACATGCGGCTCTGGGTCTTGCATCAGGCTCAATAATGCTGCCTCGACCGTGTCGCTGGCACGACCTAATCGGCCCAATGCCTCAGCCGCTCTGAAACGCACATCCGAGTCTGGGTCTTGCAGCAGACTCAATAACCCCGCCACAACCGCGTCGCTGACACAGCCTAATTTGCCCAACGCCTCAGCCGCTCTGGAACGCACATCCGAGTCTGGGTCTTGCAGCAGGCTCAATAACCCCGCCACAACCGCGTCGCTGACACAGCCTAATTTGTCCAACGCAACAGCCGCTCTGAAACGCACAATCCAGTCTGGGTCTTGCAGCAGGCTCAATAACCCTGCCACAATTGCCTCGCTGGCACGGCCTAACTTGCCCAACGCACCGACCGCACTGGAGCGCACATTCGAGTCTGGGTTTTGCAGCAGCCTCAATAACGCTTCCACAACCTCGTCACTGGCATGACTTAACGTGCCCAACGCATCAGCCGCGGTGGAACGTATATGCGACTCTGGGTCTTGCAATAACTTTAGGAGAGTCGCAGTTGCATCCTCTTCTTCTCCCAAGGCCGCCCGATAGGTTTGCAGCCGCACCGCTGCAATGGTTCCGGTCGGGATCCGGTGTAACTGTTGCAACGCAGGCAACTCAAACTCAGTTTCGTAGAGGCTACAAAGTTTTTTGAAGACGGTTGCCTTGATGGTTCGAGATACATAGGGCTCGGTGCTAGTTTCTAGCGCCACTAAGCGATTCAGAATGTCGGTGACGAGCCCCTCGTCACCGACGGGGATATCTTCGGCAAGGCAGGCGGCGGCAAAGAACAGGTTGCGGTGCAGCCATGCGTCGTAAGGGTCAGGGAAATTCAGAATTTCGGTTAGGCATCTGGTGGGGTTGCTGCGTTTTTGTTGCGCGATCAGCAGCAGCAGCACTTCGCGCCAGTGGGGGTCGTGCAGGTGGTGGCGAATGTGGTTGAGCACCACGTTAAAGTCGTCTTCCTTCTGATCGTGAATTTCTTGGGCGGCGAGATATTCCTGAAAGGTTTTGTGGACAAAGGCATAGCGGTCTGGGCCTTGTTCGTTGAGCAATCCGGTGCGTTCTCGAATGTGGTGCAAAAAGCGCTCGGCTTCGGCCTTGGCTTCGTGCCGTTCCACTTTTTTCATCTCGCGAATGTAGTGGCTGAGCTGGGTCAGCAGTTCGTCTTTGTCGATTAGGGTGCCGCCTTCGCTGTCGCCCGTGCCGCCCTGGGTGTGAATCCAATAAGCCAGCCGCTCCATGATTCGGCGCAGGTCATCCAGCCGCAGGTATTGCAGCACATGGCGGCTCGTAATTTCGCGATTGGCATCCCAGGTGGTGAGCAGGGTTTCGACTGCTTTGTCGCAGAGCTTGTGGCGCTCGCGGGGCAGTTGCGCTTGATAGCGGTGAATCAGCGCAATGATGGTGAGCAGCAGCGGGTTGCGGGCCAGTTGCTTAATCCGGTCTTGCTCGTTGAGGGCTTTTTGGAGGCTAGTTTTGCGGCGATCGGCCTCGGCGGGGTCGAACACGCGGCTGTCATACCAGTGGTCGATAAAGGTGCGGATCTGCTCGTCGTCAAAGGGTTGCAGCTGATAGTGGGGATACTCCGACAGGTGGAAAAAGTCGCGACGATAGCCCGCCGGACGCGACGTGACGATCGCCCGATTTTGCTTATACTGTCCCAAAAAGTTTTCGATTTTCCGCACGATGTCCTGCCGCTTGCCCTCATCGGCCACCTCATCCAGCCCATCCAGCAAAATCAGCGCTCTGCCATCGCGCAAAAAGGTTTCAAAAAACTCGCCAGGGAGCGTTTCGCACGCCATATCCTGGGTGGCAACCTGCTGCAAATAGCTAAGAATGCCCATCTCGGGCTTTGCCGCCAGATCGCGAATGCGAATCAAAATGGGCAGAGTTTTTGAGGGAAGTCCCCATTGAGGCTCGACGGCATCTGCACTATCTGTCTCAGTAGCAGACTCAGTAGCAGACGGGCGCTGCTCCACCGCCCGCACGCAGGCTTTTGCCACCACCACCGCAAAATAGCTCATCAGCAGGGTCTTTCCGGCTCCCGGCGCACCCAGCAGCACCAGCTTCTTCGAGTCCGGTTGGCTCAGCAGTGCGGCGGCACTCACCTTAGGGCCAGACCATTGGCTTGCGGTTTCCTGAACGCGCTGCCGTTGTTCTTCGCGCGCAGACTGACGGTTCCAGTCATCCGCGATGGCGGCAGCCTCCTGATCGCCGTATATGATTTGCAACGGGTGCCGTGCCGGGTCGAGCCTGGGGCGACTCTCCTGCACCGCATCAGGAATCACAACGATTTTTTCGATTTTCTTGGCCTCATCCACCACCTGCCCATCGACGGCGATTCCGGCAAACTTGACATCGTCATACCAGTCTGCAACCTGGGTGCAGTAATCAGCCGTGGCAATGTCAAAATAAATTGCACTGGTTCGCTCAAAATACGCATCCACCCATGCCGCTAGCCAGCGATTGAGCGCCGCAGGCTCAACCTTGGTGTTCGTGTCCTGCATCACCCGCTCAAACGCCGCCGTCAGCACCGCCAGCCGAGGCTTGCCCTCGTTTGCAAACGGGCGCTTCAGCTCTGCCAGCACCTCTCCATGGCTAAAGGCAGCCTCTAAAACCATGCGCTGGGCTTTATCGTCACAGCGAAAAAACAGCCGCTCGGCCTCCGGCAGTCTCGTTTCTGCCTGGTGAGCCGTGTGGATGGAATGGGCGATCGCCCGCTGCACCTCATCCCGATTCAGCCGTGCCCTGACCTTGGCGCTGGCCGAATCAACCGCCGAATCAAACAACGCATCCACCACTTTCGGGGTGAGCCATCCCAATGCTGCTATCCCGACTGCTTCTATCATGGCTTGATGTCCTAAAGCTGCCGCTATTATGACGCGCCCCATCCCAGTTCACCGCAAAACCACAGAGGCTTGACGGTCGCATTTGAGAGAATCGCGCTTGCTTCAGCAAAACTTCAAACTTATTCACAGAATAGCTAGCGGTTCCATCGGGATAAGCATCCATACTTAAAGTAAAGATTGATTGGATGTAAGGAGTGGATATACGTGGATGCAAACAGGAGCAAGCTGTTGGGTCTTAGGATCACCGCAGCTTCTGCGCCCAAGGCCCACAGCCTTAGGCAACCTAGTTGCATTTGCAAATTACCGGTTCACATTCTAAAAGCAACGATATAATTGCGCCTTAAGACCCGTAGACGGTATGGGCGATCGCCCATGCGGTTTTCCCGGAGAGATATGGGTATTATGAAAGTGAAGTATAGTGCGCCTTAGAGATTTGCGCTTGATAGTAGCGAATGTTTCAATGGGCGATCGCACCACCCATCCAACCGATTCTCAATCCCTAACAGCATTGCTGCACCCTCCAGGCTGTAGCATTGAGTCCACAGAGTTCAGAAAACAGTTTCACGCGTGGCGAGAGACAAAGCATGGCAAAGGAAACTGGTGCTGGAGAACAAAAACAGCTCCTGCTCATAGATGACGACCCCAACTTAATCCTGTTGGTGAAAGATTATCTCGAATTTCGAGGGTATGAAGTCGTCACGGCAGAAAACGGACAAGAAGCGCTCGACGTACTCCAGACCGTAACCCCGGATATGATCATTTGCGACGTGATGATGCCGCAGATGGATGGCTACTCGTTTGTAGAGCATGTCCGCAAAGATTCGCGCACCAGCTGGATTCCGGTACTCTTCCTCTCCGCCAAAGGACAAAGCCAGGATCGCGTCAAGGGGCTCAATACCGGGGCTGACGTCTATATGGTGAAGCCCTTCGAGCCAGAAGAACTGGTGGCACAGGTTGAATCATCCCTCAAGCAAGCCTCACGGCTCATTCAGCGCCAAGATAAGGGGTTAGACAACACACCAAAAATTCAGGTGCCCTTTGATGTTGAGCTAACGCCAACGGAACTACGGGTCGTGCAGTATGTGGCGCGGGGCATGGCCAACCGCGAAATTGCCGAAGAGCTTAACGTTAGCCAGCGCACCATTGAAAGCCACGTTAGCAACATGCTAGGCAAAACTGGTCTGCATAACCGCACCGAACTAGCGCGCTGGGCGATTGAAAATAGCATGGCTTAGCTATCTGATTAGATAGAGTCAATCTCATCAGAACCAGACAGCCTATCCAACTCGGAATGCGTGACTCGGCAACACAGCTTGAGTCAAACGGTAAAAGCACCCATCCAGCAGCACTATCTCTAGCGGGTGCTATGCCGTTGAGGGTTGAGCAGGGCCTCGCCTTTGACCTGTTTAACCCGGCTCTGATCCGTGAAATAGCAGCATACCACTCTGCCAGTCCTGGCAATGCCAGCCTTTCTGCTGACTGCCTGGCATCATGAGTGATAGCGCTTAAAGCGATGATTCATAATGATGCTTTTGCGGAACCTTTACCACCTTTACTAAGCAGCTGTTCTACACCAGTAGTTGCCTTGAACATAAAGTCTATGGCGTTTTTTCAGTTCAGTGCTGTGCAGCTAAAATGCCATAAAACAGTGCTATTCACAACTCGAATAGCACTGTTTTATGGTTGCCGAACTCGATTTAGAACGTTTTATAGATACTCTGAAAGCCTAGAATACCCATAAAATAGGCCGACTTTAATCGATTTGACCACAGCTAAGAGCTTAGTCGTTATTGCGATTGCCAATCTCATCCAAGCCATTGATGATATTAACAATGCTGCCAAACGGGTTCAGGATGCGGCCTAGCGTAGCAAGGAAGGATGAAGAATTACGGCGGGGCACAATCACAACATCCCCTTCCTGAACCTGGAAGTTATCGACTAGATTTCGCAAATCCACATCGTAGCGCTCAATCTGACCTTCATCATTCATCCGCACATAGGCTACTCGGCTCAGCCGGGCATCTTCTGTGGGGCCACCTGCTGTGGCAACCGCGCTTGAGAGAGAACTGTTAGGAGAAATCTCAATCTCCCCAGGCGTATTCACCTCACCCACCACACGCACGCGCACCGTTGCAGGGGCCAAACTAGACTGCGACAGCAGGCGTCGATCTAGTGTGGCATCTGCCGACAACCGAGGGATAAAGATCGTGTCCCCGTCTTGCAGCACAATGTCAGTTGTTCCAGTCCCAACGCTGACATTCTCCCAAAGGTTAACTACCGTCGGCTCAGATTCGCCATTAGGGTTATACCGCTGCAAAATAACCTGACGGATATCTGCAAAACGGGTCACGCCACCAGCCTGCACTAGAGCTGTCGTCAGCGTCGGCGATTCAGTCCCTACGTTATTGCCAGGAGCATTGGTCAAGCTCCGCAAACGCACTGGCCCTGGACGCTGCACCTCGCCTGCCACTGTTACAACTACGGGGCGCTGGCCTACCAGAGTAAGGGAAACTTCTGGATCGACCAGATATTGATTCAATTGTTGCTCTATGTAGGTATCCAATTGGGCAGGTGTTCGTCCCGCTACCATTGTGGTGCCAATCAACGGCAGGATGATGGTGCCATCTGAGTTAACGACCTTCTGGAGTTCGTTGAACTCTTCATAGCCGTAAACAGAAATACTGAGCTGATCGCCCGGACCCAGAATGTAGTCAGGAAACGAAAACGCCGAAGGCGGTAGGGGCTGATCCAACTCTAGCCCGTCAGGAGCAAGCTCCGACGACGGAGCCAGTTCTTGTATGGATGGGCCGTCTGGCTCCATTGACTGAGCCAATGCCGGAGATTGAACGGCAGACCCAATCAGCACCAAGGCTGCAAACGAGGTAGAAACAAGTGGAAGCTTAGAATAACGCATAGTCTCAACCAGCAAGGTAAGAAAGGGTAAATACGGTGTTGCAAAGACAGCAGCATTGCACACTATTACTTGGTTTTTTGGCGGGCACCAGACAGGGCGCGCTCAACCGATGCTGTATTGCTAGCAGCAATGCGTCGGCTGGCCTGATAGTCACGCGAATAGTAAAAGAGTCCATCAGGCTCGTTACGGATATCTGCGCCATTGACCACAATGCCCAACACGTTCTGCCCAGACTGCATCAGATATTCCTTAGAGGCGTTGGCACTAGCAGGGTCAACCACGCCAGGTCGCACCACCATCATGACGCCATCTGCCATCTTGCCTAGCACTGCGGCATCGGCAATGCCCGCTATAGGAGGCGTATCGAATATTACGTAGTCATAGTCTTCTGAGAACTCATTGACCAGCGTTTCCATCCGATTGGAATCGAGCAGCCCGATGGGATTAGGAGGAATAATGCCCGCGGGCAGCACATCCAGGTTATCCATGACTCGCTGCACGGCATCTTGGTAATCAACTTGGTCAATCAACACGTTGCTCAGGCCAGCAGCATTGGTCACGTCCCAAGTGGTGTGCTGCACTGGGTGCCGTAAATCAGCATCCACTAGCAGCACTTTGTGCCCGACCGAAGCTAGCGATGCGGCTAGGTTAGCCGACACTTCTGATTTTCCTTCTCGGGAGGCCGAACTAGTCACCACGAGGGTCTTCACAGGGTGATCGGAGTTGAGAAACTTGAGGTTAGCTTGGAGCATCTGATAGGCATCAACGACCGGTGAACCTTTGCAGTCGCGAAGAATCACACGAGGCACAGACCGCTCCATGCTGACGCCGGAGCGAACACGGCCATTGCGACTGAACGTGGGTATCACGCCCAATAAGGTGTAGCCAAACAGGTCGCGGGCTTGGCGTACGCTGCGAATGGAACTGTCAGTCATATCCAGCAGTAGTGCAGAAATAACGCCAGCGGCCAGACCGGCTAGGCCGCCTACTAGCAAAAAGACGGCTTTGCTTGGCCCAACTGGGTTGGTTGGCACTAGGGCAGGGGAGATAAGTCGGGTATTGCCGATGTTTTGATTCTCGGTTACCTGAATTTCTTGTAAGCGGTTCAGCAGAGTCTCATAGGTGGCTTGAGCAGCTCCCAGACGGCGCTCCAACTCTCGCTGGGTTTGCTCAAGACGCGGCAGGGAGCTAGCACGGCTGCGATAAGCGCTTTCTGCACCTGACAGCAAGCTGACCTGATTGGCTAACCCAGAGCGCTCGGCTTCAGCCCGGACGAATTCTGTGATTAGACCCTGCTCTACGTCCCCGACCTGCAGGTCGCCCAGGGTGACACCTTCTGAGGAGCCTACAATTTGACCGACACGGTTGCTGAGGGCTTCGGACAGGGCTGCAACGCGGCGCTCCGATGAGGCGATCGCCGGATGCGACTCTCGATAACGGGTGCGTTCAACGGCAAGCTGGCTTTCGGCCACCTGCAGTTGGGCTAAGACTTCAGTAACACCTGATGCCTGGCTGAGGGAGCTGACTGCTAGCGCCTCTTGAGGCGACATACCGATCTGGCTCTGCAGCATCGATGCTCGGGCAGAGGCATCAGCGAGCTGCGCCTGGGCCTGAGTGAGGCGATCCTGCATGTTGAAAATGAGGTTGACCGATGCTTGCGCTTCCTCTGGCAGTGCTACGACTCCATTCTGCTCTTTAAAGTCGCGCAGGGCCACTTCGGCCTGGCGCACGGCTTCTTCAGTTCTCGGCAGCTGTTCTCTAATAAACTGACTTGCTTCGGCGGTTTCTTGGCGGTTGGCAAACACCGATTGCTGCACATAGGCCTTAGCAACTTGGTTCACAACTGCCGCAGAAATTTCGGGATCTCCGGAGGTGTAAGAGATGAGAAGCACATCAGTCCCACCTACCGGGCGCACTGCCAGATTGCTCAACAGCTCAGTTGGTTCGAGGGGCTCGCCCTCTTCATTCTCAAGCTGCAGCGCATCCACCACTTTTTGCGCTACGGGAATAGAGCGAATTACCTCAGCTTCGGTAGTTAGAGCGCTGCTCTGATTGTCAACGGTCAAGTTGCGGTTTTGATTTTCAATAAGGCCTAACAGATCAGCTTGGCGATCTACCTTGAGCAACAATTTGCCCTCTGCCTCGTAGACTGGCTTTTGGCGGGCTGCTGCAAGAGCCGAGAGCGAAACTACCACGCTGAACACAGCCAGCGCTGGCAGCCATCGCCGTTTTAAAACTGACCAGTACTTCTGTAATTCAAACTCTTCAGGATAGTGATTCGGCTCCATAGCATTGCCTCAAGCGACTAAAGTTCAGCTCAGAAACGTCCAACGGATGAAAACAGAGGCTCCTGATAGAAACACCATAAACGGTATTTACGGATGGGTTGTTAAAGGTTGGGTGAAGAAGCTTACGTATGCGGTGAAGGCCGGGTGAACTCTAAATTCCGACCGGATCTAGACCTGGTCTAGTCGTTAAAGCCTGAGCTGCTTAGCATTTCAGAACTATAAGTGGGGCGATCGCTCCAACCAACTTATCGATACATCCATCAGTTTTAATACGGCTATGTGGCTTGTCGTTGTGACTTTTGACACATTGACAGGCGTTGTTATTCTGTTGTGATGGGTTAAACCCCCCACCGTTCAATCGTTTGGCCATATCCGTAATTACCACAGGGTTGCCTCATCCTTACAGAGCAGCTTACAAAATGGTTAATCTATCAAAAGGCAGTTGACGACACTTGAATTGACTATGCCCGTGTCAAAACGCACCTGAGGGACTGCTTCAACATAGGCAATAGCCGCATCATCCCGGGTTCATGAGTTCACCTTGGGCTGAGTGCAGGTCGCAGGCACAGGAAATACCGCAAGTCTTGAGTTACACCCTGCACCATGGCAAGGCTCTTCACTGGTTTACCTGATCGGATCTATGTGTAGGTTCTATCCCAGTCCATGGAAGGCGTTAGCATTTTCACAGCGTAGCTGATGCAGTGTAGAACCTCTCAGCGAGCGCTTGCCCTAGAGGAAAGTGGAATCGATGGGCGATCGCCCCTTTCTTAAGCCAGCAACCTTAACTCCTTTTTCAAAGGATGTTCATACTTATGAGATAAGAGAACTCTGGACAAAACTGAGAGGAACACACGTTCAACGGAACACAAGACTGAAATAGAGATCGGGACTCGGGATTTTCAGGCAGGTCAGCGACAGAAACAGCCTAGGCGCCGCTATTAATCGCGCGATTCCAATTGCGCTACCGCAATATTGCTTAGACCATAGCACTATTTTCTTTTCTTTATAAAGCGTTACGCTGTGGCCAGTATTCCTGCTGCAAAAGCCACGAACCCTATCAGCTGCAAGACAGAAGATTGCTCATTGGCGCGCTGCGATGACGCTAAAGGCGCTGACTGAGTTGTTATTGTGATCAACCCCTTATCCTTGCAAGAATTCATAAAAACATCGGGCGTTGCTGAATGTGGAGATGAATTGCCTTCATCTCCAATTCCCCTTCGACAAGCTCAGAACATCACTTCTCCCAAGGGAAACGGAGAACATGTCCCCTCGCGTCTTGGGAGAGGGCGAGGGCGGATCGGGCAGGTTGATGCCAGGATTCAGCAATGCCAACTATCGCTATAAGGTTCAACCAATATAAGGTTCAACGGTTTCAAACGATTAGAACGGTGAATATTCTAGTGAGAAATAAAAGCCGTGTTCTTGCAGGCTGTTGCCCGTTCGCTCTAGACGAACCAGCGGAATTCCGTAGTCGAGGCGAGCCGAGAAACGATCAGACTGTTGCCACAGCAGACCAACCCCAAGCCCCGCAAGTGTACTCGGTTGATTGGTGAGGGTAGCGGTAGCGCGGGTGCCCCCCCAAGTAGTCCCAATATCCACAAACGGCACAATCTGTAATCGGCTGTCGGTGCGGGGCGATCGCACAATGGGCAACCGCACTTCTGCCGATAGAAATGCCCCATTATCGGTCAACAACGCATCTTGACGATACCCCCGCACCGAGCGCACACCGCCCAGCCCAAACTGCTCCTGTGATAGCAACGGCCTATCCGCCAACTGCACATCCCCCCGCAGCAGCAGCAGCGCATCAGGAGCCAGCACCCGCACCCACTGCCCTTGCCCTCGCCATGAGAAGAAGCGGCTATCGGGGCCGTTGTTATGGATTGTGGAGTTCAGCAGATCCAGTCCCACGCTAAACTGCGATCGCGCCGCCAGCACATGACGACTGCTGCGCTGTGTCCAATCCTGAAAAAACCGCACCGCTGTGACCCGGGTTGCGCCATCCGCATCGGCACCGAGGCTAGGAAATCCCAGCAAGTCATCATCCCCCGGTAGCCGAAACTGAGTTTGGCTCCGCTGATAGGAGCCCGTCAGTCCCAAGGCAAATTCTTCGGTCGGGGTTTGCGATAGGGGCTGTCGCAGGCTCACTTCATAAAACTGCGCGTTGGATTGAATATCGAGCCGATTAAATGGTTCGGTAATCACTGTGCTGCCCGAGAAGCTTGCCCCTACTCTCAGCGTGCCATTGCGAGGATTCAGCGGCAGGGTATAGCTCGCATCCACCGCGTTGCTGCCATTGGTGTTGCCATAGCCCACGCTGACAGCATCGCCTAGCCCCAGCAGGTTCGCGTGGTTTAGCTCTAGCTGACGGCGAAAACTACCCACCGTGGGCGATCGCCCATTATTTGTCAGCAGCGTTGAGGTAAAGGGATCCGCTTCCACCACGTTGACTTCTAGCACGTTCGCCCCAGGCCGCACCCCCGCCTGCAAGTCTGCCGAAATCGACTCAATGAGCGGATCGAGCTGCAGTAACTGTAGCCCTTCTAACAAGCGATTGACATTCAGCGGCGTCGCACCCGCCAACGCCAGCCGACTGCGCACATACCCCGACTGCAGCCGACGATTGCCCGTCACATTGATCTGCTCCAATGCACCCTCAATCACCTGCACCGTCACCACGCCATCCGCCAACACTTGAGGTGGAATGAACGCGCCAGAGCTGACATAGCCTTGATTGACATAGAGCTGTGTGATGGCAGAACGCACCTGCAGCACCTCCGCAAAGGTGAGTTCTCGCTGCTCAAATGGCTGCGTCACCTCGGCAAAATCGGCCTCACTAAATACCGTGCTGCCCAATACCCGAAATCCCGAAACAAATACGCGATCAGGGATGTCGGTATCCGCGGACGGCGGAGCCTCCGGTGCAGGCTGCAGCAGCTCCTCTGGCGAAGGCAAGGGCGGCAGCGGCGCATCCGGCAAATCTGGCTCCGCAAACTCTGGCCGGGGCGGCGGCAAAGTTTCTGGATTCGAGATACTGGGTGCAGGCACCTCAAACCCAGCAGGGGAATCGAGCGGAAGATCAGGCGTCAAGTCGGGCGGGGGCGGCAGGTCAGGCGGGGGAGTCTGGGCGATCGCACCAGCCTCTATGCTCCACACCAGCAGCACGGCCACCAGCCAAGGACATCGCACCAGCACATCTGCTATTGCCATAGAACCCTGACAGGAGCGGGAACCCGTTGCTCTGCGCCACAAGCGCACCATCTTGGATGGGGTATGGGCAGAAGGCAGCCCTAGATGCGCCGAAATACTGGGGAAGGCGGTCACAATAAAAAACTCTCGGAGCAGGATTAAACATCGCTAATAGCTTCGCAGCTTCTACCCCCCATTCGGGAGAAATTCAGAGAATTTTTAACGTCCGCTTAAAATTAATTGAGTTCGATCCCGTTGTTTCAGCCCTGCAGCGGAGGGCTGAAACAACGCTAAACCGTGCTGCCCGCGACAAGGACAGCACGGTTTTAGGCATTTGCCAAACTGACATTAAATTTACTTTTCAAAGTGAATATAGCGCATCTAGTTTGATTAAATAATTTGATTAGACATTACGTCGCTAGACAACAGTAAACTTAGAATCCAGAGCGCTCCATTGCCGATAGTGCATGCTCTAAAATTTAGGATTTTATATGAGTCTGTCGCATCACCCTGTCCAGAAGCATAATTCACACAATCTTATCGATCGATCTATAAAAAGGTGCGATAAGATGGCGCTCGTATCAATCAAAGCCAGCACCCTAAAGCCGTCTCTAATTGGGTAAGAGAATGGGCAAGAGTGATGTGCTCTAATTGGAACATCGTAGAACGGCAGTCAGTCAAATTAAATCAGCCTACCTATATTGAGCGTAACCAGGGTCTTTCTACTAGTTTGAGTCAATGGTTCACTGTATAAAACTCTGGTTTAGGCGCTGATTCCCAAACAAACCTTTAAGCTATTCCTGTTCTTCAAATGCTAAACGCTTTTAACCTAGCCAGATCAGTTGGGCTAGTAGTCTGGAAGCTTCGCTATCAGAGTGATTAGGCCGCTTAAGAAGTGAGCACTCAATTAAGGCAGCCTCAATCGATACGAATCGCTTGATCTCGTGCTGAGGGAGGCAAAGCTAATGCTCACCCCCTTCAAGATCGACACCATAAGGGCATCACCCCCTTCGTAAAAATCACCTTTGTTCGCTTGGATGTAGTTTGTTTGATGGGTCGTTTTATTTTTCGCATTTGCTGTGGATTGCTGGCAGTCATCGTTGCTGGCCTCTTAATCGGTTCAACAGCATTTAAGCCTGCCCAAGCGCAGGCATCTCCCTACTGCCAATTGACCGAGGCAGAGGTTGCCCAAAAGGATGCCCTGCGGAACATGGCGCTGCAGGGCGATCGCGACAGTCAAGATAGCTATCGGCGGTTAGTGGCTGATCATCGCGATCGCCTGCGCCGATGCCGCCGCGAGAGTTGGCTGCGCACCCAAGCACTATGGATTCGACTGTATCCCTGCGATGCCAACCCTGGCGCCTTAGAAGCCTTGCTGGATCACATGGTGAACCGTGGCTACAACCAGGTGTATGTAGAAGTGTTTGGCAGTGGCCAGGTACTGCTGCCCCGCAATGACAACCCTACCCCTTGGCCATCTGTCGTGCGCAATGACGCCGAGGGCTCTACCGATCTTCTCCAAGAGGCGATCGATAAGGGCCGCGATCGAGGGCTAGAGGTCTATGCCTGGTTGTTTGGCATGAACTTTGGCTACAGCTACGCCCAAAACCCCAACCATCAAAACACCCTGGCTCGAAACGGGCGTGGACAAAACAGTGCGGATTTCTTGATTGCTGGTAGTCTGCAAGGGGGTGAAATTAATGGAGAAGAAGAAGTCTTTATTGACCCCTACAACAACCAGGCTAAGCTCGACTATTACACCCTGGTGCAGGCTGTTCTACGCCGCCGCCCCGACGGTGTTCTATTTGACTACATCCGTTATCCCCGCGGCAATGGCGGTGATTCTGTGGCAGGGCGCGTGCAAGACTTATGGATCTATGGCCCGTCCTCGCAGCAGGCGCTGCTCCAGCGTGCCACCAACCTCAGTGGGCAAGAGATTATTCGGCGTTTTTTGAGCCGTGGCAGTATCACGATGCAAGACGTGAACGACCTGGCAGAGCGATTTCCTCAGGATGAACAGCCGCTCTGGCAGGGCATTGCTCCTGACCCTGCTTATGCCTTAGCGGCTCCAGAGGCCCGACGGCCTTTTTTGCAAACTCAGTTATGGCAGTTGGCCGTAGCCCATGCCTTCCAAGGCGTGTTGGATTTTGTCGCGATGGCAGCGGCTCCCGTGCAGCAGCGTAACTTGCCTGCTGGGGCAGTCTTTTTCCCAGAGGCTAACCAAGCTGTGGGCAGTGGAGGGTATGATTCGCGCCTCCAGCCGTGGGATCGGTTTTCGGGTACGCTGCAGTGGCACCCGATGGCCTATGGCACGTGTGGCAATACCAGCTGCATTGTCTCTCAGGTGCAGCGGGTGTTAGAACGAGCACCCCGAGGCACGAAGGTGATTCCAGTCTTAGCGGGCACGTGGCGGCAGTCGGTGCGCAACCGCCCGCCGTTGGAAGCGCAGATGGAGTCCATCCACGCTGCTGCGCCCCAAATCGACGCTATCAGCCACTTTGCATACTCGTGGCAAGAGCCAGAGTCGGATCGCGATCGCAAGTTTTGCCGAGTGCGTTAGAAAGGGTCGTAAAGGGAAGAACCGTCCATTTCAAACACGTGCCCCAGCCCACGTCCACGTCAAAACCGTCTATTCTAGAGAGTAGCGTTAACACAACGTTACACAAAGTCTAAAACGGGTCTGGATAAGCGGAAACGCCTGAAGCCTGAGTTGCTCAGGGCGTCGCTTGAGGATTAGCGCAGGTGTTGTGCCAGCAGACGTTTGGGTTGGGCGATCGCCGTATTTTGCATTGGACAAGTTATGAAATGTATTATTCATCGACGGGCTGAATTCTCAGCCAGCCATCGATACTGGCTGCCCGAATTGAGCGAGAGCGAAAATATTGAGCGTTTTGGGCCATGCACTAACACGCCAGGACATGGGCACAACTATGTCCTCTACGTATCCATGGAGGGCGAGTTGGATGAGTATGGCATGGTGCTCAACCTATCAGATGTAAAGCAGGTGATTAAGCGAGAAGTCACCAGTCAGCTTAACTTTGCCCACTTGAATGACGTCTGGGAAGAATTCCAAACAATCTTGCCAACGACCGAGGCGATCGCCCAAGCCATCTGGCACCGTCTAGCACCGCACCTACCCATCACCAATATCCAAGTCTTTGAACACCCAGAACTCTGGGCTGACTATGAGGGAAACAGCATGAGCGCCTATCTCACCATCAGCACCCATTTCAGCGCGGCCCATCGGCTCGCGCTGCCCCATCTCACGCTGGAGCAAAACTCAGAAATTTACGGCAAGTGTGCACGCGTACATGGGCATGGGCACAACTACCATCTTGAAGTAACAATTCAGGGCGACATCGACGCACGCACAGGGATGCTGGCCGATCTAGTTGCGTTTCAGAATGCCGTGAATGAGGTTGTAGTTGAACCCTTTGATCACACCTTTTTGAACTATGACATTCCCTACTTCGCTGAAGTAGTGCCTACCGCAGAAAATATCGTCGTCCACATTCGAGATTTGCTGGACGCCCCTATCCGTTCTATCGGAGCAAGATTGCATAAGGTAAAACTGATTGAAAGCCCCAACAATTCGGCAGAAGTGTATGGGTTGCCCTTGAAGGAAGCTGCCGTTAAATATCAACAAGAGCCAGCCACAGCAAGGGTTTAACGCTGTATGAAGCGAGCTTTGATGTAACGCTACAGTTGGAAGTTGGACTCCTTCAACCTGCTTGGTTTAATCGAACTCGCATCGCAGGTAGAACGGCTTAATGCATTTGTCCGACAGATGTAAATCTGAGTTTGGAGCAAGCATAATTTCTAAATAGTCTGCTGCGATGACGCAAAGAATAAGAGTTTTAGAGAAGAGCTTTGGAGTACTGCACCTTATGCACTACACCAAAGCTCTTTTAACTTAGTGGTGCAGAAAACTCGGTGAGTCTCGAACGAGATGAAGCAACGCACAAAAGTGGCCGCAGAAACAGCATAAATACGTTGAGCTTTCATCCTAATCTTCTTTCTTCTTCTGTCAAGGCTTTCAGGAGTTCTCCGCACGGCCTAGCTTGAAAACCCATGTGGCACATTCGCTATAAGGAGAGTTGCCACACAACAACTCAGGCACATGAAACTCGAAGTGAGTGATCTCAATAAAACAATTGCAGCACAATTCGTTGTATGACCCTCAAATGACATGTATCAAGCAACGATAACCAGGGCTTTTTATCGATATCAATAGCAAGAGGGGCGCTCTCCGATGGAGAGCGCCCCTCTTGCTATGCATGATGGCTAGAGAACTAGCCTCAGCAGACCATCAATCGCAAACGATTAACCGTTGATGGAAGGTGCAGTCAGCGCCACAGGGGTCGCCTCACCAGCAGCCAAA
>JAHHHI010000010.1 GCA_019359435.1 Kaiparowitsia implicata GSE-PSE-MK54-09C
TTTCTCGTCAACCTGGTCTCGGGCCTGATTGCCTACGCCTACCACCCCGACAAGCCATCGTTGGGCATCCCAGATGATGAGCTTAAAGCCCTGCCACAAGCCGCTTTTTAACGGTCGAACTCAGGTTATGCCAACAAATCCTAAAATCCTAAAAGCCCGGCAACCCAATCACCGCATAAACCCCCGCAGTCGCCGCTAGCACCCCTGATGTTAGGGTCGTAAAAAAGAGCCACCAAGCGGCGATCGCCGCAACTCGACGGGCGTTATCGGCCTGGGTTTGTACGTGCCGACGCGTCTGATCAACCTGGGTTTGCACCTGCTCTTGCACTTGCTCTAAGCGGTTTAGCAACTGGTCGCGCGTCGATTCAATTTGGTGCACTAAGCCAGTGGATATCGTATCCGAGAGGTCGTCGCGGAAGTGGGCCACTCGGTCAAGGGCCTCTTGACTCGTGCGTTGCAGGCGATCGCGCACTTCATCAAACGACACCGCATCCACCGCCGACTGAGAGGCCGATTGCAACAGGCTACTGAGGGCATCTTGCAGACTATCCAGGCTGGCAAAGGGAGCCTGCAGGCGATCGCCAATGTCTTTTTGGACGCGATCTATATCGATATCAGTAGCCTGCAGGCGATCGAGCTGTGGCTGGGCGGCATCTTGCAAAGAACCAAGGGTTGAGCTAGCCTGATGTCCCAAATCTTGAGCTTGTGTAGAGAGTGATTGCCAAGCCGTCTGGACATGCTGAGCCGCAGACATCACTTCTGCCTGAGTTAAATCGCGACGGGATTCGAGCCACTGCACAATGTCTGATGGATGCACAGGAAACGACTCAGCCACCCTGCTGATTTGGTGGGTGGCATCGTGTTTTTCTGCATCCTGCTCTCCCTCATCTGGCGCGGTCGGGTCTGGTTTTCCTTGATTTTGATGCATGTCGTCAGAATCAGCGTGATTCCTGCTTTCAGAATCGTCGGCAGACTTAGGAGCTTTTGTAGCCTGAAACGGCAGAGATGCAGACGGGAGCGCCGCGATTAGGTGGCGCAGATCCTGCTGAATGGCGCTCGGAGTGAGTTTATCCTTGGCCTGATGCTGCAAATAACGGTGCAGTCGGGTTGAAAGATCAGGGCGGTGACGGCGCAGCCAGCGGCGCGGCAGCCCAGTTGCTCGGTAAAGCCGCTGCTGAAGCTGATGCATGATCTGGCTAACCTGATCGTCGCTCAACTGGTGAGATTGCAGACGCTGAATCACGGGTGACCAGTCCACCGTGGAGAGGTGGCGGCTGAGGGACTGCACCCCGCCTTGAGGGTGGGCGATCGCCGCTAGCAATTCCTGCTTCGCGTCTTCTAACGTAATACCTGACCAGTCGATGTCTTGCAGCACATCTGTAACCGTGCGGCTGAGGATCACCTGAAGCGACTGAAGCGACTCAGGTTCTGCACTGAGTGCCTGCCGAGATTCCGGTGGCCGAGCAACCCGGTTCCAAGTTTGAGTGAGCTGAGCGAGCAAAGCCTTTTTGTGCGCTTCGCCTAGCCCTTGGCGGCGACTCAGCACCTGCTCAAGGCGAGGACAATCGAGCGCAGACGGCGGTGCCGCATCCGCCGGAATTTCACAGTCCTCGAGCAGACTGTGCAGCTTTTGTTCAATACCGTCTGCCGTCAGCTTGTCGAGGTTGGTGTAGCGCAGGTAGGATTCGAGCTTGTCGTGGAGGAGGGCGATCGCCCCATCGAGCACCGCTGGCACCGCTGTCACTGTAGTCGAGTCCGGTGCCACGTCCACAGCAGGGGTCTGGGCAGCCGTGGCAGCCGCTTCTACCTGATGCTGCACCGTCGTTTGAATCGCCATCAACTGGTCGGCAATCTGGTCAATCTGTTTCGGCTCTAAATCCTGCCGCTGTTGCAACTGCTGGACATAAAACGAGCGATCAAGCGCCGCTAGCCACGGCAGAATATGGTGTGGTGCGGCGTCAGGATCATACAAAACCTCCGCAAACTCTGTTTGAAGAATGTCAGGCTGAAGCTCCCAAGGCTGGGCATGCCGCAGGTAGGTTTCTGCATCTAGCCGAATCAGGTTAAACGCGGGTAGCGCATTGGATGCATTGGACGCGTCAGGATCGCTGGAGTTGTCGTCCGACGAGGATGCCTGAATCTGGTGCCATACCCGTTCTAAATCCCACTCCGACAGATCAACCTGGTCAAGCGCTTGCTGCAAAGCCCACTGCGCAGCCTGGGACACATCCACTTGCGGCAACAGCGATCGCAGTTGACCGCCCAAGCTACTCAACAGCGACGAGGGCTCAAAACCAGCCATCGCTGTTGCTTCCGTTGTGAGGGGTTGGCGGTTAGGGGGCGCTGAGGTGAACCGTCGGGTCGATTGCCCGTTTGCTAGCGCTTTGGGGGTTGATCGAGGGGGGTTGGGGCGAGTCAGGGCCACATCTGATGGGAAATCGGGGTTCGCGCCCTCTGATAAAGACGATACAGGCGAAGACGATACAGGCGAAGACGATACAGGCGAAGATGTTGCTAACGTCGCGAGATAGTCATCTAAAGGCTGACGCAGATCCATCGCGGCCAGTGCAGCATCGACCTGCTGGCGCACGGTTTCAGTCACATCCTGGGACAAGGGAGACGAGGGGAGGGGCGTCGTGCTCTCTCGATTGAGTAGGGTTCGAACTGCAGACAGCAATTGGCGGAACCCTGTGGTTACAGAACTGAGCGCCGTATCCACCACCGAGCCAACGGCGACAGAACTAACCCACGTCAGTAGTAGCACGTAGGCTGCCCAGATAAGAATACCGAGAATGCCGCCCACCACGGGATCGGGTGTAAGGCTCAGTCGCACGGCTAAAAAGCAGGCGATCGCCAACACTCCGCTGATGGTTAGCAAAATGCTCAGCCCCGTCGCAATGCCCACCGCCTGCAAGATGACGCGAGACGATGGGCCGGACTCATCAGGCTTTGCATCAGACTCATCCTCAGATGACTCATCCTCAGATGACAACGCTTCGGCGGTGTGAGCTGTAATGGGCTTCGGGCGAAAGCTGACAACCGTTATCCCCAGCGCGATCCCTAAGTTGGTCAGCAAAAACTGGAAGGCGATCGCCATCAGCAACCCTGCCAGGATGGTGACAACCACCTGTCCTCCAGACAACGGTAATGCAGTGGCTTGATTCAGTTCCATAGATTCCCAGTCAAGTGATGGCAGGGCGATCGCAGCTCTACCCCCCCGACAGAATTGAGTTGAGATTGAGTTAAGACGGTTGGGGCCGTGGTTTGCGATGGGCCGCAACTACAGTTCCACCGCTGCCCTATCTCTATTGTGGGATACGGCGATCGCCCTTTTGGTCTTACTCAGGGGGGAGATCGGGCGTGGGCGGGTTGTCACTATCGATTTGGGTCTGCAATTGCTGCAGCCGCTGCTGAAAAAACTGCTGTAGCGGCGCTTCATCAATCGGCACTGAGCCCGTCGCTCCAAACCACTGGTCGTAGAGGGTGCTATAGGGTGGAGTGCGGGTGACAACGCCTTCCATTAGCCTATACAGCGTTTCGTTAACTAGACGGCGAAATTCAAAATCGCCCTCTGGCAGCACACAGCCATACTCTTCGCGGCTATAGGGCTGGTTTGGAAATACCTCAAAATCATTGGGATTGGAGAGCGATCGCCGCAGACCTTCTAGCAAAATGCCATCGCCCGCCAATGCATCAATCTCTCCCGCCCGCAGCGCTTCTAACCCCGCCCGGCGACCGCGCACCGGCACAAACCTCAAAATGGGCAACCGAGCCCGGGCCACGCTGGCGTTGGTCGTGTTTGGCACCACGCCAACCCGCAAAAGACCGCTGCTGCGATTATCACGCTTCACCAAAAACTGCGTGCCGGTTAAGAAATAGCCCACCGAAAAATCAATAAATGCCTGCCGACTAGAGGTAATGCTCACGGTGCTACAGACCAGATCTACGCGGTCGGTTTGAACCGCTTGGGTCGCATTACGACCTGCCATATCCACAATTTGCAGCATGACCTCACGCCCCACCTCACGCTCTACGTTTTGGTGAATGAGACGCAGCACCTCGACGGAGTAGCCCGTCCAGTTGCCGCCGTCATCGATGGCACTGAGCGGTGTGGCATCAGACTGGCTGCCTGCCGTCAGCACTCCGGTGCGCGCCACCCGCTCCAATACCGTTTCCGGTTCTAGCTCTGGGGCGTCAGTCGGCGCATTCGCGGGCTCTCTGCTAGGCACTTGGGCTGCACCGGGGGCAGCAATGGGCAGGCTCGCGAGAAGGACAACAATAGTCAGGCTGGCGTTAACGATTCGACCGTACATTTAGGTTCGTGGGGGGATGGCGTGAGGTAACCAGTCGGCTACCTCAATCTTGCACGATGATCTTAGCTCTTGGGATCGGGCAGGGATCGAATGACGAGAGTTCTAAGGCGATTGATAGCGGCGGCCAGTTCTGCGGGACGAAACTGAGCCAAATCGCCTTGAGGATAGGGCGTCAGGGCATCCAATCCAGCGGCATCAAGATCGGCCTGAAGCTGGGCAAGCAGAGCTGAGAGGGCCCAGGGGCGATCGCCATACTGCTGTTGCAAGTAAGCGATCGCCGCCCCAATGGCGCGCACTTGATTCACCTCAACCAATTGCTCTACGGCAGATAGGTCAATGGTTTCATCGCCAAACACCAGCTCATCCACATCGCGCACTTTAAGCTTGGGCGATCGCACCTCTGCGGGATCACGTCGCGAGGGCTGGCGGGGAATGTGGGGAATGCGAGGCGTGATATCGCCAAACTGGCTGCCGCCCTCTGCCGTGCGGTGTGTGGCCAGTTGGCGGGCGATCGCCCGAGCCTGAGCGGTGACATCCTGCGGTGCATAGTCGCCCATGGCGATCACTGTATCGGCTACATCAAAATAGTCGCCGCTGCCGCCCATGACCAACACCGTAGACACGCCATAGTCTGTGTAGAGCTGGCGAACTTTGTCCACAAACGGGGTAATGGGTTCGCGATCCTTAGCAATTAGCGCCTGCATCCGGCGATCGCGAATCATAAAATTCGTCGCAGACGTGTCTTCATCCACCAGCAGCACCTGCGCTCCCACCTCTAGCGCTTCGATGATGCTCGCAGCTTGGGACGTGCTGCCGCTGGCATTGGGGGTAGAAAAATGCGTGGTAGAACGTCCCTGAGGCAGGTTGTTGATGAAGGGCGAAATGTTCACACTGGCGATCGCCCGGCCATCCTCCGCCCGAATTTTGACAGCCGCAGGATGCGTCACCACCTGCTCTCGCCCGTCCCCCGGACGATGATTATAAATGCCCAGGGCGATCGCCCGCAGCAGCGTCGATTTACCGTGATACCCCCCGCCCACAATCAACGTCACCCCCACCGGAATGCCCAGCCCCGAAATGAGGCCCTGGTGGGGACGATCAAACGTCACCTGAAGCGACGGCGGCGACTGAAACGGCAGCGCACCGTCGCTCAGCGGCGCATCATCCACCCCGCTCTGGCGCGGCAAAATCGCCCCATTGGGGATGAAGGCCACGAGCGATCGCCCAGCCAGTTGATTCCGCAGCCAGTCGGCATCCTCGACCACTTGCACCTGCTGCTGCACTGCCGCCGCATCCAGCGCGCTATACAGGAGCGATCGCCTCACAATGTCCGGCAAATCCTCACAGAGCAACTCCGCCGCCTGCCGTCCCAAAATGCTGCGCCCCCGCGCCGGAAGCCCCACCACAAACCGGGCTTCCACCTGTTGACTGTCGATCCATAGCGCCGACCGTTCCAGAATTTGCTGGCCCGTGGGGGCGATCGCAATCAGCCCGCTCTTGCCGCTGCCGCGCTGCTCTGAGTGCGATCGCGCCGCTGCCGCAAACTCCCGCGTCAGATAGTCCCGTAGCGCCACCGCCCGACTGGGCGTGGCGTAATACTCTGCCGGAAACTCCGCCACCGACTGCGGCACTACCACCCGCAGCCGACTGGGCGCCGCAAAGGGGTCTCCCTGCACAGAGTCCACATGCAGCCCAAACTGCGGAAATTGGTAGTGGCCGCGAATCTCTTTATACGCCTTGTAGCTGCGACCGTCGAGCGATCGCAGCAGAGTTTGCAGTTCGGTTGCAGTCGTCATAGCACCGTCATCCCACGTTATTACACTCAGGACTTACGCACTTCGGGCAGCGTCCTAGGAATCTCGGACGATTTCGTAAGTCCCAACACGGCTGGATGGGCAGGTCGCGCGAGCGTTCGGCTAACATCCTACCGCTCTGGGACTCTGCGAGCGATGTCGGAATCCTTGACCCTCCAGTAAACTGGAGAGGGTAACGTCATAATGGGTGCAAATCGCGCCGTAATCTCGCAAGTCACTCACAATGCTTACTCAATCTCCGCCAAAACTCATCGGCACAGTCGCTAAAGAAAGCGGCATTCCCATTAAAACGATTCGCTATTACGAAGAACTGGGGCTGCTAAAAGCCGTAGGGCGCACTGAGGGGGGCTATCGGCTGTTTGGAGATGAGGTGGGCGATCGCCTTCACTTCATCAAGCGCGCTCAGAGTCTAGGGCTAAGCTTGGCCGAAATCCGCGAATTTCTTATGATTCACGATCAGGGAGAATTGCCCTGTGACCAAGTCAAAGCATGTCTAAAAGATAAGCTAGAGGATATTGATCAGCAGATTAAGGATTTACAATTGCTAAAGCATCAGCTGCAGCAACTGCTTTCCAAAAAAAGTAATTTGCTGAATGGAATGGATGCCACAATTTGCCCCATCATTGAGCAAGATTCAGCTATAAATTGAGATTAGGATTAGTCAGTCCTGACCAAATCTAACTGCAGTCTGATTGCAGTAGCATGTTTTATATGCATCAAATACTCTGACAATTACTATCGATCATTATGGGATTTTATTCACGCCAAATCTTGCCCTATCTACTAGATTGGTCAATGTCGAACAAAACCCTAGGACGATATCGCCGTGAGGTGTTGGCAAGCGTTCAGGGTGATGTATTAGAAATCGGGTTTGGCACAGGGTTAAACCTGTCCTATTATCCAGATCATCTAGAAAAACTGGTGGCAATTGACGCAAACCCTGGCGTGAGTCGGCTAGCCCAAAAACGCATCGACACTGCTTCTATTACGGTAGATCATCGCGTCTTAAATGGGGAACATCTACCCATGCCTGATGCCTCATTCGATACCGTGGTCAGCACCTGGACGCTGTGCAGCATTGCCGATGTCGATCAAGCATTACAAGAAATTTATCGAGTGCTCAAGCCTGATGGAACATTCGTGTTTATTGAGCATGGCCTTAGCGCCGAGCCCCACATTCAAGTGTGGCAAAATCGCCTAACGCCGATTCAAAAAGTTGTCGGCGATGGTTGTCATCTCAATCGCCAGATTCGAGAGCTCGTAAGCCGCTATTTCCCTCAGATTGCGGTTGAAGAGTTCTATGGAGAAAACCTGCCGAAAATTGCAGGCTATTTCTACAAAGGGGTTGCTCAAAAATCCACAACAGCAACCGTTTAAGTTCCTCACCTTTTATTTATTCAGTGCACAGCAAAAGTGCATAACCAGTGCATTACCAAGGAGTTAACCGCATGAAAATTCAACGTAAGTCGCTTTCAATTTTGGTCATGGCTGCGCTATCCGCTGTCGTTGTAGGCTGCACTCATTCCGCAGAAACGACAAGTGAGTCGGCCACAACAGACCATAGCGAGATGGGGCATGGCAGTGCGGATGTGAATGGGATGGATCACGCTTCAATGGATTTGGGGCCTGCAGATGCAACCTTTGACCTACGATTTCTGGATGCGATGATGTTGCACCATGAAGGGGCAGTCGTGATGGCAGAAGAAGCCTTAGAGAAGTCGAGTCGCGATGAGATTTTGACACTGTCGCAAGACATTATTGCAGCGCAGCAAGCTGAAATTGCTCAGATGCAGGAGTGGCGGCAGGCTTGGTACCCGACTGCAGGCGATGAGCTTGTGATGTATCACGCCGAGATGAATCACGACATGCCAATGTCGGCTGAAATGGCCTCAATGATGCGGATGGATATGCCCTTGGGGGCCGCAGATGCAGAGGTTGATCTGCGTTTTATTAATGGCATGATCCCCCATCATGAGGGGGCGCTGGAGATGGCTCAAGAGGTGCTGGAGAAGAGCGATCGCCCAGAACTACAGGCGCTGGCTGAGGAGATCTTGGCCGTGCAGCAGGAAGAAATTGACCAGATGGAAACTTGGCGAAAGGAGTGGTACGGCCAATAACCTAGCCAATCCCCTATGAGCACTGAATCCATTCGGCCAACTCAGTCAGACCCGCACTTAAACCCAGACTTTCTGCTGTTTGCCCAACATGGCTGGCACGACACGAATAAGGCCATGACTGCACTAGCGAGGCAGTTGGTAGGGGCCAACATCCCTGTGGTTGCCCCAAGGTTGGGACTGGTGCAAACCTGGCTACGAATTGAGCCGCTGATTCAAAAACTGGAGGCGATCGCTCACCAAGCGATCGCCCACTATCCCCATACGCCGCTGCGGATTGTCGGGCACTCAATGGGTGGCCTGATGTGGTTAGAGCTACTGCATCGCCATCCCGAATGGCAAGCGCAGGTGCATTCGCTTGTGCTGGTGGGTTCGCCCGTGGGCGGGGCAGACTTGGGGCGGTTGATTGACCCCTTTAGCTTTGGCATTGGGATTGCGGCTGATTTAGGCAAAAACCGTCGAGCCATGGCAGAGGCGATCGCCCAAAGCATTCCCATTCTGGTGATTGCTGGCGACGTAGACGACGGCAGCGATGGCACCGTGCCCCTTACCTGCACCCAGGTTGCCCACGCCCAGTTCGTAAAGCTAACGGGCATTCGCCATGCCAGCCTCAAGGCACATCCGCGGGTAGCCGCCACAATTCTCGATTTTTGGCAGGATTTCCAAACTGGCGAGTCAATTCTAGTCAATGACCTCATTCAACACCTACGCGCCATTCCAGGCATGACCGATGGGCATCCTCGCGGCATTAAACGATCTCGGGTCGTGGCGCAGTTCCCCAACGGCAGCAGCCTGCGAACCTGGCGCAACTCAGTAGGAATCAACCACGTATTTTTGGAATCAGCCACCGGTCAATGTTTGTACGCTGGGTTTGTGGGATGGCCGCATGCAGATGATCTACGACGTGAGTTAGAAGCGCTGTGCCAAACGGTGCAGCCTACAGAGCAGCCGTTTTAACTAGAATTCAGGCTTCGCTCCCCAAATGCGGCCCAGCCGAACGTATAGAGATTAGTAGAGATTAGGCTTTCTCCAGAGTTTCTGGTTGGGGTTCGTCGGCCTACAGGCAAACAGCCTCCCTATTGCCTGCGATCGCGCCACAGATTTGGCTATAGCCGCTTGAATATGCCCCAATCCAGACCTGAACAGGATGATTGATTCGGCATTCTTTCTCGAATTTACCCTCAAAAGCCATCCCCATTGTTGAATCTAGGCAAGTCTAATTGTGCTGGAAACAAAATGCCGTGTTTAGATATTAAGCAGACCTAGGGAATACAAAGAAGACGAGAGTGCATTGAAACCGCTGCATGGAACTGAAACAATGGTCTGCGATTCAACCCAATCAACGCCCCAAGCAACCGTCAAAGCGATGGTTGCTGGATTGGCTCAACCTGCGCCCTGAAGAAAGCGAACGAACCTTTTTAATGTTCGCTTATTACACCGTCACCTCAATCGGCATTTTGTGGCTTGAGGTGAGTGTGGCGGCGCTGTTTTTAGACGAGTATGGCGCAGAATCGCTCCCTTGGATTTATATCGTCAGCGCCGGGATTGGGACGATGCTGGGATCGTTCTACTCTCTGCTGCAAAAGTTTTTGCCCCTGCGCCGGGTGATTGTGATCATTGCGGTGTTGATGGCGCTGCCACTACCCTTGTTTCGCCTTGGGCTTGGCTCTGTGGTTCTGTTGGGGCTCACCGTCTTTTTGATGCGGCTGTGGCTAGAGGCCATCTATGTGCTCAATGAGCTGAATACCTCGATCACAGCTAACCAACTGTTCAACATTCGCGAAATCAAGCGCACCTTTCCGCTAGTGAGCAGCGGCGTGCTAGCAGCAGATGTAGTCAGTGGATTGTCGCTGCCATTTTTGCGGCAGTTGATGGGGCTGCCCAATGTCATTTTGATGGCCTGCATTCTGCTGTTTTGTGGCGCCTGCATTCTGTATTACCTCAGCCAAAGCTATCAGCAGTTTTTCCCTGATTCGTCTAAACGGCGGCTGCAAGAGAGCCAACCCGACTTCACGACGCGGCGGCTCAAAGGCCCAATGAAGCGCTATGTGCTCTTGCTAGTGGCGTTTTTTGTGATGGCGCAGGTACTGTGGCTGCTGCTAGATTTCCAATACCTGGCGCAAATTGAGCAGCGGCTAAATGTGGAAAATATTGCTGATTTCTTGGCGCTATTTAGTGCAGTGCTGGGGGCATTTGAGTTGACTTTGCAGTGGTTTGTATCAAGCCGCATGATTGAGCGATTGGGGGTGTTCATTGTCACTATGACTTCGCCTGCCATGATTTTTGTAGTAAGCGCGCTATCCCTCGGTGGCGTAGTCAGCATTTTTGTGGGGATGATTACGCTACGGTTTGTGGATGAGTTGTTCCGCTATACGCTGCTGGCTAGCACTGGGCCGGTCTTGTTTCAGCCCATTCCCGATGCAAACCGCAGTCGCATTCAATCCTTCGTGCGTGGCATTGTAGAACCCATTTCGTCAGGCGGCATTGGGGTGGTGATGCTGGGGGTGATCTGGTTTTCTCGCTGGTGGCTGGGTACCGATGAGCCTGAGATGGTTCAGCAGGGGCAAAGTCTCATCTTTTTAGGCATCATTGCCCTCTGCAGTTTGGCTTGGCTATTTACGGTGTGGCGGCTGCGATCGCGCTACTTAAATTTGCTGGTGCTCACGGCAGACCGGGGTGATTTGAGCCTCTCAGAGGTGGATTTACGCGAGTTTAAACGCGGCATTACCGAGGCCATGCAAGAGCGGGGCGATGAGGTCAAGAAGGCCTGTATTGAGCTGTTAACCCATCTCGATCCAGAAAACGTGACCGCAACACTAGCGCCAATGCTGGCGCAGATGTCTCCTGAACTGCAACGCATGAGCTTAAAGGCCATGAACGAGCATCCTAAGGCAGAGTATGTAGAACCTGTGCGATCGCTCATGCAGCAGCCGCTGCCGCCGGATGTGCTGGCGCTGTCACTGCGGTATGTCTGGCTCACCGACACCTACCCCGATGTCAACAAACTGCGACCCTACCTGAATCCGGCATGGGATGCTGAGGTGCGGGGCACGGCAGCGGCTCTGATGCTGCGATTGGGCGATTCACAACAGCGCATTGATGCAAGCGAAACCCTACGGCATATGTTAATGCATCCGCGCGAGCGCGAGCGGGTGATGGGTTGTCGGGCGTTGGGCGAAGCGAAGTATCTAGAGCGCTTGCGGCTGCTGATTGATGACCTCCTGCGAGACGATTCGCTGCGGGTGCGCTGCGCCATGCTAGAAGCGATCGCCGCGACCCAACTGCACGAGTATTACCCCACGCTGCTGCAAGCATTGAGCTATAAAAACACCCGCGAGGCCGCGATGGAAGCGTTGGTGCGGTTGGGAGATGAGGCCATTCCATCGCTGGTAACGCTAGGATCAGACAGCTATAAGCTAGATTTGCTACGCGTGTGCGCCTGGAAAACCCTCGGGCTGATCGGCAGTCCCCCCGCCGTAAACGCCCTGCTGGCCCACATGGCAACCTCTTGGGGGGCGATGCGGCGTGCCGTCATGCGGACGCTGCTCAAGCTGCCGGAGGAGCGCGGCATTAATGCCGTTGAGGACTATTTTGGCCGCGATGGCATTGAAACCTTGATCAATCAAGAACTCTTTTTTATGGGTCAGCTTTATGCCTGCCAGCTGGATTTTACCCCTACTGCTGTGGCGGGGCGAGAAGGAGACCTGATGCGGCGCGCCCTGGATGATTTGCTGGACGATGCCCAACAGCGGATCTTTTTACTGATGCGCTTTCTATATTCTGCAGGCGCAATTCAGGCGGCGGCATTTAATTTGCAGTCGGCCTCGACCGAGAGCAACGCTCGGGGTCTAGAAATTCTAGACAATACGCTCGATATTCGCAGCAAACAGGCGGTGCTCTGTGTGCTCGAGCCAGGGAAACCCCGCAGCAAACTACGGGAACTGTCAGAGTTTGTTGACTATCAGCCCCTGCCGCCCAGCGAGCGGCTGCGGACGCTGCTAGAGCTGCGCCATTTCCTCTCAGACTGGGCACTGGCCTGCTGCTTTCACCTAGCAACGCGGCATCGTTGGAGCGTTACGCCAGAGCAAGCGCTGGCGAGCTTGCGCCATCCTACGGGGTTTGTGCGAGAGGCGGTATTGACATACCTAAAGGTGGCCTCGCCACGGACTGTGCAGGATTTGCTGCCGCTGCTGAAGGCTGATCCCGACCCGCTAGTGCGATCGCTCCGACAGCAGGTGGTCTCAGAGTCGGAGGGGGCGATCGCATCCCCAGCGTCTTCCGCTCACAACCGCACTGACCGTCGCCCTTGGACGCCCCAACTTGACCCGACCTAGCGATGTTAGCGACTAGATCTTCTTGGCGACTCCATCCGATCCCTATCCCTTTGTCTAGACGATATGCTGACAAGCGTTGATCGATTACTGTTTGTGCGTGGCGTTCCTGTCTTTGAAGAACTACGGGATGATTTTTTAGTGCGTTTGGCCGCCATCATGGATGAGCTATCGTTTCCGGCCAAGCACACCATCTTCACTGAAGGGCAAGAGGGGCGATCGCTCTACATTTTGGTGTCGGGCGCGGTTCGCGTTCACTTGGGCGATCGCGAATTGGTGCGCTTGCAGGAAGGGGCGTGCTTTGGCGAAATGGCAGTGTTCGACGCGGAGCCCCGGTCTGCCTCGGTCACCACACTAGAGCCCTGCGAGTGCCTAATGCTGACCCAGCAGCAGCTCTACGAAGCGATCGAAGAAACGCCTGGCATTGCGGTGAACATCATTCGCCTGCTCTCACGCCGCATCCGCACCCAAAACGCCAAAATTCGTGAATTGCAAGACGATGGTGGGCCGCAGTTCGTCCTCAATCAGCCCGAAAAAATCTCAGGCAGAATATCAAGATTTTGACAGGGGTCCGCTAGAGATGAAGGAATATCCCTCCGCTCGAGTCAGGATCTCCGCCCTAATGTTTGATTCTTAAGCACATGGGCGATCGCCACGATAGATCAAATCTTGAATCCCTTTGATCTCCTCTGGGTAATTTTGTAGTCAGCGCCTCCATGAGCTATCTACAGCACATCTTCAACGCTAGCGGAACAGATGCTCCTGCTTGTCAGACCCTTTGAGGCTCGAAGTTAAAGTTTTTTCACATCTTTTCATAACCATGCCGTTAGGCTCCCATCACCAGGGATAATAGTTCTAAGGAAAAGGTTTAGGGATATTCTCCGCAGCTGTTTTTAAAAACTCTGTAGGCCTTGCAGAGAGTTGGGTTGAGTACTGACTGCTATACGGGAGCATCAGCCTCAAGGCAGCCTAAAGCCCGTTACAAGTTTTAACAATCGGTGGGATGCAGCCTATGGCATTCTGCTGAAGGGAGCCTTTTTCGTCATCATCAATTTAGTTGATCTGAACGAGTTGAAGCGGGGCTACCTGCCCACACAGCTAATGTTTTTGGTGCTTACAGGAGCGATCACAAGAATGGGGTTTATTAAAAAGCTACTCGGTGGACTGTTCGCCTTCTTGGGCGGCCTAGCTAAACTGCTTGGGCTGGGTAAAAAGTCTGAATATTTTTTAGAAGCAGAGCCAATTGAGTCGATCAAAGATGCAGCACAATCAGCAGTAAAAACCGTCATGGATGCGGCTGAAGAAACCACACCACCTGCAAAGGCTCCGGCTCCTAAGGTGACTGCAGCAGAGGATTCAGAGGCGTCAGTGGTGCAGGCTGTGGCGGCTGATCTGACCGACGATCTGAATGGCAGCAAATCGTCGAAGACGGCAGCGGCAGCAGCAGCAGCGTCTAAATCGGTAGTTAAAGAGTCTTCAGTTGCCACAGTCAAGTCATCACCAGAAACTGCGCTAGATAACACCTTTGCGCCGAAGTTTCTGATTTCCAGCAATACTCTCTCTAGTCGCCGTCGCCCAGGGCCTAGCCTCAGTCCTTTCTTGGATATGGCTAAGCAAATGAAGCCTCAGGGCTAGTTATCGCAGGGCTTAGGGCGTGTCATTAATTCTGACTAAAAGCCTTGGTGCTATGGACATTGCCACGCCCGGCTCAAAAACAGGCTAGGGGCTGTGACTATTGATTTTTGAGCCATCAACGGCTGATTGATGACAGCTCCTAGGGTTGCCGACCTTAGTCTATGGGCATGCGTCAGCAGCAAAGCACTATCACGGCTGGAGCGCGATAGCTGAAATATCCTGAATTTGGACACTGCGCGTTGCGTGGTGCCCCAAATTCTCTATATACCAAGATTTTCTATTTCGATCTGCCTGTCAACACGATTACAGGCATTTGCGGAACTGACGTGAGATGAGGTTGCAAAAAAACGATCGGGCTGGCGCTACGAGTGGCTTAACGACGGTTTACATTAGATCAGGGCTGACTTCTAGAGCCGCGATCGCCACACTAGTCGCTACCACAGGAGCCGTTACCGCCCGAAGAATCGTGCGCCCCAGCGATGCAGGCTGAAAGCCTAGAGTCTCTGCCTGCTGAATTTCGGCTTCTGTCCAGCCACCCTCTGGCCCTGTAGCGATTGCCACAGTTCTGCCTTCAAACACCCGCTCACCAGCCTGCATCAAATAGGTGAGCAAATGCGGCGCATCGCCTCGTGCCACGCAAATATAGCCCTGGGTGCCCTGCATCTGCTGAAGTGCGATGGCCCAAGGCACTGGGTTCCAAATTTCGGGAATAATCGCTCGCTCTGATTGCTCAGTGGCTTCTTGAGCTATGCGCCGCCACCGTTCGAGCTTTTGGGGACTGGGGTGCAGCAGGGTGCGATCGCTCACAACAGGCACCAGGGTCGTCACGCCAAGTTCTGTTGTCTGCCGCACAATATCATCCATGCCGCTGCCCTTGGGCATTGCCACCAGCAGCGTTAGGGAAAGGGTCGGTGGTGGTGGCAGGGCGATCGCTTCTACCACCATGGCGATCGCTCGATCGGCAGTGAGCGCCATCACCCAGCATTGTCCGTCGTGACCCAATGCAATAAAGCGATCGCCCGCCGTCAGCCGAAGCACCCGCGTCAGGTAATGGTGCTGAGCCGAGTTCAGGTGGAGTTGGGGAGTAATGGGTTGATCGGGAGCGATCGCTATCCGCTGCAGCGATCGCTGAGAGAATGCCATGCTCAACCACTCAACAACGCTTCAATAAATTCATAGCTAGAAAAGGGGCGCAAATCCTCAATGCCTTCGCCCGCACCAATAAAGCGAATGGGCAAGCCCAACTGCTGCACCACGGCTAGAGCAATGCCGCCCTTGGCGGTGCCATCGAGTTTCGTCAGCACTACGCCGCTAATCTGAGCCGCCTCAGCAAACACTTCTGCTTGCCGCAATCCATTTTGCCCCAGCGTCGCATCCAGCACCAGCAGCGATTCAACATTGGCATCCGGCGCTTTCTTATCAATAATGCGGCGCACCTTCGCCAGTTCATCCATTAGGTTTTTCTTGTTCTGCAACCGCCCTGCTGTGTCAATTAGCAGCAGCTCTGTGTTTCGAGCATGGGCTGCCGTAATCGCGTCAAACACCACCGCAGCGGGGTCAGTGTTTTTGCCAGGATTGGCGATCACCTCCACCTGACTGCGATCGCCCCAAACTTTGACCTGCTGCACCGCCGCCGCCCGAAAGGTATCAGCAGCCCCAATCAGCGTGCGATAGCCAGACTGCGTAGCGATATGAGCGATCTTGCCAATGGTAGTGGTTTTGCCCGCTCCGTTGACTCCCGTCATCAACCAAATATTGAGGGTGTCTTTTTCGGGAGCAAAGGTGGGGTCGTAGGGCTTGCCGCCGGGATTGTCTAGCAGCTCCCGCAGAATTTTTTTCAAGTAGGCGATCGCCTCTTCGGGGGGCAGCGCCTCTTCGCGCAGCTTGGCTTGCAGCGCGTCAATAATGGTGTCGGTGGCATCCACCCCCACATCGGCCTGCAGCAGCAGCGCCTCAATCTCCATTACCGCTTCTTGATTAAGCGGCCCCTGCCCAACAATAGACTTGAGCTGGTTGATGAGCGATCGCCGGGTTTTGTCAAGGCCCTGCCGCAGCCGCTTCAACCAGGTGATTTCTTCAACATTAACCTCATCCGGTCGGCGTCCCTGAGCAGCCAACACCCGCGCCGACCAGAGGAAGCTCTCGTCCAATTCCTCCTCAGGTGCCACATCGGCAGAAACAGGTTCTGGCGCAACGGGTTCAGCGGCTTCGGCCTCGGCCTTCAGCCGCTCTAGCCGCTCTTGTCGCTCGGCCTCAGCTCGGGCCCACAGCGGCAGAACCGGCTCAGCCTCAGCAGCCTCACTAGCAGCAGGCAGGGGTTCAGGTGCGTCTGTCGGAGCAGATGATCCAGCAGGCGCTGCCCCCGACGACCCTGATTCCGCAACTGGCGGCGAAGCGAGTTCTACTACAGACGGTTCAGCCGACATGGCTTCATCGACATCTGAGGCTAGGGTTGACTCTGGTGATGTTGTGGATAACGGCTGAGGCTTAGAGGAGGGAAGCGTCTCAGTGGGCGGCACATCTGACGGCGTTGCCGTCATGGGTTGAGGGTCTACCTCTTGGGGGTCTACCTCTTGAAGTTGAGGCGTTTCCACCACGATTGTCGGAGAACTGGTTGTCAGAGAACTGGTTGACGCGGAGCTTAATGCGGGGTCGGCGATGGGTTCGGTTGAAACGTCTGCCGAAACATCAGGTTCAGCCTCGAGTTGAATGCCAACCGTGGGTTCGGGAGCAGTTTCGGCCGCAGTGGCGGACACCTTCTGCTTCTGAATATTTTGGTAGGCAGCTTTCGCCCAGGTGAGATAGTCCTCAGGGGTTGCGATCGCCGCGTCATCGGCCTTGTCTGCTGAATCTGCTGCTTTAGATTGCTCAGCCTCTTTAGCCGCCTGCTTGGCAGCGTCGTCATCCGCAGCTTGGCGATTAAACCAGTTAAACGTCATTAGTCGTGTGGGCGTATGGGAACAGAATGGGGAGATCTGCAGAAAGGGCCAGAAGACCGGCTCTAGAAGTTCTATGCAAGGGGCGCGTGAGACTTCGTATCTCGAGTATTTTTGCCTGCATCATTAACGCGGCGCAATACGCCGTTGATAAAGCGGTGCCCTTCCTCACCGCTGTATTTTTTCGCCAATTCCACCGCTTCGTTGATGGCGACTCTATCAGGAATACCCATCATCAGAATTTCGGTCAAGGCAATACGAAGAATATCTTGATCAATTTTGGCAAGGCGATGCAGTTGCCAATCCACCATGTGAGCAGACAGGGTTTGATCCACTTCAGCATGATTGGCCAAGGCAGTTTTGAGCAAGGCCATCGTGTAATCACGCACTTCTTGCTGGTTGGCAAGCTGAATCAGCTCAGGCAGTTCTAACGCGGTACCCACCCCATTAACTGCTGATCGACCTAGGGCGATCGCGTCTTCCACCATGACGCGGGCACTCTGCAAATCGGGCGCATTCGTTTCGCTTTTTAGCAGGCGCTCGGTCGCGCGCTCTAGCTCTGCAGCCGCAGTTTCAAGACTGTCATGCACCTCTACCGTCAGCGCTCGAATCGCCGCCAGCACCACTGTCTGCAATTGCCCATCGTCTAACAACCGCTGTTGCCCCCGCAGCTGACTCAGGCTCAACAGAGCCAGTTCACGCGCAATTCGTCTAGCCTGCATGGCGATCGCCTCCGCTTCACAGCAAATCAATCTCTAGTGTAGTGGGGAGTGGAGCGTGTCGCCGGATCAATCCCACAATACCTAGGTCAGATTCAGATCTGATCTGGGCCGGAGACCTGACCTAACGACAGTTCGGAAAATATCTACAACCGTGCCGCCTGCATCGTGGGCAGCACGGTTTAGCATTGTTTCAATCCCACAACACAGAGCGGAAACAATGCCATCGAGCTTACGGCCATCGAGCTTACGGTGAACTGAGTGTTCAGGCTGGGTTACTCGTCATCTTTCAGAATGGAGTAAGGCTGGCGCTTGAGGTCAACAACAGGCGTATCTAATCGCAACAAGTCTGGCCCAGAGGCAGGCAGGGCACTGTTGATGCTAGGCCCCACAATGCCACCCGATACGATCACCTTAAATGCATCCTCAACGGACATTGACAGCGCAATCACTTCCTTCTCGGGCACAATGGCATACCAGCCGGTCGTGGGGTTGGGCGTAGTTGGGATAAACAAATTCAGCATTTGCCCTGCCAGGTCGGGCGTAGCGCTTGCCGTGAATGCCCCCGTTACAAACCCCACTGACCACAGTCCTTTACGGGGATATTCTACCAGCACCACCCGCCGAAACCGACCGCTAGAGTCGCGCAGCACTGTTTCGAGAAGTTGCTTCAAGGTTTTATAGACCGCACCCGCTAGGGGAATAGCCTGCAGCACCCGCTCGCCTACATCAAGCAGCCAGCGGCCTGCGATGTTGCGAGCCATTAGGCCCATAATCAAAATCAACGTTAAGGGAACGGCCAAGCCAGCCGCCAGATTCAGCAGCCCCCCCAAGAAAGGGTTGAGGTCGTTGAACGGATTAACCTGCTTGGGAATACGCGTCAAGAAATTAATGACCCAACTGGAGACGGTGTAGGTCAGCCAAATCGTAGTTGCCAAGGGAATGATGACCAGCAACCCCGCGATTAGGTCATTCTTGAAGTCTTGCTTAAGCCGTTGAATCAAAGACACCCTAACTCACCTGCCTAGTACCGATTCGTTGTGTTGATTCCACCGAAATGCTGATTGAATGTATCCGCTAGTGATTAGCTATAAATCGAGCCTGCTCTGAAAACGATCGCTCCCCACACCTATCGCTCTACGTATCCGTCACTCTGTTCAGCCTCTGCATGTCTATTGAAGACGGGCGATCGCCCTATCCGTAATGCTTAGTCAGCCCACATGTATGCATTGTGCCATGCTGCAAACTCTAGACAGAGGGCGGATTTCACCCTATCCGTACCTGAAATGCACCTGTGCGCGATGACCAGCACACAACTCAACCGACAAAAATTTATTAAGAAATGTTTCAATTATAGCGGGTTTTCAGAACCACTGAAGGAGAGTGCTGCCCGCCCGACCCAGCCATGCGACCCAGGCTTACTGGTTTTATCTATTTTTATGTATACATTTCTGCGAGAGGGTTAGCAGAAAATTGATTGGAGTTTCAGCCAATTAGGCCTAGATCGCTACGCAAAAGCGCTTAGCATTACTTAGCATTACAGAGGCTCTAACCGCGTAAGAGAATTAACCTGCTGTCACCGATCGGCCAAAGGCCGTGCCTCCGTCTGGAATTAAACGTAGCTTAGGTAACATTTTGCCCTAACTAGGGCAAAATGCATCGGTGGGATTCAATGCAACCTGTCGGATTCGTCTGATGAAGATGAAATAAGAGGGCGCGATCGCCCTCCTAACTAACTAACACTCAACTGCTGCCCATCAGGCGCAGCGCCGTCCACCCAATGGTGATATAGCCTATAGCCAGCAGCAAACTGCCAATTCCAACCCGCAGACCCGACTTTAATGTGTCAATTTGGGCCGCATTTTGCGCTAGCTCTTGCCGTTGTTGGATTTCTTCTTCAGCTTGGGCTCTGCCCGCTTGCACCTGCTGCTGCAAGAATGGGTCTAATGCATCGGGATTCTCGCGAAAGTCGCGCACCAAATTAACCTGCTCTTGGGTAATCAGGTTAGCCTGCACAGCCTGATCCAAATCTTCGTCGGGGGCAGCTATGAGCTGTTCAATCTGAGCCCGTTGCCGCTGCACTTCTACAGTAAACTGCTGCTCCAATTGGGCTTGGGTTTGTTCAACTTCTTCAGCCAAGCGCAGTTGAGCCGCTTCGTTGTTGGCCCGCACATTGTTTAAGTGAAGGGGAAACAAGACGATGTAGAGCAGCCCTAGCAGGCTCGCAAGCACCGCAGCCCAAAATCGCGCGGTGGCCAACGGTGGTCGAGGCAGACGACCCGGTTCTACCTGGGTATCGATCCAGTGCCCAGTAAACAGCATTCCTAGCCCCACTAAGGGCACTAGCCCCCGATCAATCACCTGAGCCGCAAAGGCAATTTGCCAGGTGCGATCGCCCCATTGATAGGGAATAGGCTGGATAATCATATCCACCAGAGCAAATAGAAAGATCACGATACCGCCCACAATCAAGGCACGGGAGGCTATGTAGGCGGCTGTGGGATGGGTCGTAGGCTTTGGAGAAACCATGGCAATGTACGTAGTTAGCTTAAGCAAAAATACAAGTCATTGAGAAGTCAATTTTGGAGAAGTCAATTTGGGGCGCTGGGAGCCCCAAATCGGCGACCGGGGTCAATACTATAACAGGTGAGAGTTCTCGGTTCTTGGGGGTATGGTCATTAGGCGAAGACCGCCGTCATACGAAGTTGTTAGGAAAAAGTTAGAGTCTGGCGATCGCATTGCCATACCATCCTACAGTTCTGATCAGCCACCCTGCAGGATGCCGTTGCCATCATATAGCACCCGCACCCGCAACCTACAGAACTGATAAAACTGCAAAGGAGATGAATTTAAGATGAAACGCCAAGTCGAAATTCTGCCAGATGTGGACGCTATTGTGGCGCGATCGCTGGAACTCATAGTGTCGCGCATTCATACAGCCGTTGAGCAGCGGGGACAGTTCACCATTGCGTTGGCTGGCGGCAGCACTCCTAAGCCTCTTTATGGGGCGATCGCCCAGCAAGACCTCCCATGGGACAAGCTGCATATTTTCTGGGGAGATGAGCGCTACGTGCCTGCCGACCATCCCGATAGCAATGAAGGGATGGCACGCCGCGCCTGGTTAGACCAAGTTCCCATTCCAGCTGATCACATTCATCCTATGCCCACGGCAGCAGCAGACCCCGCTGAGTCTGCTGCTGCCTACGAGCAAACGCTCCAACGCGTGTTCCAGGTAACGGATGGCGAAGTGCCAGCGCTGGATGTTGTGCTGCTGGGCATGGGTGACGACGGCCATACCGCCTCGCTGTTCCCCCATACCCCGGCCCTCACCGTGGGCGATCGCCTGATTACAGTCGGCAATAAGGATGGGCAACCCCGCCTCACCTTTACAGCCCCGTTGATCAACCAGACGCGCTGCATTCTCTTTCTCGTGGCCGGGGCAAACAAGCAAACCGCCCTTACCCAAGTGTTTGCCGAGACCGCAGACGACGCTCACTATCCCGCCCGCCTGATTCGCCCAGAGGGCGAGTTGTGGTGGTTGCTAGATGCCGCCGCCGGTGCCGCACTGAACTCCCCATCTTCTTAGCCAAGCGTGTCAGCCAAACATGGCACTTTCCTCAAATGTCCTATTGTCAGAGCGACAGAGCTCTTAAATCAGGGCAAAAAATACGATAAAACTAATTCAAAAGTATGCAGGCCAATCCAGCTTAAAGTCCCAATAGGACACCTCAATTAATTGCCCTTGCGGCGGTTGTGGGAGGCTGAAACCCCTGAAAACACGTTGCTACTCCCAGGAAAATCTGGATTTTTCGAGGTTCCCAATATTTAGGTGCACCACTTTAGCAGATGGATAAAGGAATTGTTTTTTTGTCCTGGACATAGGATGGAGGGATAGAATTAGATACTTACGATCGTTCAGCTCCGTTCAATAGTGCTCCATGGGAATGCCCGATCGTAGATTCTTCATCGGTCCATGCTAAGTGAGAAATTTAGGAACAGACACTAGACGGCTTAAGCTTTACCAGCACCCTCTAGAAACTTTCTAGAAAAATGTCTACAAAATGCTGCACTTAGGCATTACGAGATTAAAAACCGAGTATGTTTTAGTGAAGAAATTGACAGCGAGCGGAAAAACAGTGAGCGGAGAAATTGACCTTGAGCATGCAGCCGAATGGGTTCTAATTCTTACTCTGTGTTTTTTACTCTCTGGATATGAATTCTCTCTGAATATTCCCGTTCCAATTGCCGATCTACCTTTCCTGAACTGACTCTCTTAGATTGATAGAGCGCACCCTTGGCCTACACGATGCAACCCTATGATTGTTTGCCCTAACTGCAATCACCAAAATCCAGAAGGCGCGGTGCAGTGCGAAGCGTGCTACACGCCTTTGCCCAGCATGGCGACCTGTCCCAACTGTGGTGCAAAAGTGCAGGCAGACGCCAGCTTTTGTGGACAATGCGGCTTCAACCTTCAAGCAGCGTCTGCCCCGAGCAAGGCTCCTGTTGTTGAGCCCGATGAGGCATCTGTGCCAACACTAGCTCCCGACTTCAGCATTCCAGACCTGCCTCCGCTGGAGCCGCTGGAGCCGCTGATGCCATTAAAGCCTGCTGCGACAGAAGCAACCTCCCCCGCGTCTGCAGATCCTGAACCCATTTCCTCCGCATCTGCCGCACCCGAGATGGGCGCGACACCCGACGAGGACACTCCTGAAACCGTCGCCTACGAATCAGCCGCTGAGCCTGCTGCTGGCAGTTCGGGGGGGGCACCACTCAGCACTGGCTCTGGGGCAGGGTTTTCGGCCCCGGTGCAGCCGACCCAAATTCAAATGCAGGCGGCGCAATTGATGCATGTGCAAACCGATACGATGATTGAATTGCCCCCCCATCTTTCGGTGATCCACATTGGTAAGCCTAATGACCGCATTCCCCCAGATGTAGATGTCTCGGGCTTTCCCCATTCCGAAATCGTATCGCGCATTCATGCTGACATTCGCGTGGAAGGCAATGCCTTTTATTTAGAAGATGTGGGCAGTTCTAATGGAACCTATGTCAACAACCTGCCGTTGACTAAGGGCAATCGCCATTGCCTAAGAGCGGGCGATCGCATTTCTCTGGGCAAGGGCGACAAGGTGACGTTCTTATTTCAGCAACGATAATTGCCCCAATCTCTCTGGGTCGATCGCGGCTGAATTGTGGGCAGCCTAACGGCTGAATCTTACGCTAGGGCGTGTCATCAATTCCGACCAAAAGCCTTGTGCTATGAGCGTTGCCACGCCCGATCCAAAAAACAGGCTAGGGGTTGTGATCGTTCATTTTTGGGCCATTAGCGGCTAATTGATGACAGCCCCTAGAGCTGAGTTGACTCTATCGTTAGCTTAGGAAGTTTCAACAGGCGAAATGCTGAGCTAGTCTATTGACGGGGTGGTTGGCTTCTGACGATGATCTGGGCTCAGACGCAATAGCTAGAAGGTCGCTAGGGTTCTTTAACGCCAACCTAAGATGCTCAGGCACTCAGGCACTCAGCCGTAGAGGGGCATGCGCAAGGTGTGAGAAGGAGTACCAACCTGTTGAGTTATCGGTTTGTTTATGCGGCTTTTTCCTGCGGCGTCATTCAACCATGTGGTGGGATAAGCAGACCCCAGTTAGCTCAACCGCTTCCCTTAATCTGTGGTGCTAGTTTAATTGCCCTGACAGCATGGTTTTGTTTTGGATAAACCATTCTAGGATGGGACATATCTACTCTGGCGATCGCGCCGTTATCACTACCTAGTTCAGTTTTGCGATTTCAGTTCTCTACAGTTCGCTCAATCGTGTGATTACCCTATCCCTGCTGCATCCAATAAAACAAACGCCTGTTCAGGTGTGGACGTTTGAGAACGAATCGGTGATTCGGATCGGACGCTCTACTGATAACCACGTGATTCTTTACAGCGCGGTTGTGTCCCGGCACCACGTAGAACTGCGGCGGGTGGGAGCCGACTGGGAAATTGTTAACCTGGGCACGAACGGCACTTATCTCGATGGCAAGCGAATTGACCAAGTTACAGTGAACGATGGGGCGGTGTTTCGGCTAGCGCGCTCTGGCCCCAATGTCCGTATTCGGCTCAATTCTGAAATCGAAACCAATCTTCCCACTGATGTTGAAAAAGCATCGCTGTCACGATCGCCCGATCCATCCCGGTTTCCGACAGAGGTGACTGATCGGCGATCGCCACCGCCGAGCGGCGAATCCGCCCCACCCGATGCCCTCGATGCTGAGTTGTTGCGGATGCACCAGGGTGTGATTCCCGTGCCACCCCACTTGCGGCTGGATGATACTGAAGCAGAGGGCTTGCACCACGTATCAACATTGCCTCAGTTGTCCTCTAGCCAAGCGGTTAACTGTCGGCATGAGCGGGGCGGGGATGTGTTTTGTGTGGAATGCGGGCAGCCCATCCACTCGCTAGGACAGGTGGGCGGGTATCAGCTGTTGCAAGCTTTAGGGACGAGTCGCGTTGGGACGACGTATCAAGCCTGGCAGGGAGGCGACTTGGTCGTCGTTAAAACCCTGAATCCGCCTTGGCGCGATCGCCCAGAAGCCCAGGCCGCCCTAGAGTTTGAGGCTGATACCCTGCGGCAGCTCAGCCATTCCCAAGTTCCGAGATTGATCGATTTTTTTTTCGAGCAGGCGGTGCCCTACCTGGTGATGGAGTTGATGCGGGGGCAAGACCTAGCCAGCTACATTCGAGTGCTGGGGGCAGTATCGATAGAGCGGGCGATCGCCTGGATTATGGAAACCTGCACCCTATTGGATTATCTGCACCGCTTCATGCCACCGATTTTGCATCGCAACCTCCAGCCCGAGCATCTGATCTATCAGCCAGATGCCCCGCCCCATCAAACCTTAAGCCTGGTCGGGTTTGGTGCAATGAAGCAGGTTGTATTAGAGCCGTCATCCGGAAAGCCACCGCTAGGCTCTGAACGAGATGTGGCCTATGATGCGCCCGAAGTGCTCTCCCTTGAGGCCACGCCCGCTGCAGATCTCTACGCCATCGCGCCATTATTTACGTTTCTTGTGACGGGGCAAAACCCCGTCTATTTTTATGGCGATCGCGGGGATGGAAACCGCTTCTGGGCTGAGCGAGTGCCTAGCCTTCACCCCCAACTCATGGCTATTTTAGACAAGCTGACTGACCCCCGGCCTGCGGCACGTTATCAGTCGGCACGGGCTGTGGCCGCGGCCTTTCAGTATTTTGCCGAGGGTTAAGCTCGCCATTGCTAGCTGACAGCCGTTAGAGTTGAGATGACTCGATGGACAACCGTTCCTTAATATTCTCCCTCGATTGAAACCGACTATGAGCAACCGTTGGCAGGATGATGACTTGGGCCTAAGTCCCAAATCGCGCGATCGCATTGGGCTACGCTGGCTGGCGATCGCGGCGATCGCCACGATTGTGCTCTGGCAGGTGCCTATTGGCAACTATCTTTTGTATCCCTTCAGCATTTTGGCCACTTGGTTTCACGAAATGGGGCATGGGGTCACGGCTATGCTGCTCGGGGGCACCTTTCGTCAGCTGCAAATTTTTCCCAGTGGGTCGGGCTTGGCGGTGCATAGCGGTGTCCAGTTTTTTGGCCCGGTGGGACGGGCGCTGGTCGCCATGGGCGGGCCAATGGGGCCACCTATGGCGGGCGCAGCATTGATTTTGGCCTCGCGCAGCCGACGGATGGCAAAAGCCGGACTGCTAGTGCTGGCAGGGCTGCTGCTGATATCGGCGCTAATTTGGGTGCGATCGCTCTTTGGGCTGGTGGCTATTCCCTTAATTGGGCTAGCGGTGCTGTGGGTCGGCACATCAACCACGGGGTGGCTGCAGGCGTTTGCGATTCAGTTTTTAGGGCTGCAAGCCTGCATCAGCACTTACCACCAGTTAGATTATCTATTCATGAATCGGGCGGTGATTGGTGGCCAGCTGATCGTGTCTGACTCGGCTCAGATTGCGCAGAATTTGCTGTTGCCCTACTGGTTTTTGGGGGGGCTGATGGCGATCGCCTCTGCCCTATTGCTGGTGTGGAGTCTGCGCCTCGCGTATCGCCACGATTAAGGAGCACCGCTATGCCGCTCTATATCGTGGCAACCCCCATTGGAAATTTGGAAGATATGACCCTGCGGGCGATTCGCACCCTGCAAGAAGCGGATGCGATCGCCGCTGAGGACACCCGGCACACTGGTAAGCTGCTGCACCATTTTCAGATTCGCACACCTCAGATTAGCTACCACGACCACAACCGCATCTCGCGGCTGGCGGAACTGCTGGATCTATTGCACCAGGGGAAAAATGTAGCGCTGGTGAGCGATGCGGGGATGCCAGGCATCTCAGACCCAGGGTATGAGCTGGTTTGCGCTTGCGTAGACGCGAATATCCCGGTGATCCCAATTCCTGGAGCCAGCGCGGTGATTACGGCCCTGTGCGCCGCCGGATTGCCGACCGATCGATTTGTATTTGAGGGCTTTTTGCCGGCCAAGGCCAAGGAGCGGCGCGATCGCCTGACACCCCTGCAATCAGAATCCCGCACGCTGGTATTTTATGAGTCGCCCCATCGGTTGACCCAAACCCTACAGGATATGGCCGCTATTTTTGGGGCAACGCGGTCGATTGTGCTGGCGCGCGAACTCACCAAACTGCATGAAGAATTTTGGCGGGGCACGGTAGGAGGTGCGATCGCCCACTATCAACAGCGCCAGCCTCAGGGAGAATATACCCTAGTCGTAGCGGGAGCCGTGACCACTCAGCCTCACCTTTCTGATGTAGCTCTGCGAGCAGAGCTAACGCAGCTGCTGCATGATGGGATGTCACGCTCTGAAGCAAGCCGCCATCTGGCAACCCACACCAATCTGCCCCGTCGCCAAATTTATCAGCTCGCCCTCAGCTTGCCCGATGTCTTGCCAAACGGCTAGCCGGATAAACCACATGGCGGGATACACGCAAACCCTATTGCGTAGCATGAATACTAGCCGATCGCTGAATGCATGGGTTTAACACAACTTCACACCCTGTAGGGTTGAGCAATCTATGATTCCTATTTTCTATTCTGATGTGTTCCTAGAGCACGAAACCGGGCAGTTCCATCCCGAAAATGCGGGCCGGCTCCGAGTGGTGGTGACGGCGCTGCAGGCAACGCCCTGGGCTAAGCAGTTGGATTGGCGATCGCCCACACCCCTTAATGCGCAGGGCGATCGCCTTCATGCTGCGCTCCATAAGGTGCATCCTGATGCGTATGTGGGGGCGATCGCTCAGTTGGCCCAGCAGGGAGGGGGGCGCATTGACTCAGATACCATCGTGTCACCTCGCAGCTATGACGCAGCGCTACTCGCCGTTAGCGCTTGGCTTGATGGCGTCGATCAGGTGGTCGACTCAGGACATGCCGCGTTTGTGTTGGCGCGCCCGCCAGGACATCACGCCCTGCCCACCCAAGGCATGGGGTTTTGCCTATTTTCGAATGCGGCGATCGCCGCCCACTATGCCCTGCAACAGCCAACAGTGCAGCGTGTGGCCGTGCTCGACTGGGATGTGCATCACGGCAATGGCACCCAAGCCATCATCGAGTCCAATCCTAACCTCGCGTTTTGCTCGCTCCACGAGTCCCCCCAGTATCCCTATACCGGTGCCACAGACGAACAGGGCCCTCACCACAACGTGCTGAATCTACCGATGCTCGCAGGCAGCACCCTAGCCGATTACGAGCCCTTGTTTGTCACTCGAGTTCTGCCGTTCTTGCAGGCCCACCAGCCCGATCTCCTGATTGTCAGTGCGGGATACGACGCCACCCTGGCCGACCCTATCGGTGGGGTTAGCCTGCACCCCAGCGACTACGGCACATTCACCCGCTACTGCCAGCAGATTACGCCTCGGATTTTGTTTGGGCTAGAAGGAGGCTATGATTACAATGCGTTAGCCGCATCAGTAGTGGCAACGCTAGAACCGCTGCTGATGCAGCCTGCTACCGCGTAACGCTATACCCTGGTCTAGGAGGGATAGCCCTGCCTATAGGGGAAGTTTGGATGATGTAGATTTATCTCTCCCATCTAGAGTTCCTCATTTGAGCCCATGATTTGTTGAGTATTGTTTGAGTAGGTTGATTTCGGAGACGCTATGCAAACGGTTAAAAATGTCGCCAATGTCGTGATTATGCTGGTGCTCATTGCTTTTATCATCAACAGCCTGGTTCGCATCGCGCTGGTGCTGCTTCAGTCCAATGCTGTGACTTGAGCGTGGCGATCGATCAATCCTCGCTTCTATACAACCGCTACCTCTAACCCTAAGTTCATATTACGACCCCCATTCAACGCTATGGCTGACATCATTACACCTCAGGTGAGCGATCGCATTTGCAAACACATGAACGACGACCACGCCGAAGCAGTGCTGCTCTACGCTAAAGCCTTCGGCAAGGTTGACACCGCCACAGCTGCCCGACTGCTCACTATTGATCCCGAAGGCATGGTTCTAGAAGTTGATGCCAATGGCACTACAGAGCCAGTCAGAGTGGCCTTTGACCACACTCTTCAAGATTCTGAAGATGCGCACCAAACCTTAATTGCAATGGTGAAGTCGGCCCGCCAAGGCAGTGCGTCTGCCTAACGTGGGAACCGAGGTGCGCAATTGCCACCTATGGCAAGTGGAACAGCCGTCTGGAACGACAGTGTTACGTCACGATTGAGCGATCGCGATACTTGATTAACGTCAGTTCGGGTTAAGCAGAAACAGGCAAAGCGGTATCAATGAGCAGAGAAGGCTTCTTGGGTTGGTGGCACACCACTGGGTGGCTTTGGCGATCGCATCTTAGATCTAACCTGGCCCCCGATGTGAGTCCCGCTGCCCAATTGAGCGTCGGGTGGCACTGACCCCGTCCATATTGAACATGGTTTTGTCTTCATGAAACTGCTAGACCCTTTGATAGCTCTAGGGCGTGTCATCAATTCTGACTAAAAGCCTTATGCTATGGGCATTGCCACGCCCGACTCAAAAACAGGCTAGGGGCTGTGACTATTGATTTTTGAGCCATCAACGGCTGATTGATGACAGCCCCTAGCGTTTGGAGGCAAACCCTTTTCTCAAACCCTTTTCTTTGGAATTAGTTGCACATCGCGTTACAGGTGTTCCAAGACCCTGTTCCAAAACTATAAATCACTGCCTGACTATGTCAGGCAGTGATTTATAGTAGAGTGCTCCTAGCCTCAAGCCCTTATCTGAAAGCGCGATGCGCTGCCAATTTAGAAGGAATTAAACAGATAGACTAAGCCGATCGATACACCGATATCAAAACTGTCTAGCACTGCAAAATTAACGCCGCTGGTTAGCGCTAGCGTATTCGTGATAGGGATATCAACCCCAGCAGACAGCAGCAAATCTACATCGGTATCATTGTCAAAGGTGAGCGCAACCCCGGCACCTAGATAGGGCGCTAGGGTGATGAAATCAGTTGTGAACGGGGCAAAGTCATAGGTAACAGGCAGCAACAACGTTACATCGTCGTTGAACAGCAACCCTGGCCGCACCGACACAAAATCAGAAATAGTGAACTTGCTAAAAACACCAAAGGCGCTGTCTGACAATGCGGTGTCGCCACCTAGACCAATGTTGCCGCCTGCCCCAATAAAGCTGGGGTTAACCGCGCGCCCTGGCGGAATTGCTTGAGCCAAGTCGGTCGCCGCATCAGCCGCTACGTCTTCAGCCGAGCGGGTAATCACCGTGCTCGAATCAAAGATGTAATTAATGCCAAACACCACTCCCAAGTCAACATCGTCAAAGGGAGCCAGATTGGCAGCCGCAGAAATGGCAATGGTGTCTGAGATTGGCACATCAACACCCCCCGTGAGCAGCAGGCCAAAGGTATCGCCATCGCCGGTGTTAATCGCAACGCCACCGCCTAAGAAGGGCGCAAACCCAGCGCCCGGAGCTGCAATGGGGAAGTCGTAGGTGACAGGCAGCAAGAAGGAGGCTTCATCCTCAATCAACACGCTGGGGCGAAAGGAAAGGTAGGGATTCAGCGCGATTTTGCTAAGCACACCAAACCCGGTTTCACCAATGGCAGGGCCACCCGTGATGCCTAGGTTTGGGCCAACGCCGATGTAGCTGAAGACGTAGCGCTGCTCGAGCCCACCCGGCAGTTGGGCTTGGCTGCTGGGCAGCGTCAGCGCGGGGATAGTGCCATTGGTTGTTGCAGGCTCTAGCCCAGGAGTTTGGGGTGCCACCTGAAGGTCGGCTGCGGTGCCAGTGGCATCCATTGATTCGGCTGGTTCGGCATCCACATCAATCATGCCGCCTGCGCCAGCCGCATCCTGGGTGAGGTTGGTTTCGCGAGTTGGCAGTTCGACTTGGGTGGGCAGAAGGTCTGGTTCGTCAGCTGTTTCGGCGATCGCCCCTTCGGCCTCAAGCATGTCAGCCCCAGAGTCCACGGTCTCAGCGGTGGCGTCTGGGGCTGCATCTGCATTTATGTCGGTACTGAATTCGCTGGTCGAGGGTTCTGTCTCGATGGCTTCCATCGACTCAATTGGGACAGGCTCAGCGGCAACGGGATCTGACTCCATAGCGGCGGGTTCAACAGCGGTTGGGGCTGCGTCAGCCTCGTCAATGGCTACCGGCATCTCGGTGGCAGGTGCCTCATCGGCGATCGCCCCGGGGGCCATCTCAGTCACCTCGTCTGCGGTCAGGGTGTTGGTTTCAAGCTCAGTATTCGTTTCTGCTAGAGATGGCAGATGACCCACAATTAACGCTGAAATGACAATGCCGCAAGACAGAAGGGTCTGCTTGAGCAGTAGGTTCGGTTTCACAATCACTCCTCCACATAGGACTGTAATGATGATCACAAAATTGCTCCAAGACTGCTCCAAAAGAAGGATATAGAGCCAATTTGTCTCATAATTACGCACACAGCTTAGTGTGGCGCGAGATCTGATAATCGGTCAAGTTCTAAAAGGAATAGAGCGCGATCGCCCACGACTTTCCCGCATCTCTCTAAAGATAAAAATACCGCCGTTTTTTTTACTCTATGGAAGTATTTTGCGCGACTACACAACGCGTAACACACTAGGAATCTCAGCCACTTCGTCATAGCTCTGAATCTGCTCTAGCGCAGCCCGAAAGTCTCCTTCACGCACGTCATGGGTGACCAGCACAATCTCTGCCAAACCGTCTTGAAACCCAATCTGCACAATAGATTCTAGGCTGACATTGTGGTTGCCAAAGCAGGTGCCAATGCGCCCAATTACCCCTGGCATATCCCGCGTTAAAAAGCGGGCATAGAAGCGCGTCACCAGTGATTCAATTGGGCTAACGGTGCAGTAATGCTCGTGGATGCAGGCAAACAGAGGATGCAGCGTCGTAGAGGCTCCCCCATTAGCTTTGAGAATCGCCACAATGTTTTGAATATCTGAGACAACCGCGCTGGCAGTCGGGCCTTTGCCCGCCCCGCGCCCGAACAGCATGACCTGGCCGATGGGGTCTCCCTCGACCAAAATGGCGTTGTAGACATCGTTGACGTTAGCGAGGGGATGATGCTTGGGCAGTAGGGTCGGATGAACCCGAACCTGGAGTTGATCGACGCGGTCGTGGGTGGATTGGGCCGATGGATCAGAGTCACGGCGGGCGATCGCCAACAGCTTGATCACAAACCCCAGTCGATCGGCATAGGCAATATCAGCCTGGCTAATGTGGCGAATGCCTTCACAATACACCTCGTCTATTTTGACACGACCCCCAAAGGCCAGCGCGGCCAGAATCGCAATCTTATCGGCGGCATCTTGCCCATCTACATCCGCAGAGGGGTCGGCTTCGGCATAGCCCAACCGCTGGGCATCGGCCAGCACGGCGTCAAAGTCTGCTCCTTCGGTCTGCATCCGCGTCAGGATGTAGTTGGTCGTGCCGTTGACGATGCCCATCACCTGATAGATGTGGTTGACGCTGAGAGACTGCTTAAGGGGCTGAATCACCGGAATGCCGCCCGCCACCGCCGCTTCGAGCATGACATACACACCCGCCGCATTAGCCGCGTCAAAAATCTCGCTGCCGTGGCGCGAAATCACTGCTTTGTTGGCGGTGACGATATGCTTGCCGTGGGCGATCGCTTTCAGAATGAGCGATCGCGCCGGTTCAATGCCGCCCATCACCTCCACCACCACATCAATGGCCGGGTCGGTCACGATAGCGTCAAGGTCAGTGGTATAGATCTGGCTAGGGAGCGCGACGGAACGGGGCTTATCGAGCGATCGCACCCCCACCCGCGCAATTTCTACCTCTTGCAACAGCGGATGCCGCATCGCCGGGCTCAGCAAAATCTCCGCCGTGCCCGTGCCCACCGTGCCCAACCCCAGCAAACCAATTTTAAACGTCACGTCTACAACCCATACGAGAACAGTTCCTCACCAATTTTAGGGCTTTGGCGTCCTGTAATCGTCCTGGAATAGGGTAGGCAGCGCCTCCGTCTACACCATCCAATACCGCACCAGAATGCGAATGACCTCGCCTTGAAGGGGGGCAGGCAACGCCGGACTCCACTCCCCCGCGTCGGCAAAGCCTAGCACGTGCAGTTGATGGATGATGTGATTCACGCCAGACGGCACGCCACACACCAAAATCCGAATGGGCTGTCGCCCCGTTGGCGCATCGGGAATGGCCGTCCTGAGCAGGTCAGGAACGGTGGTTGCAGTTGATATCATAAGGTCACCTCGTCATGGGGTGCGATCGCCCCTAAGCTTTTCCAGAGACCAGGGGCGATCGCGTTTTGCTTGTGCTAAGTATAAACTAACTGCCACCGTTTTGGAACCGCAGCAGTCTATTTTGGACTCGCAACGGCTCCAAAAACAACCTCTAAAGCTATGGAATGCTACGCTTGCGTTGCAATGATGCAGAGACATCCAGGCTCTGAAATGGTGATTAATTGGCGGTTGTCAGTTGTGATGGCTGAGCGCAACATCAGCAACAAAGAATTAGCACACAAGACCGGAATGCACCCGCGCTCGGTTTCCCGGTTGAAAACCCGTCGGCGTCTCACCCGCATCGATGAAGAAACTCTTGAATCTCTGTGTGAAGCGCTCCAGTGTCAGCCAGGGGATCTAATGATTTATGAGAGAGAGTAGTAGGGTGGGCAATGCCCACCTCTAATTGACGAAGCGATTCTAAGTGCTCTTTGTGAACACATCAGCGTCAACCAGGTGATTTAAAAAGATCGTCCGCAGTAGGTACTGTTCACTTTGTCTGTGGATTAGTCCTCAAAAGTCTATTGACATCAGCGATTGTTCCCAAAGTCTTCTAGCTGAGGGGATGCTTTGCCCTCTAGGGTTTGCCCATACCACCGCATCAGCGGGGTCGAGGTAATGCCGTGGAGGATCACTGAGATGGTCACGGTAAGAATGGTTACCCAAGCGATCAGCTCGCTGGTTTCACCCTGGAGCCCTTCTCCGAGGGCATAGGTTAAGTAGTAAAGCGAGCCAATGCCGCGAATGCCAAACCAGCCAAATAGCCAGCGGGTGGTGGGACGAAGCGGGGCTCCTGCGGTGCTGACCCAAGCCCCCAGGGGACGAATAATAAAGAGCAAGGAGCCTGCAATTAGCGCTGCCGGAGCGGCAAACCGCAGCATCGGTTCGAGGCGCAACAGCGACCCCAACAGCAAAATTGTCCCGACTTCGGTCAGCTTTTCAAGTCGCTCCATAAATTTCAGGCGAGAGGCCGATAGCTCAGGGCTGAGGCATTGGCTGTGCATCACCACTCCAGAGACAAAAACAGCTAAAAAGCCGTAGCCGTGCGCTAGCTCAGTGAGCGAATAGCTGAGCAAAATAGTGCTGAGGCCGACAAAATCTTCCATCAACTCATCGACGGCATGGTGTTTAGCTAATTGATGCTCTAGCCAGCAGACCAGCCAGGACACCCCTACGCCCAAGCCAAAACCGACCGCGATCGCCCACACCAGATCTACGGCCACCCATTGCCCAAACCAGTCTTGCCAACTGTCGTTTTCTAGCCAGTGCAACCCAAAATAGACAAACGGAAACGCCAAGGCATCATTAAGGCCGCCCTCTGAGGTGAGGCCAAAGCGCAATTCGTCGTGGTCGTGGGGATCATCGAGCTGCACCTCTGAGGCCAAGACCGGGTCAGTAGGGGCCAAAATTGCCCCCAGCAAAATGCCTTCGCCCCAGTCGAGTCTGAGAAAAAAGTGACCCATAGCGGCGATCGCAAAAATCGAAATCGGCATCAAAAAGCCAATCAGGCGAATTGTCGAATTCCAGGCCCAGGCCCTAATCGGGCGGTTCATCTTGAGGCCGCAGCTAAACAGAGAAATTAAGACGACAAACTCTGTCAGCCGTTCTAAAAACCCAGCATCGGGGCGTACCCGAATCAGATTGAAACCGTAGGGACTGAGAATGAACCCAACAACTAGATAAATTAGCGCGTAGGACAGTGGCAATTTGCCAATCCAGCTAGACCCCAGGGTCACTGCCATCAGCAGTAGGCCAATAACCAGTAGATCGAGAGTGTAAATATCCACAGGGGTTTGAGGCCGGAAAATGGGGGCAGAAAATTGATCACCCCTTCACTCTAGGGGCTAGATTCACGGCCCTAGCTCAACCTTTGGCAGATCTTTTGGTAATGGTTTAGACTTGCATCTTGCGACAGAACAGAAAAGTCCTGATACCCACCCTCTGCTTATGGTTCTCGAACCCGTTTGCTGCCCTACTTGTCACACCCCGAATGTCATCAAAAATGGCAAAAGCAATGAAAGCAAGCAGCGCTATCGCTGTCGCAACATCGAGTGTTCGCGAGCCTCGTTCATTCGCGACTACACTTACCGAGGCTATCTGTCTGAGGTCAAGCGGCAAATCAGTGACATGGCGATGAATGGCAACGGCATTCGGGATACCGCTCGGGTGCTGAAGGTTAGCCCGACGACGGTGATTGAGGAATTAAAAAAAACATCGGCATCTGGAGCCAGTTAACTGAGCCGTTTTAGAACAGACGCCAACTCCTGCGACTCCAGCCCTGATCGTGCGGGTAGACGACGCGGAAATGGACAAGATATGGAGCGTGTGCAATTCAAGGGGTAGCAACGATGGCTCTGGTATGCCATCGACCCTCAAACAGGTATCGACGGTACCGAACGCCGAATCAATCGTCCCATAGATAAAACTGACCGCAAGACGTACTACAGCAGCAAGTGCAAGACCGATACGATCAAAAGCCTGGTCATTCCTGAGCGTGGGGGCAAGCAGCGACGGCTCTCAGCGCCACATCTCGTTATCCACACAGATCACCAAGATGCGCCGTAAATGATGGCTGATTAGTAGATATCTGATGTCTAGATGTCTATCTATAGGTTGAGGTTATTGATATAACGGCTAGAATTTCCGTTGGTCAGTCCGCGGGCCGCGCCGTCTTCTAGCCCATGCTCTAATTCAAACTCAAAGGGGTTTTCGTCAGCAGCGGCGGGCAGAGCCTCGGGCGCTTCGTCGGGAACGAACTCGACCACTAGCCGCAGGCGAACTTTGCCCGTTTGCCAGTGAGGTGCTCCCAACTGTAGCATCTCACAGTCCACCCCATCCCGGAACCACGTGCGATCGCCCGGTGCCCAAGCGCGGCTGTAGCGAAACCGTCGCTCTGAGCTAAAGTGCATTTTTTGAGTACTTAGGGAATCGGCTAGGGCGTCGGGCACTTTAGAGCTGAGTGCAATGTCAAGGGCTTGCCGAAAGCGGACAAACTTTACAGTTCCATCTCGAAATGCCAACACATCTTGGTCACTAAAGTTGGGCACATCAATGTTGTTATTCGTCGCCATGAGCCAAATTTCCCCGATTTATAGATGTATAACCGTAGCTGGTTAGCTTAAGACAGTTCGTGTGGTGGGCCTGTGCATAGCAGTTGCCCCGGAAGAGTAAGTGCTAGCGTTGGCTTGGCTGCGTTACAGGAGCAGCCAAGCCGCGCCAAATCTTTCATCGCAAACCACCTCACTGCGCAAGTCTTAACCCTGAACACCGGCATAGGGTGTCCTGATGTTTCAAAGAGGGCTGAGTAAGCCCCACCTGCTCAAAAAGCTTCACCTATACAATTCTGATATCGTAAATATCAAGGGTTTGCTGAAGGTGTTGTCTAGGTGAAACCCCCGTGATGTAACCATCACAGGCAGTATGGGAATCGGGTTTCTCAACAACATTGAATAACATTGTTAGATCTCTGTGTTTGGTTAACCCATTCCCTTAGCAAGGGCGGCTTTTGCCAGTAGGCATGTGTTTCAGGGTAAGTAGCGAGCAAAAAAACAGCATTGAAACATGGGGCTTGATTCTCTGCTGGCGATCGCCCAACTTTGATTCCTACAGGCGATAGGTCTGAGTCTTTTCTTTCTTACAGTCGGGCGATCGCCTCATCAGGGTATTCCTTGCAGTTGCGGTCTACCATATTTAGCACCTCAATGCGCCCCACGAGCCTCAAAGCGTATGCAAAGTGCAACGCAACCTGACGCTACACTAACCATCAGAGCGATTGTCGTCTTGATGTCAGGCGGGCGTGTGGGGTGACCACCACCCGCAAACTCAGCTGATCTGAGACTCTCCTGATCAGGACGACGCAAATCGTGGGGTTAGATTCATTCGAGATTCAAGGGTTGACATGACTGCATTTCTGCTGCTGAGTTTGCTATTAGGTTCTGTATTGACTGTATTGCTACCCATGCGCTTAATCACAGGGGGCACTCGCAGCAGGGCAGCGCTAAAACGAGGAATCGTGGGGCAGGGGAGTGGCGTTTTGCTTCATCAGTTAACTCTGCCGATTCTGGGTTTCACAGGGGCTGTGCGGCTGGGAAGCATGATGGGGGCGATCGCCCTGCTTAGCCTGCCTTTATCAGCTCAGGCCGGTGCAATTGATCCCTATATCGCCCGCTACTTTGACGCGACTGAGCCTGTCACCCTTCCCCTCAACAGCAAGGGAGACACTCGCGCCTTCTCGGCTGCCGAGTTTTCTACGGGCAAGCATTTATTCGAAGAAAACTGCATCAACTGCCACGTAGGTGGCATTACCCTGCCCGACCCAACCGTGTCTCTTTCTCTTGAGGCATTAAAGGGAGCCACACCGCCGCGAGACACGATCGCCAGCCTCGTTGCCTTTATGCGCCAGCCCATGGTTTATGACGGCAGTGAAGAAACCATCTGGTGTCGCCAAGTGTCAGAGAATTGGATGACTGATGCGGAACTCCAAACTCTATCGGCATTTCTGCTGCGAGCGACAGAAAAGGCTCCGGCTTGGGCCAGCGACGATTTATTCCATTAAACGCGAGGTCGATAGCGTTGTTTCAGCCGCGCGGATGGGCTGAAACAACGCCAAGCCGTAGCAGTTTCTCCCCTGCGACAGGTGCAGCGCTGATCTCACTCTGGCACCATTAGCATTGGGTACCGGCGCAACTGCAGAGACTAACGCGATTGTAGGTACTGACATCCACACCCCCAAAACTGCCCGTAAATGGGACTTTCAGGATAAAATTCTGAGTGGGTCAAGAATTGAACTTAAATCTCCCGAGGTAACCATGACTTTGACTGCACGTATTTACCGGAGTTTAAGCGTTGCCCTCTGCTCATTGGTGTTGGTGGTTGCCAGCTTCTTGGCAGTGGTTTCCCCCGCTGCTGCTGAAACCATCACCGTTAAGATGGGTGCTGACAGTGGGATGCTCATGTTTGAGCCTGCCAATGTCACCATCCAATCTGGCGACACCGTGAAGTGGGTCAACAATAAACTCCCTCCCCACAACATTGTCTTTGACGACAAAACAATTCCCGCAGGTGGCAAAGAGTTGGCAAGCAAGCTAACGCACGACCAGCTAATGTTCTCTCCCGGTGAGTCTTACGAGATCACCTTTGGTGGGGATATGCCTGTGGGTACTTACACTTACTACTGTGCGCCTCACCGGGGTGCAGGTATGGTGGGTAAGATCACCGTCGAAGGTTAGTTGAAGGCTAATTTTAATCCTGATGAAGGTTCGCTTCTGTGAATCTCTCTCGCTAGTGCTTTAGCTATGATGCCTAGGTTTAGCGACAGTCAGGGATTATGCCAGAAGCCTGCCCACACTGCTTGATGAGTAGTATGGGCAGGCTTTTGTGTAGCAGGGTAATCACCAGTTTCTACAGGCGCAAGGTTCGTCAAGCTGTCATAAATCTGGCATGATGAAGGAATGTTAAGAACTGTTTTGTGCTGGATTTTGGTGGGACTGCTGGGGCTGGGGTTGTCTGCCCCTGCCAATGCAGCGTTGCTGGCGAAAGAGGACTCGTCTTCTGCAGATACGCTGGGCGAACTGCGGGAAAAGGCGTTTACGGCCACGAATCAGGGCGACTTTGCGCTGGCAGAAACCTACTGGACTGAAATCTTGAAGCAGCTTCCCGATAATCCTGCTGTGTGGAGCAATCGGGGCAATGCGCGGGTTAGCCAGAATAAATTAGATGGGGCGATCGCCGATTATAATCGCGCTATTGAGCTATCACCCGAGTCTCCCGATCCGTATCTAAATCGGGGGACTGCCTGGGAAGGCTTGCAGCACTGGGAGCGGGCGATCGCCGACTATAACCACGTGCTAGAACTTGACCCCGATGATGCTGCAGCCTACAACAATCGGGGCAATGCCGAAGCCGGGATGGGTCAATGGGAACAGGCGATCGCCGACTATCAGTATGCAGCAGACCTCGCAAAAGACTTTGCGTTTGCTCGCGCCAACCACGCCCTCGCCACCTACGAAGTCGGGCGAACCAGCGAAGCCCTGCGCGAAATGCGCAACATTGTCCGCAAATATCCTCGCTTTGCCGACATGCGTGCCGCCCTAACAGCTGCTCTCTGGGCTGAGGGCAAACAGGGTGAAGCCGAAAGCAACTGGTATGCGGCCTTGGGCCTAGATTCTCGCTATCGCAATATCGATTGGGTGATGAAGGTGCGCCGCTGGCCCCCCGCAATCACCCAAGCCCTCAATAAGTTTCTAAAGCTGCAATAGACGCTAGCGATCGCTCGCTTAACCGTCTGTACTGCGTATAATCACCTGATTTATCGGGGGCTTCCCAAACCGCTCCCAAGCGTTGCCGCCTCGCAAAAACAGCTCCATCCAGCGCACTGTGGTGCCATCGGCTTCGACCCAGCCCGAACTGCCGGGGGCAAAGGCTAACGTTCCTTCAGCCACGCGAAAGCTGCCGTCAGAATAAACCGCATCGCTCACTACGCCACCAATGCGAATCACCACCTTGGTTTCAGGCTCTAAATTGACAGAGTGGGCTGGAATGGTGGTCTTAATATTGCCATACCCATCCACCCAGGCAATGCGATCGCCCGGCACATCGGGAATACTCTCCAGCAATAGAGGATCACCCAGGAGGCTAAAGTCACCCTGGGCGATCGCCGCCGCGGCAGCCGGAAACACATCCCGCGAGCGAAACTGCGACCCCCCTCGTGACACCGCAACGCTGCGCATTACTGTGGCTGATGACTTGATAAACGACAGCGTATACCCTGCATTCACCCCAATCACGGCCACCCCGTTTTGCAGTTGCGCATAGGTTAGCCCTTCACCTTCGTTATCTCGTCTAGCTTCGGGGTTGTCTTGCCGCGGGGCACAGTTGTGATAGACCAGTCGCTGAGAGGGGCCGATGTTCAGCCCCAACTGAGCAATCCAAAAGCCGGTAGCGAGGGTACTAAATGCCGGAACAGAAAGCGGATAGACCTGAGCCTGTGGCAGCAAGTGTTGGAGACGTTGGGCCACCTCTAAGAACGCAGGATCACCTGCGCCATAGTCTGCAATTAAAGAAATCAACATAAACCAGTGGCGGTGCTTACCTACTAGGGGGATGAGATAACAAGTATCAGATATTCGCCATACCCTCACCAAATCATCACATGTTGTGTGCTGACCCCTTCTTAAGCAGCCCCTAAATCCGGGCTAAGTTCTGGCTAACAAGTCGGTTGCGAAAGCGGATTGGTTTGGCACCGATGAATTTGGCCGCGATCTTTTTCGCCGGTTTGTCTATGGCAGTCGGCTTACCCTAATGATTGGGGTAAGCGCGGTGGGGATCTTGATGACCGCTGGCGTGCTGATTGGCTTGGTCGCAGGCTATGCCGGAGGCTGGCTTAAAGCGCTGTTGATACATCTCATAGATGTGCTATTCCCCTTCACCGAAACACTTAATCCTCAGTGGCGGCGGTCTTGGGGTAGTTTGATTCTCCTGCTTCATCCCTACTCAAACCTCAGTTCAGATTGAAACAGGTTTTAGGATATTGCGAGTCGCGCGGTGCCCCAACATCCTTAACCTGCCGTTCAGCGTGTCAAAGGTTTGAGCTGATCCTAAACTCAGGTTTACTTAAAGAACATAACTATCTCTTCTACAACTGGGGCGAGGGCTTGAATATGGCTGCTGCTGCTGGAATAGAGCGAATCTCCTAGGACTGCGTTGTAGTCGGCTTGAGCGACCTCAACTGTTTCGGCTGTTGGGTATGCTCGCAGAATCAACAACCCGCTGTACTGTTCTAGCGCCGTACCTTCTAGTTGCACGGTGCCTCCATAGTCCCACCCATACCCGTATAGCTCAAAGTCGCCCAATACGGATTGAAGCGTGGAAAACGATGAGTTGATGCCTAGACCCTCTGGAGTAGCCCAAGCAGTGCCGAAGTCGCGCAGTGATAGCGGTTGGGTGCGCTCGGCATCTTGCCACACTATCGTTACGGTATCTTCAGGACTATCGGGATACACGATGGTTCCAGGCTCCATAACTCCCTCACCTACATGGATGTCTTGATCTTGTAGGCTATCTTCACTCACCAGCGCTGCCAAGTCGGCGCGGCTGATGGTTTGGCTCATGGCTCCGGCGCGATCGCCCGGAATAATCAGGCGATCGCCCAACAAATCTGGCTCTTGAGAACTGTCAGGAGGATTGGCAGGCGCTGCTGTAGGGGGTTCCTGTGGCGCATCAGCAGAGGGTGAAGGAAGCAAGCGGCTGAGGTCTGCCCCGCAACCAGTTAAAAACAACAGCAGAAGTGGAAAGGCGTGACGATAGGAAATGTTCATGGCTTCAGGAAGAAAAGGCATGACTTATTAAACAAGCGTGCCTTTTGAATGGGTGGAGGTCGATTTTCAGTAGAGTCTCAACTGTGCATCAGATCAGCCCTAGCTCAATGATCAGGGGTCGGCACAGCGTTGCGAGCCAAGTCCCCATCGAATCAGTCCTGCTGATGTCACTGAGACTCCATATTATCCAACTAAAGTAAAGGGCGCTCCGTGCGCTTTTACCGGCTTCTATGGAATCGCATTCACACAGATAGCGCCATTGCAGTAGAACCCGGACAGCACGAGAGAAGTCTTGCACCGTAAAGATTTTGCCAGACCAATGTCTTAAACTCAGCGTAAGTTTGATGGCGTTGCTTCAGCTCTGCGCTGCCGGAACTGAAATAATGCTAAGCTGTGCTGCCCGCGTCGCAGGCAGCACAGTTTTAGGCGCTTGCTGAACTGACGTAACTTAAGCAGTTAGTCACTATTTAGTCACTATGTAGAAGCAAGGTCAGGGAGATACGGTTCTGCCGCAGTGGAAGGTTCTGCGCCAGTCTCCCCGCTTAGATATCAGGTAGTCCTGAATAAGTCATGATGGGGTAGCGCAAAGGGCAAATCCTCGCTCTACTCAGTTATGGCTTGAACCCCACCATCAAATATTACTTGAACCAAAGCCTGAATCGTCCCAAAATAGCGTAGCGCGAGGGATCGGGCAGCAGAATAGTTTGCTCTAGCCGTATTCTAGGAAGTAGTGTCCACTAGCTGGAGAAGTTGTAAGGAGCCCTTATGCTGCCGTTCATTCGCTCAGACTTGGCTCAGTTAGTTGCCTATACCCCCCATCCTGGCAGCACCGTGCAGGGTTCTACTCCTTCCGTCCCGGTTCAAGTGGTTGACCGCCTCGACACGAATGAAAGCCCCTATGATCTACCCCCAGAACTAAAGCAAAAGCTGGCATGGCTCTATCAAAACGAGCTAGAAGCCAATCGCTACCCCGATGGCGGACATCAACAGTTGAAGCGGGCGATCGCCCACTATGCCAACATCAGCGCCCAGACTTTGTGGGTGCAGCCAGAGAATATCACAGTTGGCAACGGCTCCGACGAGCTTATCCGCTCGCTACTTATTGCCACATGTCTAGGTGGTGAGGGTTCAATTCTCGTCGCCGATCCAACCTTTTCGATGTATGGCATTACGGCCACTACGTTGGGGGTTTCCGTTCACAGCGTTGGCCGCGACGAGGGCACATTTGCGATTGATGTGGAAGCGGCCAATCAAATCTTGAACGGAGCGCCACAGCCCGCAGTGCGACTGCTGTTTGTAGTGCATCCCAACTCCCCAACGGGCAACGCCCTCACTCCAGCAGAAATTGACTGGCTGCGCCACGTGCCTGAGTCTGTGTTGGTAGTCATTGACGAAGCCTATTTTGAATTCAGCGGCACATCCTTGCTGACGGAAATGCCCCAGCATCCCAACTGGGTTATCCTACGCACCTTTTCAAAAGCCTTTCGATTGGCATCGCATCGCGTGGGGTATGCCATCAGCCATCCTGAATTAGTAGCCACGCTCGACAAAATTCGCTTGCCCTACAACTTGCCTAGCCTGTCCCAGTCGGCAGCACTGCTCGCCCTCGAGCATGCGCCGAATTTGCTGGAGGTGATTGGCACGATTACGGCTGAGCGCGATCGCCTTTACCAAGCATTACAGCAGTGTCCCAGCCTCCAAGTGTGGCCCAGCGCAGCAAACCTGATATTCGCCCGTCTCACGCCTGAAGCAGTGGCGCAATCTGCACAATCTGCGGAAGAAGCGGCGATCGCCCTGTTCCAATCTCTCAAGACTCAGGGCACGCTCATTCGGTATATTGCAGGCGGTTTTCGGATTACTGTGGGCACGCCAGAGGAGAACCAGCGCACGCTCACGCGACTAACAGCAACGCTTCAGCGCCTATCGCTAGCGAAATAAAACAAGCGCAGTTTGGCCGTCAATTCCTGTCTTTACTTGAGTCTTCAATACTGGGCTGGGGGACAGGAAGGTGCAAAGAAATAAAGGGTCAGACCACCAAGGGCTTCAACGTTACCCATGAAATTTATTTCTTGAGAAATAATATTTAGCCGATTCAGAAGGTATGAATCTAAACCTAAACTCCTCGATTTTGATGCGTACGCAGATGCCGAACTTGTCAAAATTGGGGAGTTCGGTATGAGGACTTAATTCTAAAGAACGGCTAGCGTGCAAGTGAGATAGGCATGGCAATACCTGGGGCATACGCTTCAATAACTCGCCCTGTTGTGGCACAGGTAACCATGAGGTAGTCGCAAGCGGCACACTGAGTCCTTATAGTTTGTTGCTCTACCCCATGCATTCGCTCTGCTTTGCTTCCACAATTGGGGCAATGAATCTGTTCTACCACTTGCATGTCTAAACCCTCGATTAATTCTTAAATGGCTGACGCCGCGCACTGCCCACTAATCCACCTTATTCTGAGAATGTCACAATTTTTATCATGCCAGCAACCAACTCAAGGCAGATATGATGGTTTCGGTCGATAGTTGGCCTTTGAAATAGTGAAATAAACGATAGCCAAATTTAGATGAAATACTGTCACCAGACCCAATTGCAAAAATTGGATGTGACTTGGCAAATAAACTACAGCGCTGTTTAACTTAGCTTTATTAATTATGGCATTAATGGTTTGGGGATCAATAAAAAAACCTATTAAATTTGCGTGAAGCTACTGAAACAGCCTGATCCCGAACAGAGCCTTATGCTCAGAAATTGGTTTAAGAGTGAGAGCGATCGCCCCAAGACATTATAAAAATGCCCAATGAGACATGAGAATTCTGAGACTCACAGGATGAATCTTTCGATACACCAGAGCGGAAGAGTCTCAATAGCAGCTTCGACGATGGAGAAGAGCCGTCAATTGTTCAAAGATGTATGAGTGATGAGGGCGATCGCTCAGATTACGTCAATAGATAATCCGGCGTTGCATAATTAGAAGATGAATTAGGATAATCTGCGATGCAATGTCCCGAATGCGGAGCCACTCATATCCGTAAGAACGGCAAGAGGAAAGGTAAACAAAACCACATCTGCGTAACCTGCG
>JAHHHI010000011.1 GCA_019359435.1 Kaiparowitsia implicata GSE-PSE-MK54-09C
GGGAGATTCGGTGAGAAAGTGATGTAAGGTTTGTGGGTTATCGAGTCCAACGGCTTTGGCAATGGCTGGTAGCGACTTACGTTTAATCTCGCTAATCATCCCCAAGTGCAGAAACTTGAAGGCTTCATAACTACGCACTTCTGGGAATAAACCCGCATATAATTGGCAGTACTCATCCACAAATCGAATCGTGGGTCGTGCCTCTCTCGAAGCAGGCATTGAATCTTTCGCACCTTAAAACTCTCCATTCCTATCTTAAATTCTTCCCCTCAAAGTGATTAAAGAGGGATAGATGCGCTTCACGCCCAAAAAAACACTCTCCCTCATTGTTGAAGGGGGCAATGACTACTGAGTGGCTGTCAAAGAGAACCAAGGAAAGCTGTATTGTCAGATTGAGACCCTCGTTCGCTACCGTTGCCCTCGCCAAATCGCGTCAACACCCTTTGAGTGCCAGCATGGTCGCCAGGAACAGCGCTTAGTCAAGGTATATGCAGCCAAAGGTATTGACCCTCAGCACTGGCTGGGTGCGAAAACCGTCCTCTGTGTCGAGCGACGGCGATGTACTTCAGTCAAATGTTCCATTCATCGAGCCTACTATCTCAGCTCCGTCGCCACCACAGCCACGCTGTGGAACACCATGGTGCGAGGGCATTGGAGTATTGAAAATCGATTGCATTGGCCAAAAGATGCCGTCCTCAATGAGGATGAGACCTATGGACGAGACCCGAATGCCCTGCTCATTGCTTCGCTGTTTCGGTCCATAACGATTAACGTGCTCCGGCTAAATGGATTTGATTCAGTGTCGTCCGCTCTACGGAAGCTGGCTAACCAGGTTGAGCAGATTTTTCATCTTCTACAATGAATCAACCCTGGGGCCGGGGGTGTTTGCCTGCGTAGCCAGGGCGATCGCCTCGGGCTTTCAATCCACGCTCTATATCATCGGCGGTATTTTACTGGGCAATGTGATCTTCTTGATGATTGCCATCCTAGGTTTAGTTGCCGCCGCCAATGCCCTGGGCAGCTTTTTCATCGCTGCTAAATATCTTGGCGCGCTCTATTTAATCTGGCTCGGCCTCAAACTTTGGAGAACTGATGTTTCGGCAGATCAGATTGATTTCAGCCGATCACAGTCAAACCCCTGCTCAAGTTTTCTGACCGGGCTAGCGGTGCCCTTTAGCAACTCGGCGGTGATTGTCTTTTACGTCAGTTTACTGCCCACCTTCATCGACCTGAGCCGGTTTGACTGGGCTGATAGCCTCATTGCGATTGGCGTCATCAGTCTGGCCCTAGGCCTCGTTTTGGCTCTGTATTCCTACAGCGCTGCCAGGGCCGGGAGATTCGTTAGAGGCCCCAGGGCACGCCAACGGCTGAACCGCAGCGTCGGTACGTTAATGGTTGGCACTGGCGTCTATGCCGCCCTTCGCTAGGCCTGATGAGTTTTCTAGAAAAGCAGATCTCTCATGGGTAATGCATTTTAGTAAAGGACAGAGGGAAAGATAGGCTCTTCCCCTTCTACTAGCTTCTCTCTAAGCTGGCGATTGTAGGAGTGGATGAACATCCAGCTCGCACCGATGTGATTCTCTAGCTTCTTTGAAAAGGACAGCTCCCTCAAACTTTAGACATGCGACAGCAATGCCTTAATTTTTCTATATCCTTTACGTTAATGCACTACCCTCTCATGTAGATCAGTTGCAGAGTCTTAGCCCCAAAAGACGCAAAATTCGTGGGTTGTTTCGTGAGCAAAACTGCCCAACCCCTTAGCCTCAAGAAGTGAGAAATTCAAATGGCAATCTCAGGCTGGACCCACGCCGCATCGCCCTTCCATGAGGGGGAGCGATCCATCCACGCCCGGTACGGCATCCTAGAGCGCATGGAGCGCCAGGGGCGACGGATCATTCGCGACCATATGCCTGAGCAGCACCGGCAGTTTTTTGCTCAGCTACCCTACGCGATCGCAGGCACTGTCGATAGCGACGGTCAGCCGTGGGCTTCAATTGTGGTGGGGGAACCGGGGTTTATGACCGCCCAGGGCGATCGCACCCTGCACCTGGCCACCCAGCCATTGTTTGGCGACCCGCTCCACCACACCCTCGTCCCTGGGGCCGACCTGGGCCTGCTGGGCATCGATCTGCCCACCCGCCGCCGCAACCGCATGAACGGCACCATCGAGACCGTAGATGCCAGCGGCATTGTGGTGGCGGTGGGCCAGAGCTTCGGCAACTGCCCCCAGTACATTCAGGCGCGGCGGTTTGACCTCACCGCCCACGACCCCACCCGGCCCAAGCCCCGCCATTTCCTCACCACCCTCGGCCCCGCCGAACGGGCCATGGTCGCCGCCGCCGACACATTTTTCATCGCCACCGCTTACCAGGCCGCCTCAGCCGGAGCCGCTAGCGGCGTCGATGTCTCCCACCGGGGGGGCAATCCCGGCTTTGTGCGCATCGACGATGCCCAGACCCTCACCATCCCAGACTTTTCGGGCAACTGCCACTTCAACACCTTCGGCAACCTAGAACTCAACCCCCACGCCGGGCTGCTATTCCTCGACTTTGAGCGGGGCGATCTGCTCTACCTCACCGGGACCGCCGAGGTGCTTTGGGAGAGCGACGAAATCAGCCAATACTCCGGTGCCGAGCGCCTGTTGCGCTTTTACCTCCGCCAAGGCCACCGAGTCGAAGGTAGCCTGCCCCTGGGCTGGTCAACCCCAGAGGTTTCACCATTCTTGGCCGACCTTGGCCCCTGGGCGGGGTCGGGTTTGATTCTTTAGCAGGAGGAATACAAACCAACACAGTCCGGGTGAAGGCGCATTTTATGCTACAGATCTGGCGGCCCAATTCCAAGCCCAACGCATTACCCACCTGATTTTTGGGCATTGCCGAAACGAGCATGAATTCAGGCAGCAGCGTTCCTCGCAGGGAGTCACGATCGTGCGATCGTACACAGATTCATGCTGTCATTCAGCAACGCCGATTTTTGCAGGCGTAACCACTGAAGTTTGTGTGCAGACGACTCTGCGGGACGCGAATGATTGGGGCTATGACTGCCCGCTGGTAGAAAACGCCACTGCCAGCTACTTCCCAGTGTTTAAGCAAGACACCCTAGAGATAATAATGACGGCCCAGGGCGGCATGATCGGCTGGGGAAGTCCTGTGGTGCAAGTGCTGCAAACTCTGAGGAGTCATCGCCCGCTTCTAGCGGATCTACCCGCGCCGAATTAACCGCATTAGCTGGCTCAAGGCTCAATCTGGCAGTTGCCTAGACAGGCTGCTGCCCCATCAGCTCGGGACTTTTCAGGGCTCCAGCCAGCTTAGGGAAAGTCCCGGTTGCTCTACCCGTTTTTTTCTATAGAGAAGACAAGCTAAGCATTCATTCATTATCAGAATTTATCAAACAACTCTAAAAGACAAATTGAATTGAATCCCGTTTCCCCTTCCTATCTGACATCGGGATTGGTTAAACTCTATGACACACAGGCATAGACCTTTGACTATCAATAAATAGAATTGATTGATTAAAGTCTATGGTTGCTGTCCTAGTTTTTTCAGCCAGCTTCGACGCTCAGAGTTAGGCTGGCGCAGTTTATGTTGCCGCAGGAGGAGGATTCGATGCCCCATGTGCTTGCTCAAACGAGCTGGTTTATCCCGCTCTATCCCTTGGTGGGAATGCTGTTGAGCATTCCCTGGTCACCGGCATTTGTGCGACGCACGGGGCCGCGTCCGGCGGGCTATCTCAACATCGCCATGACGGCGTTGGCGTTAGTTCACAGCCTGCTGGCCTTCACGGTGTTCCTGGGCGGATCTTCCCCACAATTCTTCTTTGCCCCCTGGCTTTCGGTCGCCGGGTTAGATCTGATGATCCCCCTCGAAGCCGATGCCATCACCCTGGGAGCCTGCATCCTGATCACCACCCTCAACCTGATGGCCCAGATCTATGCCGTGGGCTATTTGGAGATGGACTGGGGCTGGGGGCGCTTCTTCGCCATGATGGCGCTGTTTGAAGCGGGGATGTGCGCCCTAGTGCTGTGCAACTCCCTGCTGTTTGCCTACATGCTGCTGGAGGTTTTGACCCTGGGCACCTACCTGCTGGTGGGCTTTTGGTACAACCAGTCTTTAGTGGTGACGGGGGCGCGGGATGCCTTTTTGACCAAGCGGGTGGGGGATTTGGTGCTGCTGATGGCGGTGCTGGCGATTTATCCCCTCAGCCACACCTGGGACTTTCGGGAGCTAGCAGCCTGGGCGCAAACCGCAGACGTGGCTCCAGGGCTGATGGCCCTGATTGGCATAGGACTAATTGCGGGGCCGATGAGTAAGTGCGCCCAGTTTCCGCTGCACCTGTGGCTGGATGAGGCGATGGAAGGCCCGCTGCCCAGCACCATTCTGCGGAATGCGGTGGTGGTGACCACCGGGGTTTGGGTGCTGATCAAGCTGAACCCATTGCTGGCGTTGTCTTCTACCGCCAGTGCCTTTGCGATCGCAGTCGGATCAATCACCGCTATTGGCGCAACCCTGATTTCCATTGCCCAAGTTGATATCAAGCGGGTGCTGTCTTACCTCAGCAGTGCCTACATGGGGCTGATGTTTATCGCCATCGGCGTCCAGCAACCAGGGGCGGCGCTGTTGCTGGCCTTGGTCTATGCCCTGGGGATGGCCGTGCTGGTGATGGGAGCAGGATCAATCATCATCAACATCACCACCCAAGATTTGACCCAAATGGGCGGACTGTGGAGCCGCCGTCCGGTGACCGCCCTGACCCTGATCACCGGAGCGGCGGGCCTGGTCGCTTTGCCGCCCCTGGGCGGATTTTGGGCGCTGCTGTCCCTAGCCTCTAGTCTGTGGCGAACCCAGCAAGGCTTGCTGGTGCTGGTGGTCTTGGCCGTGAACGGTCTTGCCGCCTTTAGCTTGGCCCGGCTGGTGGGGTTAGCCTTTGCCGGTCAGCCCCAGGCGATGACGGTGCGATCGCCCGAGCCGATTTGGTTGATTGTGTTGCCGAGTGCGATCGCAGCTGGATTTGTCCTCCATCTGCCCCTGCTCTTGGCCCAGCTCAACCTCCTGCCCTCTTGGGCCAGCCTCAACACCGACCTCGCCCTGCTGCTGACTTGGTCAAGCCTATCCGGGCTAGGGATCGGCAGCGCGCTGTACATCAACCGCGCCCTAGAGCATCCCGGCAACCTGGTGAAAAAGCCACTGCAAAACCTGCTGGCCTACGACTTCTACACCCCCAACCTCTACCGCAACACCTTCGTCTGGGGCATTGATCGCCTCTCTCGCCTCACCGACTGGCTCGATCGCTATGTCGTCGATGGCTTCGTCAACGCCGTCGGCATAGTCTCCCTATTCAGCGGCGAAGCCCTGAAATACGGCAACAGCGGTCAGCTTCAGTTCTACATCCTCACTATCGCCCTGGGCGTTGTCGCCCTCGGCGTTGGCATGAACTGGGCCGCATTAAGCGCTCTGTTTTAGCACCCTGTTTTCGCCAGAACAGCTTTCCCTGCTAGCCTGCAAACATCGCCAACCCCAGTCTTGACCGCTGCCTAACCTTTGCAACCATGATGCTTACCTTCCTACTTTTGCTGCCTTTCTTAGGTGCGATCGCCCTGGCAACCTGGCCCAACCTCGCCGCCAAATCTGCCCGCAACCTCGCTCTCATCAGCGCTGGAACCGCCCTGGTCTGGACAATTTGGCTGTTCACTCAATTTGACCTCACCACAGGCAGCCTGCAATTTCGCGAATTTTGGCCCTGGCTCCCCGCCCTCGGCCTCAACTACGAACTGGGCCTCGACGGTCTTTCCCTGATGATGGTGGCCCTCAACAGCCTGATCACCTGGGTCGCCATCTGGAGCAGTGACCCCAACCAAGAGCGACCCCGCCTGTTCTACTGCCTGCTGCTACTGGTCAGCGCTGGCGTCGCCGGAGCCTTTGTCGCCCAAAACCTGCTGCTGTTCTTCCTGCTGTATGAAATTGAGCTGGTGCCCCTTTACCTACTGATTGCCATTTGGGGCGGCGAGAAAAAAGCCTATGCCGCCACCAAGTTTTTGCTCTACACCGCCCTCTCTGGAGCGCTGATGCTGGCCGGGTTCTTGGGCACCGTCTGGCTCAGCCAAGCCGAAGATTTCACCTACCATGCCGGTCTGGGTCAATCCCTGCCGCTGCTCTGGCAAGTCGGGCTGTTGGCGCTGCTGCTGGTTGCCTTTGGCATCAAAATCCCCCTAGTCCCCTTCCATACCTGGCTGCCAGATACCTACGTTGCCGCCAGTACCCCAGTGGCCATGATGCTAGGCGGCGTGTTGGCCAAGCTCGGCACCTATGGCCTGTTGCGGTTTTGCCTGGGCTTATTCCCCGATGCCTGGGTCTGGCTATCGCCTTATCTAGCTGGCTGGGCCGCCGTCAGCGTCCTGTATGGAGCCATCACCGCCATCGCCCAAAAAGACATCAAGCGCATGGTGGCCTACAGCTCCATTGGTCACATGGGCTATGTGCTGCTCGGCGGCGCGGCCATGACCGAACTGGCGATGACCGGGGCGGTGACTCAAATGGTGGCCCACGGCCTAATTTTGGCAATTCTGTTCCACCTAGTCGGCTTGATTGAAGCCAAAGTCGGCACCCGCGAGCTGGATGTGCTCAACGGCCTGATGAACCCGGTGCGGGGCTTACCGATGGTCAGCGCTCTGCTGGTGCTCGGGGGCATGGCCAGCGCTGGCATCCCCGGACTCGTCGGCTTTGTCACCGAGTTCCTAGTCTTCCAGGGCAGCTACGCCACCTATCCCCTGCAAACCTTGCTCGGGGTCATCGGCACCGGCCTCACCGCCGTGTACTTCGTGATTTTGCTCAACCGCACCTGCTTCGGACGGCTAGACAATGCGATCGCCTACTTTCCCCAAGTCTCCTTCAGCGAAAAACTCCCCGCCTACCTGCTGGCTGGCCTAATCCTCTACTTCGGCATCCAGCCCAACGGCCTAGTGCAGTGGAGCGCTCCCACCGCCCAAGTCATAACCGCAGCCCTACCTACCATCCCTGGCCAACTCCTCGCCAACCCACCCACCCCTCAACCCCTCAACCCCAATCTCTAAAATCCCGTTTTTTAAGCCCACCACCCATCCCCCCATCCCCCCCATCCCCCCATCCCCCCTCTCAACAGCTAGTCCCAAAACCACCATGACCACCCTCACCCACACACCCCTCCCCCCCTCCACCCACCCCCACGCCGACATCATCCACCGCCTAGAAGCCGGGGGGTCAATGTTGCCAGACACCCCCGAAAACCTGATGCAAATCATCGGCATCTACAAAGCCTATGCGGTGCCGATGGACTTTTACTGGCGGGATTTGCTCTACATTGCCGAGCGGGTGTTTCTCAATCCAATCCCGGCGTTTAAGTATTTTCTGCCGCAGTCTTACCTTGACTTGCCCAACCACTATGCCGGGGAGACCGCCGATCTACGGATCTGGCGGGGGGAGGCCACAGCCCATCCCGAGCTGTTGGAGTTTATGGAAAAAGGGGAGCTGAAGCACAAGCTGCCCAAGCTGTTTCATCACCTTTGGCATGACCGGATCAATATGGAGTTTGCCGAAGCCTGTATGCGGGCGATGCTATGGCATCAGGGCATGGGCGGGCGCTTTAATGACTACCTGCAAACCCCGGAGTACACAGAAGCGTGCGATCGCACCATCCGCGCCTATTTCAAAGGCAACCCGGTAATGCTGGGGCTCTACAAAGCCTTCCCCGAGATGTTCTACGAGAAATGCCGGGAGCTGTCTTACTACGCCAACCTGGGCCAGTTTTGGGAAGTGATGGCCCCGGTGTTTTTTGAGATGAGCGACATCTACGATGAGGGCGGCTTTGCCGGGGTACCGGATGCGATGGACTTTTTGGTGAACGGTATTTTTGCTGTGGCTGGTCGCCCGATTTATCACCACGTTTATGTCGGGGATGAGTGTTTTGAGCTGATTCCCAAATCCTGCGGCTTTACCTGGCTCTACGAAGCGGCCTTGCCCTATGTCGAAGCGGTGTTTTACCGCACGGCCCCCTTTCGCGGCACCAAGTCCTACAACGCCCAGGCCGGACAAGTGCCAGCGGCTCAGTCTGACTTTCACTACGGCATTCTCTTTGCCGATGTGTTTCCCATTGGCAGTGCGGGCATTCCGCCCACTCTGCTGATGCAGGATATGCTGCACTTTTTGCCGCCCTATTTGCAGGACTACTACCGCCAGCACTGTCGCGGCGAGGATGACCAGTTGACCCAGATTGGCGCAACCTTTCAGCGCTCGATGTACAACGTCACCTCCGCCGTGATCCAAGCCCTACGCACGGCTCTGCTGTATCCCCTAAACGACCCCAACCCCGAGCATCTGCGAGCCAACCGCCAATTCTTCGAGGCCCAGATGGATCGCTTCCTCCGCCCCGAAGCCCGCCTGCGGGATATTCAGCGCCAGGATTACCGCTAAGCCTTTCCCATCCACCCATCCACCCATCCACTCATCCACTCATCCACTCATCCACTCATCCACTCATCCACCCATCCACCCATCCACCCATCCACCCATCCACCCCTATGGCTTCTATCGTCGAGATCGCAACCACAACCCCAGGCTTTTCCACCCTGGTGGCTGCTGTGCAGGCTGCTGGCTTAGTTGAGGCATTGCAGGGGGCTGGCCCGTTTACGGTTTTTGCCCCCAATGACGATGCCTTTGCCAACCTGCCCCTCGGCACGGTGCAAACCCTGGTACAAAATCCGCCTCAACTGGCCCGCATTCTGAAGTTTCACGTGGTCGCGGGTCACTATACCCAGGCGGACTTGAGCCAAGTGACTTCGCTTCAGTCTTTGGAGGGTTCACCGATTCCGGTGAATGGGGCAGCGGGGGAGGTGAAGAATGCCACAGTTTTGATGGCAGATGTTGAGGCCGACAACGGCATCATCCACGTCATCGATCGGGTCATTTTGATGGGTTGATACTAAATCCTGAGTTTCTTTCTAGTGACCCTGACCCTCAGCCTGCCTTTGCCTCTAAGCGACAACAGGATGATGCACTTAACCGTGAATTTACCGTTCTCAGCTGTTTTCCATCTTCTTAGTTTTGTCAGTCAAGCAGGGGGAGCTGCACTGAGGCTCCCTATTTTTTTTGCTCCTCTATTCTCCCAAAGCATTGTGCCGTATGGCGTCGAGCCCCCTTGTCACCTGTCAAAAAAATCCACAGAGTGAGTCCTAAAAAATGATTCATTCCAGAAAACTGGGGTGGCGCTGCCGCAAAGTCGTGATTCTTGGGTTAGAGCATCCCTATGCGCTGCCCCTCCTTTGGCGCATTGAGAGCAGAACTCGTCAATCTGCCGCATGGCGTCAACCAACGCTGCGCTGCGCTGCCCCTGCTGCCGGGCGAGAGCGCAGTACCAGTCTAACGGTTCATCCAGCAGCGACCCCCAAGGGGCTTGCCCACGGGCGGCGGCGATCGCCGCTGCAGGCAATTGCTTTAGGCTCCAGCGCCCTAGCCGCCGTCCCCAGTCCCAACCCGTCCAATCGGGCATTAGCGGAGCGCCGTGAAGCTGGTGCAGATAGCGGTTGCCCTGGCCGTAACGGTGCCACTGCTGCCACAGGTCGCGCAGGGTTGCTCGATGTCGATGATACACGACGGCCTGGGGTGCAACGACTAGGCGTCTGGCGTGGGATTGCTGACTGCGCCAGCATAGGTCGGCGTCACCGCCCGTGGTCAGATAAGGGCGAAACAGCCCTATTTGGGAGAGGAGCGATCGCCGTACTGCCAAGTTTGCCGTTTGCCCATAGGGACGAGTCGGATGCGCCAGCGTTGTCTCTTGCGTCAAAATGCCACGCCGCGCCGCATAGCGCTCCAGCCATGCCGAACTCGGCAACGCCTGCAAGTCTCCTGCAACTAAGTCCACCGCCGCATCCTCAAACGGCTGCACCAACTGCATGAGCCAGGTCGGCTGGGGCCGACAGTCTGCATCAGTAAAGGCAAGAATCTCGCCCGTCGTGGCGCAAATTCCTAGATTGCGTGCTGCATAGGAACTCTGGATTTGCGTTTCTTGCAACAGTTGGCAGGGCATTGGCAACGACTGTATGTGCTGACGCAGTAACGTCTCAGTTGCATCCTGACTATTGTTGTCGATGCAGCATAAATCCCAGCGATCGCTCGGGTACTGCTGCGCGGCTAGGCAATCTAACAGAGCTGGCACATCTGCTGCGCCATTGTAAATCGGGATAATGACCGACACATGCGGTAAATCAACCGTCCCGTCCTGCGCTGAACTCCGCATTACGATAAGCCCACGGCTAGAGAATATGGCCCTTCACTAGGTCGGCAGTCGCAGGCGCTAGCAGCACCCCATTGCGGTAATGCCCAGAAGCCACAATCACATTGCGATACCCCGGCAGTGGCTCAATTACCGGAGCGGGGCGATCAAAGGGTCGGGGCCGTAACCCTTTCCAGTGCTGGGTCACGGTGGCCTGAGCCAAGTCAGGCCAAAGGGCGATCGCCCCCTGCATCACCTGCACCCAAGCCTGCGCGTCGGCGGCTACTGCACCTACCGCATCGGGAAACTCCACGGTAGCGCCGAGCCAGTAGTCGCCCTGCCCCAGCGGCACGAGGTGAATATCGTCCCCAGTGATGACAGGCTGAAAGGCAGGATGCCCCAAGGGCTGCTCTAGGTGGACTCGGGCCGCCTGCCCCAACACTGGGCGCACCTCTACGGGTTGGGCGCTGGGCTGAGTCAACGCTGTGGTTCCAAGTCCGGCGGCTAAGATGACCCAGTCTGCGGCGATTGTTTCCCGATCTCTTGATGCAGCAGCGGCTAAGTCAGACGCCACAGGCTGGCAGATCAGGGCGTCTATATCTCCGGCAGAATTGGTTGCCGTTAAGGGAGTCACCTGCAGGCCCCAACAAAACGTGACACCGTTGCCCGTTGCGGCTTCGACCAAGGCCAGCGTTAACGCAGTGGGATCAAGCTGGCGATCGCCCGGTGAATACACAGCCGCCAGCTCGGATGGGGTCTCCGGCAGCGCCACCTGCGGACAGCGCTGTTGCAGCATTGCCTGATCCCACAGCTCCAGCGATAACCCCTGCTCTGCCCGATGCGTTGCTAGGGCTTGCCACTGCTGAGCAGATTGGGGGTTGGCCCGATCAACCTGACCCTGCAGCCGCACAATGCCCTGACGGTTAACGGGGAGCGATCGCCCGATCATCGCCTCCAGTTCTGGAACCAGCGTTTCATAGCGCTGCAAGCTCAATTGGCGCAGCCGCCACGCCCTTCCCTTTACCTTGCGGCTGATGATTCCCATCAGCACGCCCAACGCGGCCCCCGTTGCGGCCTGGGCTGGCGGCTGCCGATCCACCACCGTGATTGTCAATTCGGGAACTAGGGAAAACTCGTAGGCCAGCATTGCCCCAACAATGCCGCAGCCTACAATGGCAACTCTCACGATCGTTAATTCCTCCATCGCCGTTCTCAAGACCAAAACGTAACCTACACTGCCTAATCAAAACACCCCCCGGCTTGAGTCGCGAGGCGACCTCATAACCCAAATCGGGAGGTGTTTGACAACTTTCCCCGCCTAACGGGGTTCGACTGAGGCGTGGCGACCCCTAGGCAGCCTCATCGATAGTTGAGGTATCAGGAACAAGCTGCAAAAAGCCATCGAAGTCCTTAAGCGCTTCGTTGTAATTCAGCAGTGCTTTACGCGTATCGCGGGTGAGGACAGCCTCATCAATTAAATTCAGATGCCCGAAGACCTTCTTTGCTAAGTCAGCCGCTTCAGCCTTGGTTTTCTTAGGCTCTAGGCTGCGGCCCAGAATGCTCATTTTGAAGCGCAATTCTCCTAACGGCCCATGAATGTAAGTGCTGACGTTGCCCCAATCATCCTGTTGCACAAGCGGAGGAATGCCCAGCATCCGCTCCCGAATATCGAGTACATCCACAGACAAATTTTGGATTTGGGCCAGTTGTTCTGGAGTGTAGAGTGGCCCTTTGGCTATCTTGGGGCTACTGCAACTGACGCTGAAGGCGGCGATCGCCACCAACACTAAAGCGAATAAGGAGCGAAGACGACTCATAGATCTATGATTATCCTTAATACCACGCAGCATCCATATTTTAACAGCGCTTGGCGCGTCTACAGTCGGGACATACCGTTGACTCATTCAAACTACCGTTTGGGAAGGCGGGAGCCCGGTCGGCGGGTCACGTGATCGGCGCTGATCAGCAAATTTACGGCTCCGGTAAATTTACATGAATTTACGTAAACTTCACGTTTGCTTAAAAGGACAATCAAGCAGCCGTTGAAGCCTTACGGCTGCAACGCTCACTCATTAGTATTGAATGCATGCTACGCAGATTTACTGGATCTACGCAGATTTACTGGATCTTCATAGATATGCCTAAGTGCAGAGTTAGTACTTGCCGACGCTCGATTAGAGTAGGCAAAGGCAAAGTAAACTATCTGCACCTAAAGAACCCAGAAGAAAGAAGAGTGCAGTACGAGCATCTGCCAACTTCATCTACCGATTTCATTACCAGTTCTGTCTATATAATCCGCGAAGACCCATAGCAAGAACTGAATTGGCTGTAACAGGGTTATCACGCTCAAGACAGATCAAGTCGGAGGTTGTAGTGCTGGCACTATCTGCACTGAGCCAAGCTTCCCGTTTCTTAGAAAATATTCAGGGTTTACCGTTCGCAGTTGCCACAGAAGCAGACTCAAATCTGCCTAGATAATCTGTGCTCTGAGTCGGTTCTTAATCCTTAATCAGCATTGAATTAATCCTTTACCAACTCGCAGAAGCCTGCCTGCGTTGCATCAGATTCATCTGATCACGTTGATTGATGATTCATCGGTTCGACGCTGCTTGCAGAGTTAATTGCGCGACGATGTCGCGACGATGAATGATTGGGTGCATCGGCGCTGAGTGTGGGCGATCGCCCTGCTCATGAATAGCGCTGCCAAAAGTTGGAACAACTCTGTCCCCCATTGCAACCGGGTCGGCATGTTCAACGCTAGGTATCACGACGCCAACGCTTGATTCCTGACAAGCATTGGATTTATCGTGCTATTTCTCTCTCGCTGTCCCCTTAGCGGAGGTTCCCTATGAGAATCGCTGATATTGCTCCGGGAGAAATCAACAGATCGCAGTTCTGTCTGGTAGAGACTACAGGGATTCATCCATCTGCCTATTCGTTGCTAAAGCGGCTGCTAGATATAGTCGGCGGTTTGGTGGGATTGACAATTGTAGCAATGGTGTTTTTCCCCATTGCGATCGCCATCTGGCTGGATGATCCAGGCCCTATTTTTTATCAACAAAAACGCTGTGGCCTTAATGGCAACTGCTTTATGCTCTATAAGTTTCGCACTATGGTGCAAAATGCAGAACAGCTCAAGCACCAAGTCAAGAATGAAGCGAAAGGAGCCATCTTTAAAAATCAAAATGATCCGCGTATTACCCGAGTTGGCAGAATACTGCGGCGCACCAGTTTGGACGAACTGCCCCAATTTTGGAACGTGGTGCGCGGTGAAATGAGCCTAGTGGGAACCCGTCCTCCAACGGTAGAGGAAGTGGCGCAATACAGTCGACGGCATTGGATGCGGCTGCACGTTAAACCGGGCCTCACCGGAGAATGGCAGGTCAACGGTCGCTCAACCATCAGCGATTTTGAAGAGATTGTCAGCCTAGATCTGCGCTATCAAGCGCGGTGGAGCTTTGGATATGATGTGCAGCTGATCATCAAAACGATTCTGACAGTGTTGATTCGAGCAGATGCATACTAATTGCAAAATCTATTCAAGATAAAATGCTCGCCAAAATCAATCCTGTCACCGTTCATTGGTCTTTTTTCTGTCAAGAATTTCCTGATTCTTGCTGATCGTGGCTGTACCTATAACTGTGTACCAAAAAGGTGCGAGCTTTTCACTTATGCTGACAAAAATATTGCAGGAATAGTTATTGCTGAATCTCTAGTCTTCGTCAACACCTTGACTGATCTAACCTTGCGACCATACGAGCAACTCTGTGACAATGACATTTCAATTCGCTACGCCTAACTTCCTCAATCGAAAACCTGTTCTGACTATTTTCTATCAACTCGATCCGTGGAATGCATCTATTGGGGGCATTCAAACCATCATTCGGACATTTTTGAAATATTCACCGGATGAATTTGTGGTGCGGGTGGTGGGCACTGCTACTGACCCTTCTATGTCACTGCGACAGTGGCACGAGCAAGAATTTGAGGGACGTGTGGTGCAATTTTTGCCATTGTTTTTCTTACCAGATGACAACGTGAGACAGCTAATTCCCACTACCTTGCGCTATACGGCAGCGTTGTTGCGCACGCGCATTGAGTCAGATTTCATGCATTTTCATCGGTTAGAGCCGACCCTGGTTGCTCAATCTTGGCGAGGCGATAAAACCCTGTTTATTCACAACGACATCCATAAACAAATGGTGTCTACAGACAGTAAAAAGGCGATTCTTTGGCGGCATTTTCCGCAAGCGTATTTTGCGTTGGAGCGTAGCTTGGTTCATCAGTTCAGCCAGATTTTCTCTTGTAATTCTGACTCGGCAGCGCTGTATCGCCAGCTATATCCGGCTGTTGCAGATCAGGTGACGCTCATTCGAAATACGGTTGATAATGACGTGTTTTTTCCGTTGCCTCAGCAAGAGCAAGACGCTCAGCGGAGGCAGTTTGCTCAACAGAGAGGCTTGCCAGACGAGACGCAGTTCATTTTGTTTGCCGGGCGGCTCCATCCACAAAAAGATCCCCTCTTGTTGGTGCGAGCCTTGGCGGCTTTGCAGCAGCCCCACATACATCTATTGATGGCTGGGGAAGGCGAACTGGCAGACGAGATTCGGGCAGAGGGCGATCGCCTACAGATCTCAGATCGCATCACCATGCTGGGGGGCGTAGACCAGCTAGAGCTCGCGCATCTACATCAGATTTCGCAAGCGTTGATTTTGACCAGTGTGTATGAAGGGTTACCGTTGGTGGCTCTAGAGGCGTTGGCCTCCGGCAATCCCGTCATCACCACAGACTGTGGCGAGACTCCAAAACTGCTCTCTAACACTAGCGGCATTGTGTGTCATGAGCGCACTCCAGCAGCGATCGCCGCCGCCATCCAAACCGTTGTGGCTCAGCCCGAAGCCTTTCCGGTTGAGGGGTGCATTCAAGTGGCAAAACCCTACGCCGCAAAAGATGTGATTGGTCATATTTATAGCGACATGCTGAGTCGCTGGCAGTTGAATCTTGCCCCTGTTGCCACTTCGGTTTAGTCCCTGACGATGCTATGTAATGAGGATAGTTTGCTATGAAAATTGCCGTAATTGGTGCAAAAGGTGTTCCCCCTAAGCAGGGCGGCATTGAGCATATTTGCGCTGAGATTTACCCCCGAATGGTTGCCAAAGGGCATTCGGTTGATCTGTTTGCGCGGTCATCCTATACCTGCTTGCCAGCATTTCATACCTACGATTTTGAAGGGGTGCAGGTGGTTTCGCTGCCGTGCCTGGGGATGAAGGGATTGGATGCGTTTACCAGCTCTGGCTTGGGTGCAGCGCTTACCAGTCGTGGCAACTATGACATCATTCATTTTCATGCGTTGGGGCCATCACTCTTTACCTGGCTCCCGCAGCTTTCTAAAACAACTAAGGTTGTGGTGACCTGCAATGGATTGGACTGGCAGCGGGAGAAGTGGGGCAAGCTGTCGAGCCGCATCATTCAACTGGGAGAGCAAGCCGGGATTCGCTATGCGGATGAATTTATTGTTGTGACCCAAGCGCTCCAATCCTATTTCCTCAAAACTTATGGTCGCGATACTGTCGTGATTCCGAATGCGCCAGCGACCTATGCTGCGTCAGATCCGAGCTTTAGTTTTGGGCGATCGCTCAACCTAACTCCCGGGCGCTACGTTACCTATTTGGGCCGTCTGGTGCCTGAAAAGTGCCCCGACTTGCTCATTCGAGCCTTTCAATCCCTCAATCTAGACGACGATTGGAAACTGGTGCTAATTGGCGGCAACAGCGATACATCCGGGTTTGTGTCATCGCTGAATGCAATGGCAGAAGCGCACCCCAACATTGTGTTCACCGGGGAGCTTCGCGGCGGTCGATTGGCCGAAATCATGCGAGGCGCCGGGCTATTTGCCCTGCCGTCGAATTTAGAAGGGCTGCCATTGGCCATGCTTGAAGCCATGCAAGAAGGCATTCCAATTGTGGCCAGCGACATTCCACCCCATCAAGAACTGTTGAGTGATGGACGCGGCATCATGTTTCAAGCTGGGCAAGAAGCATCCTGTGCGGCCAGCCTAGCCTGGGCCATGCAGCATCCTGAAGACATGCGACGAATGGCCGAACGCGCCAAAGCGCGAATTCATGAATGCTACACCTGGGACAAAATTGTGGCCGATACGCTTAAGGTGTTTGAGCAAGTTCTGAGCGATCGCCCGTCATTGCTACAGTCCAGTATGTCGGGAGAACCCGCGATCCACATTGAGTAGCAGGCAGCCCTCAAGGCCCATGGATCCATTTCCCATTGGGTGCGTTAACCAGGGTTCAGCCTCGTGTTCAACGGGCAGAGATGCCGTAGACAAAACTCAAAAGAAATCTGTTCTAATGCGTGAAATCGGCCTGAAATCTGGGTTCCCGTTTGCCCGTCAATTCATCTCTACTTTATTTGTCCAGGGTGCTGTTCAAGGCTGTGATGAAGACTAGGCAATGACAAAGAATGATCCGGACTATTACGGATTTGCCGTGAAAGTTGAAGCAAGCTAGCTCCGTAGTCTTGCTTACTGTTCCCTCAGGCTTGTGTTTCACAGCGAATCAAACTCTGGTGACATTATCAGGGTGGTTTTGTAGACTCGCACCGGGTTTACAAACGCTCGTCATCAATCATTCGCATAGGACTCATTGAGCAGTCGAGCATTACTCGACATGACTCGGCCTTTGAGTTTAGCCATCGTTGTTCATCAAGAGCGTGCCAGTGGATAAGCTTTCAACCGTATCATCAACCCTCAGACGACATTTTTGGATTGTGCTCCTCACCTTTGGGTCAGTGGTGGGAGCCGCAGTTGCCTATTTATCAACCGCAACCCCGCAGTATCAAACCGCAGTGCGGCTGATGATTGATGACCGCAAAACCGGAGTCACTGAGTTTGGCCGGGCGATTTCAGAAGTATCGAATGCTCCACCTGGGGATGCTAATCCGATTGCCACCCAGGCGGAACTGCTGCTCTCGTCGCGAGTGCTCAGTAACGCTCTGGATGAGGCGCTTCCGGGGACAGCAGATACGACTGGTGAGGATGCAATCGCATATCCCAGCATAGGTGAATTGAGGAGCACGCTACAAATTGAAGTGCTTCCCGCTACAAATTTGCTAGAGGTGAGCTATGTGCATCCCGATCAGGAGTTTGTGGCCAATATCCTGAATGCGATCGCCCAAGCCGCAGTTGAAGAAAACGCAGAATCGATTCGGCTAGAGGCATCCTCGGTTCGCGAATTTTTGGAAGGCCGAATTCCGCAACAGCAAGCGCAACTGCAAGAGCTCGAAACGCGCGAGAGCCAGTTTCGTCAAACCAGCGGCTTGGTTGCAGCCGAGACCCAGGCCAATACTCTGGTGCAGAGCCTATCTGGGGTAGAAAATGAACTGCGAGCAACGCTGGTGCAGTTGCAAGAAGCGAATACTCGAGATGGTCTGCTCAGGCAGATTACAGGCGTCAACTCCCCGGTTGGAGGGTATGCTGCCGTCCGCGCTGGGCAAGATGAAGGACTGCGCGAACTGCGCACCCGCATCACAGATGTAGAAGCGAGGATTTTTGACAGTCAGTCGCGGTTGGGCGACCAGCACCCAGATTTGCTGGCTCTGCAAGATGAGCGAGCAGACTTGCAGCAATATTACGATGAGCGCTATGCCCGCACAGTTGGCGGTGCCGTGCCAGAAAATGTGGCGGCCTCTGACGATGTAAGCAGTACCCTCATTGCGGATTACATCACTGGAGACGTGGAGCGCAATACTCTAGCCAGTCGGCTCACCTCCCTCCAATCGAGTCGGCAACAGTTGCAATCTCAGCTGGCAACCCTGCCCCAGCAGCAGCAGCAGTTGGCGGCCCTCATTCGACAGCGAGAAGAAGAAGAAGAAACCCTAAAGCTGTTGCAAAGTACCTTAGAACAAGCCCGCATTGCTGAGGCTCAGCTCATCAGTAATGTGCGGATTGTTGACCCAGCAACGGTTCCGGGTGAGCCGACATTTCCAAACCCACCTGTAGTTTTAGTGATGGCGATCGCCGCGGGTTCAATCTTGTCGGCAGGTGCTGTGCTCATGCTCGACCTACTCGACGACCGAGTGCATGGGGATGGAGAAGCCACGGATCTGTTTAAGGTGCCCGTGGTGGGAACGCTCCCGAAGCTGGAATCGCTTAGCGGCATCGATCATCTGGAAGCATTCCTAGATGACCCAGCTCAGGTAGAACCCTATCGGCTGCTGCTGAAATCGCTCGAGTTCCGCAATGAGAACCCCCTGCGGGCAATTTTGATCAGCAGTTCACTTCCGCTAGAAGGTAAGTCGAACGTGGTTGCCCGGATGGCGGCAGTGGCGGCCATGTTATCTAAGCGAACCCTGGTGATAGATGCCGATCTGCGACAGCCGTTGCAGCATGAGTTGCTCGATGTCTTGCCCCAACCCGGGCTGACAGAAGTGATTGAAGGCAGCATCCCTCTCTATAAAGCAATTCAGGCGACTCGGCTAGAGAACCTGTCTGTCTTGCCTGCGGGTCGGCCTTTGGCACGCCCATTGATGACGCTAGAATCTCCGTTTATGCGGAAGCTGGTCACTAAAGTTGCGAGCTACTACGACTTAGTGATTATCGATACGTCCCCAGCAGGCAAGAGTGCTGATGCGCTAACGCTGAGTGAATATGCAGACGGATTATTTTTAGTAGTTCGCCCTGACTATTCTCCCAAAGACACGGTGCAGCGGACGCTGTCTGATTTGCAAAACACGAGCGGCTCGAACCTTGGAGTCATTCTTAGCAGCACAGGCGATCCTGCAGGCAAGCCTATCTCATCTCTCCCAGAGGGGTATCGCATGTCTGCGGCCCCTGCCATTTCTGGAGTTTCGGCAGGAGCGTCTTATCCAGACGACTAGTCAAGCAGGCCGATTGGCATCGACTGTCGATGCTGCCGATTGGCTGCCAAGAGGTCAATTCCGTTTTCTGTACTTTTTGTTTGCATATCTATCTCGATTCTATTCTCCAGATGTTCTTGAATCTCAATTTTTATCGTGTTAGCCATTGGTGAGATTTATCATGCGTTACGTTTCCCCTGGTATCTATCGTTCGGTTGCGCTATCTGTCACGGTTCTGCTCACAGGGTTATCCACTGTGGCGATCGCCCAACAGCCCACACTAACGCCTCAGCCTATATCCCCTACGCCGACAACTCCGGTGCCATCTGCTCCATTAGGGCAGCCTGCTCCCCAATCCACTGAAGTGACGCTAAAGCCGGGCGATCGCATTCAGGTGGGTGTTGCGGGCTTCCCTGACCTATCGGGTGAGCATATCATTCTGCCCGATGGCACCATTCAGCTGCCGATGGCTGGGCTGATTTCGGTGAGAGGGCTAACGCCAACCCAGATGAATGCTCGTATATCGGAAGCCTTGCTGCCTTATGTGCGTCGGCCTCAAGTGGCGATCGCTCTGCTCAGCCTCAGCCCAATTCGCATCACCGTCAGCGGCGAAGTAATGCGCCCCGGCCCCTACGCCATCAACCCTGCCGATCCGCAAAACCGAGACGCTAATAGTGAAGGCCGCTTTGCCAACATTAGCCCGATTACTGTTAGCGATGCCTTAGTGATTGCAGGCGGCATTAAACCAAGTGCAGATCTCCGAAGCATTACCATTCGACGGGCTGGACGTTTTAATCAGACTATGACTGTCAATTTGTGGCCGACCCTTCAAGAAGGAGAACTAGCCGCAGATCCAGTGCTGCAAGATGGCGATGAGATCGTTGTGCCACTGGTTGCACTTAGCCCAACTGACCGACAGACCTTGTTATCTTCTACAGTCGCACCAGAAGGTATTGCTGTACAGGTGGCTGGGGAGGTGCGTAATCCTGGGCAGCTTGTGGTGGCACCTACAGCAGGGGTGAGTCAGGCGATCGCCGCCGCCGGAGGGCTGACCCAACAAGCAAATCGGCGAGTCGAACTGCTGCGAGTAAATGCTGAAGGGCAGCTTGTACAACAAACCGTTAACTTTGGCGATATTACTGATCCCCTCAACGCTGGCGATTTAATTGTAGTCCGGCGTCGAGGCAGTGAAGGGTTGTTAGATGTGATCGGGCGCCTATTGCCCTTTAGGTTTTTATTCGATTAATCCGCTGCGCTAGGGCAAATAGCATGCTATTAGCAGCATCTTACGACTTTGAATATCGAATCAGCCGACAGTCAGGCCAAAAACATAAGTCGTTGACGTTTTGTCTATCTAGTTGAATGCGTACTGTATCAGAGAGACTCATCTGTCGTGCTCAATGGCAATCATCAAGGTAATCTATCACGAACGGTTTTAGCTTCCACCGCTATCATCGCTATTGGCTTAATGGCCGGGTTCATGGCTAATGATTCGCCCGTTTTATTAGCCATAGTGATGGCAGGAGGTATCGTTTTATTTGGATTGTTAACCCGATTCGAATATACCGTCCTAGGATTAATTAATCTGCGTAGTGCCCTTGATTCTTTTTCCGAAGCCCAACTGCCAGGGTACTTTGCACTTGCGATCGATGCACTCACGATCGGGCTTATTATTACTCAATTGCTGGCACGACAGCCCGTACACACGGGGCGTTTTTTCTGGTTTTTGGCAACCTGGATTGGATTGCAGGGCCTATGGTTACCGCTTATGCATTTAGGAGGTCTTGGACTCGATCAATCGTATCTTTCTGACTCCATCCGTGAGTGGATTCGTCTATTTTCATGGCTTATGGTGTATCTGTTGGTGATGCAACTCAAAGGCCGTATTCCTCCCTCAAAAGCAGTTTCAATCTTATTTTTAGGGCTTCTTTTACCGATCACAGTTGCTGTTCTGCAAACTATAGCTCCAGACATTTTACCTGTAGAGTTTTCATCTGATGGTGCTGCCGATTCTGTGTCGATCGATGTCAGTTCAAGGATTCGTGGATCTCTAGGGCACCCTAATACATTTGCTACTTTTTTATTGCTCTACATTGGCTTGACGCTGTGGAAATTTCAGCAGTCAAGCAGGCAATTGATCTGGCTTATGTTATTGACGACATTGGCCTTTTTCTTAGTTAGCACAAAAGCTCTGTTTATATTGATGATGTTATTTACATTCATGCTGGTGCTATTAATTCCCCAGTTTAGTCTTGTCAAAACGATTGGGGGCTTACTATTTTTTGCAGCAGTGATTGCACTATTTGCTAGTACAGAATTTGGAAGAGAGCGCTTAGGCTCTATATCAGAAACGCCACTGCTCAATCCCAATATCAATATGTCACGAGCCATCATTCTTTCCTATGGGGATGGGAATAGCTTCAACTGGCGACTAGCGGAATGGTCGTTTTTATTTCGTAAGTGGCAATTTGCTCCAGTTATTGGATATGGGCTGGGAGTAACCCCGTTTGTGAGCCGCAGTGGCTTGCTGCCTCACAATGACTATGTTCGAGCAGTTATTGAAGGTGGAATCGTGGGTCTAATATTGTTCATATTCTTTTTTGTAGGTCAGTTTATTTACATTAATCAACAGTTAAAAAAATCACCCAAGAGCAGCTCCAAATATAGATTTGGCCTCTCGATGCGAGCTGTATTAGTAGCCTTACCAGTAGGCATGTTGACAGAAAACATTTGGAGTCATACCACCTTCTTTTTCTATTGGATGGCATGTCTAGCGATTTTAGAGTGGGATTGGAATCCGTCATTGGATGATGATATAAAGTCTAAGCCAACTTAATAACTTAGTAGTTTTCACTCTTTTTTGATTCATTCAACAGGATCAAGAGATTTTGGCACAATCACGCTAAGATGCCAAAAATAAAACTCATCAAAGTTTGACAAAAACCAATTCAAAGAGACTGATCTTACCATAAAATTCTATGCAGTATTGTTTTCAGGATTGGGATAAAAATAAAAAAACAAGCCTTAAGTCGCGTCTTGTTCTTGTGTTATTCCGCACGGCGCAGTATCTGCAAGCTTTACCTAAAGTTTGTAGACCAATTTCAATCTCATCACGATTTATCTATCAGATTTTAGTAGAGTGGATATTAGGAATTGAAATCCCTTATGACACACAAATCGGTGAAGGCTTAACCATACAGCATGGGCAGGGGATAGTCGTTAATCACCGTACTATAATCGGCAAAAATTGTATTCTCAGAAACTCTACAACAATAGGAAACAAACAGCTTTCTGATGGCTCCTATAGCAAAAGCCCTGTAATTGGAGATGGTGTCGATATTGGAGCAAACGTGGTAATCATTGGACCTATTTTAATCGGTGAAAATGCTATCATTGGTGCCGGTTCAATCGTAGTAAAGGATGTCCCTGAAAATGCTGTAGTTGCAGGAAACCCAGCTCGCATTCTCCGCATAAAAATTAATGAGTCCTACACGAATACTTATACAGATAAGGCTTTTCAACCACTTTCTAAAAAACTTTAGGCTTTGCTAAGTAAGAGTATAAATTGCTGGATTCTTGTATTTTTGATAAATTCCTAACGTCTTTTATAACTGAAGTCTTTAGGAGTCTTATTTCCTCTAGGATTGGGAATCAAAGGAGCAGATTTATACTAAGATCCTGTAACGCTCAAAAAGACCAATAAAACATTTTTTATTGCAAAAAACTTGGCTCCATAGTTGATAAATATAGCTTATTACCTAGGCAGCTCTACGAGAAAATAAATGTTTTAGAAATCACCTTGGGAAGATCTTTCCAAGGCATACCTTGAGGGCTTTTTTCTTGTGTTTGGCTTGGGCCGTACTAATGAACATGACCCTGTACTATAAAAGCCCCAGACTAGAGCGTATTTTTAAGGTTTATGGCAATTTAGTATCCGGATTTAGACTGCACTCTCGGTATTACTGAATAGGTTAGCAGCAAGGAATTATTGATGCCTAAAGTCTCGGTTATTATTCCTGCCTACAATGCAATGCGTTATTTGCCAGCTACTGTAGATAGCGTTTTAAATCAGACCTTTAAAGATTTTGAGATGCTTATTATTGATGATGGCAGCTCAGATGAGATTCGGCAGTGGACATCATATTTATTAGACCCTCGAGCTCAACTGATCTCACAACAAAATCAGGGTTTGCCTGGAGCACGCAATACTGGAATAATGCATGCAAAAGGAGAGTATATTGCTTTTCTGGATGCCGATGATTTATGGGAACCAACTAAGTTAGAAAAACAGGTTTGTCGATTTGAACAGTATCCAGATGTGGGATTGGTTCATGCCTGGATGGAGTTTATTGATGAAAATGGAAAACCAACAGGGAGAATAATGCGCTCAGATGCCAATGGTAATGCTTGGAAACTATTGGCAGAAAGAAATGTGATTGCCTGTCCATCTGTAATGGTGCGCAAGTCATGCTTTGACATCACAGGCATGTTTGATCGAAGCCTGAGATCGGTTGAAGATTGGGACATGTGGATTCGCATCGCAGCAAAGTTCCCGATTGCACTTATAGCTGAGCCGTTGGCATATTATCGCCAAACACCCGGTAGTATGTCAAAAAACTGTGCAGTCATGGAGCAGTCTTTCTATGCCGTAATTGAGAAGACATTCCAGGATGTACCTGAAGAGTTGCGCTATTTAAAGGATCGCAGCATTGGCTATGCCAACTTATGTTTAGCGTGGAAGGCTCTGCAATGCCAAGAGAGCGACTTTTACCAATCTGCCCAATACCGAGCAAAAGCCGTCAAGGCATATCCCAAATTGCGGGTTACAAGCGAAAACCTGCGGTTGAGTGTGGCGATCGCCCTAATGAAATGGCTTGGCTCTCACCGATATCAAAAGGCGCTGTCCCTGATTTACTCGGTGCGACGCCATGTGCCTCGGCTGCGGCGCACGGCGTCTGTGTAACGGTTTACTATAAAAGGTTGAGTTTGGTTACAGACAGGAGTATCACGCAATCATCTATCCATTCTTCAGCAATCCGTGCTAACTGATTTCACAACGTACTCCATCTTTGACTCGCACTTCTAACAAACTATCATCAATATCATCAATTTTTTATTTTACTTCATCAACCTAGCCTATGTCACCCATCGTCTCTGTCATCATTCCTTCCTACAACGCCATGGCGTATTTGCCAGATACCCTGGCTAGCGTTCTCAATCAAACCTTCCAGGATTTCGAAGTCCTCATTATTAATGATGGCAGCACCGATCACATTACAGATTGGATGTCTACCATTACCGATCCTCGCGTTCGCTGCATCTCCCAAGAAAACAGAGGCTTATCCGAAGCCAGAAATACTGGAATTCAACATGCTGCTGGTGAACTGCTTGCGTTTCTGGATGCGGATGATCTGTGGGATGTCAGCAAATTAGAAAAACAAGTTCAATACTTTCGGCAATATCCAGAGGCTGGAGTTGTGTATACGTGGTCTCAACTTGTTGATGAAGCCGGCACTCCAACGGGTCGCCTATTTGCGTCCTCGGCTGAAGGCAACATTTGGGAAGCGCTGCTGTTAGATTCAGATGTCATCTCAAACGGAAGCTCGGCCATGGTTCGGAAAGCCTGCTTTGATGCGGTGGGAGTTTTTGACGCATCCCTCACATCAGCAGAAGACCTGGATATGTGGCTTAGAATTACGCCGCAGTTTCCATTCAAGGTCATCAAAGAGCCATTAACGCTCTATCGGCAAGCTCCTGGCAGCATGTCTAAAAATCGGGAGCGGATGGTGCGGAACCTCTGCGTGGTGATTGACAGGGCATTTGAATCGGCACTGCCGGAAAAGTTGTATCTGCGCGACCAGGTATACGCTGGCATTTACCTCAATCTTGCTTGGCTCAAGCTTGACGAAAGCAATTACCCAGACGCTATTCAGCATGGACGGCAAGCATTGTTCCGCTCTCCACAAATCTTGTTCTCTCAACAGTTTTTGAGATTTGGTATTGCTACGGTGTTGGGCCGTTTGTTTGGTCCCTATGCCTACAAAGGTTTTAAGGGAATGACCCAACTGCTGCGACGCCAAATTTTGCGTTTATCCACACAGCAGAATACAAGCCATTTCTTATGCTGACCTCCCAAGTATCCGTTTCAATAGAGATGCCCCCGCAGGCTGTTGAGCACACCAACTTCAATTCACCCGCGATCGCGCTGTTTCATTGCTACGACGTAATCGAAGACTTTGCCAGCACGCTGGGCATGTCGGTAGAGCAATACTGTACCGAGTTTTCCTGTAACTATATGTTTGGATATGCCAACGCCCTCAAAACGGTTGGCGTTCGAACTGTTATTTTTTACATTTCTGCCACTGTTTCCAAGCCGACAACTTATATCAATACGGCAACGGGTGTGCCAATTCGCGTCCTCCCAGTGCCCAAAGTCTACAAGCTACATCGCTTAGTTCGCAGCAATCGGCGGGCGATGCTGCAGGTGGAGGGCGAATTCAGCTCCAACTCCCAACAATCTAGTACATCGCTATCCCTGCTCAGTTCGCTCAAGCGAATTATCAACAGTACTGGAACCTATTTATCTACTCCACTTAGGCTGCTTGCCAAAGAGATGCGGCAAGCCAACTGCCAGGCCCTGTTGTGCCAGAGCTACGAGTATGCGCGATTCGATGCCTGTGTACTCATGGGCAAGTTTGCCAAAATTCCGGTGTTTGCTGTGTTTCAAGGTGGCGCCACTGAAACTTGGAGCGCCCTGGAAAAATTGATTCGTCCAGGTTCGATGAATGGCTGCAGTGGGCTCATCATTCCTCCTCGCCAGGAACGGGAGCGTGTCTGCCAACAGTACCAACTGCCCAAGCAAAAGGTTGCCCAAATCTTTAATCCGTTGGATGTTGAGGTTTGGCAAGCGGTAGATCGACAACAAGCGAGATATGAATTGAATATCCCACCCACTGCAAAGGTTGTGGTGTCTCACGGGCGCATCGAAATTTACAACAAAGGGTTGGATGTTTTGCTTACCGCCTGGCAGCGCATTTGTCGCGATCGCCCGGGTCAAGATTTACGCCTGCTACTACTGGGCACGGGCAGCGATGCCGACGAATTTCAACGTCGCATTCAGGAGATGAACTTGCACAACATCATGTGGCGCAATGAGTTTGTCAACGATCGCACCGTCATTCAGCAGTACCTATCCGCCGCAGACGTTTACACCATGGCATCCCGATCTGAAGGATTTCCCATTGCGCCCACTGAAGCAATGGCCTGCGGGCTCCCCGTTGTCGCGGCCAACGCATCGGGCATTTCCGATATTTTGGAGCCGGGCGAAGTAGCGGGCGGCATTGTGGTGCCCTGTGGCGATGCTGAGGCGTTGGCGCAGAACCTGGGGCGACTGCTCGACGATGACTCGCTCAGGCAAACAATGGGGCAAAGAGCCCGACACCGCATCCAGCAAGCATTCGCGCCTGAGGTCATTGGTCAGCAGCTGAAACAGTTTTTATTGCAGCACTCGGGCTAATTTTTGGATTGATATCCCCACCATGCAAAGTCCGAAAGGAAGACTGCTAAAAGGCGGCCTCATTCTCACCCTGCGACAACTCCTATCGACGGGGTTGTCGCTCGTGAGCGCCCTAGTTGTGGCCCGCATTTTAGGCCCCGAGCAATATGGAATTGTGGCGATCGCTTTGGGGATTTTCTACTTCCTCAGCCCAAACGTAAAATTGGGACTCCATGCCTATCTCATTCGCCAACCGGATCTGCCAAACTTTACCAAACACCACATCCTCAGCTTTTATCTCACCGTTGGGGGGGCACTGTGCATCCTGCTGGCCTTGTGCGCTCCCCTGATGGGATGGTGGACTGGCCAACCCGAAATTACGATGGTGGTGAGGGTCTTGGCCATTCCGCTGTGGTTTGACATGATTGCAGCGGTTTCTATTGCCATGATGGAGCGCGAATTCAACTTTGCAGAAGTAGGTATTGTCGAGGCCGTATCTCAAACGAGCAATTACATGGTTGCCATTCCCCTGGTGTTACTCAATTGGGGATATTGGGGACCCATTGTCGGCTTAATCACTCAGTTTCTTGTGCTGGCCATTCTCGCCATTCGCTACCAGCCCATTCGCTGGCAGGGAAAATGGGACTGGACAGTGATGAAGCCCGCCCTCGCCTATGGAATTGGGTTTTCAGGTTCCGAGTGGATTACCACGCTGCGATCGCTCACCATTCCTATATTTGTCACTCGGCTGTTGGGATTGGAAGCGGCAGGCATTATCAGCATTTCCATTCGGCTCATTGAACAACTGTCGCTGCTGCGAATTGTGATTCGTCGTATGTCGATTAGTGTGTTGGCAAAGATCACGAATGATAAGGAAAAAACACTGCGAACCATTTCCCGTGGCATTGCCTATCAAGTGCTGTTGATTGGAGTCATTTGTGCCTCATTTGCCTGCGTTGCCAGTTGGATTATTCCCTTAGTCTTTGGAGACCAATGGCTCCCCAGCACGCGAGTCTTTCCAATCATTGCAAGCGCAGCCTTAGTATGGGCCATGTTTGATTTACAAACCGCAGCGCTGTATGCAGTCGGGCGAAACCGAGATGTTGCCCTGTTCAATGGCTTCAACGTGGCATCTTTATGGTTAGGATGCTGGATCTTTTTACCCATGTTTGGGCCGATCGGCTACGGCTTAGCCGAAATTTTTGCCTCACCTAGCCACTTTCTTCTGCATCGTTCTATTACAAAGCTGTACAGTTCACCCAAGTATGCCAACGCATTATGGCTGGCAGCTGCTGCTGTTCCGCCACTGTTGGGCAGTCTCTGGCTCTCTCCTATCTACAGTCTCGGAATTTTGGCAGCAAGTTACAGCATTGTTCTGCTATTTGTGCCTCATGTTAAAGAGATTCCCTTAGAACTGATTGCTGCTCTGCGTGTGCGCAGCGCCTAGTGACCTAGCTGGAGGGCAAATCCTTACAAGATAATCGTGGACTCTCAAGAAGCTTTCTCAACGTCAGTTCGGGTTAAGAGGGTTTTGGGGCATCGCGCGTCGCGCGATGCCCCAAAACCCTTAATGTGCCGTGCGCGTCGCGCACGGCACATTAAGGGTTTGAGCTTATCCCGAACTCAGGTTACTCAGGTACAAGTTGAGGAATCAAATCAAAAAGAGCTTGAAGTTTCTGATATGTATGACACGGTGCGCAGCACTGGATCAGCCGCTCTTAAGAAACAAATTCTAGGGGTAACGTCAGTTCGAGTTAAAAGGGTTTCGGTATTGTCAGTATTTACTCCCAATGGCAATACCTGATACAGCATTGGCCGAGGAGTTCGCCGTAGCGTCTAAAGCCAGGATGGAGCGGCGATTTGGCGTGAAATTTTCTTTTTGAAAAGGTTGTGCGATCGCCCCCGTTTCTGGTTTATGCGTATGGAATCTGGGAGTGTTACATCGCTATGAATCGACGGAGTTTGTTGAAGTTAGTCGGGCGAGCCGGGGGCGTGGCAGCGACTTTTGCCACGATGAAGGCCATGGGCTTGATTCATGCCGAGGCCACCGGGGCAGAACGCCCTAAGCTGACCGCACAGTCAGGCAGCGGAACAACGGTCGCCATTATTGGTGCGGGCATCGCCGGAATGACGGCAGCCTATGAACTTAGGCAGGCAGGCTATGACTGCACCATTTTAGAAGCGCGCGATCGCCCGGGTGGACGCTGCTGGACGCTGCGAGCGGGCGATCGCCTAGAGGAACAGTCCAGTTCGCAAACCTGTGCATTTGGGACGGCAGACCATCTCTATGTCAACCCTGGGCCAGCCCGCATTCCCTACCACCACCAAGCGCTGCTTGGCTACTGCAAAGAGTTTGGCGTGCCCATGCAGGTGATCGTCAACGAAAATCGTGCTGCTTATTTTCAGGATGATGCGGCGTTTGGCGGACAGCCCATGCTGAATCGGCGCGTGGTGAATGATAGCCGGGGCTATATGTCAGAACTGCTGGCTAAGGCCATTAACCGCAACGCCCTGGATGAGGAGGTATCCGCTGATGATCGGGAGAAAATTCTGGCCTTTGTGCGCAGCTATGGCAACTTAGATGCGGATTTGCTCTATCAGGGCAGCACGCGCGCGGGCTATGTCACGCCGCCCGGTGCAGGGGATGTGGCGGGCGATCGCCACTCACCCATTGACCTATCGGAGCTGCTAAAGTCCAGTTTTTGGAACTATAAAATGCACTTTGCCGAGGGGTATAACCAAGCGGCAACCATGTTAGAGCCCGTGGGCGGCATGGATCAAATCGCGGAAGGGTTTGCGCGTCAGGTGGGGCATTTAATCACCTACAACGCACCCGTGACGCAGATTCGCAAAACGCCCGACGGGGTGCGCGTGGTCTATACCGACGGGGCTGGCAGCGAGGCAGCGCTAGATGCAGATTTCGCCATCTGCACCCTGCCGCTGTCGGTGTTGTCGGGGGTGGATGCGGATTTCTCGCCCGCCTATCAACAGGCGATCGCCGTCGGGGCCGAGTCCTATGTCAAAGCGATGAAGATTGCGTTTCAGTGCGATCGCCGCTTCTGGGAAGAAGACAGCGGCATTTATGGCGGCATTTCTTGGACAGAACAGGATGTGACCCAGGTGTGGTATCCCTCGGCAGGGTTTCAGCAGCCAGGTGGAGTGCTGGTGGCGGCCTATATCTGGACCAACAGCATTGGCGAACGGCTGGGAGCACTGTCGCCCGCTGATCGCTTAGAAGCGGCGATCGCCGATGTAGAAGCCATTCACCCCAACCTGCGGCAAGAGATTACCCCCAACACCGGGCTCAGCATTGCCTGGGAACAGGTGCCCTATAGCGAAGGCGGCTGGATAGAGTGGGACGACGACGCCCTCAGCGACGCATACCCACTGCTCAACCAACCCGACGATCGCATCTATCTGGCGGGTGAGCACCTCAGCTATCTCACCGGATGGCAAGAAGGAGCGGTGCTGTCAGCACATCAGGCTGTGCGGAGCGTAGCGGCGCAGCTTCAGGCCATGCAAGCCTAAGGGGCAGCGGTCTATTCAGCGTTGGAAGATGGTTTGAAGAACCGATTCAACGCGGGGCTTAATGCTAGTCAGACTAAGCCTCTGGTCGGCTGAGACTGCTTGAAAGAGGCGGCTCAATACGGTGCGATACCGTCTAATCTCAACCGTCCAAAACGCCACAGCAGAGGCGTTCGTTCCCAACAACGGTCATCACTGTATTTTTGAAATTGTGATTGTGAAATTGTGAGGAGACAGATATCATGCTGAATCAAGTTTGGACGCAGAAACTAGCCCGATGGATGCAAGGAGCATTCGGCGTTGCCGTCTCAAAAAGAGCAGCTCTGCTGCTGATAAGCGGACTGGCGATCGCCCTCATCTTGGCATCACCCCATCCGGTTATCGCCCAAGAGATCATCCGCTACCCAATCCCCAACTCCACCTTTCCGATTGCCCGTGCGGTGGAATTACCCGCCGACAGTCAACTGGTTTACGTCAGCGGGCAAGTGCCGCCCGTCATAGACCCAGACGCGCCACCCACCAGCGTAGCCGCATTTGGCGACACCGAACTGCAAACCATCAACGTCATCGAGCGCATTCAAGACATCCTCACCGATCTAGACTTGACCCTGAGCGATGTCGTCAAGATGCAGGTGTTCTTGGTGGGCGACCCCGAGATGGATGGCATGATGGACTTTGATGGCTTTATGGCGGGTTATACCCAATACTTTGGCACCCCAGATCAGCCAAATCTGCCCGCCCGCTCTGCCATGCAGGTCGCGGGTTTGGTCAACCCAGGTTGGCTTGTCGAAATTGAAGTCGTAGCCGTGCGCCCGTCTGTCTAGTGCTGAGGCATTCTACTGCTGAGGCATTGTTTAAGGTAAGTTCGGTGAACCCCTGAGACCAAATCCAAATCCCATCTCCTCGGGGCCACAACCGTTATCTATGTGTAGACGAATGGCATTCGCCCTGCCCAACTGGGGTTAACTAAGCAGGTTTTGAGCTAAACCCGTGCTGCCCGCGTCGTGGGCAGCACGGGTTATTGTTGTTTCTGCCCTGCCGCGCCAGAAGGCCGAATGCTTGTTGCTTTCCATGGCGTCACGGCACCGCGAGATCAACCTCAGTGGATTTTGGGAACGCTAAGAGAAATTTTGCCTGCTCATAGGCAGCGATAGGTGCTATTTCGCTCGTTTTGAGGGCGGGCATCGTCCCGATCGCGAGCACTCCCTACTCCTCAACCCATCATTGATGAATAATCCTGCGATCGCCCCAAATCAGTCTTCTCAGCCCTCTGATGAGCCTCTACCGCAGCCATCGGCAGAGTTGCAGCAGCTATCTACCCAACAAATTGCTACCCTTCTCGCCAGCATTCGCGACGGGTTTTTTAGCCTCAATCAAGATTGGCAGTTTACGTTCGTCAACCCCAGAGCAGAAGCTGTGCTCAACCGCCCGGGTGGAGACTTGATCGGCCATGTCATCTGGGAAGAATTTCCAGACCTGGTTGGAACCGTGTTTTATTACGAATACCAACGGGCCGTAGCTCAGCAAACGCCGATCACCTTTGAGGAGTTTTATCCCCCGCTAGACACCTGGTTTGAAGTGCGGGCCTATCCCTTTGAAGCCGGGCTGTCGGTGTACTTCAGCGATATTGGCGATCGCAAACGCTACGAAGCCGAGCGGCAGCAGGCCGAAGAACGCATGCGCGCCTCTCACACCTTCCTCAACAACATCATCAATGGCACTAGCGATCCCATCTTCGTCAAAGACGCCCAGCACCAGTGGCTTTTGGTCAACGATGCCCTCTGCGCCTTTGTCGGCTTGCCCCGTGAGGCGCTGATTGGCAAATCTGATTATGATGTCTTTCCCAAAGCGCAGGCAGATGGATTTTGGGACGTGGATCAGCAAGTATTAACCACCGGCATTGATCACATCACAGAAGAAAAACTTACCACCGCTGATGGTACTGAGACCCATATTTCTACTAAAAAATCATCCTTTACTGATGCCTATGGCAATCGATACGTTGTCGGCACCATCCGTGATGTGACACAGCTAAAGCAACAAGAGCAGCAGCTCAAGCAGATGCTCTGGCGATTTAATATTGCTAATCAGGCCACCCATGAAGGGATATGGGAAATCACGATTGTGGATGGCGATGTGGCTAACCCGCAGAACCCCATTTGGTGGTCGCCCAAGTTTCTAGAAATCTTGGGCTATGCCAACGAGACAGAGTTTCCGCCAGATTTCAACCGTTGGATCAACAGCATCCATCCCGATGATGTGAACCGGGTGCTACATGGCTTTGAGCAGCATTTTAGCGATGCCACAGGCGATACCCCTTACGATGTGGAGTATCGAATTCAGACTCAGCAGGGGGCGTATATTTGGGTGCGCGATGTGGGGAAAACCATCCACAACCATGCCCAGGTTCCGGTGATGATCGTCGGAACGATTTGCGATGTGAGCGATCGCAAGCTAGCCCAAGATGCAGTAGAACAACAGCAGCACATGCTGAAAGCCATTCTAGACACCATCCCCAATCGGCTGTGGTTAAAGGATCGCCAGGGTCGCCATATGGCGGTCAACCAATCCTTTAGCGATGCGCTGGGGCTTGCTCCCACAGACTTGATTGGCAAGACCGATGCTGACCTGTGGAGTGCAGCAGAAGCCGCCACCTTCTGGCAAGAAGATCAGCGGATTATGCAGCTGGGACAGCCAGAAACGCTAGAAGAAGAACTGATCCTGCCGGATGAGCGGCGCTGGTTTTCCACCACTAAGACCCCCATGCGCAATGACCAAGGGCAGATCGTTGGCACCATTGGCATTTCAACCGACATTACAGAACGGCGGCAGGCAGAAGAACGCCTTCGTCAAGCCAAAGATGAGCTAGAAGATCGGGTGAAAGCGCGCACCGCAGAACTGCGGGCTACCGTGTCGCGGTTAAAGCGGGAGGTGAGCGATCGCAAAACAGCAGAAAACGCACTGCGCCGCTCTGAACAAGAGCTGCGACAGCAGGCCGTTGACCTAGAATCCACACTGCACACGCTGCAAAAAACCCAGGCACAGCTAATTCAAAGTGAAAAGATGTCAAGCCTGGGGCAACTCGTAGCGGGCATTGCTCATGAAATCAACAACCCAGTGAACTTTATCTATGGCAACCTCACCTATTCCGCTGACTATACAAAAGACTTGATTAACCTAGTACAGCTTTATCAACAGCATTATCCTCAGCCTATACACGCCATCCAGAGCAAAATCCATCTGATTGATCTAGAGTTTTTGCTGACTGATTTGCCCAAGCTCATGTCCTCTATGAAGCTAGGTGCAGAGCGAATTCAATCCATTGTGGCCTCCTTGCGCTCCTTTTCTCGAATGGACGAGGCTGAGTGCAAGCGCGTGGATATTCACGATGGCATTCAAAGCACGCTGATGATTTTGCAAAGCCGGCTGAAGGCCACACTCAACCGCCCTGCCATTGTAGTGGAAACAGAGTTTGGCACATTGCCCTTAGTAGAATGCTACGCCGGACAGCTGAATCAAGTGTTTATGAACATTATCAGCAATGCAATTGATGCCCTAGACAACAAGCTGGCAACGCTAACCGTAAGACCACACCCGTTAGCCTCTTCAAATTTGGATTCATCAGCGTTAGACCATCCAGATTCATCAGATTCAGCCCTCGTCACCCCCTTTGTTCCCACAATCCGCATTCACACCACTCACGCCGACCCAGACCATGTGCAAGTCACCATTGCAGACAATGGCCCTGGCATGTCTACGCTAGTGCAGCAGCGGTTGTTTGACCCGTTTTATACCACTAAGCCAGTCGGCAAAGGCACTGGGCTAGGCCTTTCAGTGAGCTACCAAATTATCTGCGAGACGCATGGAGGCTCGCTGCGCTGTGTGTCGGTTCCGGGCAGCGGTGCAGAGCTTCACATTGAGATTCCCATTCATCAATCAGAGGCGACCTGATTGGCTCCTCAATGCGCAGGGTCGAGTGAGGCCATCCGGGTTTCCCCTCAATAATTTCTCTCACAGCGCTATGGTTCGACCCGTAAAATGGGAAACGCGACGCGCGACCATTTATTTTTTTTGAACCATGGCGGGGAAGGGTGCAATGAATTCACGAATGCCCCAAACAGAACGTGTTATGCTGAAGGTGACCTGGACCCACGCGGCTTCGACGCCCAAATCTTGTCAGGACCGGAAGGTAGCAGCAATACGGGATGCTCGGAGCAGGCGTGGTCTCCGGGTCTTTTTGCGTTTAAACGGCGGGCAGGATACTGCAGGCAGTTCTCTGCGCAAAGGCCCCGCCGAACGCGCTGTCGCGTCTAAAATCGAGTCTAAAAATTGGCGTCAGATTGGGAGCCGAGTCTGGGCGAGTGTGGTAGTGGCTGGCAGCCTCAGCCTGATTGCCGGATGTGCTGCCCCGCCGCCTCGCACCGCCGAGCTGCCGCCGCCCTCACCTGTGGCAGACCGTCCATCGCCTGCGCCTATCCCTGTTCCACCCGATGCAGAGCAGCAGTGGCAAGCCGCAATTCGACAGGCCAATGCCGCGGTGCAGATTGCAGAGCTGGCGGAGTCGAATGACGATTGGAGCTTGGTGGCGAGCCGATGGCAGCGAGCGATCGCCCATCTCCAAGCGATTGGGCCAGAGGCCGAGCGCCACGCGGAGGCCACGCAAAAAATTAGCGAATATCAGCAGAACCTGCGCGTGGCACAGCAGCGAGCCAATCTCCCAATTTCGACTGAAGGACTGTTGGCGATCGCCCCCTCGGAGTCTGGCACGGGCACTCCTGTCTCGGCAGAGTCAGAGGCAGAAGCGGCGGATGGAGCAGAAAATACAGCAGAGGATTCTACTACAGCCGACAACCTTGAAGAGGGACAGCAGGAATTACCCACCCCGACCGAGCTAGATGGGGTTAGCAGCCCTCAGGAGGTGCTAGGGGCGCACTTGCAGAGCGTGGGCGCAACGCTGTATACTGCTGACCCTTGTCCCGATTGCCGCCGACAAGAAGCGTTGTTGGGAGACGCAGCTCTACGCCGCCTGACCCAGGTCTCCTGTGGCCCCGGTGGCGAAAATCCCCAACCTGAGCGATGTCAAGCCGCCAACGTGAACCGCTTCCCCACGTGGGATATCAACGGCACCCGGCATGAGGGTGTGCGATCGCTCCAAGAGTTAGCCACCTTGTCTAACTATTTGGGGGATCAGGCCTTTTAGAAAGGGTTGACACAGAAAATCCCGCATCAAGCCGCCGTTCTTCTGCCGCCGTTTTTCTATAGGGACATTGGCGTAGCCAAACCGAAGGCGTGACAATGGTTCGCCCCAGGTGGGGACGGTCTTTTCGAGAAATTGCCTCAGCGGAGTTGAGCCCTGTTAGCTCTAGTCTAAATTGGCGATCGCCATGGCACCCACGTCATCCGCCAGAGCGAACCCAAACACCCGAGAATAGAAATACAGCTCGCCATCCAGTGCTCGCTTGATGTTTTCGGCTTGACGGAAGCCATGCTGTTCACCCTTAAACAGCACATAGGCCACCGGCAAGCCCTTGTCCTTCAGCGCATTGACCATCATCTCAGCCTGGTTGGGCGGCACAATTTTATCTTCATCGCCCTGAAAAAAGATCACCGGACAGGACAGCTGATCTACTGCAGAAATGGGCGATCGCGCGTCGTATAAATCTGCCCGCTCTGGATAGGGGCCAATCAATCCATCCAGATAGCGCGACTCAAACTTGTGGGTGTCACGCGCCAGGGCCGCTAGGTCACTGACGCCATAGTGGCTAGCCCCCGCTTTGAACACATTGCGGAATGCCAACGCCGCCAGAGTGGTAAAGCCGCCCGCACTGCCGCCGTCAATGCAGAGGCGATCGCCATCCACCAGCCCCTGATCGGCCAGATACGTTGCCCCATTGGCACAGTCGTCCACATCCACAATGCCCCAGTTGCCCTTGAGGCGATCGCGGTAGGCCCGGCCATACCCCGTGCTGCCGCCATAGTTCACGTCTAGAATGGCGATGCCCCGGCTTGTCCAATATTGAATGCTGGGGCTAAAGGTCGCACTAGTGGCAGCGGTGGGGCCGCCATGAATTTTGACCAGCAAGGGCGGGCGTTCTCCCTCTGGTGCCATGAAGTCGCGATTTTGGGGCGGGTAGAAAAAGCCGTAGGCGGTGAGCCCGTTTGTAGTGGGAAACTCCACCGATTTAGGAATCGAAATATACCCGTCTTCCACCTGCAATTCGCTGGAGCGCCGCAGCTCCGTCAGCACTCCGCTAATCAGATCGAGGCGGGCGATCGCCCCCGGTTTTGTTGGGGTGCCGCCGCCAAACACAATAAACCCTGCCCCCACGCGCAGCCCGCCAATGCTGGTGTAGGGTACTGAAATCAGGCTGAGATCAAGCGATCGCGTATCGAGCTTCGCCAATTGCGAGACGCCGTTTTCGCTATAGGTGCAGATCAGTGTATCCGCATTCATAAAGCCGTAGGTCGCCATCCCAAACACCCACAGCGGCAGCCCAAATTCCGCGTCCTTTAGGCACAGGGCTTCTACAGCTTCTTCCCGCCAGCGGTATAGGTTCCACCAGCCGGTGCGATCGCTGACAAAATAGAGCGTGCCATCGGGCGACCACTCGGGTTGAAAGATTGATTCTGCCTCGCTGCCTGCCACCCATACCGGGGTGCCCAGGGTGCCATCCGGGGCCACATCTGCCACCCACAGCTCCGTACTGTCCCATGGCATGTTGGGATGGTTCCAGCTAATCCAGCACAGGCGTGAGCCATCGGGGCTCAGACGGGGATAGGCATAGAAATCAGCCCCAGAGACCAGCACCTCACCTGCACTCGAATCGGGGTCAGTGGGGGAATGGGCGATCGCCACAATGGTATTCACCGCCTCTCGATCGGTGGGTCGGTGGTCTTCCCGTACGCAGATCAACTGCTGGCGGGCAATATCGACGACCGCATCGGCATAGCGCACATCCACTCCCGCCGGGGTCAACGGCTCGGGTGCGAGTCCCATCGGCTGGCGATACAGCCGCTGATCTTGATAATTGGAAAAATAGGCCACGCCGTTCGCCACAGTATAGGCACCACCGCCATACTCATGCACCCGCGTCCGCACATTAAATGGGGCTGGGGTCATGTCGGCTCGATCGCCCATTTGCGGCTGACGCACCACCACATAGCGCCCGCCCTCGGTGGGTCGCCCTTCGCTCCAATAGATATCGTTGCCGTCAATGCAGGCATCTCCCAATCGCACTGACCCTTGCACAATAAGGTCAGAGGTAATTGGGGATTTCCAGGAGCCAAAGGGAGCAGTGCGGGGCTGTGTCATGGGATACGTTCGCTAGGGATGTGGGTTTCGGCTGCAAGCCAGAAAAACGGATTAGAGAAGGTTCAGGGAGAACGAACTCTTACGCACATCCTAAACCCCAAGCGGCCTCTGGATGACTGACCAATAGATAGAGTCGATAGAACCCTTCGGTATTTTCGACTCACTCAGCCGGAAACCTCACCCGCTAAATCGGCCCATGGAGGAGTTTGCCCCATTGCCGAACATGCCATGCTAAAAGGAGCGTGCAGTTGGTCGACTGCGTTACAATGCTTTACATAAGCGTATTGTTAATAAATCTGACATCAATCTGACATCAGGTTTGATAGCCATGTTACCTGCTGCTCGACTCGATCCCGCTTCAGATTACAGACACAACCCTCAGCCTGCATGATCGACTCGGTCTGCTGCGAGTCTAAGCTGACAGGTCGAGGTTAAATTATGACTGCGCCATTCGCTGCTGCTCTTTACCGCTAAAACTTTATGCAAACCGTTGAGCCCTCTAGCCAGAATCAAGCGCTTCGTCCTGCCGAGATTTTGCCGTCGGTAGCGCCTGCCGATGGGCATCTGCGCTCGGCTCACGACCTGGCAGAAGTGCCTGTTCAGGACTATGACCCAAAGGCGATCGCCCAATATTATCGCTATCGCATGCCCCAAGTGTTGGGGCGCATCTTTGGGCTGCTGTCACCCTTTGTGTTCTTTGCGTTTGCCCTGTGGTGGGATAAGCGCACCAACACGTTGAAGGCTAATGAGGAGCGCCGCGCGATTAAGCTACGCGAAATTCTGACGGATCTCGGCCCTGCCTATATCAAAATTGGTCAGGCGCTTTCGACTCGCCCTGACTTAGTGCCCCCTGTTTATTTAGAAGAGTTGACGAAGCTGCAAGATCAGTTGCCGCCCTTCCCCAATGAAATAGCCTATCGGTTTATTGAAGAAGAATTGGGCGATCGCCCCGACAAGATTTATGCCGAATTGTCAGCCATGCCCATCGCCGCTGCCTCGCTAGGTCAGGTCTATCGCGGCAAGCTTAAAACTGGGGAAGACGTAGCCGTTAAAGTGCAGCGTCCGGGCCTAGCGCAGCGCATTACGCTAGATCTCTACATTTTGCGACAGGCTGCAGCCCTAACCACTCGGTATGTCCGGCGCATCCGCAGCGATCTTGTGGGCATCATGGACGAATTTGGTTCGCGCATCTTCGAAGAGATGGATTATAACCACGAAGGGCGAAATGCTGAGCGCTTTGCTGAACTCTATGGCAAACTCCCCGATATTTATGTGCCTAGCATTTACTGGGAATACACCAATCGTCGTGTATTGACCATGGAATGGATTGAAGGCACAAAGCTGACTGATCCAGAAGAAATCTATGAGAAAGGCATCGACGCCGCTTACCTCATCGATGTTGGCGTCCAGTGTTCCCTTCGACAACTGCTGGAGTACGGCTTCTTTCATGCCGACCCACACCCCGGCAACCTGCTCGCAACCCCCGACGGCAAGCTGGCGTATCTCGACTTTGGCATGATGAGCGAAGTCAAACCACCCCAGCGCTATGGGCTGATTGAAGCCGTGGTGCACATGGTCAATCGTGACTTTGAAGGACTGGCCAACGACTATGTCAATCTCGAATTTTTGAGCGAAGACACCGATTTAACACCCATCATTCCGGCTCTGTCAAACGTGTTCAGCAATGCTCTCAGTGCCAGCGTAGCGGAGATGAACTTTAAAAGCATCACCGACCAACTTTCGGAATTGATGTACGAATACCCGTTTCAGGTGCCTGCCTATTACGCGCTCATCATTCGCTCATTGGTAACGCTGGAAGGCATTGCCATCAATGTTGATCCAGAGTTCAAAGTGTTGAGTAAGGCCTATCCTTACATTGCCAAACGGTTGCTGACTGACCCATCTCCCCAATTGCGAGCCTCGCTCAAGGATTTGCTGTTCAAAGACGGCAGCTTCCGGTGGAATCGGCTAGAAAACTTAATGCGCAATGCCAAAGACAGCAGCGAATATGACCTAAATGGGGCAGTCGATCAAGCGCTCAATTTCTTAATGTCTGAACGCGGAGAATTCATTCGCGAATATCTAGTCGAAGAAATTGTAAAAAGTGTAGATAGCCTAGGGCAAACGACGCTGAACCGGATGACGGGATTAATTCAAGAACGCCTTGGCTTCCGCCCTGCCGATCAGCCCATTACGCCCCTCGTTACACCCGAAGAACAAAAAAACGCTGAGCACCTAACGCGAATCTTGACTCTACTGCAAGATACACCGGGCTTTGACCCGATGCAGTTACTCCCCATTTTACCCAATGTGCTGATGCGCCCTGAGACTCAGCGCATGGGTCAGCAAATTGCCGGGGGGCTACTCCAGCGGGCTGCGGCTCGATTTATCCGTGAGTTTTTGCTGCCAGAGGTGCCCGCAAACGATCTCAGCAAAGCGGGTCATACCGACAGTCAAGCAAGTAGCCGTAATGGTCATCGGACATCTGTATCTCAACCGCCTGCATTAGCCCTGCCAGCAGCGCACCGTTAGGATTGAAAGTAAGTTTTGCCCCTATTAACAGGAATTGCTCTAGCGATTCAGATCGGCATTTGCCTGTCTAATCAGTTAGAGCGTGTCATCAATTCTAACCAAACGCCTTATGCTATGAGCGTTACCACGTCCGACCTAAAAACCAGGCTAGGGGCTGTGACCGTTGGTTTCTGGGATATCAGAGGCTAATTGATGACAGCCCCTAGAGCAACTCCACAATACCTGTTTCACCATTCAGCCGGATACGCTGACCATTTCGCAATTGCCGGGTAGCCTCGGTGATGTTCATCACGGCTGGAATGCCATACTCTCGTGCCACGATGGCTCCGTGAGACAAGCGTCCCCCAACTTCAGATAAAATACCGCTGGCCCGAGAGAGCAACGGTGCCCAGCCTGCATCGGTATAGGGAACAACAATGATGGTGTTGGGCCGAATAGCGCTAGCGTCTGCCAACTGTCGCACAATCAAGACCTCGCCTTCGACGATGCCGACGCTGGCTCCAATGCCGCGGAGTTGTCGTGCTGTAAGGGCAGGGGGCGGCGCTAAAGGAGGCGGTGGGGCGTTGCCGTAAACCAGTGATGGAATGTTTGCTTGTTGGCGATCGCTCTCCCATTCTTGGCGCCGTGCTGCAATCCGCTGGGGCAGAGAAGTCTTGAGATCACGATTTGAGCCGTCATCAGCCCCAGTAATCAGCTCTCGAATTTCATTAAGTTCTAGAAAAAATAAATCGTCGCGGTGTTCAATCCAGCCACAGTCGCACCACTGCTGGGCCAGCGCCAGCAGACTCCAGCGGAGTTCTGCCAGCAGCCGGTTATACACCTCGGCCACTCGTCCCTTGAGGGCAAGGCGACGCTGCACGATGCCCTTGGTCTGAGACACCTCAGAGGCTAACGCGAGGGGCTGTTCCATAAACTGAGCCACTAGCTGAATCACATAGTCGGGTGTTTCGCGCCAGCGGGGAATTGAGATATCTGTAGTGACCTGTCCTAGATAGCCATAGTCATCCATAAACTGACCCAATTGAGCTAGCACCGGTTGACCTTCAGGCATTTGCGCCAACTGCTCGTGCCAGTTCGCCCAGTTACCTGGGGAGGAACTGTCGCTGGCTTGGGGCAGGGTTGCATCTCCCAGCACTTGTCGTGCCTGCTGGGCCAGATGTTGCAGCGTTCGCACCGCAGCCACCTCGGGCATTTGGGTCGTGTTTAGAGTTGCTTCGTCTACCCGGAGGAGCGATCGCCGGAGGGCAAAACTGAGCGGTGCCAGAATGTTGTAGTAGGTTGCTAGCTCTAGCAAGTTAAGAATATGATCTACGCGATGTAGCAATGCTTCGGGAGATAAGCCTTCGGGCGATCGTGTTCGTAAAGCCGTCAACTCTGGCTGAAACTGCTGTCGATCATCTTGCTCAAAATCTTTTGCTACGTGCCATTCGCGACGCAGGAGCCGCAGCAATCCCGGTACATTCTGCAGGGTTGACATTAGGGGCGGCTTGCCAAATGAGGCGCCCAGGGTCAAAAACTCCAAACTCTCGGCAGGCAACCCCATGCGGCGAAACAGATCGCCCAGCAGCGTCGCGTTAAAGTAGGCGGCAGAGTGGTGCAGCGTGGCTGTTTCAGTAAAATCTAACCCTGTGGCGCGATCGCCCAACACTACCGTAAATAAGGTGCCCCATACTCCACATGTAAGAGGCCGATTAATAGACCACGTGAGCGGTGGAATAAACCCAGGAATCACCTCTGCCGCAATTTTGCGTGTCCAGATGGGGCGCAGTGTCGTGATGGGGCGGGTTTGCACAACCCAAATTTGTTGGCCGTCATGCACCCATTCCACATCTTGAGGAACACCATGATAGCGTCGCTCGAGATCCCTTGCCAGCACTGCCGCTTGGCGAATCACTGCCCGCGGCACATCTCCTTCTCCTTCAACGAAGCTTTGTTCGGTGTCGAGACCCAGATCTTTCTCAGCTTGTGTATCCCCACTATCTGAGAGATACACGCGATACTGTTCCGGCGTCACACGCCCAGATACGACGCGGCTAGCGCCTCCGGGCAATGCCTCTAGCACCACAGCGTTGCCCTGTCGCTGGATCGGGTCGCGACTGAAAGCAACACCAGAAAAAACTCCAGTAATTTGCTGCTGCACAATCACCGCCATCCCGTCTTCAGGAATCTGGCGCGCCTGTCTGTAGCGAACGGCACCTGGCGAATTGTACGATCCCTGACAGCGCAGCACCGCCTGCTCTAGGGCAGGGCGGCTTGTGATATCTAGAAAAGAGTCATACTGTCCCGCTGCTGAGGCGGTTTCTGTATCTTCGCCAATGGCAGACGATCGCACCACGACAGGATGTGCGGCACACGGATGAATAGCCTCAAACAGCGGCGTAGGGTCATCGCCAGGTGGCAGTACCCAACCTGTAGGTACTGCAAAGCCCCAACGCTTGATCTGTGAGAGCGTAGCGGCTTTCTGCCCGACCTGGTTAGGCTCAAGAGGTTGGTCGAGCGAACGTAAGGAGCGATCGCCCCGAAAAAAACGAAACACGCGGCTTGAATCCTCTTGAACGGCATCTTTGGGTAAGTCTAAATCATCAGGGATGCGGGTATAGACCAGTGCCAGCAAACCGGCTAACAACATAACCGCCACAATGCGATCGCCCTGATGGGGATAGCGCAAGATTGTTAGTAGCGGCAGGAGTGCTAATACGCTGTACTTTCCTATCGTGCGATCGCGCAGCAGCGTAAAACTAATGCCGCCTATTAACGCAGTCAGCCCCGCCACCCGCCAGTCATGGATTAAATAGCCCCACACTACGTTCGTCGTGCCAGCGCCGCGTCCCCCAAAATAGCGTCCTGTGACCAGCGCCATCAGAGCCACTAATTCCATAACGGGTGCCGTAGGAAACAGCCACCGCGCCAACAACACCGACGCAATTCCTTTAAAGGCTTCGGCGCAAACTGCCAAAATGCCAGCTGCTTGCCCCCCATGATAAAACGCTGCCGAAACACTCACATTGCCCGTGCCCAATCGTCTTAAGTGGCGACCCGTAACGAGCCAGGTGCTCCACTCGACGAAGGGCAGTGCTCCCAGCCCAGCGCTTACCACCAGAAGTCCTATCAGCGCCCACACCTGCGGCATGACTCTTTCCAATCTCTACATCACAGTCTAATTACGATCTGAAGTCGATATGCCTCTGTCAAATCAAGGAAAATCGCCCTAGCCACATCTTGCACTATTCTGGACAAGTCCACAGCCCCTTCATTCGCAAGAATGCTTTTGAGGCTATGTTGCAGGAACCGTAGAAAAAACTGCATATCGCTTCGTATCGATAGCTTTGGATCAATAGCAAGAGGGGCGCCCTCCGAATCGGAGAGCGCCCCTCTTGCTATGCATGATGGCTAGAGAACTAGCCTCAGCAGACCATCAATCGCAAACGATTAACCGTTGATGGAAGGTGCAGTCAGCGCCACAGGGGTCGCCTCACCAGCAGCCAAA
>JAHHHI010000012.1 GCA_019359435.1 Kaiparowitsia implicata GSE-PSE-MK54-09C
AGAAGATTTGGGTCAAGTCGAGGCGCGCTAGACTCAAAGACATGGCTGAGGTGCTTAGAATTCAATACTTTGAGCGTAACCCTCAGCCTTTCTTTCAGCACTTCACTCGTTGTCGAACTCAGGTTAATTAATAGCTTCCACATAGTTGATTTTCTGGTTCAAGGTAAGACTGTAAGCCCCTAAAGATTAGGATGTGGCGAAGCCTGGGGCATAGCTCTGAACTCAAACATGTTGATCTTCGGTCAGGTTAACCTGCTACTTCAATGCGTCGCTTGAGTCTTTGTTTGGGTCAATGGGTGGAACCCTTTAGCCGTTTTGGTTTTATCGGTCAGGTTAGAGTCGCGAGTCTGGACAGGGTAGGGCGATTCTAGAGCGATCGCCTCCCAGTTCCTACGTCCGTTTCCGAATTCGACTCAGGTGATTGAGGCTGAGTACCTACGTCCGGGTTAGGGCTATTGTCCACATCGTAGACTGACAGATCATCCTCCTCGGCTTCTATCCAATTCTCCTCAGGAATAGAGCCGCCTAGGTTGTCTGCAGTGTCTCGGTCAAACTCAAAGCTATCAGGGAGCAAATCAGGGCGATCGCGATACACCGCAAATCGCTGCTCCTCGATCGTATTGCCGGGGCGTGTGGGACTATAGGGGGGGCGTGAGGCTTGGGACAGCCGACTCGCGCGAGCGGATGGGGGTGGCTGCATTAGGTTTTGCCAGGCCGCACGTACTCCCACCACAACGCTGCGGGTCACTTTTTGCGCTTTCTTGGCCTGCTGTCGCACAGTTCCAATGCTTTGATCTACCTGTTTCACAACGCGCCCCGCTTCTTGCACTCCTTCGCTCACGTCATCTGAGAGATCCGTCAGCTCTAAGCCTGTAAGGCGAATAGCTTCTAGGGTTGGCGGCAGGTCACGGCTTAGAGTGTCAAACAACTTTTCAGCACTTCGAGCAGCGCGCGAAAGCTCTCTGAGGGCAGGCAATGCAGCGACGAGCACCGCTGTGAGCGATCCGGCCACCAGCAGTAAAGATAATCCCAACCAAAAGAGCGGATCTATCACAAGAATAGTTAGATCTATGATCAGTGAGTATCAGCGGATTTCGCCTGAGACTCAGGCGGAGTCAAAGGTTCTGAGGAGATTGTGGCAGCGGACTCGTGTTGGCTGGCTTCAATGCCTGCAGCGATCGCCTCTTTTAACCGTCCCAGTGTGCCATCCCAGTTGCGGAGCGCAGTGCCCGACAGTTGCTCAGCCTTAAGCTGGGCAGTGGTTGACAAATCCCCCGCCAGTTCAGGCAGCGCATCTGCAGATTTTTTCAAGATTCGACGGGTTTCGCGACCAGAACGGGGCGCCAGCAACAGCCCCGTCACCACGCCTGCAGCAGCGCCAAGCACCATCCCCACTGCAAACAATCCCCCCGAACCTGAGCGTTTATCTGTCATGCGATCGCTCCCTTATCGTTGAGCAACAATGGCTAGCGCATCAAGCTTAACATTTAGTTTCGCCTAGTTTCGACACAGAGGGCTAGCGGCTCCCTGGGAGACGACTGCGGGGCGATCGCCGCCGCCATCCCCCGCGCCACAGTGATAATCCTACGCTGACTAGGGCCAGCGCTTGCTGAGCCTGCTGAACCTGATATTGCAGCAGTCCATAGCGATCGCGCCACTGCTTTGCCCTTACCTGCTTCTCTAGCATCCCCGCTGGTGCCTGATGCAACACTCGATGGCAAGCCCGCTCTGCCTGCGTTAGCCAATCTGCGGTTCGTGCTAATCGCCGCCGCAGTGCCCACACCCACACCGCCACCCCACAGAGGAACACGGCGATCATCAGATTTAGGGTCACGAGGATGGGGATCATAAAAAAGAAGAAGGAATTAGGGATTTGGGAAAAATGGAGGAGGAACGGGTTAGCCCTGCATCAGGTATAGATAGAAACAGGGACTAGTGCACGATGTTGGTATCCAAAACTCAGCCTAAGCCTGGATGTCATCAGTCTCCAAATACTCTGTAAATAGGCTTTAGATCAGGAGATGTCTCGAAAAACCGTCTTCGCTTCTAGCGAATGCTGTTTGCCCCGACGGTATCACTGCTGGTTAACGTGGGATTTTCTTTGGCAGAAACCACTTATGTCTAATGCGAGTCAGGTGTCGAAAAAGAGAACATAAGAGAGAGCGAGAATTGCAGCATCTCTGTTAAGCCCCGGCCTTTTCTATGACTAGGATAAGCTTTCTCAGGGTAATAACCTGACCTTCGTTCCAGGTTGTATCATCAATTCCAACCACACGCCTGATGCTATGAGCGTTACTACGCCCGACCCACAAATCAGGCTAGGGGCTGTAACTGTTGATTTCTAAGATATCAGAGGCTAATTGATGACAGCCCCTAGTGAATGACTGGGATCAAAGATCGATAAGCGTTTAGCCAATCGGTTGGATTTGCCGCTCTGTTTTCTGGCAGAACTCGTGAGGCGTGAGCCTCAGCGGTAGGGATAGATGCTGCTGATCGCTGCCCGCATAGTGGCGAATTGCTAAGTCTAGCCGCGTATGTCATCAACTCTCACCCTCCTATCCTTAAGAAAAACCGTGAAACCTCCTCATCTACCGTTAAAGTGAGAGATGGAGTGCTTTCCTCGCTGTTGTTCATGGACGATGTGCAAACTAACCCAAACCCGTCTGTAGCAGACTCGGACGCCCCAGTGGTTTCCTCCCCTGCTGAGTTTATGGCAGATTTCTTGCTGCGTTTGCAATCTGAATCTGAGAAGAATCAGCTCAAGCTGGTGCAAGAACTGGCAAATAAAGGAGAATCAGGGCTTGAGGTGCTGATGAAATGGCTGCTAGAGCGTCGCAACGCTTCTCTAGTAGGTATTGTGGATGGTAAAGCCCACCAGCTACTGGTGGCGGCTGATACTCCTAAAACTCAAGAATTTTTGGCAACGCATTTGGACGAGGGACTTATTGCACTGCGATCGCCCCGCGATATAGATTACAGCGCTTTGGCGCACCACTTGGTTCGGCAAGAGTATCAAGAGGCCGATCGCCTGACGCTAGAAAAGCTGTGCGAGCTTGCTGGGGAAATGGCAACGCAACGCCGCTGGGTTTATTTCACCGAAGTGGATCAGCTCCCCTCTGACGACTTGCAGTTAATCAATAGATTGTGGCAACTTTACTCTGAGGGGCGGTTTGGCTTTTCGGTGCAGCGAGAGCTGTGGCTGGGGGCCGGTAAAAACTGGGAGCGCCTGTGGGGGATCATTGGCTGGAAGTCGGGCAATACCTGGACACGCTACCCGAATGAATTCACGTGGGATATGACAGCACCCCGAGGGCATTTGCCGCTGTCGAACCAGCTGCGGGGAGTGAGGGCTATCTCTTCACTCCTCAACCACCCGGCATGGACTCGGCAAGATTAGGCACGGCTTGCGCCAGCGCGACTAAGCTCGTTCAATTATATCAATTCTCTAAATCAGAACGACGGATTGTTTGAGGAGGGGGGTGGGGAACTGCGTTCCCCACAAGGGGGCAAAGCCCCCTTGCCCCCCCATTTGTAGCCCAAATTTTCGGAATTGATATTAGATCCGTTTAAATCCGTTTGTCAGTCAGGAGCATCTCTTCTAAATCCCGTGCGCCTACAGACGGGCTAAACAAATTGCCCTGGACTGAGTAACAGCCAATTTGACGCAGAAGTGCGACCTGCTCGCGCGCTTCTACGCCCTCTGCGGTGGTGCGAATATGTAGGTTTTGGGCCATGGCTACAATTGCCCGCGCCACATTCAACGCTTTAGTACTGGTGACAATACCCCGAATAAAGGATGGGTCAATCTTGAGGTAGTGAATCGGCAACTGGTGCAGGTAGTTGAGTGACGATAGCCCAGTGCCAAAGTCATCGATGTTAATGCAAATGCCGACCTGTTTGAGCTGCTCTAGCGTGGAACGGCTAGTTTCCCAGTGATGCATTAGGGTTGATTCTGTTAAGTCGAGCATGAGCAGACTAGGGTTGAGGCTGCTCTGGGCTGTGGCATGGGCGATCGCCGTCACGAGTTGCGGATGGTGGAACTGCCGACTCGATAGATTAACGCCCACGTTGATGGGACTCTGAGCCGCCGCTTGCCAAGTCTCAGCCTGGCGACAGGCCGTTTGCAGAACCCATTCCCCAATGGGCACCAACACGCCAATATCATCGGCGACAGATAGAAATTGTGGTGGATAGAGCACCCCTCGCTGGGGATGTTGCCAACGCAACAGCGCCTCGGCTGCGATAATGCGCCCTGTCATGAGGTTGACCTGGGGCTGATATTCCAGAAAAAACTCCCGCTGGTCGAGGGCCCGATATAGCGCTTGCACGAGGGTCTCTTGCTGAGGGGCCTGTTTCTCTTGGGGTGGCGTATAGAGTTGAATTGAGCAGTCTTGCTGGGTTGCTAGATGGGCCGCAAGGCGTGCTTGATGCATCAATTCTTCGGCTTTGGTTCCGCTAAAGCTGTTGCAGGCAATGCCGAGGGCGCACGGCAGATGAATTGTGGTGGTTCCAATCTGATAGGGCTGGGTTAGGTGATGCTGAAGATACTGGGCAAAGTCCAGTAATGCTTGGGCAGAAGCCCTATTGGGGATCAGAACCCCAAAGGCATCGATGCCAGTTCGAGCAACGGTATAGTGCAACGGAAGACTGTGCACTAGGCGATCGCTCATTTGGCGCATCAGACGATCGCTCAGGTTAAAGCCATGCTGCTGGCTGAGCGCCGTCAACTGATCGAAGTGCAGACAGATGAACGCCACCGACGGGCAGGCTGGGCTATCTTGCAAGAGGGCTTGGCGCAGCTGATGCAGCAACACCGTGCGGTTATGTAAGTCTGTCAGCGGGTCGCAATAGGTACTCTGCGTCATGTGTTCAACCCTCTGGCGATAGGGTGCAGGGCCTGTGGTGGATGGGGATTCTAAAATTGTGGCGGGCTGGCTGAGCTGTCGGGCGATCGCCCGCAGCAGGCCATCGCGCGTAAACGGTTTGACCAATACATCATCGACTCCTGCGATCATTCCCCCTGGCAGCTCAGCATTGTTGTTTCGGGTTACGAGCACCAAAAACGGAATGGACTGGGTTCTTTCATTTGCCCGCAGCAGTTGCAAGACGCGATCGCCCGTCAACTCGGGCATCATGGCATCGCACACAATTAAGTCTGGCTCATGTTCCAGCGCCAAGCGCATTCCGGCTTCTCCGTCTGCAGCGCTGATGACTTCAAAATTTGCAGCTTGGAGAAACTTCATGATGGCGTTGCGAACAGACGCATCATCCTCGATAATCAGGATTTTTTGCACAACTTACCTCATAAATTCCCTGCGGTGTGGCGTTCGTTAGGCGAACGACTTCAGGTATGGTGATGAAATGCTACAGGCTTCCCCAGCCTGACTTACCCAAAGCACGCCCAAACCATGGGCATATCCGCTGCAATTGGACATCAGCACAGGCTTTTAACTAAACCTACGCCCCAGAATGGGGGCATTTCAGGATATGGCTGCATGCTGGGGAGACCACTGGGTAACGTTACGCTTCTCTCAATCTGACCTCAGCGATGGCCCCGTTGATTAAAGTTGATTCCTGACGTATGAGTCATGCCTCTGCACCAGTATTGACCGTAGGGTACCCGAACTGACTCGGCAGATCTGCTGATTTTAATTTGGCCATGGCGTAAATTTGCGGAGAATCCTAGACCGATAACCGCAAATAACCGTAGATAGGCGGTTCTAGATTAATAGCCGTGGAAAAATAACCTGAGATTGGCAGAGCGTTATAGATAGATCCAATGCGCACAACCTACCGCAAGACCTACTGGGAATTTGAAATTCGAGACTGGCAGCCGGGCGATCGCCAGCCAGCCTTTGATCTGATTCAAACCGTGCTGGCAGAATATGGCCTCATCAGTGAACCAGACGGTGCAGACCAGGATGTGTGGCACGTAGAGACCGCGTATCTAGAGCGGGGTGGCGAGTTTTGGGTGATAGAACAGCAGGGTAAGCTCGTGGGCACCGCTGCCTACTATCCCGTTGACCGCGGGGAGCAGGCAGTAGAAATTCGCAAAATGTATCTGCTGCCGCAGGTGAGAGGGCTGGGGTTGGGGCGGTTTCTGTTGGGTATTCTAGAAGAGGCGATCGCCCAGCGGGGCTATCGCCAAATCTGGATTGAAACGGCTAGCGTGTTAACCGAAGCTGTTTATCTCTATGAGCGCACTGGCTATCTGCCAGCGACGGGAGTCGAAACGGCTCGGTGCGATCGGGTTTATCTAAAGCAGGTGTCACCTGCCGCCTCCAGTGCCAGTGTTTCAATTGCAGATGCTGCCGCGACAGATGTTTCAACTACAGATTAATTTGCTGCTCTATCCGTTAAATGAGCCATGCCCACTCTCTACACCGAGATTACCATCCACGCATCCCGATCCGCGGTGTGGCGATCGCTCATCCGCAAAGACCACTGGCTCAAATGGAACACGTTTTTGTACGATCTGTCTCCCGATCAGCCATTTCGGCAAGGCGATCGCGTCTTGCTATCGCTGAAGCGTGATTCCCGCGAAAGTGAAACCGAAATCGAACCCTATATCACCCTGCTCCAGCCAGAGGTGTGCTTGGGTTGGGTGTATAAAGCTCCCGGCTTTCAGAGTGATCATCGGTTTCAGCTCCAAGATATTGACCGCGATCGCACCCAATACACCCACCGCATCTCGTTCTCTGGGGCACTGTCTCCCGTTTTTCTGCCGTGGATTCGGCGGGATGAACAGCAAGGCATGCGACGCATGGCGCTGGGTTTAAAGCGGTTTGTGGAAGGGCATTGATGCGTCAATGGGTGCATTCCCGGTTTGGGGTTTGGGGTTTGTGTCTTGGGCTTAGGGTTTATTATCAAGAGACGCTTTATAAAGCGTTCATCTACCCTGTTCATCTACACAGTCCCAGTGCTGCTATCCCCATGACATCATTTGTGCAATCAAAGGCGCATCTCCCCCAGGCGCAGTCGGTCAATGGCGCAAACGGCGCGGCGCCCACCTGCAAGATTTCAATCGTGGTGCCCATCTACAACGAAGTAGAGAGTCTGCCCCGGTTGGTGGATGCGATCGCCCAAGCGTTGCAGCCCACGGGGTTTAGCTACGAAATTGTGTGTGTAGATGATGGGTCTAGCGATGGCTCGGTGGATTTGCTGCGGCAGTTGGCAACAGCCCGAACTGACTTGAGAGCGGTGGTGTTGCGGCGCAACTATGGGCAAACGGCAGCCATGGCGGCTGGCTTTCACCATGCCCAGGGTGCTGTGGTGGTGACAATGGATGGCGATCTGCAGAACGACCCAGCCGATATTCCCATTCTGGTGCAAGAGCTAGAAGATGGAGGCTATGACCTGGTGAGCGGCTGGCGCAAGCAGCGGCAAGATGATGCCCTCACTCGGCTGCTGCCCTCTAAGCTGGCCAACCTGCTGATTGGCTCCGTCACTGGGGTAAAGCTGCATGACTATGGCTGCTCGCTCAAGGCCTACCGCGCTGATTTAGTTAAGGATCTGAATCTGTATGGCGAACTGCATCGGTTCTTGCCAGCGCTAGCCTTTATTGAAGGCGCTCGAATTGCTGAGTTGCCCGTGCGCCATCATGCGCGCCAGTTTGGTTGCAGCAAGTATGGGCTGGGGCGCACGTTTCGAGTGCTGATGGATTTGTCTACCATCGCCTTTATGAAAAAATTCCTCACCAAGCCTATGCATGTGTTTGGGCTATTTGGGTTGCTGTCGCTGTTTGCGGGCACTGCCTTAGGGCTTTACCTAACGTTCCTTAAGTTTGGGCTAGGTCAGGCCATTGGCGATCGCCCCCTGTTGATTCTCGCGGTCGTGCTATTTATCACGGGCGTTCAGCTCTTTAGCTTTGGGCTGCTAGCAGAACTGCTGATGCGCACCTACCATGAATCGCAAAACCGCCCCATCTACCGTATTCGTGAAGTGGTCGGCAGGGATGAGGACTGAGGCGTTGGGACGTAGGGATTGGAGATGGCGCTATCCGTCGTCAGCCGTTACCCGCTACTCGGCGGCGTTGGGGGTGGGGCGGTAGCCGCGTTCATAGGCATAGCGAATCAATTGAGAGCGATTTTCAAGATCTAGTTTGCCTAAAATGTTGCTGAGATGCGTTTGCACAGTGCGCGGGCTAATGAACAGGCGATCGCCAATTTGTTTATTGGTATAGCCCCGAATCACCTCCCAAAACACTTTTTCTTCTGCTGGGGTGAGCGGCAATGGCTCTCGAACCTCAGCTACACTCGGCTCCGCTGGAGCTGACGAAGAATTGGAGGTTTGCTGCATCAAGCGCACAATTTCAGAATTAATACGGCGCGATCGCTCTAACTGGGCTTCAATTTTAGCCACCAACTCCTCCATTGCAAAGGGCTTGACCAAATAATCGTCTGCTCCCATTTGATGCCCCTTCACCCGGTCATCTACATCCGACCGATTCGACAGAAAAATAAACGGAACGAGCTGCCCCAATCGCGTTTCGCGCAGTCTACGACAAAATTCCATGCCATCCATCTCAGGCATCATCACATCCGATACCACCAAATCTGGCGGATTTTTGTCGAAGGCCTCTAGCCCTTCGTCGCCAGAGTTAGCCTGTTGAACCCCATAGCCCCGCGATTCTAAATATCGGGTCAACGCTGTTCGCAACGTCAAATCGTCATCAACAATCAAAACCCGCTTCATCTATTATCTGCTCCCTCAACATGTTGACGCTCTAATAAAAAATCTTGCATTAGAAAACTCAAATCTCATAGTTATTGTTATTATTCCCAATCCATATCTAGCAACTGCCTATGGGTTGAGTAACTTAGTCGGCTGAGCGATCGCAAGGGTTAGATACTCTGAGTTGATCAAGCATTCCCAATAAGGCCTATAAAATCCGGCAAATGCCTTTATGCGTTCGCAATTCGAAGCCGCACAATTCTTATTCCTCTAGTATAAAAATATGCCTGATGCAATCAACTCGGCAATTTTCCAGTAAGCGGCTACACGGTTGTTTCAGACCGTGATTATGGGGATAGAGTATTTAAAGATGAACTGCTTTTGTTTATTAAGATGCATAAGCACAAAAAATAGTTATATGTGATTATATATGAATAGCTAAGATAAGAAATCGCAATTCTGCTTGAGTGAAATTCTAAAAATTGAGGTGTGCAGCAAATCCATACGCGCTGAATAGTAGGAGTACGTCCTAGCTTTACAAGGTAGCCCATCTTGAAGGAAGAGCATAGTTATCTTATAAATAAACTATAAAATAAAGCACACCCGAGTTTAGGATTTATGTTCTATACCTAATATCCATACATACCCATACAGGTTATGGATTTAGAGAACGCATGACTCAAGCAACATTAGGGATAGTGAGGATTATTTTCATCTTGCTATCGCCAAAGCTGGCAATGTGACTTTTTACACCAGAGACGCCAGCAAAGATCGCAGCCTATCCTAAATAATCTGAGTCTTTATGTGGTTTGCATAAGGCAGTTTGTAGACCCCGTGCTACCAGAAATATTGACCTCATCTTGACTGGATGGTTTGGCTTTTGCCTATTACATCTTAATCTTTATCTCAAGGAAGTATTTAACAATAGCGCAACAGCGCAAGAAGTCTCAGGCTGAGCTTAAGTTTCTAAGCTGTGAGCCGTTCGTTCCGATGGGTTCTCGTGGGCAGAATTTTGTTGAGTAAGTGGGAGAAGGGCAGGCTTTTTGAGGAAGATACGTGCTCGCTAAAGGCCAAATCATGAAAGCCAGTCCCTGGATCAGGATTCGGTTTGTCCTCTATGAACAGTTATGCCCCTTATCCTCTGCGAGAGTGAGCAGTTGTTTCAGCTCGGGATATGATGCCAGTTGCATCCTGCGTGCATCCTGCAGTATCGGAACTCATCAAGAAGCCAGAACTGATGCAGTCGGGCGACTTGGGACGGGCGCAGTTTGTCCCAAGCGCCTCCAAACCAAGCCATTGCATCTAAGGTGTGTCAGGTTTAAAACAATTTATCGCTTAGGAGTATGGCGTATATGTATGAGAAGATCGTTGCCCCTAGTACTGGGTCGCGCATTACCTTTGTGGACGGCAAGCCGCAAGTTCCCGACAACCCCATCATTCCCTTCATTCGGGGAGACGGGACGGGCGTTGATATTTGGCCTGCGGCTCAGGCTGTGTTTGATGCAGCCGTTGCCAAAGCCTATGGTGGCAAGCGCTCGATTGTTTGGTTTAGGGTCTATGCGGGTGACGAAGCATGTGATCTATATGGCACCTATCAATATCTGCCCGAAGACACCCTCAGCGCCATTCGTGACTATCGCGTCGCGATTAAGGGCCCGCTGACCACGCCGATTGGCGGTGGCATTCGTTCGCTGAATGTGGCGCTGCGCCAGATCTTTGACCTCTATGCTTGTGTGCGGCCCTGCACCTACTATGCAGGCACGCCCTCGCCCCACAAGTTTCCAGAAAAGCTGGATGTGATTGTCTATCGCGAGAATACTGAAGACATCTATCTGGGTATTGAGTGGAAGCAGGGGAGTGAGGTGGGCGATCGCCTGATTAAGCTTTTGAATGAGGATCTGATTCCTGCCACGCCAGAACACGGCAAGAAGCGTATTCCCCTCGACTCAGGAATCGGCATTAAACCAATCAGCAAGCAGGGGTCGCAGCGGCTGGTGCGCCGCGCCATTAACCACGCATTGCGCCTGCCCAAAGCCAAACAAATGGTGACATTGGTGCACAAGGGCAACATTATGAAATATACCGAAGGCGCGTTTCGCGACTGGGGCTATGAGCTGGCTACCGCAGAGTTTCGGGAAGAATGCGTCACCGAACGCGAATCGTGGATTTTGGGCAATAGAGAGAAGACCCCCGATCTCAGCATTGAAGACAACGCTCGGATGCTGGAACCTGGCTATGACAACCTGACCGCAGAGAAAAAGGCAGAAATCTGTGGGGAAGTATCTGCTGTGCTGGATGCCATCTGGGCCAGCCATGGAAACGGCCAGTGGAAAGAAAAGATCATGGTCAATGACCGCATTGCGGATAGCATCTTTCAGCAAATTCAGACTCGCCCTGATGAATACTCTATTTTGGCGACGATGAACCTCAATGGCGATTATTTGTCCGATGCGGCGGCGGCGATTGTGGGCGGGCTGGGCATGGGGCCAGGCGCCAATATTGGGGATGAGTGCGCTATTTTTGAAGCGACCCACGGCACTGCACCCAAACATGCCGGGTTAGATCGCATCAACCCAGGTTCTGTCATTCTGTCGGGTGTGATGATGCTGGAGTATATGGGCTGGCAAGAGGCAGCGGATCTAATCAAAAAAGGGATTGGCGCTGCCATCTCAAATCGTGAGGTGACTTACGATTTAGCGCGGCTAATGGAACCTCCGGTAGAGCCGCCGCTGAAATGTTCTGAGTTTGCTCAGGCCATCATTCAGCACTTCTAATTCAGTGCTTCTAAAGATTTAGCGCTTTCAATTGAAGACTTAGGGCATGTTATCAATTCCAACCAAACGACTGATGCTATGAGCGTTGCCACGCCCGACCCAAAAACCAAGCTAGGGGCTGTGACGGTTGATTTTTGGGATATCAGTATCAGAGGCTAATTGATGACAGCCCCTAGTTCTATAGCGCTTAGCGCAAGTCCCCTGATTGAAGTGTTTTATACCAATTCTCTAAATCAGAACGACGGATTGGTTGAGGAGGGGGGTGGGGGGCTACGTTCCCCACAAGAGGGCTTTGCCCCCTTGCCCCCATTTGTAGACCAAATTTTCGGAATTGATATTATTGGTGTGAACTCCTGCCACGCAGGGAGTTCACACCAGTTGTCTTGATCACCCTATCGGTTGCAAGAGTTAGCGTTATCGAATTATCGAATGCCAGTGCCGTAGGCGATGACCTCAATGGCAGTGATGGGATTGCGCCCGTCTTTGTTCAGTTCTGATGTCTCTAATCGTACGTTGAGAATTTGAGTGGCACCCCAGGCGATCGCCTGCTCTTTCATCCTCAGCACTGCTTCTCGCCGCCCCCGTTCTAGCAGCGTTTCAAACACGGTAAGCCGCCCCCCAAATAGGCTGATCAATGACCCAATAGTGCTTTTGAAATAGTCGCTAGAAATTACGACACTGCCGATAAACATCTGGGCTTCGACCGTGTCGGGAAGGGGGTGTTTGCAGCCAAAGTTAACCGTAGAAAGATGGCGGCTCTGCTGCTCGCGATTGTGCAAACTGGCAAAGTGTTGATTCTCAATCATGGAGCCTGCAGATAGCCCCAGTATAAGCAAGCCAATGAAAAGCCCAACTTGAACAACAGTTTCCAGATCCATAGGGGTTATTCCACCACCACCGCAGTGCCATAGGCAAACAGCTCTGCCGCTCCCTGCGCCACCGATGACGTGGCGAATCGCACGTTCACAACGGCATTGGCACCCATTCGGGTGGCGTCTTTAATCATGCGATTCGTCGCCTCTTCACGAGCTTCCTGCAACAGTTCCGTATAGCCTTGGAGTTCGCCGCCCACTAGGTTTTGCAAACTCGCCATCAAATCACGGCCCACGTGTTTGGCGCGCACTGTGCTGCCCTGCACTAGACCAAAATGTCGCACAATTCTGCGCCCGGGCACACCCTCTAGCGTTGTCAAGATCATAAGAAACTCCGATAGGAAAAAAGTTTGCCCAGTTCATTGCCACTCACTCGTCATGCCCCCAGATGGGCCTGCGGGTGCTTACCCTGCAGTTCAGGGCGATAGTTAGGAACATGGCAATCGGCGTAGGATGAGCAAAATTGTAGCGATCGCCCCTCTTTTTAGCGGTACAGCTGCAACGTTTCTTCGCATAGCCGCTGTTCCACTGCTTAGGTTTAGGTTATAGAGGTTTCTACAGAGGTCTCTGCCCGAGACCCCATATGCGCATTTTTGGGATGATCGTGCTCGTGGAGTGTAGGCGGCTGTATTGACGACTTTTCCGCAACCTGCTCAGGATTGCAGCCAATGCAGGATAATGTAAAGGTTTTTAAGATATTGGATTGGTGCGTGTTGGGTACTATTCTGCGCGGCTCAAGCCTTGGCCCGCAGGATGCAGTCCAACCGACTGCCCAATTGCGTAACCTCTTGACTGCCACCATGCCGTTCTATTACTGTCAATTGCTGCCATGCGAAGCCATTACTGCGGTCACCTGCGCGCTGAACACATTGGAGAAACAGTTACCCTGTATGGCTGGGTCGATCGCCGTCGAGATCATGGCGGGGTGGTGTTTTTGGATGTGCGCGATCGCTCTGGCGTTGCCCAAATTGTCAGCGATCCCGAGCGAACACCCGCGTCCTATGCCGATGCCGACAAGCTCCGCAATGAGTATGTGGTGAAGGTGACGGGGCGAGTGACGGGGCGTCCGGCAGAGTCGCTCAACCCTAAGCTGCCCACTGGAGAGGTTGAAATCTATGCAGATCAAATTGAGCTGCTGAATGCAGTGCGAAAGCAACTGCCGTTTCAGGTGTCTACGGCTGAGCAAGAGCCCGTGCGCGAAGAGTTACGGCTGAAGTATCGCTATCTAGACCTACGGCGCGATCGCATGAGCCGCAATCTGCAGCTGCGCCACAACGTCATCAAAGCGATCCGGCGCTTTTTGGAAGACCAAGAGCACTTTATGGAGGTAGAAACTCCAATACTTACCCGCTCCACTCCCGAGGGCGCGCGGGACTACTTAGTGCCTAGCCGCGTCAACCCGACGGAATTCTATGCGCTGCCCCAGTCGCCGCAGTTGTTTAAGCAAATTTTGATGGTGTCGGGGTGCGATCGCTACTACCAAATTGCTCGCTGCTTCCGCGATGAAGACCTGCGCGCCGACCGCCAGCCCGAATTCACTCAGCTCGACATGGAAATGAGTTTCATGTCTCAGGACGAGATCCTCGAGCTAAACGAGCAGTTGGTGTGCCACGTATTCAACCAAATTAAGGGCCTAGACCTGCCGCGCCCCTTCCCTCGGCTAACCTATGCCGACGCCATGAACCGCTACGGCTCTGACAAGCCCGACACCCGCTATGGGTTAGAACTGGTGGATGTATCCGATATCGCGGCAACCAGTGGCTTTAAGGTGTTTGCCGATGCGGTGAAGCAGGGCGGGATTGTCAAGATTTTACCGATCCCCAACGGGAATGACGCGATTTCGAACGTTCGGATCAAGCCGGGTGGCGATTTGTTTAAGGAAGCCTCAGAGGCTGGTGCGCGCGGGTTGGCCTACATTCGCGTGCGTGACGGTGGCGAGATCGACACCATCGGCGCTATCAAAGATAACCTCAGCAACGAGCAGAAGCAGGAAATCCTCTCTCGCACAGGGGCACAGCCAGGGCACTTGCTGCTTTTTGGCGCGGGCGACACGGCGACGGTGAACAAAACACTTGATCGGTTGCGGCAGGTGGTCGCGCGCGAGCTAAACCTGATCCCGACAGGTCAGGTCAACCTGCTATGGATTACGGAGTTCCCCATGTTTGAGTGGAACGCCGACGAGAAGCGGCTAGAGGCGCTGCATCATCCCTTTACGGCTCCCTATCCCGATGATGCCCACGACCTAAAAACAGCTCGGGCTCAAGCCTATGACCTGGTTTATAACGGGTTTGAGGTGGGCGGCGGCAGCCTGCGAATTTATCAGCCTGAGCTGCAACAGCAGGTGTTTGAAACCATTGGGTTGTCGGATGAGGAAGCCCAGAACAAGTTTGGTTTTTTGCTCGAAGCGTTTGAGTATGGCACGCCACCCCACGGCGGCATCGCCTATGGGCTTGATCGGCTGGTGATGCTGCTAGCTGGTGAAGAGTCGATTCGCGATGCGATCGCCTTCCCCAAAACGCAGCAGGCCCGGTGTTTACTCACCAACGCCCCCAACGAGGTTGACACCAAGCAATTGAAAGAGCTCCACATCACCACAGTTGAAAAACCCAAGAGCTGAGGGCCGTTGGGGCCACTGACGGCTCTCAACCTAATGCCTTTGCCGCATTGCGCTGTAGGGTGTGTGTTTGCGCTAACGTGGGATTGCTGAACTTACCACTGGTGCTATGGCTGCCCGTCATTTTGTAACTCTGACGAGCCTGCTGCTAGCGGTGTCGCTGCCGTTGGGAGCTTGTTCTGGATTTTCGCGCGATGCGCTGGAGCAGGCGATCGCCCCTGATCCCACACTGCAAGAGGATGGAGCTGAGGTTCAGGCGCGCGCCACACTCCCGCCTGATTTTCCGACTGAGATTCCCCGCTATCCTGGTGCAGCCCTACAATCGGTGACCGTGGATGCGGCAAATGATGCAGTAGGCGATGCTGGTTCTGCCGCAGACCCAGCCGCAGACTCAGCGGCAGAACCAGCCTTGAACTCTGGCGATCCGATGTCTAATCTGGATAATGCAGAGGCCAATACAGACGTCGATACAGACGCCCGCACAGACTTAACCTCGACTCAGCGAGTTGTCACTCGCTGGCAAACTCGCGATAGTGCTGACCAAGTGTGGCAGTATTACCAACAGCAGTTTCAGCAGGGGGACTGGCAAGTGCAGGCCTCTGACGAGTATGAACTATCGGTGGTGCAGGGTGATTTAGACGTGGAACTGATGGTGTCACCCAGTGGCTCGCGTGATGCAGCCGCCCCTGATCCCAGCCCTAGCCCCATCGCTGATCCCGATACGCCCGTTGCATCGGATGAGGCTTCTGATACTCTGGCGACCGAGGCAGGGTCGTCCGAGGCGGCAGCGTCCCCCATGTTGACCGAATTCATCTTGAGCTATCGGGTAGGCGCTAACGCGGATGAGGCGCTGGGATCGACGGCCTCACCGGATTTGGCTGATAGCAATGCCACCGACTCAACGATAGACTCTGACTCCAATGGGACTGCAGGCGCTAGTGGGACTGCAGGCGCTAGACCCGCTCAACGCTACACCGATCTGGCGGCGGCCCCTGAACCGTTGCGGCCCTATCTCACTGACTTGGCTAGGCTGGGCGTGTTAGACAGCGGCAGTGAGTTTCAGCCGAATGAGCCCGTTACTCGCCGCGCCTATGCCCGCTGGCTGATGGCGGCAAACAATCGTATTCACAGCGCTCAGCCTGATAAGCAAATTCGCACTGCAGTGGGGTCGTCTCAACCCGCATTTCAGGATGTGCCTCCGTCTGACACTGACTTTGGCGCGATTCAGGGGCTAGCCAACGCGGGGATCATTCCCAGCCCGTTGTCGGGCAATACGACGACTGTGGCGTTTCGCCCGGATGCGCCGCTGACGCGAGAAGAGTTGGTGTTGTGGAAGATGCCGCTGGATCTGCGGCGATCGCTCCCCGAGGCCAGCATCGATGCGGTGGAGCAAACTTGGGGGTTTCAGGACACTGCCCAGATTGAGCCTCGAGCCCTCCGAGCCGTGTCGGCTGACTATCAAAACTCAGATTTGTCTAACATTCGCCGCGCATTTGGCTATACCACCCTGTTCCAGCCTAAGGCTGCTGTGACCCGTGCCGAGGCTGCTGCAACGCTGTGGCGGTTTGGGATGCAGGGTGAAGGCGTCACGGCCAAAGACGCCGCAGAGTAACGGTGGGCGATCGCGCCTGACTCATTCTCGGGTGGGATGGGGCGGGATGGGGCACAATCGTTAGGGTGCAATGATCCCAAATCGCGTCAGCGTTTGTAGTGCTGCTAACCCAGCGGCTTTTGGCTAGGAATGCCCGCCGACCGGGGGAACTGTTTGGGTGTGTTGACCAGCTTTTGCAGGTAAACGCAATGGCGCACGCTCTCGGTGAGGGGTGTAGTGAAGGCCTCTACCTGGGCGATCGCCCCGCCCAATTGCCCCATAACCTGGGTCAGTAGGGCATGTTCTTCATCACTCCACTGACCTCGATAGAGAATTGCAGTTCCGCCCAGCTTTAGCAGCGGCAGGGCATATTCTGCACAGACTACTGCTGGGGCGATCGCCCTTAAGGTGGCAAAGTCGTAACAGGCCCGATGGGCCGCATCTCGCCCCACAGTTTCCACTCGCTCAGCGAATCCGCTGGCATTGGGCAACTGCAGTTGTTCGCAAAGATCATCTAAAAAGGCAATTTTTTTGCGGGTGGCATCGAGTAGCGTCACCTGCATGTCAGGACGGGCGATCGCAATGGGAATTCCTGGAAACCCAGCCCCTGTGCCAATGTCAATTACACGCAGAGACGAAGAAGGCACCTCTGGATCTAAGCTCCCATCTGCATCGAGCGCCGCATCAGAGTCAGAGGCAACTTTAAGGTTGGGATCAGATTTAAGGTCGGGGTCAGAGCTGGAATCATCGCTAGGGCTGACCGTTTCTGCGGGAGCCTCTTTTGCAGAAGCATCCTCAGTAGAGGCACCCTCTGCTGAGGATGTCAGACGAGGCTCAAGATACTGTTGAATACCGCTTAGGGAATCCCACAGGTGCTTTTCCCAAAACTCATTGGGATCAGTAATGCGGGTGAGATTGAGGCTGCGGTTGCCTAGGAGGATTTGCTCATAGAGCTGCTGAAACTGCTGCTGCTGGGTAACATTTGGCTGCCAGCCCAGAGTCGCTTGCCAGCGATCGCCCAGTAACGGCAAAGAGGGCACCGATGATAGTGATAGGGACGTAGGGCACATGACGGCTTCTGAATAGTCCGTTTGGTGAGGACTGGCTGAGTTGGACGAGTTGAACGCAGAGTTGCACGATCTCCAGGTGGCCTAACGAGCGGCCTAATGAGCAGTAGAGGCAGGCAAGAGTTTTTTGGGATCTACCGATTCTAGAACACCGTGATGCAACGTCCAGCAGCGGTCGGCGATCGCCGCCAGTTCACCCGCATCATGAGACACCACGAGCAAACTCCAATCGGCCTTGAGCCGCGTTAGCACGTTGACCAATTGCTGCCGCATCGACCAATCTAAGCCAGCCGTGGGTTCATCCAGCAACAGCAAAAACGGCTGTCGAATCAGTTGCACCGCTAAGGCCAGCCGCCGCTGCTGCCCGCCACTTAGGGATCGGGGTGGCGTTTTAAGTGGCAAATGCCCCAGCCCCACATCCTCTAATGCCTGATCAATGCGGGCTTTGCTGAGTTCTGGATGCCCTAGCCGCAGCTCTTCTAAAATGGTGCTACCGCAAAAATGCCGCTCGGGAAACTGAAACACTAGCCCGCTCAGCTGCTGCAAATCATCTGGGGTGAGGTCTTGATCGCGCCAGCGAATAGTGCCCGATGTTTTCTTTGCTAACCCAGATAGAATCTCCAACAGCGTGCTTTTGCCCGAGCCGCTTGGCCCCACGACTAACCCCAACTGCTGGGGTGCCAATTCGAGCTGAATGGCATTGAGGATCGGATCGGGCGTAGCAGCGGGATGATAACTCAGATTGTGCAAATTTAGCATCAAGCAACAAGAAGAAAAGTCTTGACCCTCGCAGCGCTAACATTACGGCATAGCGCTGCGCAAATCACTTCCATTGTGGCAAACTTCTGGCGGCAAGCGCCTCCGTTGGGCGAAACTTGCTGAGGGCTAACGTGCGGAACTCAATGGAGCACACTGCGTCTAACTATGTAGCAATTGTCACATCAGCAAGTGCCTTCAGTAGGTATGACTGACTGAATCACGTCATCTATTATTCCCGAGTTGCCGTACTCCAGTTGCCGTACTAACAGTAGCGCAGCTATCAGTGCGTTGCAGCCCAAGTTGGGATTTGGCTCAAGGGCTGGAGCGGTTAACGCTCAAGTTAGAGTTGGCCTTCCTGTGCTGTCGCTAGGTTGTTGCTGAGTTAGGACTTACGCAATTGGACAATTTTAGTCTCTAAAATTGTCCAAGATTCCCAGGATGCCGCGCGACATGCGTAAGCCCTATGAGCTATGGGTGCAAATCACCCAGCATGGCGAGGGAGATCAGCGCCAACTATGGCACTCTAAAGGATGCAGCGATCGCCCGATAGTCCTTTGTGCAGGGGTGACAGGGGTTTGGAATCGCGAGAGCGCTGCATTTGGAGATCGGGATGGCGGTTGTTGACCTATATCCCGAGCCGTGGGTGAGGTGGTTTCGCCCGTGGGTGCCCCGTTTGTTTGCAGGGTTTAACGGGCAAGCTGTGAGGGCAGGGTGAAATAATCGATGGAGCCAATGGGCTATAGCCTTATCGCTGCATCGTTATATTGCTAATGTTGGTTCAGAATTATTGTTTGTGGGGGATTCGAGGTAAGTTTATGCGTCATATGCGTCATGTGAATCAGTTGATTCAACACTGTGTCCTTCATCGTCACAGTCTTGAGGGTCTTGAGGCTTCGGTGCAGTGTGGGGACTCAGGGCCGAGCCGGGGTCAGCAAGGATGGCAGAAAGCAGCAACTTCTGCCCTAGGCAGTGTGGCGATCGCCCTCAGCTTTTTTGCAGCCCCTGGTTTAGCTGATCCCTTCCGCAACTCCAGTCCCCGCCCGATTGATCCCCAGGCAGAAGCTGCGTTTGAGGCGTTGTTCAAGCAAGGCGACTATGTGACAGCGGCAGAACTGCTGCAAACGGCGTCGGAGGACGAGCCGCTTACCCATGGCATGCGCGCATCGATTGCCTACCTCAATGGCGACAATGGCTCTTTGGGCACCCATGCGGCCCTCACCCGCGCGGCTGCCGAGCGTTTGCTAGAGCGCGATGCCTTGCGCGGCAATCTATATTTAGCCAGCGCCAATTTTCTGGAAGGGGCACAGGTGATTGAAGAACGCGGACTGGCCGCAGCTACACCCAGCGTGCTGGGCAAGCTGCAACAGGTGTTTACCCACCTGAGACGAGCCGAAGCCGAAGACCCCAATGATCCAGAACTAAACCTGCTGCGGGGCTTTATGGATTTGATGCTGGCAGTCAATTTGCCCTTTTCAAATCCTAACCAGGCGATCGCCCGATTTCAGGAGAATGCCGCCCCCTCTTATCTGGTGAATCGAGGACTGGCGATCGCCTATCGCGATCTCGATCAACAAGAGTCTGCTCTAGAAGCCGTGGAGCAAGCCCTAGCTGAAACGCCCAACAACCCAGAAATGCTTTATCTCAAAGCTCAAATTCTGGTGCGTTTGGGTCGCCAAGAAGAAAGTTTGCCGCTGTTCAACCAAGCGCTAGAGTTGCGCGAGCAACTGCCCGTCAGCATCCGCAGGAATCTGGCTTGGGAAGGCTGCCGCACCACCAACCGAATAAACCGCATCCCCGATGAGCAAAGCCGCAACCAATGCCGCGTTGTTCGGCGGGAGGCCTGATGCAGTTGGCTGAGCCACGGGATGTAAAGATTTAAGTAGGCGATCGCGTATTTCTGCAGTGCAGATTTCAGAATGCAAGTAAGAGAATTGCGTGAGTTCGTCTTAAATCTGTTTGAACGTTGCACCGGTGTGCTGCATCAAGTTGATGAGTGCACCGGCGGCGGCATCTTCTACTTGGCGACGCCCACTGATCCGGCTCAATGCATATGGATAATATTCAACGCAGGCTTAATCGACAGCGAGTGAAGCACATCGTCATGAGCTATGGGCTAGAAGGCGATGACTCCGATTCCTGCCAGATTTATCTCACCCAGTTACTCGATCAATATCCAGCGCCATTGGTGGAACTAGCTCTGGTGGAAACCTTGGTGGATCATTGGCTCAATACGCCCATGCTCCGAGGAACGCAGTTTTTTGCCCAGGCGCATCGCAAGCTCCGAATTTGGGAGGTAGATGCCATCAGCAGTACGATTACTCCCGCTCAGTTTCAGCAGATTACGGGGCTAGACCCCACGCCGGTTTTTGGGTCTGCAGAGACGCTGCCTCCGCACCCCATTCATCGTTAGGCTCTTCTATCGCGCTATACAGACCGAGGGGTCTCTAGTGTTGTGTGGGTACTCCAATCGGTTCTACTGCGATCGCCACCCCACCTCATCTCGGTTTGATCAGCGAAGTGGATGCCGGTTGATGCGCTTTGATAGCGCGGGCGATCGCCACCATGCCCAACACGGGCACCCCAGCTTTGCGGAGTATCTGACAGGTGGCTCGGGCAGTCGCGCCTGTGGTGTAGATATCATCGAGCAGCAACACTGGGCGATCGCCCACTTGACGTGAGAACCCTGGCGCTACGGCAAACGCACTCGCCACATTGTGCTCTCGCGCTGCGGTGGATAAGCCGAATTGAGCGGCTGTCATTTGGGTGCGCACCAATGCCTGCGGCATCATCCGCAGGCCCGTACGTTGGCAAAAGGCTTGGGCCAGTAGCTCGGCTTGATTGAACCCGCGCGTGCTGAGTTTGTCTGCATGCAGGGGAATCGGCACCACGACTGGATTGCGGGGAATGCCTACACGCTGCTTTTTTGACGCTTGCCAGCGGTCAGCCAGCCAGACCCCCAAGGGCTGTGCCAATTCTGGATGGTTGTGATATTTCAACGTGGCGATCGCCCGTCGAAGGGTGCCATCATAGCGCCCCGCGGCGAACAGCGGCATCTCCCCTGCCCACGATTGTTGCTCAAGCGTCAGTTGGCATTCCTGCACCTGCTGCCAACAAGCATCGCAGCAGTCTGTCGCTGCCGTGCGCTGGCAGAGCGGGCAGGTGGGTTTGAGCACCAAAGAGAATACTGAGCGCAGCCACATCGGATGGGTCGCCATTTTTAAGTTGCCGTGTAGTGCAGAATCGGGTCACGCCATCTAACCTTGCGCCGACACCGTCTTAGCTGGAACCAGATTAGACTTTAAGGGTTTGCCAGAGCGAGATTGAGGGCGATCGCCCCAAACTAATTTTTAATCAATCTATAATTCCGCACTTGTTGCAGGATTTAACATAGGCCTAGTTTTTAATGCTCTTTGTTAGTCGTGTGTTAGTTGTGTTCGTTAGGCACGCCCCAAACGGTCTGGGCATAGCCTGGATATGGCAATGGGGCCAGTCGCCAACGGTAAGATTTATTAAAGACGCAGTTCCGATCCACAGCAAACTTTTCTAACCTGAAAAAAGACCGTAGGATGGCGATCGCCCCTCCTGGTTTGTATCGGGCTTTGTGGTTTTTGGCTGTATGCCTTATTGATGTTTGATCTATGCCCCAATCTTCTCCCCCTCCGTCGTCCCCTACTCTAAGCTTTACCCTCAATGGCAAACCCGTGCGACTGCGGCAAGAGTCGCCCACGACCACCCTGCTGCACTACCTCAACCAAAGCGGCAGCACCGGCACGAAGGAGGGCTGCGGCGACGGTGACTGTGGCGCGTGCACCGTGGTGATTGTCGGCGAAGGTGCCGATGGCCAGCCCCAGTATCAGGCGGTGAATAGCTGCCTCATTCCCCTGGGGTCGCTAGCGGGGCGCGAGGTCATTACCGTAGAAGGCGTAGCCAATGGAGCCCTGCATCCGGTGCAGGCGGCCATGGTTGAAACGGGTGGGTCTCAATGCGGGTATTGCACGCCGGGTTTCATTATGAGCCTGTTCGCTGCTTACTATGACGGCGTGGTGGATGATGCGTCTGTGGAAGGCAACCTCTGCCGCTGCACAGGCTATCTGCCGATTCGTCGTGCTGCGCAGCAGGTGACGGGGGTTCAGCCCTGCGATGCCTTTGCATCGCAGTTGAGCCAGTCAAGCCCCAGGTTAGAGCCTTGGAGTTTGATTCAAGCGGAGCAGTCGTTCTTTCGGCCTGGCGATGTGCGATCGCTCCTCAACTTGATGGCGGGGCACCCCACCGCCACCCTAATTGCAGGCGGCACCGACCTGGGGCTAGAACTCAGCCACAAGCGACGGTTGTATCCGGTGATGATTTCGCTAGAAGCGGTGGCAGAATTGCAGGGCATTTCCCAAACGCCCGATGCCGTAACCATTGGCGCAGCGGTGCCCCTAAGCCAGATCGAGCAGACCCTAACGGGCGTGTTTCCTAGCTTGGATACGATGCTCTATTGGTTTGCGGCGCGGCAGGTGCGGAATCGCGCCACCATGGGCGGCAACCTGGGCACCGCGTCACCCATTGGCGATTTGCCGCCTGTGCTGCTGTCGTTAGATGCCACGTTGACACTGGTCAGCCAGCCTGACCCTGAAGAGGCTCTGCACGAACGAACCCTGCCCGTAGCGGACTTTTTTACCGGCTACCGAGAGACGGTGCTGCAACCCGGCGAGGTTATTCGTCATGTCACCCTGCCCCACACCTTGTCGGCTGGAGCGGTGCGCCGCCTCAGCCAGTCCTATAAGGTGGGCAAGCGGGGCACCGACGATATTAGCATTGTGGCGGCAGCCTTTACGGTGGATTTGGATGGTGAAGACCGCGTGGTGCAGGCGCGGCTGGGCTATGGCGGGGTAGCCGCAACCCCAGCGCGGGCGATCGCCGTGGAGGATGCCCTCATCGGCCAGCCCTGGAGTGGGGAGACGGTGCGATCGCTCAAGCCCATGCTGCATGATGCGTTTACCCCTTTATCTGATCTGCGGGGCAGCGCCAGCTATCGGCGGCGGTTGGTGGCTAACTTATTTGAAAAGTTTTTTCAGGAGAGCCAGTCATGAGTGCAGTCGGCACCCGCAAGAGCCACGAGAGCGCGGAAGGACATGTGACTGGGCGCGCCGTTTATACCGATGAGCAGCGGCAACCCGCAGGAATGCTGTCGCTATGGCCGGTGATGGCTCCCCATGCCCATGCCCGCATCATCCGCATTGACCCGAGTCCCGCCTACGAGATCGAGGGGTTGGTGACGGTGCTCACCACTGACGATATTCCTGGAGAGAACGACACTGGCACGATTGTCTGGGATGAGGCCCTGTTTCCCACTGAGTTTGTCAAGTTTTGGGGTATGCCGGTGGTCTGGACTGTGGGCGAAACAGAAGACGCGGCGAGGATTGCGGCATCTAAGGTGATTGTGGAGTATGAGCCCTTAGAGCCGATTCTCTCGATTCAAGCAGCGATCGCCCAAGACAGCTTCTTGGGGTTTCCGGTCACGGTGGAGCGGGGGGATGCCCAAGCCGCTCTCGCCGACGCGCCCCACACGCTAGAGGGCGAGCTAGAGATGAAAGGGCAAGATCATTTTTATCTAGAAACCCATACCAGTTGGGTGGTTCCCGATAGGGAAGGGAACTACCAGGTCTACGCTTCAACGCAGCATCCGACAGAAACCCAGGTGGTGATTGCGCGGCTGTTGGGGGTGCCCAGCAATCGCGTGGTGGTCACTTGCCTGCGCATGGGCGGTGGCTTTGGAGGCAAAGAAACCCAGGCAAACCCCTATGCGGCCGTCGCGGCGATCGCCGCCTATAAAACCGGGCGTCCGGTGCGCGTTAAGCTCAAGCGTGATCACGACATGATAACCTCGGGCAAGCGCCACGGTTTCTTGGGGCAGTACCGCATCGGCTACACCGATGAGGGGCTGATTACGGCGGTGGACATGGATCTTTGCTCCGACGGCGGCTGGAGTGTGGACTTGTCCCCACCTGTGCTGTTGCGGGCGGTGCTCCATGCCGATAATGCCTACTATGTTCCTCACATGACGGTGCGGGGGCGCATTGCCAAAACCAATAAGGTCTCAAATACGGCCTTTCGCGGCTTTGGCGGCCCTCAGGGGATGCTGGTGATTGAGGATGCGGTGGATCGGGTGGCGCGGGCACTGAGGCTGCCGCCGGAGCTAGTGCGAGAGCGCAATTTTTATCGAGGCGACGGCGAAACCAACACCACCCACTATGGGCAAGAGGTGGTCGATAATCGGCTAGCTCGCATTTGGAGCGAGGCGATCGCCAGTGCCAACTTCGCAGAACGGCAGGGGGCGATCGCCCAATTCAACGAAGCGCATCCCCACCGCAAACGCGCGCTGGCGATTACCCCAGTTAAGTTCGGCATTTCCTTTAACAAAAAAGTCTATAACCAGGCAGGGGCGCTAGTGCTGATCTATGCCGATGGCAGCATTCAGCTCAACCACGGCGGCACCGAAATGGGGCAAGGGCTGCACACCAAAATGCTGCAGGTGGCGGCGCACACCTTAGGCGTTAGGGGCGATCGCGTTCGAATCATGCCCACCAGCACCGACAAGGTGCCCAACACCTCTGCCACAGCGGCCTCCAGTGGCTCTGACCTGAATGGGCAAGCGGTCAAGGATGCCTGCTCGACCCTGTTGACGCGACTGGCCCCAGTCGCCGCCAAACTGCTAGAGCTAGACGGCCCTGAAGAAATTGACTTTATCGACGACTGGGCCATATGCCGCACCTATCCCAGCCGCCGCGTGCGGTTTGAAGCCGTGGCGCAGCAAGCCTATGACGACCGAGTGCCGCTCTCTGCTACCGGCTTCTACCGCACGCCCAACATTTATTGGGACTATGAGACCAATCGGGGGCGCCCCTTCTATTACTTTGCGTATGGTGCAGCGGTGAGCGAGGTGGAGGTGGATGGCTTCACCGGCTGCTTTAAGCTGCGTCAGGTGGATATCGTTCACGATGTGGGCGAGTCGCTAAACCCCTTGGTCGATCGCGGGCAGATCGAGGGTGGTTTTGTGCAGGGCATGGGCTGGCTAACGATGGAAGACCTAGTGTGGGATGAGCAGGGCCGCCTGCGCACCGTTGCCCCTAGCACCTACAAGATCCCCACAATCGGCGAAATTCCGGAGCAGTTTGAGGTGCATTTATTAGAACGTGCCGCTCAGGAGGGCGTGATCTACGGCAGCAAAGCCGTGGGGGAACCTCCGTTGATGCTGGCGATGTCAGTACGAGAAGCAATTCGGGGGGCGATCGCCGCCTTTGGTCAGGCTTCCGCCGTTCCCCTCGCCTCGCCTGCGACTCCAGAAGCCATCCTCGACGCCATCGAAGGGGTGCAGGCTGCAACATCCGCTGCCGAAACCCGCCAACCTGTGCTGTTTGATTAGAGTCTTATCGGTTGCACTCACTGAATAAACCTTATCGGAAATTGAGCCTGTAGAATCAATAGCGGGAGCAGAGACCAGGTGCATCCGATGAAAATGACCTATGCCGGGTTGCGAACGAAGTCTGGGATTCTATGCAGTTTGCCAGGACTGAAGGTTCAAGAGTTTGAGGCGCTGTTGCCCAGCTTTGCTATGGACTGGAACACCTTCATTCAAGAGACCTTCCAGCGTGAGGGGCGCAAACGGGCGATAGGAGCCGGCCGCAACGCACACCTGATGCTGTTTATCCTGATGTATTTTCGGCTCTATCCCACCCAGACGGTGCGGGCGTACCTCTTTGAGATGAGTCAGGCCTAGGCGGATGAATGGATTCATTGCTTGACCCGAGTGCTGAACCAGGCGTTAGGGTACGAACGGCAGTTACCGGAGCGAGACCCGGCTAACCTGGAGACGGTTCTCGTAGCACCATTCGATAGCGCGCCCGATCGCTGCTAACCGTTCTTAGCCTCCCCCAGCCCCGACTCAGCCCCTTGGCACTCTATTTGTCTCCACCTAGATAGAGAGGCCTATGCCCTTACCTTTGTTATGTTGAGTGAAACTCTTTGACTTTGGGTAGACTTAAGGGGCATCGACAAAACCTAATCACCCTTGGCCTAATCACCAGACCTATCTAGCCCAATCTTACCTACAGCGCTTGGGCAATTTTTAGGCACCTACTTAATTTTTGGGCACTCTTCATTTCAAGGACGATAATATGCCTACTCGCAACACCGATCCTCAAGATCAAGACTTTGACAAGTCAGTTAATGCCCGTCCCGTCACCAACGACGAAGTCGCCTATCGTGACGGCTACGTGCGCGGCAAATCAGCCGAGCAGATTGAGCAAGACCGCCTCCGCGCCGCCAACGCGCGCGTATATGAGGAAAACGCCAGAGTGCGGGCCGACAATGGCGTCTCTTCCGGCTTGCTGTTGGGTTTTGTACTAGCCGCCGTAGCGGCGGTAATTGGTGGTGCAATCTATGTCTACACTGCCGATCAGGGTACTGTGACGCCTACACCCGAGGCCACCACGCCCCAGCCGGCTAACAACGACACCACCATCATTCAACGCACCATTGAACGTACGCGGGAAGTTGTTGTACCCGTCCCAAGCAACGTGCAGACGCCCCCCCCCGTCAACGTTGAGGTCAACACCCCCCCCGCTCCTGCGCCCGCTCCTGCGCCCGCTCCTGCGCCCGCTCCTACGCCCGCTCCTGCGCCCGCTGCGCCTACATCTGAGGCTGCTCCCACTGCGCCAGCGCAACCTGAAACCACAAATAGTCCTAGTGGTACTCCGTAGGTTCAACGTCCGGTGGCTTAGAAACATTAACGCACTGCAAATCTAGAGCGTGGGGCACTGCTGAAAAGCAGTGCCCCACGGTTATGTTGTAGTGACGCGATCGCCTACCGCCGCCACCGTACCCACCACCTCATGGCCTGGAATCAGCGGACATGGGTCATGTTGCTCATTTTGCAATCATCATGAACAATGCAGGTTAGGATTAAGGGTGCCATTTGCTGGGGATAGAAATCAGGGCAAAGTAGGGCACCGTGCTGGGATCAACCTCATGGATCGGCACAATGCGCTGGTTGGGCATTGTGGCCCGCTCAATGTAGTGGGCGCGGTCCGCCAGCCCTAGCTGTTGCAGCACGCCATACACCTTGGGGAAATGTCGCCCCAGCTTGAGAATGACTGCCGCATCCGCGACTGCCAGACGCTCTGCCAAGTCTGCTGCCGGGAGAATGGCAGATAGCACCATAAACGCATCATTCCGATAGGTGAGCGGCGTGCCCAACACCGAGGCATGGGCCATCACACACGAGACGCCCGGAACCACCTCAGTCGGAAAGCGATCGCTCAATCGCGTGTATAGATACATGAATGTGCCAAAGAAAAAGGGATCGCCCTCGCACAGCACGACCACATCTCGACCGGCGCGGAGGTGATCGGCGAGCGCCTCGGCGGCTTCGTCATAGTAGGGCTGAGACGACTGCTCAAGCTTGAAGGGGTACCACAGCGGCACTTCAATTTGCTCGGGGCGTAAGTAGTCTGCCACAATCGAGCGCGACAGGCTTTTTCCGCCGTCGGATACTGGATAGGCCACCACAGGCGCGGCTTGCAGGTGACGCAGCGCTTTGACGGTGAGGAGTTCGGGGTCGCCGGGGCCAACACCGATGCCGTAGAGGTGGCCGGGTTGAGGGGTTGGGGATTGGGTCATGGGTTTTAGAGGTTAGGAGGGTTGAGAGCTGAGGAGCGAGGAGAAGGGTTAGGGCCAAGAGAAGAGTTAGGGCCAAGAGGACGGCAGCGATACGGGCTGATGAGAGGGGGTATGCGTTAGGACTGAGATGGGAACGGTAAGAGGAGTTTGTGTCTCAAATTCCCCTCCCCTTGTCTAGTTCCTCATTCCTACCCTTAATCCCTAAACCTCGTGGGGTTGGGCGAGGGCGTTGATGGCGGCGGCGGCGAGGGCGCTACCGCCACGGCGACCCTGAAGGGTAATAAAAGGAACCCCTCGGCTGTCAGCGGCGAGGGCGGCTTTCGATTCGGCAGCACCAATGAAGCCAACCGGAAAGCCTAATATCAGCGCGGGTTTGGGCCAGCCATCATCCAGCAGTTCTAATAACCGGAACAGCGCGGTAGGGGCATTGCCAATGGCGACGACGGCTCCCTCTAGGTGCGATCGCCACAGCTCTAGAGCAGCGGCGGATCGGGTATTGCCCAGCGTTTGGGCCAATGCAGGCACCTCGGGCGCATTCAGGGTACAGAGGATCGGATTTTGTGCAGGCAGACGGCGCTGAGTGATGCCTGCGGCGACCATCTGCGCATCGCAGAGAATCGGGCATCCGGCGATGAGGGCAGCGCGTCCTAAGGCACCCGCCTGGGGAGATGCGGTCAGGTCATCCACTACGTCCACCATGCCGCAGGTATGGATCAGTCGCACTGCCACCAGTTCCAGATCCGGCGGAATTTGCGCCAGGTTGGCCTCGGCGCGGATGGTGGCAAAGGAGCGGCGGTAAATTTCGCCGCCGTCGCGCAGATACTCCAGCATGGGCTAGCGACCTCCAGCGCTAGGGCGCGAGACGGCTGAGGTGTAACGGGGGCTATCTCGACTCTGCTGCGCCCACTGCACTGCCCGCTGCGGCGCGTCGTCGGGAGAAAGCATGGTCTGCACCCGCTTCCCCCATGTGGCCCTACCGCCCGCGCCTGCGGTTGACTCAGTGGCCTGCCGGGATGCCAGCTTCGGTGCCACATACAGCTCATACCCGTTGGGGGTGCCGATCAGCGTGACATCACTGGCGTTGTGGTGGGCGCAGGATTTAGCGCAGCCACTTACATGAATGATGAATGGATGGTCAAGCCCGCTTTGGTTTTGGAATGCTTGGGCGATCGCCCGAGCATCGCGTTGCGTATCGGTAAACGACGCGGCGCAGCCTGTGGTGCCTGAACAGGCAATCAGCCCACCCCACACGCTGTCGGTCTGGCTATCAAGCTGCAAAGCCGTGAGCAGGGCTTGCACCCTAGCGACCTGCTCTTGCGGCACATCCGGCAGCAGCAGTCCACGCCAAGGGGTTAGCCGCAGCGTGCTGCTGCCGACCGCATCGGCTAGGTCTGCGAGGCCCCGACCTTGCGCTGCCGTCAGCCGCCCCAGAGGCAGCGCAAGCCCGATATACGTCAGCGTCGGTTGGTATTGATTCTGAAAACCGAGGAGGCGAGACGGGGGGGAGTGATCCGAGAGAGACGGGGGGGGAGGAACTGGGAGATGTGTAGAAAAGGGTCGGAGGCACTCGTTCACCCGTTCATGGCCAAGGGCGAGTAGAACCGTTTTGAGGCGTGGGCGGCGGGCGGCGGGGTCCACCAGATTGTCTAGATGATCTAGATATTCTAGATAGAGGTGGGCGATCGCCCCTACTACGGCCACACAATCTTGAGGCGCAATCCACCATCCCAACAAGTCGTCTACCCCTGCCAATTGCAGCCACAGGGCAACATCGCCTAGGGGGTCCAAAGGTGCCCTACGCCCTAGAGACGAATCCAACCGCACTGCCGAGAATCGCACATCGTTGGGTAGTGAGCGAATTGAGACGTGCTCACCCCCCGCCAAACCAATGCTAAATTTTGGCGATAGGTTGGCCAGTTCTAAATGGGTTGAGAGAAACGCATCGATCTCAGCCGCCAAGGGCCGCATATCCATCACCTGAGCAGGGTCAATGCCTGCGGTGGGGCTAGCCATCACATTCCGCAATGGGTCAACGCGGGGATGGGCCGCCAACCCTAGGGCCTGCATCTGTGCCAAATGCTCAGCAGAGAGCGGAGCCGCCAGACTGCGAAGCTGCACGTTGGCGCGATTCGTAATATCAATATGGGCATCCCCAACAGATTCGCTCAGGGTTGTGAGCAGACGCATCTGAGCGCTGTGCACGATACCCGCAGGCACGCGTACCCGTGCCAGCCACCCATCTTGAGCGGGGGTGGGGCGAAACAAACCAGGGCAGCGCGGCGCAGCAGAACGCGAAGCGCGGCGTTCTTTCGCCAGCTCAGGCCTGATCGAGTTCATCGAGTCAGGGGGTAACGGATCATCTATGGCCGACGGCTGGCAATGCAGGCCATCGGCTCCATCCAAAACAGACACGTCGGCACTCCTTCCCTGTGCAACGCAGGGATGTGAGAGATTACACTTCAACGCTCAAGCCAGCGTTCTGACTAGAGACGCGGAGCGCCCCATCACAGTTGCGGCACAGTCCTGGTTTCGCACCAGAGTTTCCTGACATTGAGCCTATTGAGACTACCATATTGCGTTTATTGGCAGGGCGATCGCCCCATCATTCTTAGCATCTGTAGAGTGAATCCCGGCTTAAATTACGGCTTAGACCACGGCCTAAGGCTTAACTTTTCTATCTATCAACCGTGCATCTGGCCTAGGGCAGCCTCAAACTTGGGGACTACTCTAAATTAAAGAGAACCCGCCTATGATGAGCTAGGCGCAGACGCAGGAGCAAAACGGAATGAATGGAGCACAGTTGACGGAATGGATCATGGCGTTTGGGCGATCGCTGGTTAATTTTGTGTCTTCTCCCGTTACTGATCCAGTAGGGGTGTTTCTCGTCATCATGGCGATCATGCTGGTGGCTCCCCTCTTGTTTGAGCGGTTTCGACTACCGGGCATTGTGGGGCTGATTCTGGCAGGCGTGCTGGTGGGGCCAAACGGGCTGGGCGTGCTGCAGCGCGACAGCACCATTGAGCTATTGGGCACGGTCGGGCTCCTGTTCTTAATGTTTATGGCCGGGTTAGAAACGAGCCTAGATGATCTGAAACTGAATGCCGACAAAGCCATCATTTTTGGGGGGGCCACCTTCGGGATTCCCATGATTATGGGCATTGCTGCATTTGTGCTGTTGGACTATAGCTGGCTGGCGTCAATCCTTGTGGCGTCGTGCTTTGCCTCACATACGCTGCTGGCGCTGCCCGTCGTGAGCAAATTGGGAATTATGCGATCGCGCGTTGTGACCGTGACCCTAGGCGGCACGCTGATTACGAATGTGTTGGCGTTGCTGGTGTTGGCCGTGGTGGTGAGGGCCCACCAGGGCGACCTAACGCTGGGCTTTTGGCTCTTTTTGATTCCCTCCCTGACGATTTATACTTTTGCGACCCTATGGGGTGTGCCGCGAGTAGGGCGGTGGTTTTTTCGGCGGTTTGGGCATGACGAAGGAGCCGAGTTTTTGTTTGTAGTCGCCACTCTATTTGTGGTGTCCTATGCAGCTCGGCAGATTGAAGTGGAGCCGATCATTGGCGCATTTTTGGCGGGTATTGCGATTACGCAGCTAATTCCCCAGCTCAGCCCGTTGATGAATCGGATTCAGTTTATTGGCAACACGTTGTTTGTGCCGTTCTTTTTAATTTCAGTTGGGATGTTGGTTAACCCTGCTATTTTGATTCAGCAGCCGCAATCACTCCTGGTTGCAGGGGTCATGGTAACCGTCGCGATTTTGGCCAAGCTCATTCCCGCGTGGGGCTGCGGTAAACTGTTTGGCTATGGGATGCCTAGCATCATGACGATGTTTGGGCTGTCGGTGGCGCAGGCCGCGTCTACTCTGGCAGCAATTACAGTCGCCTACAACATTGAGCTGGTTGATCAGGCCACCGTGAACGGCACCATTGTCATGATTTTGGTGACGTGCCTGCTCTCCCCTTGGGTGACTGACCGCTGGGGACGCAAAGTGAAGACGACTGCCGCAGAACCTCAGACGAACTCGCGCCAAACCGCAAATGCACCCGATCAGCCGGCTAAGTATCGCATTTTGGTGCCTGTGGCAAACCCGAGCACCGAAGATAATCTCTTGCAGTTGGGTGTGCTGTTAGCCAAGCAAAGTGAAGGGATGCTGCTGCCGCTGCATGTGCTGATAGATCAGGCCGGGCCGATTTCTGCAGATGAGCAGCTGCGTCAAGAGCAACTGCTGGCAACAGCCGAAGATATTGCCCATGCGGCGGTGACCCCGGTTCATACGATTGGCCGGGTGGATGATTCCATTGACAAGGGCATTTTGCGAGCCGCCCAAGAAAACCATGCCAGCTTAATTATTTGTGGCTGGAAAGGGCATTCCAACTATCGCGATAACTTTTTTGGCAGCGTGATTGATACTGTGGTGCGGCGATCGCCCATACCAGTGTTGGTGAGCCGATTTACTAACCCGATCAAAACCACCAAACGGGTGCTGCTGGCGATCGCCGATACCGGCTATGACCATCGCTACATTAAAGAAACCTTGGCCCTCACCAACACTCTCGCCACCGAGCTAAAGGCACCGCTAGAACTGGTGCAGGTCACCCCTAGCAACTATCGCTCTCCCAGTTCTATCGATATCCCCGAAGCCTTTGACGACATTGCGGTTCAGCAAGTGCGCGGCAACTTTGTCGGGCGCATTTTGCAAATGGTCAGCACCGATGACCTGCTGGTGCTGGTGGCCGAGTCCGACCGCGACTTTCCAGGCTTACCAGTTTTGGGCAGCATCCCCGAGGCGATCGCCCGAAACTCCAAAAAAGCCTCGATCCTGATCATTCACTATCCCCCGGGTTAGGCTCCTGCGTTCGGGATATGCTCAGACCCTTGATATTTATTAGTGCGTGTGACTTGTAGTGCGTGTCCCCAGTTTTGTCAAGCTCAAAGGGGGGGAATATTAACCTGCGTATCTAAATCTAAATGTACATTACAAAATCCGGGGAGACTGAGTGTGTTCTGCACTGCAAATGGTAGGTTGATATGTATTGAATAGCACACAAACCTCACGTCACCGAGTTTAATACGCATGTACAAAAACACTGGTAAAGATTGGGTCGGCGCTGCTGTAACGGCCACCTTGGGCGCAGGCGCTGTCACCACATTTGCCATTAGCCAGGGACAACATCCGTTGATGGCGTTGGGCATTACCGCCTTTGCAGTATCAGCCGCGCTAATCGTCGATCATTTTGCCTAACTCGGTTTAGGATCTGCGTTGCTGCGGGCAAGGATGCCCACTGAACGCACAAAAATGGTTCAATCCGTTGTGTTGTAGGGTTCTGGTTAGTTCCTTTACAGATTTAAGTCTGTTCTCTGCTGCATTGTGGTGCTAAGTATGTATACTTAGCACCACTTTTTTATAGTAGTAGCGTCGCTCACTAGCCTTCGGTAAACTGACACCCGTCCGAGATCCTCAAGACGCTGCTCCCGGCGTCATACTAGAACTAGTGAATTCAGTATTGAGCATATGGCAAGGCGCACAATTTGGCTAAGCGGTTTAATTCTTTTAGTCATCATGCTGACGGGATGCGGCCTCAGCCTGCTGACTCCAGTCCCGCCCTCGGCACCCCCCAATTCAGTTGCAAGCGGCACCATCTCTAAGGCGGCAGCAGAATCGGCTCGACAATATGCCGCCGGGCAACTGGGCCTCTCACCGCAGATGGTTGAAGTCACGGCTATGGAGCCAGCCCAGTGGAGTGACGCTTGCTTGGGTGCCGCCCAGCCCGGTGAAATGTGCGCCCAAATGGTCACGTCTGGCTATCGTGCGACACTCAGCACCCCTCAAGGCCCTGTGCGGGTGCATATGGATCAAACCGGGCGATCGCTCCGATTGGCATCGACTCCCTAAACGCTGAAGCCCAGAGACCCAGGGCAACTCAGGGCTTAGAATTCAGGAAATAGAATTCGCTTTGAGATCAGCAGTGTCGTCCTGCGGGCGGTCTGGGGCGGCGTTTGGTTGGATGCGAGGACGCAGCGCTAGATAGGCGATCGCCCCGAGATAGGGCAGCACCGCCACCCCCCAAAACCGCCAGTCTGCTTTCATGCCGCGCCGTGTCATATCATCTGCCAACACAGCGGGGAACAGCAGCGCCAAGGCGCAAAAATCCAAGCTCATCACGTGGATAAACTTGCTGGTACGCCATTGGGCGATAAAGTCACTCCAGTCTCCAGCGGTGACACCATACACCAAGAGGGCAAGCCCTCCTAGGGCGATCGCCCTGCCAGTCCAGCGGCTATCTAGCAACGCCAGCAGAGAACCTTTCTCCCCCACGAAGGTGGGGTTAGAGCGGCGCAGCCCTAGGTAGGGCAGTAGCGCAAAGGCCCCCACGCCAAACGATGCCGTCACAAACGGCCAAGCGGGCACGCGCTGCCCCCGCCCATCCGCCAGCAGCACGCTGGCATACACCAGTGGCCAAATGCCCATAATGTTGAACAGAGCCACAATCAACGGGTTGATGCCCTGCCACTGCCCTGTTGCCAATTGGCGAATCAGCATCAGCGTGTTGGGATCATCTGGGGGAGCAAGAAGGGCCGCATAGCTAATGAAACCGAGCCAGAGTAGGAAGAATGGCATGGGATTGAGGGTTGGAGATTAAGGGGTAGGGATCAAGAGTTGGGGATCAAGGATTGAGCCGTCGAATCGGGGAGAGCCGCTTGGGTGCGGGCGATCGCGACAGCCAAGTCAATGCTGGGTTCAGTTAGTAAGCCTAGAACCTTATGAGGTAACTCAGGCGAGAGCACCGGAATTTGGTGCAGTCCGCGCGTGGTCATGCGGGCGATCGCCTCGTGCAAGGGTTCCTGAGGGTAGGCAAACACTAGCTTAGTAGTGCAGACAGACCCGATGGTCTGCATCAGCACAGCCTGCTCGGGATGGCTGCTGGCTTTTGCCAGGAACCGATTCATGTCGTTCAGCGTGACAATGCCCATCAGGTGTTGCTCATCATCCAGCACGAGAGCGCAATGGCTGCGGTGCTGCACCATGCGCTGGCCCGTTGCCTCTACCGACAAAGTGGCAGGCACCGTGAGCGGGTGCGGCTGAACGGCATCGGCCACCTGCAACGTATCCGGCACATCGCGGGTTTCAGGCCGATCTTGCTGCTCCCCATCCGAGTCCATTAGGGTTGGTTGCAGGGTCTCCACAGCCCAACTGCTGAGGCTTACCGCCGCCATTAGCGGCAGCACAATGCGATAGTCGTGCGTGAGTTCAAACAGCAGCAGAATTGCGGTGAGTGGCGCTCGCACACTACCCGCCAGCACAGCCGCCATCCCCACCATGGCATAGGCCGGGGGCGATGCCATGACTGGATGCAAGATGGGAAGGGCGATCGCCATCATCTTGCCATACACAGACCCCAACGCCGCCCCCAAAAAGAGCGCTGGCGCAAACACCCCCCCCACAAAGCCGCTGCCAAAGCTAATAGCCGTCATCACCAGCTTAGCCACGAGCAGCGTGGCCACCAGCAGCAGCGGCAACTTCACATCTTGCAGAATAGATTCGACCGTCTCATAACCCACGCCCAGAATTTGGGGGAACTGGAGCGCCACCGACCCCACCAGCACCCCGCCAATCACTGGATGCAGCGGCTCGGGCACCCGACCCATCCAGGCAAATCCCGCCACCTGCCCTTGAAAAAACTGCTGGGTAAAACCCATGGCTCCTTTAAAGCCAATAGAGACTAGACTGGCTAGCAGCCCCAACCCAATATACAGCGGCAGTTCCAGCAAACTGCGGACTTCGTAAGCGGGCAACTCGAAGGCTGGCTTCGACCCCAGCCCAATCTGGGCTATCCAGGCGGCGATGACTGCTGCGGTCACTACGACGCTGACCGATGACCGAACCACTTGCGACCGAATGACCACTTCGAGCGCAAAGAAAACTGCCGCGATGGGCGCGTTAAAGCCTGCGGCAACCCCCGCCGCCGCCCCGGCCCCCAGCAACAGCCGCTGGCGATCGCGCGATACCTGCATCACCCGCCCTACCAGCAAACTTAAGTTAGCCCCAATTTCTACACTCGGCCCCTCTGGCCCCAGCGATGCGCCACTGCCCAGCGATGTCGCCGCCGCCACCATTTTGGTAATGGGTTTGAGCGGCATCAAGTCGCGACCGCCCTGCACCACCTCAATCAGCGCTGATAAACCTGGCCCAAAGTCTTTGACGGCCCAGCGCAACCCCCCGACAACCAAACCGCCCAACAAGGGAATCAGCGCTAGCGTCCAATGCCCCCAAATGGAGAGCGCCCCCGACACATTCCCCAGCATAAACTGGCTGATGAGCTGAATCAGGTAGCGAAACAGCACCACCCCGGCTCCGGTACCCGCGCCAATGCCCAGCGCCAACCCCAACAGAACGGTATCGGGGGCAGGCCGCAGCCATCCCAGGGGCGGGGTGGGGGAAGCCAGATCTACCGTTGCAATCGAGGGGGGGGTGAGTAGCGGTGATGAGTCAGACGACAGCGGCATGGGAAAATTCAGACCGATAGGAAACGAAACACGAACGCAGAAACCAATACAGGCTAAGGAAGATGCGTGAAGCGCGAGTTAATGCGTTCATTGGAGTAGAACAGGTGCGGGACTGAGTTTGCCCTGCGGCTGAGCGCAGCCTCCACGAGTGCAAGCAAAGCGCTAAGACGACGATCGCCCTCCTACAGATTCCGCTCACAATCCCCTGATCTCATCAGCCCGACTCGCCTGCAAAGGCAAAGGCATGGGTTGAGCAAAAACTAAGGTGACGGCAGACGATTTAACCATTCGGTTTAGACATCGTTAAGGTGCCTAACAACACTGACTGCTATCATCACATTGTCATTCATATAAAGCCGTTCTAGCCCAAAGAACTGCTGCATTCTCCCAAGCTTGCAAGATGTATTGTTGAGCACTATAGGTTGTTGATATGGTCGGTGCGATCGCTTGCTTGCTAGTTAGCGTTATTTTGTGCTGGGCTATAGGCATATTTTTAGTATTGCCTGCCGGATCACCTGGCTGGGCGATCGCCCTCCTCTTTATTGCCTGGGCGTCAGTCATGAGCTGGGTTGTTGCGGTGGCACGGGTAGGGCGATCGCTTCTAGGTTGGGCTGCAGGACTTATTCTGTTTGCTGCGGTCAGTATCACGATTGCCGATCTTGTAGAGCTTATTGATCTGGAAGCAGGCTACATTCCTTTTGCCGTGGGCAATACGCTTGCAATACTGCTGGTGATGTTGGGTGAGGCTGAGATCCGACTGCTTCAACGAATCTCTTCAAATCGGGCTGTTGCGGTTGTTACGGGAGTGGCGATCGCCAGCCTAACCCTCGGATGGGTTGTAGGAGTTACCCATGCCATACGTCAGTAAACAGAAGTAACGCGCTGGCATCTTGCCCAGCAACAATGTGTGGGATGTTTGCCCTAAAAAGCATGGTTAGGTGGTGGACGCGATACCCACTCAGAATATAAAGCTCTTCAACGTTGACTTTCTGCTAGTTCTTTGTTCAGGAACATAAACGTGAACTCAGTCAAAGAGACAGAATTTTCACCACTTGTCGAAGCATTCCAAATAGGACTTGCTGAACAAAGCCTTTTCGCTATTAAAGACACGCGTAAGCGTGCTGATCAACTTCAAGAACTGCTTGTCCCTAAGCTCAAGATCCTTCTCAACTATACTTGTGATCTGATTCGCGAAGCTTACGGTTCAGACTCTCTCTTAGCTTGTCGAATAACGACTACACCTGCTCATCGTACCGAAGCAAAAAATACCAAAGCGTTTGAAGCGGCAACTGCGGGCTTAGCTATAAAAGGGCAAGCATGGTTTTTTCAACTAAGGTTTGAATGTACGTTTGACAAATTGTATGCAACTTTTTTTGGACTCAGAGGATTAGAAGGTAACCCAATCGTCCAAGTCTTAAAGACATATCCAGAAAGTGTCATCAAGTTACTAACTCAAGGTGACTGTAAGGTCTATTCTGAAACAATTAAGCGATTACATAACACTAAGCAACTGAATCTCAGTAAGTTCATTGACAAGCTGCAATTGGTTCCCGAACGAGATTGGTATCGAACTTCTCTTGAAGGAAGATATCATATGATTCCTATCGAAGATCTTGATGCGGCGCTTCCCGTAATTAATGAATTTGTCACTCTTTCCCCGGTTTTTCGTGCCGCTGCAGACGTACTTTGTGGTGAGAATGATTGTTTTGAGAATTATGTGAAACGCTTTTGGAATTGGCAAAATGGACTCCAGATTCAGGAATCTGTAGCTACTACTCACTTTTCCCCTGACGAAGTAGACTCAGCGGAAAAATTTGTTGAGGGCGCAGCGAAACGAGTGTTGGTCAACGCCTATGAACGAGATCCTAAAGCTCGACAAAAACGTCTCGATTACTACGGCTTAGATTGCTCGGCTTGCGGCTTCAACTTTGGCAAAGTTTTTAGGGAATTGGGCGAAGGGTTTATTCATGTTCATCACGTACGACCTATTTCTCAGATTGCAGAAGAGTATGAGGTTGATCCTGTGAAAGATCTGCGTCCTGTCTGCCCAAACTGTCATGCCATGATTCACCGCCGTTCTCCTCCATTAAGTATTGAGGAAATTAAAAAGTTATTGAATGCTTCTGAAAATGAAGAGTGGACTACCTAACAACTCGCTCGGAGCCGACTGACGAGAGATTTTGATGCATTGTGAGAATTGTTCGCAGTTGCTCAAGCGAACCGTTGTGCAGGATGCGGATCACGTTCCGTTACGGTCATTAAAACGATGAGCCGGGCTGCTTTAGAAATTCTGCTTCTGCTATTGTGGTTTCGCGGTTGAGAATGCGATTGCGGTGGGGAAAGCGACCAAACTGCGCAATCACGTCGCGATGGCGCAGCGCGTAGTCATAGGCATCTGCAAGCTTGGGGTCCAGATCCACCAGAGGCCGAATCAAGTCCACAGCTTGGTGCTGGTGAGCAAGATTCTCGCTGTGCTCTAAAGGCAGGTAGAGAAACAGCCGCTCACTGGGGGTAAGAAATTGCTCTAAGCCATGAGTAATTGTGTGTTGGGCGATCGCCCGTGCCTGATCATCCGTAGCAAAGGCCCGAGGGGTATCTCGAAACATATTGCGAGGAAACTGATCGAGCAGCAGCACTAACGCCAGAGATCCCCCTGCTGAGGCGTTCCAATCGTCTAGATGGCTCTGAGCCGCCTGCTCATGCAGTGATAAAAAGCGATCGCGAATGACCGCATCAGTCTCTGCACTTTTGCGAAACCAGAGCGATCGCCGCTGTTCATAGATCCCATCAGCAGCCGGATCATCCCCAAACCAAAACTGCAATACCTGGGCATACGGGGGCTGTGGAGGGTAGCTCACGGGTACCTCGCGGTCAGATTCAAAGAGTTGAGGATGGCTGAGATTGAGTAGACTGGCCGGTTGGCTCTGGCTTTGAGATGCACATCACTGGGCAGAGCATTCCTCAGAACCATAGTCAGAAGAGTCGAGAGAAGGTTTCTAAACAGCCTCATCCTCTTGACGAAGGAATTTTTTGCTACTCGCTAATAGTCGGTGCAGCATCATCGCCAGACTGGGGTTCTACCACAGGGGTTTGGCGCTGCTGTTCCAGTAAATCGAGCTGTTGCTGGCGAAATAAATCTGCCTGATTGCGAATGCCTTCGCGCTGGTCTTGCTGAAAATCGCTCAGAGTGCGCCCGTTAGAGGTTTGGATGCGGTGAAGCAACTCAAACAAGGAACTGCTGTTGGCATTATTAGGCGAGAACAGGTCTGAGCTGCGGTCAGGATCGTTAAGCGCGGCATTGGGATCGGCATCTGGCGAGGCGTAAATCTGTGCCGCCGCAGGACGAGCTTGGATGGCGAGCAATAATCCGGCGATCGCCACTAGACCCAATCCACTGCGCCAGCGATGCAGTCTACACCACGGGTTCATTTGAGAGCCTGTCTTCTGATTCGTCATGATTACCTCACAATCCCTTATATTCATACAGCGCTAATTGACTCGATACGACAGGCGGTAGCGGTTATCGAATCATCCCGACTTGCTCCGCCTCAGAGCCTGCAAGACCCCTTAACTTTTTAGTAAAAACTCTGTCCTGATGGTATCTGACAGACTATCTCTAAACAAGAGGAGAGCCTAAGTGAAACGGTTCACCGTCTATTACGGGTCTATTCCGGGACAGATACAGGACATCGTTAACTACTCCAAGTTAACCACTCCAGCATTCAATAAACCATCCGACCCTCATCTTTAATGATTCTCTGGGTGGAAATTTGTTCCTGCGGCTAGGCCAGTGCGGCAGTTAGGCAAAGTTGCGGCGGAGGAGCGATCGCACGGCTAAAAGGGCGATCGCATCAAACGCGATCAGCACCCACAGCGCCGTACCTAGTGTAATGTTGGCGAATGGTGCCTGCATCACTACACTACCCAAGGTCCAATCGCTGTGCAAATAAATATAGCGGATAGGCTCGATGGCGTAGCTGAGGGGGTTGAGGCTGGCAATGGTTTGCAGCCAGGTGGGCATAAAGCTGAGGGGAGCCAGCGCCGTACTCGCAAACAACAGCGGCAAATTGGTGACAAAAATCACGGCAATTAGCTCAATATGTCCCGGCAGGGCAAAGGCTAAGCCTAGGCTCAACGCCGTGACCCCGAGCACCAGCGTGAGCACTATGCCAAACACCACCGCTAAACCTAGGGGATCAGGCAATCCTGCGCCTAATACAGCACTGACAGCAACAATAGCAGCCGTTTGCAGCAGGCTCAGCGTGGCAATGAAAACCGCAGACGCCAGCACAATGGAAAAGCGCGACACCAAGGGGGCGACCAGCAGCCGATTCAAAAACCCAAACTCTCGATCAAACATGACGGGCAGCCCAGCATTAAGCGCGCCGCCGAAGGCCGTAAACACCATGACCCCTGCGCCCAGAAACTGCCCATAGTTGGCACTCTCGCCAAACAAGCCTTGGGGCACGTTCTGAAACAGCGCCCCAAACAGCACCAGCCACATGACAGGCTGAACCAACCCTGCAATGAGCGTGGTTGGACGGCGCTGAAGCTGAATAAATAAACGCTTAGTGAGAGCGGTCGTTTCCTGTAAAAACTCACCAAAACCGAGTGAGTCTGAGGCGATCGCCCCAGACTTGGGGGTTGTGAGCGTTGCCGGAGTGGGGGTCACAGTCTGGCTCATACGAAATCCTTGTGTGAAATTCTGGTCTGATAGCTGTTTTTAGCTCACTGCAATCACTAAGTGCAGTATTTCAGTGCAGTATTAAGTATTAGTAGTGCAGTAATTTACTATCTATCCATTACTTAGCCTAACGTATCTTATCCCGAGCGATCGCCCCTGCAAAAACGTACTACCATAGCTCTAGAAGAGATCTGAAAGCGGTATCCTCTGGGGATTAGGTCGGGTAGAGATCCGGGTGAGTAGGTGTGGGTAAGAGCTAATGGTACGAAACGCCCGTATGCACATCAGATATAGTCGCAGAACTACCTATATTGAGATGTACTCTCTAGGGTGCTAGGGACACATGCTATTAACCTCATTCTGGTTCGACTCTAGCTTTTGGTCGTTTGTCCTAGCCATTCTTGTAAATTAATCATTTCACTTACTTGGTTCACAGTGGCGCAAGTGTCTTCTCAGGTTTGGCAGTTGGTAAGTTGGCTAGAGACGGTGTCTCAGGACTCGTCTTACCGAGGCTTGCGCCGCCAATTGCATCGCTACACGCGCCCTAGTTGGCTTCTTGGTGGCACCGTAGTTGTGTGGCTGCTGCTGCTAGATTGGCGTCTGGTGGTCACGTCTGGAATGGGTTTGGCCGCAGCATTTTGGCTCTACGCCCTCTATACTGGAAAATGGCAACTGCCCAAACGCTGGCGATCGCTCACCACCCGATCTCAGCGGCAAGGGCTATTGGCGATTGCCGGAGGCGTGACGGCAGCCGTCTCTAGCGGATCTGCGATCGCCCTTTGGGGAAGCGACCACAACTTAGCGCTGGTCGGAGGGGTGCTGCTTCAGGGCGCAATGGCATTGCTGATATTGGGATGGGTGGGTGCCCCTGCATCCCCGCGTCCCCGCGTCCGCCAGACTCCAACTGAAGACCTGTCTACAATCCTCAATGCTTTATCCCACCCTAATCCTCTAAAACGCCGAGTGGCGCTGCACCAAGTCACTCTACTAGCCTTGACAGAGCCAGCCGGCAAGCATCATCGAGCGATTCAGGATGTGGTCACCCACTGTTTGCAACTGATGCTATCGCATGAAACAGAGCCTGCAATCCGCCAAGCTATTCTTCACAGCCTGCATCAGCTTGAAAATGAGATGCTAGCGGGCGATCGCCCCATTCACCAATTGCCCCTAGGGGTCAATCCGTTTGTGATGCCGCTGGGCAACCTGTGGCAACCAGAACCCCAATTAAGCCCACGTTCTAATGGATTCGCTGACGCTGAAAATCGTCAAGCTAGTTCCAGCGCAAACGGTTAGCGCAGAAGCTGGTTAGCGCAGAAACTGGTTAGCGCAGAAGCTGTAGCAATAGCTGAACCGAACAACTATCCTGTTCACAAACCTAGAGCTGCAAAATTCACATTGCAAAATTCACATAGATATAATTCAGCTAGATTGCGGATGCTCCATATTTTCAAAAAAACCTGCGAAAATTCAAGTATCGCGATCTGTTAGTGTGCGATCGCCCGACGAATTTGGCTCCGTCTCATGCCTAAACCAAACCCCACCGACCTAGATAAGCAAGCCGAAAAGAACCTCGTCAAAATAGATGCCACCACAGTCGTAGTGATCGTGGTGGTGGCCCTGCTGGTGCCGCTTCTGCTCGCCGGTTTTCTATATCAGTAGACTGGAGTTCAGTAGGCTAGCAGTTGGAGCGATCGCGCGTTCAAACGGCGAAACATACTGGTGCCTTTCTGCATTGCGAATCAAAACATTAGCAGCATATAGGCCATAAATTCGCTTAGAAGCTGTTTTAAAAGCCTGAGAGACAGTAAAAAAGCTCACACGGTATAGGCTGTAGTACAAATCCTCAAGCCCCGTGAGAGCTATGACTAAAGAATACTCCAGCAACCTGAGCTATGACCAGTTCGCGTT
>JAHHHI010000013.1 GCA_019359435.1 Kaiparowitsia implicata GSE-PSE-MK54-09C
CAGAAGATTTGGGTCAAGTCGAGGCGCGCTAGACTCAAAGACATGGCTGAGGTGCTTAGAATTCAATACTTTGAGCGTAACCCTCAGCCTTTCTTTCAGCACTTCACTCGTTGTCGAACTCAGGTTGGCATAAGAAATGTTGACATAAGAAAGGGATGAAGAGCGATCGCCCCTCATCCCCTACTGACACGGACTACAAAAATCAATCCTCTGAACAGTGCCTCTAGAAAAACGGTCTTACCTTGATCTCAGACTTACTGAATCTCAGGTTTAACGTTAAGAAACCTGCTGCTGAGACTGCATTTGAAGGAAGCTCACCATCTGCTCCATGCCCCGCTGAATGCGACGGGTCACCGTCATGGGGCTAACTCCAATGCGCTCGGCGACTTCTTTCCGCGACATGTCGTTGAAAAAGACAAATTCGATCGCGATTCGGGTCTTGTCTTCCAACTGGCTCAAGGCTCGCTGCAATTGCTGCCGGTCTTCATCCAGTCGCTGCAGCATTTGGTAGTGAACGTCGGGTAGCGTCTCCCCTAACGTGATAGAAGAATCCACCTGCTGCACCGTAGCGTCTAGGCTTAGCAGCATGCGGTTCTTCACCGCCATCTTGATCTCACGCCATTCGTGAACCGTAATGTTTAACCGCTCGGCAATCTCTTGATCCATGGGCTGCCGCCCTAGCTCTTCTGCTAAATCGGTGCGAGCCCGCTGGCCTTCTTTCTGCAAGTCTTGCCAACGACGGGGAACCTTGAGGGCACTGCCTCGATCGCGCAAGAAGTGCAGCATCTCACCGCGAATGTAAGGCACAGCAAACGAGCTAAATGCACAACCCTGGCTGGGGTTAAACCGCTCAATCGCGCGAATCAAACCGAGATAGCCAATTTGCTCAAGATCTTCATAGGGCTCGGCACACTGGTGGCTCACCCGGTGGGCTATCTTGCGAACTAGCCCTGTGTTTAACCTCACCAGCTGGTTCCGAATACCGACAGATGGGTTCTGCTGGTATGCCATCAACAATTCCATGCTGCGAGAACGGAGAGAAGATTGAGTAGCCGTCATCTGGAGATACCTGTGCGTCAGATTTAGGCTTATTCTCGTCAGAGATGGGGGGTGATACCATCGTTGATCTACTGGAATGCGTAAGTACCCCTCTCGACAGTTCAGCAATAACACGGACTGCTCACTGAGATCGCTCCGTATCCACCGACAGCGTACCTGCTGAGTTGGCCGCAATCCCTAGAGTCATCTGGGGCACTGGTCAGGCCAAAGCGCGATCGCCCAATCCCTATCAGCGTCGTAAAAATCCGGCGTTACTATAGTCTTCCCAAAAAATGAGGCCGAATAATCGAGCGCAAAGATAAGGGAGAAGGCAGATAACCGAGCCATTACGTTTTGTAGCAGCAGGGTTATCTCAACACCAGGCAGAATGAGTCTGCTGTATCTATCTGTTGCAATAGGGTTGCGTCGTTAACCGGGGTCTCGGTTGTGGTGTAGTCTGGAGGAAAGAAGACTAAATGCCTTGCGGAATCTATGAACGAGCTATCGTTTCCAGTTCTTTATCTCAGTTTGTTGGTGGCGTTGCTCACGACTGCCGCCTTTTTTCTGGTGCGGCAAGTACTGAAAACCCGGCGCGTAGAAACACGGCTTAACGAATTGCAATCCAAATTGAGCAAAGAAAAAGGCGCTGCTCAAGATCACTACGAATTGGGCAGCATTTTGTTAGAAAAGCGGCTCTATTCTCAGGCGATCGCCCGCTTTCAAAAAGCACTCAAAAGCAAAGACTTAGCTGGAGAAGACAACACCGCGCTGATCTATAACGCACTAGGCTACGCCTATGCGGCCCAAGAGCAATTTGATCTAGCGATTCGATACTATAAAGATGCGCTAGATCAACAGCCCGGCTATGTGGTCGCGCTTAATAATTTGGGTTTTTCCTATGAGAAGAAGCAGCTGATTACTCAGGCTATTGAGTCCTACGATAAGGTGCTCGCCGTAGAGCCCAATAACACGGTAGCCAAACGTCGCGTTGAATCGTTGCGCAAGCGTATGGTTCCGTCTAGTTAACATTAGGTTGCTCAGAGCGACTGCGGATATGCCCGTTTATTAAACGCTAGGACATTGACTGATGCTCGCTGTCTTAAAGTTTTGGGACGTTTTGGGCTTTGACTGAGCATTACGCCTAATCTGTCGCTCGATCTAGCGCATCAAAGAACAGCAGAAATCCAACCACGTCGCGGAATGGTTGGGCAAAGGTGTTGAGCCCAGATAGCACCCGTCCTACAAAGTTGCGCCCCACGATAATGACGTCGTTGTGCTGCAAGAGCGGATTTTGGGAGGTATCGCCGCGCAGGGCATCTCTGGCATTGAGTCGAAGTGCGATCGCCCGCTCATCCCCTGGGTCAAAGCGGATCAGCGCCACACTGCGGAAGCTAGCCGTATCAGGATTGGGAGAAATGGTGGCGATCGCATCTATGAACGTGCTGCCGCTGGGCAGCGTCACAAGCGACATGGCCTCCCCCCGCACATCGCCCCCGCCCCGACTCGCCGAATAATCCAACACACGAACATTAATTTCTGGCTGCGCCAGGTTAGACCGCGCCACTAGCGCGGCATTGTAGTCGCTGCGGGTCTCCGACGTGAGAGCCGGAACGACCAATGTATCGCCATCCTCTAGTCGCAGGTCGGGTAATCCAGAGGCACTCACCAGTGGCGAAAATAGGTCAATGGTTCGTTCTGCCGCACCCGCCGTCGCCGTGCGTCGCACCCGCACCCGCCGCAGGTCAGCACTGCCGGTCGTACCGCCTGCTGTAATCAACGCGGTAGAGAGTTGTGCAGTATCCAATGCGTAAGCACCAGGACTGGCGACCTCACCCAGCACCGTGACCCGCACGGGCCGTGCCGCCACCAAAATCACATCGACTTCGGGATTAATGATAAAGCGATCGAGCGCTACCTGAATCCGATTTCGGGCCTCGGGAATCGTAGCTCCCTGAAGATTGACAGCGCCGACTAGCGGGATAAATAAATTGCCTTCGACATCGAGCGTGCCTTGCAGGCTCACATCTGGGAATCGCAGCACGTTCACAAATACAGTATCGCCTGCGCCCAGTCGATAGCGGCCAAATTCTGCAGGGGCTATAGGTCGCTCAAACTGGGGGATAGGCGGTGGCGGTGGCAGGGGTTCTAGGGGCTCTATCGGGATTGTCTCAGGGGGGGGCGGCACGGTTTGAGCAAGCGACACTGTCTGAGCAAGCAAGGGCAATATTCCTGCCAGACTGCACACGCCCAAGGCACTTCCTAGTGTGCGGGCTAGTGCAGGAGCCAAAATGCGGGCGATCGCACGGTGCCCCATTCCCTTCCCCGGTTGTCCCGTTCTGCTGATGTCGGTTCTGATTCTATCCATTCGCCCAATCACTCTAGTACCGTAGCCATCTGTTCCAGAATGCTAGCGCCTATCTTAACCCCCTTCGTGATGCCGCGCTAAACGGATCGAGGAGACGCACTGCGCTGATCCCCTCGACTGCCCAGGACGCTCTCAGCAAGGCATCAGTTCCGCTATTGGTCTAAGTGGGTCTAAGTGGAATTTGGATAGGTTGGCCTGGGTTGGATTGGATGGCCCAGCGAGCTTGATTAACCCGCTATCCACAGGGATGCCCCGGTGAGTAGAGCCGGGTTGAAGTTTGGCAGGCAGATTGAAGAGCTTGGACAACCCGCCGCTGTTGCTCAGCACTGAGACTGGGATAGAGCGGCAGTGAGAGGGCTTGCTGACTCAGGAGGTCGGTGTTGGGGCAGTGGCTGGGGTGGTAGGGCTGAAACGCTGGCTGACGGTAGCAGGGCTTGCCCCAGGGCATTTCGGTTTGAATCCCTTGATTGGCCAGCATCGCTTGGAGGAGGAAGGCGTTGACGACTGCCTGGTCGCTGACGCGAATGGTGTAGCGCTCGTAGCTGTGCCCGCGTCCTGTTTCGTTGCGGAGGGCAGTGATCCCCGGCAAGTTAAGGTGAATCAGGGCGTGGTCGTAGTGTCGTGCAAGGCAATGGCGATCGCCATTCCAAGCTGGCAGTTGAGGCAGCTTGACCGACAGCACCGCGGCCTGAATCGAATCGAGTCGGCTGCAGGTGCCGAGGCGAGTGTGGTGGTGTCTGCGGCTGATGCCGCTATCTCGGAGCGATCGCACACCCTGCGCGACCCCTTCATCCGCTGTGACCACCATGCCGCCATCGCCCATGCCGCCCAAATTGCGCCAGGGAAGAAAGCAAAAGGCTGCGGCCACCCCGACGGCTCCGGCTCGATAGCCTTCCCGTTCTGCGAGGTGAGCTTGGGTAGCATCTTCAAAAATGAGCAGATCAAAGGTGCTGGCTAAATCTAACAATTGCCGAGGCGACACCATTTGCCCAAACTGGTGGACGGGCACTAGCGCCCGCGTCTGCGGGGTGATGGCTTTTTCTGCGGCAACCAAATCCAATAACCCTGTGGTCAGCACCACATCGACAAAGACGGGTGTGGCTCCTGCTGCGACCACACCCATGGCTGTAGAAATGGGTGCATTGGCAGGCAAAAGCACCTCATCTCTTGGCTTAATGCCGCAGGCGATCAGCCCTAGGGCGATCGCATCTAGCCCAGAGCCCACGCCCACCCCATAGGGGCTGGTGCAGGCAGAGGCAAAGGCTAGCTCAAACTCAATCACGGCCCGCCCCAAAATATAGTCTCCCTGGGCCAGCACTGACTGAATCGCCTGCTGAATCTGCCCGTGCAGCGAAGATTCAAAGCCGGTTTGCTCAGATGGGGCGATCGCTCGCACATCTACAAGCGGGATGAAGGAGGGCAGGGGCGGAGTGGTGAGGAATGATGAACAGTCTTGAGTAAAAGAATGCATAAAGCAACAGGCAATCTGGAGGATAATGCAGCGACCAAGAGCGACTCATGCCGCGAAATCTGATAGGACTCCGGTCAGGATGAGTCAATGGGGCTAGGATGCCCACACTCACTCTTTACACTGACAGCGCGACAAAATCCGTGCGGTTAGCGCTGTACACTGAAATGTGCAACTGATGCAGCTTAGCCGATCGCTCCAAACGCCAAACCCTAGGGGAAAACCGTAGCGCATCTAAGTCCCATGCTTTATAGGATGTGAACGTTGAGTTGCCAGGTTGATTTCAAGCTAATGTTCCAATCCCATTTGGGAGCATCCCACTTTCGTGAGCCCTCACCCTAAATCCCTCTCCCAAGGCGGGAGAGGGACTTTGAATCCGGCTCCCCTTCTCCCTTTTTGGGAGGAGGGGTTGGGGGATGAGGGTCATGAATTTGCAAAAGTGGGCTGCCCCCTCCCATTTCTCAAAATAGCGGCGATAGATGTGTCATCCACGTGCGTTCTAAGAACAGACTTTTCTGAAATCGAGAAACAAGAAAGCAGAAATGACGCAGATACAATTCGAAGACTGGGTATAACTTCTATGGATTATCAAACTGCGCGTGAGTTGCTGCAACAGCAGGGCAATCCATCCAACGATGCAGATGCTTTTTTGGTGCGATTACAGCAGGGCAAAGCGCCTGTGCCCGGACAGGTGACGAATTTACTGCTGGCCCTCAAGGTCGTGTTTGAGCGGTTAAACAAGGCGGAGTTTCTGGATCGAGAGCTGGTGTATGCACTATATGTGCTGGCGATTGAAGGCCGACGCAGCTATGACAATGGGCGACAGCAGGGCGTAGCATGGCCCCCGCTGCTGGATGAGGATTTGACCCGCATGGCGATCGCCGTAAAAAGTATTTTTCTGGGCCAGTGGTTGGGATCATAGATCAGGACGACTGAAGCGTCGGATGCTATCTATATCTATACTTAGACAAACTTAGATAAACCTGAACAAAAACGGACGAGAGGCATGTGCTATCGTCCGTGTTCCCCTAAAATGATGAGCGACACGACGTAACAAAATCTTTATGAAAATAGTGGCTCTTGTCCCCGGCACCATTGCCGATCAAATCCCGGTATTTCCCTCGTTGGACGATTTAAAGCAGACCTATCCCAATGCCGAGATCGATGTTGTGGTTGAGCCCGGTGCGATGGGAGCCTATCGGCTATCCAAAGCGGTCAATAGCACCATTGCTTTTACCTTTGGGGGCAACAACAGCCCAGCAGACTGGGCCAACCTGCTGGGAGTGCTGCGCGATCGCTACTATGATATGGCCCTGCTCATGCGCCCGGCCTGGGGGGTCGGGTTGTTGCTGTGGCTTGCGGGCACTCCGGTACGAGCAGGCTTTGGCAAACGCAGCTTATTTTTTACTAATACTCTTCCGTTTAAAGCAGACCAATATGCCCCAGCAGCCTATCACGATTTGCTGACTGTTATAGGCGTGTCACCCGACTGCCCCGATCTGGCGATCAGCATTCCCAAGCGCGACTTAGACTGGGCCGACGGAGAGAAAAAACGACTGGGCATTGGCGGTATCGGCTATGTGCTCATGCACGATGGGAGTAATCCCGGCTATCCAGCGGAGCACTGGCGGGCGATCGCTCAAGATTTTCAGCAGAAACAGCCCGGCTTACCCTTGGTGTGGGTGCAAGATGATGCGAATAAGGTATTAGCCAGCACCTTGTCTCAGGCATTACCTGACCTCAAGGTGACGACGCCGTCTGACTTAGGAAAGTTGGCAGCGATGATTGCGGGAGCAAACCTGTTGCTTTGTACCGAAGGAGTTGCAGTGCAGTTGGCGATCGCCCTTCAGGTTTATACACTGTGCCTATTCGATTCAGGCGATCCCAGCCACACAATGCCACCGAGTGACAAATTTTTGCCGATTCAGGCCAATACAGGCAACCTGAGCGATATTTCGCCGCAGATGGTGCTGCAAAAGGTGTGGGGCGGCTAGAAGCTGTCATCAATTAGCCTCTGATATCCTAGAAATCAACAGTCACAGCCCCTAGCCTGGTTTTTAGGTCAGGCGTGGCAACGCTCATAGCATAAGGGCGTTTGGTTGAAATTGATAACAGGCCCTACTAGGGCAATCCCAAAAAATCAAAAAAGCCATCACTAAGCTCATAGCCCAATACCTGGGTCATAAACTTGAGCTTAGTGCGGCTCACAGCCTGATGCTGCATCATCCAGTCTGCCCCAGCAAACACCTTACCCATGACAAACAGCTCCAATGCCTCTGGGTTAAACTGAATGCCATCAGTCGGGCTGAATTGGTGAGGGACTAGCATCGCTGCATAGCGGGTCAGCTCACCCGATTCCCAGTCAAGCAACAGGGGCAACCAGGGATAGCGGACATCTGCTCGCACAAACCACAGCCGCACCTCCGGTATTTCTGACAGCTCGCGTGGATCATGCTCCTCTCGAGGAATGACAACGTCAAATCGCAAGCCTCCCTCAACTAAGGAGCCATCTGCTTTGAGCAATGCCCCTTGCTGCTGTTGCGCCTCAACCGCCAACACCAAGGGGGACAGGTCTAACTGATAAACCTGGTCTGCATTTAGCACAATCATCGTAGCCATAAGTCACACCACTCAACATCTCACACCCATAGCAGCTATAGGGTGATCAGAGCAAGGTATTGCAGGGGCTAAGGGAAAGAAGTCCTTTAGTAGCCCTGTAATACTAGACAGCAGCATAACGGCGCGTCAGACCCCGCTGCTAAGAGCATCCCAACCTGACACAGACCTCAAAAAAAGTGACTCTAGTGATAGAGCGCGGCCACACCCTAAGAGGTGTTTGTTCTGCGCACGTTAAACGGGGTGGAGCCACCTGCCTTTGGCGGTGAAGACTATTCGTCTTCCGCAAACACATAGCGATAGAGCTCGCTGGGATCTGGCTCCGGGCTATCTAGTGCAAACGTAACGGCATCCTCAATCAGGCTTTGAATGCGTTTGTCGATTTCGGTTAGCTCGTCTTGCGTCGCCAGGTTTTGCTCAATCAAATAATTGGCCAAGCGTTTGATCGGGTCGCGGGCAAACCAGAAGTCCTTTTCGGCTTTGCTGCGCAACTCATCGGGATCAGCCAAGGAGTGGCCCCGGAAGCGGTAGGTTAGCGCTTCAATGAGGGTAGGCCCTTCGCCAGCTCTAGCACGGGCAACGGCTTCTTGTGCTGCCGCACGGACTGCGAGCACATCCATGCCGTCTACTTCTACCCCGGCCATGCCAAATACACTGGCCTTCTTATAGATTTCAGGCTGGGAGGTGGCGCGGTCATGGGCCATACCGATCGCCCATTTATTATTCTCAACCACATACAAAATGGGGAGCTTCCAGAGAGCCGCCATATTGAGACACTCAAAGAACTGCCCATTGTTGCTAGCACCGTCTCCAAAGAAACAAGCAGTCACCTGATCGGCAGATTCATCGCCCAAGGCGTCGCGACGATATTTGGATTGGAAGGCGGCTCCGGTCGCCACTGGAATACCCTCAGATACGAAGGCATAGCCTCCTAGCAAGTTGTGCTCTGCGGAGAACAGATGCATTGAGCCACCACGGCCTTTGCTACACCCTGTGGCTTTGCCAAACAGCTCAGCCATGACCTGGCGGGCCGGAACGCCGCTGCTGAGCGCATGGACGTGGTCTCGATAGGTACTGCACACGTAGTCATCGGAGCGCATGGCTTTGATTACGCCCGACGACACGGCTTCTTGCCCGTTATAGAGGTGCACAAACCCAAACATTTTGCCGCGATAGTACATCTCGGCACACTTGTCTTCAAACTGTCGCCCTAGCACCATGTCTTCGTAAACCGTTAACCCTTCGTCGTGGGTTAGGCGGGTCTGGGCGGTCGAAAATGATGGAAGTACTCGCTCTTGAACCATCCGCTTTGTCTAGTCCTGCTACAACGTGCTCTATAAAAATAACCTGAAATAATCCTTTGTTAGTGTTGCGCATAAACTGACCAGCCAAAACTTGGGTCAATGTTAGGGGGGAATCAGCTTGAATTCTCAATTTGCTGTGCATGCGATGGGTGCCCCAAATGCTCTTGGTTGACTCATTAACCAGACTTGATCTGAGCTGATATCTGGTTAGGATTTTGCGTAGCGTAGAGTGGGGGCGAGGCAGAATTCTGATGCTCTCGATGCTGAAACCGACCTTTCTCATAGGTTTTAGACTATAGGGTTAATTCTCATGAGTCTCCAATGCTAGGGTAAGAAGGTGCAAAGAAACAAAAGGTCTGAATACCAAAGATTTCAGCCTTACTCATGGGATTTGGATTTGATCTAACTCCTTAGACCGTACAGCATTAGTCACGAAATCTATAGATTTTTGATGTTTGCTCTTTATTAGCTCACCATCTTAGTCAGAGATCCGTATCATAGATGGAACATCAGCTCGGATAAACTTGCGCTTTAGCTAAGCGTTGCTTTAGTGAAAGGGGTTCTGAGTATCGGGTGCATGTTCCTTCTGATGTTGCCTTAGCGCCACGAGTGCATGTTGGTGATGAGCAAATCGGGAAGTTGATTCAAGTCAGGATTGCCATACCTATTGCAGAGCAAACGCATCAGCGTTCGTCACTAAATTTTGGCGATGCGATTTGATGATCAGATTCAGTTGGCTTAGGAGGGCGATCGCCCCTGCCTAGGATTCAATTGAGGACAGGGTGTTGTAGAGTCGGTTGAGCATCGGCTGAGAACGACCTAACTCGCATATAGGTTGCAGCGCGCTGTTAACAGCGCGCTGCAAGTTTGACGCTTTTTTGTGTGCGGGTGGATAAATTTTTGGAAATCTGAGCCGAATGTCGAAAGTGCGACTATTCTATAGAATGCAAAGGGCATGGCCCAGAGCAGGGCCAGAGCAGGATGTGTTTATGGCCTGAGGTTTCTATCGCACCCTGTCTTATCATTGTTGTCAACTCCGTTGATGTGACCTGAGTGAGCGTTGCAAGCGCGGTGTTTTTAGGAAGCCCGCAGCCCAGCGCAGCCCATGCAATCAGCCGGAGCTGATATCCAGGATTGTTGATGACTCTCTTTCATCGTTGGGGAAGTGGACCGTGAGAATTCCGCTTGATTATTATCGGATTTTAGGGTTGCCGGTTCAGGCGACAGATGACCAACTGCAACAAGCCCATCGCGATCGCGCGTTGCAGCTTCCTCGACGAGAATATTCTGAGGGGGCGATCGCCTCTCGCAAGCAACTGCTAGATGAGGCTTATACCGTTCTAGCCGACACAGCGCAGCGCAGCGCTTACAATGCTAGCTTTTTGGCTAACACCTACGAAGACGCCGAGACCACGTCCGGTGCTATGCCGCTCGACCCTGCAACCAATCCTTATGCGTCTAGCATCACCATTCAAGAGTCACAACTGGTTGGGGCGCTATTAGTTCTGCTAGAGCTAGGGGAATACGAGCTAGTGCTGAAGCTGGGGCAACCCTACCTGACCAGTCGGCCCGCCAGCAGTGAGCAAATGACGGCAGGCACCACCCGTAGCGATGTGCTGCTAACGGTAGCGCTATCGTATTTGGAATTGGGACGCGAGCAGTGGCACCAGGGTCAGTATGAAGGTGCCGCCGAGTCCCTTCAGGCTGGGCATGCACTGCTACAGCGGGATGGCCTATTTGGGAATGTTCGTAACGAGATGCAATCTGATCTGTATAAGCTACGCCCCTATCGCATTTTGGAACTGTTAGCACTGCCTGAGCAAAATCAGCTAGAGCGGCGACGTGGGCTAACGTTGCTGCAGGATATGCTGAATGACCGGGGCGGCATTGATGGCTTAGGCGATGATCAATCAGGCCTGCAGATTGACGATTTTTTGCGGTTTATTCAGCAGCTCCGCAGCTACCTGTCTACGGCAGAACAACAAACCCTGTTTGAGTCTGAGGCACAGCGCCCTTCGGCGGTCGCTACATATCTGGCTGTCTATGCCCTGCTGGCTCGCGGATTTGCCTATCGCCAACCGGCGTTGGTGCGACGTGCGAAGAACTTGCTCCAACGGCTCAGCAGCCGTCAGGACGTGTTTTTGGAACAGGCCGTGTGCTCGCTGCTGCTAGGTCAAACCGAAGATGCTAGCTATGCTTTAGATCATAGTCAAGAGGCGGAGTCCATCCGGTTTATTCGCGAGCATTCTCACGGGTCGCCTGATTGCTTGCCGGGGCTGTGCCTCTATAGCGAGCGCTGGCTACAAAATGAAGTGTTTCCTCATTTCTCTGACCTGGCGCAGCAAATGGCCTCATTGAAAGATTATTTTGCAGACAGCCAAGTGCAGGGCTATTTGGAAGAGTTGCCCAGTGATTCTGCTGACAGCAGCGATGCCGTAGCGCCTGCAGTCTATGGCTATTCGGGGGCGATCGCCCCCATGACAGCCCCTGCCGAAGCGCGAAATCATACCTATGAGCAGGCTGCTGGCAGCGATGGGCCGGGCGGTCGATTTGCAACTGCGACAACCGCCACAATAGAGTCGCGCCTGCCTGCCTCTCGACCGTCTGGCCCTGCTCCGCGGGCAAATGGCACCAATGGCAGCGGCGCGATGCCCACCGCAGAACGCGTCTCCCAACTGTCTCCAGAAGGTCGGCTAACGGGGAGTGGGGGTGGGCGATCGCAGCCCTCTTCACCCGCACCATCTAGCCCTCGAAGACCCAGCCCCGCCGCCCCTATTCGCGATAACGCGTCGCCTTACTCACCCGATAGCGATTCCTCCTTTAGCCTAGCTCGGCTGTTGTTTTTGGTCGCACTGGGCATTTTGGGATTAGCAGTGGTTTGGTTCTTACTGTCAAGCATTTCGCGAGCCCTGTTCCGTGGCCCCACACTGACTGGCGATCAGTTGCAAATCAGCCTAAATGAGCCACCGATAGAAATTCCCGACCCCACTGCTGAACCGGCCACACCCGACCCCACCGAACCTCTCTCAGTCGAGGGCGCGCGCTCAGTGATAGATGCGTGGCTTGCGGCAAAACGGGCTTCAATGGGGCCAACTAACGACATCAGCCAGTTGAGCAACGTGCTCACCGGCAGTGTGCTGGTAGAACGGCAGGGTATGGCAGAGGATGCTCGCCAAAATGGCCTTTCTTATAGCTATCGCCATTCTGTTGAAGATGTGCGGGTGTTGCCCATTAACGCGCAAACCCCAAACCAAGCGCAGGTAGACGCGGTTGTTGTAGAAGCCACGAATGATGAACCCGCCAGCCGCCTGCTAGTGCGCTATGACATGATTCGGCAGGATGGCACATGGCGGATTCAGGGCATTACTGCTCAGCCTGACGGCGCCACTACTGAGTTCACCACTCCAGACGAGGAGACCCTTTCTGATACCGACAGCGAGTTTGAAACGCCACTAACGCCCGCGCCAAATCCGTTAGACAATGATGCGGAGGTTCCTGTGGGCGGACCGAACGGTGCAGACCCTAGCGGAATCCCGCCAACGAATACATTTCCGCAGCCTAATCCCATTAATCCGTCCACTCCGCCGACTAACTAATGACTAACTAATACAGCCTGAGTTTGGGATACACTCAAACCCTGAATGTGCCGTGCGCATTGCGCACGGCACATTCAGGGTTTTGAGGCACTGTGCTATCGAGCCGCGCCCCAAGAAAGCGTCTTGACCCGAGTTTAGGTCAGAGTTAGTTTATAGCGCTTACCGATTCCAGCGGCGTGATGAGGGAGCTTGTGCCTTGTTGTTGACTGAAAGGCGATCGCTCAACTGACGCAACGTTTTGGCCATGTCGGCATCCGTTTCCTTTAACTGTGTAATTTTTTCACAGCTATAGAGCACGGTGGTGTGGTCTTTTCCTCCAAACACTTCGCCAATTTTTGGCAGGCTCAGCCCGGTGTGATGGCGCATTAAATACATGCCGATTTGGCGAGCGACGCTAATCTCGCGGCGACGAGACGTGCTCTTAAGGTCATCAATGGAGACACGAAATTCTTCGGCGATCGCCATCATAATGGCCTCGGGCGAGGCCTCTACCTGCTCATTCGGTGGATTGAGCACAGGAGTAATGTTTTCTACCGTCATTTGCAGGCCCGAAATTGAGATATAGGCGACAGCCCGAATCAGCGCCCCTTCCAATTCTCGAATGTTGGAGGTATAGCTAGAGGCAATATACTCAATCACCTCACGAGGCAGACGCATGTTTTCGTATTCTGCCTTTTTCTGCAAAATTGCCATGCGGGTTTCTAAATCGGGCGGCTGAATGTCGGCAATCAGTCCCATCGAGAACCGTGAACTTAGCCGTTCCTGGAGGCGGGGAATTTGGCTGGGGGGGCGATCGCTCGCTAGCACAACCTGCTTTCCAGCCTCGTGCAGCGTATTAAAGGTATGAAAAAATTCTTCCTGCGTATATTCCTTGCCTTCAATGAACTGAATATCATCCACAATGAGCACATCCACAGCCCGATAGAGATCGCGAAAGCTCTGCATGCTGTCTTTGCGAATGGCTGTAATCAAATCATTGGTGAATTGTTCTGTTGAGACGTAATAGACCTTGGCATCGGGGTTAATTTCTTGCCGATAGTGCCCAATGGCCTGCATGAGGTGAGTTTTGCCCAACCCAACCCCCCCGCATAGAAAAAGGGGATTGAACTCACGACCAGGGGATTCTGCCACCGCCAACGACGCCGCGTGAGCCATGCGGTTATTAGACCCCACCACAAATCGTGAAAATATATACTTTGGGTTGAGATCTGAGGGTTTGGGGCGGTGGCCCTGGGCTGCGGGTGTCGGTGGCAGCACCTCTGGCTGTGCGTCCGGCATGGGCCACAAATCTGCATCCTCAACCGTTCCGTCTGCATCTTCACCTTGCCGTACGGTGATCACAATAGTGACGGGATGTTCTAGCAGGTCATAGACCACCTCAGTGATGGTTTTTAGGTAGTACTTTTGCAGCCAGTTACGGGCAAAGACGTTCTGGGTGCAAATGACAAGCTGCTGGTCATCCAGGTGCTCAATGGTGGCAGGCTTGATCCAGGTTTCGAAGGTGGGGCGGCTCAGTTTCAACTGCAACCGCTCCAACACTTGACTCCAGAAGGTTTCCAGGACAACGGTCACGCTTTTTTCCCCTACTATGCGGCTTACTCAACGGTCAAATCTCGAACCCAACACTGTGCTAGTGCGGTTTTCTGCCCCTGGGCGATCGCCCCCACTGTCGGCACTATACCGAGTAGACACCTGATTAACGAGACCCAAGAGACAGAACAATAGCGGGCAATTGGCCCATCAGTCAACCTTGGGATAGGCTTTGTTGCCCCACCCACACAGGACGCCCTAGTGGCGATGAGCGTCGCCCCTGTTCCCCCTCTCTAGACTGATTGGGCAAGATGCCTATGGATTTGCGAGCGATCGCCCAGAGGTGGCATCCTGAGCCTAATTAAGCAGCCTACTAAACAGATGGGTGGGGTTAAATAGCAAATGCTGGGCTGGGTCATGCAGCGCTAATGCAGCCTTGGCAAATCACCGCTTCGATTCGTTGGGCTAGGCATGAATTGAATGGGTTGGACAAGTGCCATATAGCCTCGCTGAACGTTAACTCGGCTTACTTAGAGTACTAGATATACCGCCAAATAGCTGCAACAATTCTATATATTTCCATATGTAGCGTTTGCCTGCAAAACGTTGTGCGCAATGGCATGTTGCACAGATCTCCCCATTGAAGCTTGTCAGCGGAACTAGATGCAGCTTGAATCTAGCTCTGCTAGCGGGTTTTCTCTAAGCTAGGGGCTGTCATCAATTAGCCTCTAATATTCCAGAAATCAACAGTCACAGGCCCTAGCCTGGTTTTTGGGTTGGGCGTGGCAACGCTCATAGCATCAGGCGTTTGGTTGGAATTGATGACACGCCCTAGGACTTACGCGATTGGATGATTTTAGGGAGGCTTAGACTCCCTAAAATCATCCAAGATTCCCAGGACGCCGCACGAAGTGCGTAAGTCCTATAAGCGTTAGTCGAACAAGCGTTGACCGGACTAGCGGTTTAGCCACGGCGCTAGTCAACTCGATCTAGCTGCCACAAAATCTGATTTCCTTCTCGACGCACTCGCGACACGACCCAATTGCGCCATACCCAGTTATCGCCTCGGCTAGTGACGGCGCTGGCATTCACGTCCATTAAGTCCGCCAGTTCTGAACTGGTAATCAGGTAGCCGTGGCTGGCAATGCGGTCTGCGATTTCGAGCGATTCAATGCTGGCGCGGAGTTGGGCGATGCGAACATCTTGCGGCAGATTGTCGGAGGTGTCATAAAGGCTGGCGGCATTGTCGTCTACCATAATTGCGTTGGGCGACCCGTCGGCTCAGAGGTGGTTCAGATTGTATCGTTTGCGTTAGAGAAAATTAGTGATTGATACGTTAATCTTCATGGCTTTCTGCTTCTCTAGTGGTAATTTCAGCTTGGCTTAGGGCGATTTTTGCGATAGAAAATCCTGCACTACTCAGCAGTCACGCGGCAACGACACCGGGCGATTCGCCCAGCGTAGGCATGATTTTGTTGAGCAATGGTTTAACCCTCAGGCTGCTCGATAAGGTTTGCTAGTCTCAAGCCGGGGGCTTAGAGGCCTGGTGGAGCGATGGGGTTTTCCCTAGGGCAAAGGCACGGGCGATCGCATCAGCGCGTTCGTTCCCCACATCCCCAGCATGGCCTTTAACATAGGTCCAACGCACGTGGGGTAGATTGAGCTGATCCATTTGCTGCCACAGGTCTTGATTGGTCACATCCTCGCCATTGGCCTTCTTCCAGCCCTTGCGCTTCCAGCCCCGCAGCCATTGCGTGATCCCTTTCTGCACATATTGACTGTCGGTATAGAGCGGAATGGGCTGGCTGGGCGATACAGTCGCCAGAAATTCTAAAGCGGCGATCGCCGCTTTTAGCTCCATTCGGTTATTCGTCGTGTGAGGAGCATAGCCCCCCAACTCCTGCACTCCGCCATCGGCAAAATAAATCACCGTGCCCCAGCCACCCGCCCCGGGATTGCCAGAGCAAGCGCCATCGGTATAGATCGCTCGGATGGCGCCAGGCGTGGTGGAGAGCGAGAGCGGGGCTGGCGGCGGGTCGTTGGGGTGCTGGGCCAAGCCAGCCTTATCCTGAAACGTGAAGCTCGCAAAGCAATCTGACAGCAAACGTTGATTGAGCGAACTGAGCTTGCTTTGCCCATCTTTACGAAAATGAATCACGCCAGCCTCGGCTAGGGTGCGTGAATGATGGCAAAACAAAGCCAGGCTGATGCCTACTTGATTGGCAATATCCGTGCCGCTTAGCTCTCCTTGGGCTGCCAGCAGCTCTACAATTTTGAGACGAGTGGCATCTGCCAAGGCGGCAAAAATTTTAGCGCGCTCCTCCGTCCTACTAGACGGTTCAACAGGGCTAGACGATTCAGCAGGAACGGAGTTGGCGCGAGTCATAGAATCCATTAGTCGCTAGTTGTCAAAATAAATGAATAGGTTGGGAAAACCAATGCTGAACAGAATATAAACACTGCTCAGACGTTGGGGTGTGAAGGGTCGGCTCAGCGCTAGATCTGCAAGCAGACCTGCAACTCGATTGAGCAGAGGCCAATGCCGTGAATTCTTAGCTGTGAATTCTTACTGTGTTCTATTCTATGAGTTTACGCAAATACTTAAATGGTTAAACAACTACTTGACTATCCTAAGGCGGTTCCTTTAGGATTCTATTTGAATCATTGTTTTACAACTTAGCAGAGACACTATGACGACTCCACAACCGCTGTTAACGTCGGTAACTGTTGGTGCTTACACCCTGCCCAATCGGGTTGTGATGGCGCCTCTCACCCGCAATCGCGCCGGCGAGGGCAATGCACCCACCGCGATGAATGCTGTCTATTACCGTCAGCGGGCGACCGCCGGGCTGATCATTTCTGAAGCAACCCAGATCTCGCCCCAGGGGATGGGGTATCCCGGCACGCCAGGCATTTATTCTGCTGAGCAAATTGCAGGGTGGAAGCAGGTGACCGATGCCGTGCATGAGCGGGGTGGACGAATCTTCTTGCAGCTATGGCATGTGGGGCGCATTTCGCATCCCTCGCTGCAGCCCAACGGGGAGTTGCCTGTGGCCCCGAGTGCGATCGCCCCAGACGGCATGGCCGCCACCTATGACGGCATGCAGCCCTTTGTCACGCCCCGAGCGCTCGAAACGGAAGAACTGCCGGGACTGATTGCCGCCTATCGCCAAGCGGCAGAAAACGCCCAGGCCGCTGGGTTTGACGGGGTCGAAGTTCACAGCGCGAACGGCTATCTACTCGATCAGTTTTTGCAGGATGGGTCTAACCAGCGCACCGATCAGTATGGCGGCTCTATCGAAAATCGTGCTCGCTTGCTGTTTGAGGTGTTAGATGCCGTAGTGGATGTTTGGGGGGGCGATCGCGTCGGCATTCGCCTCTCGCCCAGCGGCACGTTTAACGACATGGTGGACTCAGATCCCCAGAGCTTATTTACCTATGTGATCTCGCGGCTAAATCCCTATAACCTGGCTTATCTGCACCTGATCGAGCCCCGCACCGGCGAAGATTCACAGAATCCTGCCCATGATAAAGCGGTGATGCTCACGTCTGAGTACTTCCGCACGGTGTATACCGGTATCATTCTGGCGGCGAGTGGCTATACGCAAGACACGGGCAATGGGGCGATCGCCCAAAACCACGCAGATCTAGTTGCCTTTGGGCGGCTCTACATCTCCAACCCCGACTTGGTAGACCGCTTTGCTCACAACGCGCCACTTAATCCCTACGATCGGGATACCTTCTACGGCGGCAACGAAGCTGGCTACATTGACTACCCAACATTGACAGAACAAGTGGCTTAGACTGTCTGGGTGTGCACCATTGATTTGGAATGATTGATGTGAGATAGCAGATGGGGCGAAGTCTTTTGAGATCTAGATAACGTCAGTTCGGGTTAAGAGGGTTTTGGGGCATCGCGCGTCGCGCGATGCCCCAAAACCCTTAATGTGCCGTGCGCGTCGCGCACGGCACATTAAGGGTTTGAGCTTATCCCGAACTCAGGTTAGATAGAGCAAGGGTTTCGCCCCACCCGCTATGGGCCTATACGAAGCATCTGACTGCTGGGCAACACTGAATGGCAATGTAATGATGGGAGGCAGCACCTGTTCTCGGAAACTATCATCTATGCCAACCCACTTCTCTCGCAACTCAGTAGCGATTAGTCCATCCAACGCTGGGAGAAAGGATTTCATCCCAACAATTAGTGTTCTAGCGGCACTAGAACCTGCCATCAACCAAATGCAAATGGGTAGTGCATTAATGTAAAGGATAAAGAAAAAAAATAGGATATCGCCGTAGCACACTCAAGGGAGTAGGGCCCATGACAATTGAGATGACCTCTGTCCAACCTGTAGGTCTCACGACATCTCCAAGAACGGTACTACCAGGCGCGGTAAAAAAACTCCAAATGCCGAGACTGTAACCGTCAAGTCGTAGAAGACCCTCAGCGGAAGCCGAAAAATAAAGATACTCAGGTTAATAAAGATACTCAAGCTTGGGTCAATCTGCTGCCGTTAGAGAAGATTCCGTTAGTCGGCATTGCCAGAGCTACAGGGGTTTGCAATAGTTGGCTGCAAAGTGATGTGAATGCCTGCTATGAGGCGGTGCCGAAAGCGGCAGACGTCGTCCCCCAAGGCCAAGGGCAATCTAAAAGTGCAGATGGATGGGCTCTGGTCATTTGTCTACAACAAAGGCAACCAGCCGTGGGTCTGGCTGGCAATAGATAGGGACACCCGAGAAATTATCGGCTGTCATATCACTGATTCGTCGAAGGCGACGCTTCGCGATCGCTCTAGAGAATCGGCGATCGCCTAATAGCAGTCCATCCCGGCTGTATACCGACAATGTGCCCAGGTCTACACTGATTACTGGGAGGCCTACCTCACCGTCATGCCAAACAAACGGCATGTTGCTGTTGGTAAAGACAGCGGGTTGACGAGCTACATCGAAAGACTGAACAACATGCTGAGGCAGCGGATTGCTCGGCTGGTGAGGAAGACGCTGTCCTTCTCGAAGAAGCTAGAGACTTACATCGGTGCGATCTGGATGTTCATCCACCACCACAATCGCTAGGTCAGAGAGAATCTGGCAGAAAGGGAAGAACCCGTCTTTTCCTCTGTTCTTTAGTAAAATTCACTACCCTCGCATTAAGGAACGATAGCAATACTTCCCGTCATCCCAGATTCGGCATGGCCGGCGATGGTGCAGATGAGCGTGTAGGTGCCGGTACGCTGGGGCACAAACACCCACTCGGCCAAGGCCCCTGGCTTGAGTTCTAGCTCATGAATCGCCCCTTTGATTTCTACATCCCCAGCTTCCACTTTCTGCGTCCAAATGCCATCAGCAAAGTCTTTGGCGGTGAAGTAGTGCTTTTGGGGACTGGGGTTGTCGAGAATTAGCTTGTAGCGCTTGCCTGCAGAAAACTCAAACTGGCTAGGCTCAAAGGTCAGTGAACCCTCTGGGGTGCCGAGATGCACAACCACGTCGGTCGTCATGCTTTGGTTGGCGGGGCTGGCGATCGCCCCCGCCAACTGAGGATTGCCCAGCCCCCAGCCCAACAGCAATGCCAGCAGCAGCGCCAAGCTTTTTGGCAGCAACTTCATTCCCACTCTAAGTCCTGCGCTGACTTCAGCCGTCATGATGCAATTCATAGGTCTCTTCCCACAGCCTGGTTGGATGGCACTGCTTAGTCTACCGTGAGTTCACCCCCTTACACCATAAGGCCAAAACCCGTCTCTTGATGGCCCTAAACCCGATAGGTTGAACCGCATCCAAAATCAGGAGTGCAGGATAGACCCATTCCCCCAAAACTATTCACGTCAAACCTAATAGTCCGCTCTTAGACAGCGAGGAAGCGCTGAATCACGTCGTTGCTGAGTTCGCTGGTGGGGCCAGAGGCAACAATGCCGCCCTTTTGCATGGCATAGTAGCGGTCGGCTTGGCGCACGAAATGCAAGTGCTGCTCAACCAGCAGCACCGAAATGCCTTTGGCCGCAATGATGCGACGCACAGCCCGCTCAATATCGAGAATGATAGAAGGCTGAATTCCCTCTGTGGGTTCATCCAGCACCAATAATTTGGGCTCACCCATGATGGCACGGGCGATCGCCAACTGTTGCTGCTGCCCTCCCGACAAATCACCGCCCATGCGGCTTAGCATTGTCTTCAGCACGGGAAACAGCTCATAAATCTCATCAGGAATCGCCTGCGCTCTACGCTTCGCCGGGTCGGAATTCGCTTCTAGCCCCAGCAGCAGATTTTCCTTCACCGTCAAGCGGGGAATCACTTCACGCCCCTGCGGCACATAGCCAATGCCCATCCGCGCCCGCTCATCAGTGGTGCGCGGCAGCAGCGGCGTTCCCTCAAAGGTGATCGCCCCCCGCCGCGGTTTCAGCAGCCCCATCAGGGTTTTGAGCAGGGTGGTTTTGCCCACCCCATTGCGCCCAATCAGGCACACCATCTCACCCTTCGGCACACTCAAATCGACATCCCGCAGAATGTGACTCTCTCCGTAGTACACATTCAGATCCGCGACTTGCAAAATCAACGGTTTTGTACTGTCATTCAGGGAGGGGGCAACGGTAGAAGTGGTTTGTGTCATAAATAAACTCAACGTCGCAATCTGTGAATCGAGACAACTGCATCGCCGCTACCTAGCTGGCTAATTCTGCACGGATCGCATCCTGCGCTGTCCCTTCTACATGCTCTGCATCTTGACCAAGGTAAACCTCAATCACTTTAGGGTCGCGCTGCACATCGTCAAACAACCCTTCGCACAGCACCGACCCCTGGTGCAGCACCGTGACTTGCCCTTGAGCAATCTGGCGCACAAACTCCATATCATGCTCAATCACAATCACAGAATGGCTTTCGGCCAAAGACAGCAGCAAATCACCCGTGCGCTCGGTTTCTTCATCGGTTAACCCGGCCACTGGCTCATCAACCAGAAGCAGATCTGGAGATTGGGCCACCAGCATGCCGATCTCCAACCACTGCTTCTCGCCATGCGACAGCAAATTAGCCTTCATGTCGGCTTTGTGATCGAGGCCGATGGTTTCTAACAGGCCGCCGACGGTACGCCGCTCTGCAATGGGCGATCGCCGGATCAGCGTATTCCAGACCGACTTCACCCGGTTGCAGGCCAACTCCAGATTCTCTCGGGGAGACAGATTTAGGTATACCCGAGGCGTTTGGAACTTGCGCCCCACGCCCATCTGGGAAATCTGGTGCTCAGAATAGGCTCGCAAGTTGCGCCCTTTGAACCGCACCTGACCAGCCGTCGGCTTGGTCTTACCCGTGATGATGTCCAAAAACGTGGTCTTTCCTGCACCGTTGGGGCCAATAATCACCCGCAACTCCCCTGAATCCAAACTGAAGTTGAGCTTGTTTAGGGCTTTGAACCCGTCAAAACTCACCGTCAGGTTCTCAATCTCCAAGATTTTTCCGTTCATGCTCAACCTCAGGATCTTCTTCAAGACTGGGATAGGTGGCAACGCGCCGCTGTCCCATCAACTGCTTATACAACTCAACGCCCTGGGTGCGACCCCAGCCCAATAACCCCGCCGGTAGCAAGAGCACCACTCCCAAGAACAAACCGCCCTGGAAAAACAGCCAGATATCTGGAAAGCGCTCACTCAACAAGCTCTTAGCAAAGTTGACAATCAGCGCCCCTAGAATTGCCCCAACCAGCGTCGCCCGTCCCCCCACCGCGACCCAGATCACCATCTCAATCGAAAAGGCAATGTTCATCGTGTTGGGCGATACAATCCCAGATTGCAGAGTGAACATGGCACCCGCAACCCCTGCCAACGCGCCAGAGATGGCAAACACCAGCACCTTAAATCCGGTGGGATTGTAGCCGGTGAATCGAGTTCGGCTTTCGTCATCGCGAATTGCAACTAACAGCCGCCCAAATCGCCCACTGGTCAGCCAGCGACACAGCGCATAGGCCACAATCAAAAACACAATGGTTAGGACGTATAAACTGGTCTGGATGCCTGGGTTTTGAATGGGCTGACCCAGTACGGTTCTAAAGTCCGTGAGTCCGTTGGTGCCATTAAAGAGCTGCTGCTGCCCATTAAAGAAGTTGAAGAAGATGATGGTGGCTGCCTGGGTCAGGATGGAGAAATACACCCCGCGAATGCGATTGCGGAAAATCACATAGCCCAGCAGCCCCGCCATCAGCGCGGGCAGAACCACCACCGCCACTGCCGTAAAGGAAAAGGAATAAAACGGCGTCCAAAACCAAGGCAGTTCTGTCACCCCATAGAGCGACATAAAATCAGGTAGGCCACTGCCAGGGGGTTGGGGCAGCTTAAGATGCATCGCCAAAGCATAGCCGCCCAGGGTAAAGAAGATGCCATGCCCCAAGCTCAGCAAGCCGGTAAAGCCCCAAATTAGGTCAATTCCTAACGCCACAATCGCTAAGGCCAGAAACCGCCCCATCAACGTTAGGCGAAACCCCGATAGCAACGCAGGCAATACCAAGATAAGGAATAGGGCGATCGCCCCCACAATAGCGGCTTCGATCAGCAGCGGGCGATATTTCACCCAATCAATGCCACCGCGTTCAGAGGATGCTTGAACTGTCATGCTGCGTCACCAACGCTCCTGAATAAATCAACAGACCAGACTTAGGCATCGACACTGCGACCCTTCTGAGGGAATAGGCCCGCTGGGCGGAACTGCAAGAACACCACAATGAGCAAAAATACCATCACTTTTGCCATGCTGGTGGTGGCAAAAAAGCGGAAGAAACCCTCTACCGCTTCATTGTTTGTCAGGTTAGCCAGCATTCCCGTACCCACCACGTAATCGGCAATGCCAATGCCTAAGGCACCCACGACCGTGCCAATCAGCTTGCCAACCCCGCCGACCACCACCACCATAAAGGTGTTCACAATGTAGTTTTGTCCAGTGTTGGGGCCAACAGAACCCAGCAGGCTCACCCCACAGCCAGCAATGCCAGCCAAACCAGACCCCAAGGCAAAGGTGAGTGCATCGACCTTTTGAGTTGGAATGCCTAGGCAGGCACTCATATTGCGGTTCTGAGTCACCGAGCGAATTCGCATGCCCCATGTTGTGCGGTTGAGAAACAGATAAACTCCCAGCACGCACAGGATCGTCAGCGCCATGATGAAGATCCGCGTTTTGGGCAATTGGTATGCCCCCATGGGAATGCCGCCTCGCAGCCACCCAGGAGCCGTCACGTCTTGGTTTTGGGCTCCAAACCAGGGTTGGGTTACCGCTAGCCCATAGGCTCCGGCCAGAAGCCGGTTCACCACTCGCGCCAGCACACCCGATAGAATCAGCAGTGCGGCGATCGCCCAGCCCCGAATTTGTTCAAAGTTGGTGCGCTTCTTGAGCACCCACATCCCGCCAAAAAACGAGAGGCAGAACACGATTAAGCTGGCTGTCACCACCCCGCTAACGCTGCGCACAAACTGTTGCAAAATCAGGCTAACGCCCCAGGTCGCGAGCAGAGTCTCTAGCGGTCGACCGTAGAGGAAGCGAATCACCCCCCGCTCCAGCGCTAAACCCACCAACGCCGCCACGAAGAATGCCGCGATCAGTGCGAAAAAGATATAAAAGTCAAACAGAGGGCTGCCATCTCCAAACAGCCGAAACCCTCGCTGCACCACCGTTGTGGTATAGGCACCCAACATCATCAGCTCACCATGGGCCATGTTGATGACGCCCATCAGCCCAAACACAATGGCTAAGCCCAGCGCTGCCAGCAGCAGAATAGAGCCGATGCTCAATCCGTTAAAAATACCGTCCAAAATACTTGCAGCCAAGGCATCGCCCCCTCTATTGCTACTTCGTCGTCGGCCACTGTTTGCAGCCACCCCATCGCTTCACCCGCCCCACTCGCTAAGGACAGACTTTTTGGACATCTCATTAGGAGCGCAGCCGCCCTCTCACCAAGAGCGCAGCCGCATTACCGAGCCTGCTCCAGATTGCCAAACAACAGGGTGGGAGATTGGATATAGAAGAGGGGCGATCGCCCTGCAACCGCCCCTCTTTTCAGAGCTAGATTTCGAACCGGCCCGGATCGGGCACATCTGTCCGGGTCCAGTCGCAAGCAAACCCCTGGGTTTCCTGCACAAACTGGTTCCAAGGCTGAGGCTCAACTGGCCCATCAGTCTCAGAGATAATCTCAAATAGACCGTCGTCTCGTACTTCGCCGATCCGCACCGTTTTCGAGATGTGGTGGTTAGGATACATTCTGACCGGCCCCTCTGGCGCATCCATCTCGGTGCCAATCACCGCAGCCCGAATGGCATCTAGATCCGTTGAAGTTCCCGCATCACCCACCTTCTCGACCGCCTGCTTCCATAGGTTCACGGCAATATAGCCTGCTTCCATGGGGTCGTTCACCACGCGGCTGTCACCATACTCAGCCTTGAATGCATCCACAAACGCCGTATTCTCGGGTGAATCTACGGTCATGAAGTAGTTCCACGCAGCGTACTGGCCGAGCAGATACTCTTTACCAATAGCCGCAATTTCTTCTTCAGCAATGCTCACGGACATGACTGGGTAGCGGTCGGGGGTGAGTCCAGCGCCTTCCATCTCCTTGAAGAAGGCAACATTGCTGTCTCCGTTTAGGGTGTTATAGATCACACCACCATTGGGTAGATCTGAACGGATTTTGGAGATGATGGGCGACACTTCAATGTTGCCGAGGGGCAGGTAGTCTTCGCCCACCACAGTGCCACCGCTGGCTTCTACCTGAGCTTTGATAATGGTGTTTGCAGTGCGGGGGAACACATAGTCAGACCCCACCAGAAAGAACTCATTGCCTTTGTTTTCTAGCAGCCACTCCACTGAAGGTTCAATTTGCTGATTGGGGGCAGCTCCGGTGTAAAAAATGTTTTTAGAACATTCTTGACCCTCGTACTGCACGGGGTAGAACAGCAAATGGTTTTTCTCTTCAAACACAGGCAGCACAGCCTTGCGGCTGGCCGATGTCCAGCAGCCAAAAATAGCAACCACCTGGTCTTGATCGATCAGCTTGCGCGCCTTTTCAGCAAATGTGGGCCAGTCAGACGATCCATCTTCTAGAATTGGCTCAATTTGCTTGCCTGCAACGCCACCCGCTTCGTTAATCTGCTTGATGGCAAGCAGAGTAGAATCGACCACACTCTTTTCAGAGATAGCCATTGTGCCGCTCAACGAGTGCAGCACCCCAACTTTAATGGTGTCACCACTAGCAGCGGCAGGTGCATCTCCACCCGTGGCGGCTGCATCCGTGGTTTCCGTTGTCGTTGGCGTTGCACAAGATTTCAATAAAATGCTGGTTCCCAATGCCGCAGAACCATAGACCAAAAACTTACGGCGACCTAGTTGCCTTTCCATGTATCTCTCTCTCCTCAACTCGAGGGACTTATCTGACTGCAGCGGGTTGACAGACTGAGCTCAGCCACAACACACATGAATTGTGATGGTAGGCGCGAAGAATAAAGCATTTTGTATTACTGGATACAAAAGCGCATGGGATCACAGTTGTATCCCGTTGTGCGCTAATGCGACTTAAACGCGAGAGGCCGTTAACGGTTTACTCTTTATCACCAAGCGGAAACTTCTGTAGAATCAACCAGGATGCGGGATTCTTAAGTCGGAATTAGCAAAAGGGTAAGGCAGGCTGATGGGCGATCGCCCTCCACAACCAGCCAAATACACGACCTGGAAACTCCTTGGCGGAAATAAAACGTAACTTTTGGCCTTCCCCACCGCTAGACCAGTGCAGTCGGGTGCCCCATGTGGTGTTGCACAAACGCCACAATCGTAGCCAAGCCCTCCGCTGTTTTGAGGTTAGTAAACACAAATGGCTTGTCACCCCGCATCCGACGGGCATCTCGCTCCATCACAGCCAAGTCAGCACCCACATGCGGAGCCAAGTCAATTTTGTTGATAATCAGCAGGTCAGATTTAGTGATGCCTGGGCCACCCTTGCGGGGAATTTTGTCCCCTGCGGCCACATCGATTACATAAAGCGTCAAATCTACGAGCTCAGGGCTAAAGGTAGACGCCAGATTGTCGCCCCCGCTCTCGACAAATACCAGATCTAACGGCGAGAACTGTTGCTCTAGCTCCTCAATCGCCACCAGGTTAATGGAGGCATCTTCGCGAATAGCAGTGTGGGGGCAGCCGCCGGTTTCAACGCCTCGGATGCGATCGCCCGCTAGCGCTTGATGCCGCACCAAAAACTGTGCGTCTTCCTGGGTGTAAATGTCATTTGTTACTACGGCAAGGCTCAATCGGTCTCGCAACGCGTTGCATAAGCAATTCACCAAAGCCGTTTTGCCCGAACCCACCGGGCCAGCAATCCCAACACGAAACGTTTGCATGGCACACCGCCCACAACATTGGATGGAACTCATCCTAGACCAAAAAATCCAAGCGAAACCACCTCTAGTGCAGTGCCAGGACTAAGAATTAGGGTGCCGTAGAGTGCATTCGCGTAGCAATGCACCACAAGGATGCCATGCCAAGAATAGTCATACCCTAAATTTCAGCTTTGACAGAGCACTAGGGGCTGTCATCAATTAACGTCAGTTCGGGTTAAGAGGCTTTTGGGGCATCGCGCGACGCGCGATGCCCCAAAAGCCTTAATGTGCCGTGCGCGTCGCGCACGGCACATTAAGGCTTTGAGCCTATCCCGAACTCAGGTTCAATTAGCTTCTGATATCCCAGAAATCAACAGTCACAGCCCCTAGTCTGGCTTTTGGGTCGGACGTGGTAACGCTCATAGCATAAGACGTTTGGTTGGAATTGATGACACGCCCTAATGCGATTGAAGCGCTGGTTGAAATTTTATTATTGTGAAAATCCGGCTTCGCAGAATTTACAGCAATAATTAATTGTCCAAATCAAATCAATTCAATAGGTGCAATGATTACGGACTATCGATGTTGTGGAACCGACACAAAAACGAGCCGCAGGTTGCACCCACGACCCATCTGCCACAGCCTTTCAGCAATCTTTCAGCGACAGTGCGCCTAGTGTTGTCCCTTAGGTGCCAGCAGCGTTGCCATTGAGGGCAGCAGGCCCACTGCATTTTCAACCGTTAGGTTAGTAATCGCGCCCACTGCGGCACCCAGCAACCCCTGAATCTTCAGATCATCTTTCACCAGATCCCAGAGCCGCTGCACTTCCTTCGTATGCAGGCGATCGTCTTCAATCAGCGCTAACAAAAGCTGCCGTCGGATATATTGCCCATCCTCAGAGATGAGAAATTGCAGACCAAGCTGAGCCGTCGGGATCAAGTCGAAACTATCGTCAGCGGAGGCGATCGCAATTAAATTCTCCAGCCGATGCCACTGGAAACGACCATCCTTAAATAGCAGCTCTAGCAAACGGCGACGCAGCTCTGGCGTTTCTCCCGTAAGCAATCGCTTCGCCACATAGGGATAGGCCACTTCCACAATCCGAAAATCAGTATTGAGGCTGAGAGCCAACCCCTCCTGCGTTACCAGTGAACGAATGATCAGCGCAAACTTAGCCGGAATGCGAAAGGGATACTCATACATCAAGGCCGAGAAATCGTCGGTGATGGTTTTAAAGTTAAAATCTCCTACATTCTTGCCAATGGCATTGCCCAGAACGCTCTCTAGGGCAGGCACAATCGGCATGATGTCAGTCTCAGGCGTGAGGAACCCTAGATTTACAAAGTCACGCGCCAAATCTGCATAATCCTTGTTGATCAAATGCACGAGCGAATCCACCAAGGCTTCCTTGGTGTGCTGCGGCAGCTGATCCATCATGCCAAAGTCAATGTAGGCCATCCGACCATCGGCCATGGCGAATAGGTTGCCCGGATGAGGGTCAGCATGAAAAAAGCCGAACTCTAGCAGCTGACGCAAACCCGTCGTGACGCCAATTTCGATTAGCGTGTTCTTATCTAGGTTAGAAGCACGAATTTTCTCGGTGTCGTTAAGCTTAAATCCGTCAATCCACTCTAGAGTCAGCACATGGTCACTGCAATAGGGCCAGTAAATCGCGGGCACTTTGACACGTGGATCGTCTTTGAAATTTTCGGCAAATCGTTCGGCGTTGCGCCCTTCGTTTTGATAATCAATTTCTTCAAACAGCTTGATGCCGAATTCATCAACGACTAGCGTCAAGTCATGGCCTAGGTTGAGCGGCAGCAGATCGGCCAGCCAACCGGACGACCAGCGCATCAAAAATAAATCTAGCGTTAGGACAGGGAGCAGGTTAGGACGCTGCACTTTAACCGCTACGTCTTCTCCAGAGTGCAGCCTAGCGCGATAGACCTGCCCTAGGCTAGCGGCTGCGACAGGCTGGGGCGAAATTTCGCGGTATACCTCACTGACTGAGCGATCCAGCTCGCGTTCCACAATGGCAAAGGCGATCGCATTGGGAAAGGGCGGTAGCTGATCTTGCAGCTTTACTAGCTCGTCCAAAAAGTCTTTGCGGATCAGATCAGGCCGGGTAGACAGTGCCTGTCCTACCTTGATGAACGTCGGCCCTAAGCGCGTCAATAGCGTGCGCAGCTGCCGAGCCCGCTTCAGTCGGCTAAGCTCACCTCGGCCAAACCAGCCGTCTGACTTGAGCCCTAGCGCAAACCAAATAAATGAAAACCCAATGTTGATGGCACGCCAGACGACCTGCCAGGGGCGATATTGATAATATTGAGCGATCGCGCCTGCATCGTAGCGTTTAAGGCGACTCAGGGGATGGGGACTCACGCAGTTACTACCCTCTCTCGAACCAGGATCTTACACAGCAGAAGATCAAACCTGCTACCGCCTGCGGACACCTAAATGGATAGCTCACTCCCCGGACTACTGGGCGAGAAACCATTCTGTCACTGTGCCTACATCCCTATTTCAGAAGAAATTTCAAAAAGTAGAGATGACAGGTCTCAGCGGGTTTGAGGAACATCATCAAATCGCAATTAGCAATCCATAGATCATTCCCAACTAATACCTTCTTATTAACTAGTGTATAAGAAACTACAACTATTGCAATAAAAAATCCGATTTATATTGAGGAATATGAATACAACCCCACACAAACGTTAACCCAACTGTCAGTTTAGGTAGATCGTAGAACGCACGAAAAGAGACGGATTGCTGCATTCTGGATTGCATGTCGTTCAGCTTTAACTGAACGTTCGCCCAGTGTGGTGATCTGCATCCTTAGATGCCCAAATTTTTCAGACCCCAACCTAAGCGGGTTAAGGGGGTTTTGGGGCACCGCGCGTCGCGCGGTGCCCCAAAACCCTCAATGTGCCGTGCGCACCGCGCACGGCACATTGAGGGTTTGAGCTTATTCCGAACTCAGGTTAAGCAGATGTACCAGATCGGTAGCTATCTGGGCGCTAAGCACCATGGGGCGGTGCTGAATGCGTTAGGCTATCGCTAGTTTTGTCTTTAGGTTTTTTGTCCTTAGGTTTAAGGTCATAGGCGCTGATGGCGATTGGGTCGTGGTGGTTTAGGTCATGCCATTGGGTAACGCGGGCTGCGACCCGCACAACGGCATGATTGATCTACTAGATTGCTGGCGATCGCAGGGGCGATCGCTCCGGTGAGTTCATGGGCTTTCTACCATCTGTTCTACCGAGTTAAGGGAGGCTAAATATATGTACGTCTTAATTGGTGGTGCAGGGCTGTATGGTGTTTCGCTGGCTCAACAGTTAATCAATCTAGGGCATACCGTCGCCATGGTTGAGATTGATGCCAATGCCTGCCGGTATGCCCGTGAGCAACTGGGTGTGATGGCTTTTGAAGGCAGCGCCGTGAGCACAGAGATCCTGTTAGAAGCAGGGATTCGCAAAGCGGATGCAGTCGCTGCTGTGTTGCGCGAAGATCCGCTGAACTTGGCGATGGCAACCCTAGCCAAATACTATGGCGTGCGGCAGATCGTTGTGCGCATGCGTCACCGCGACTTTGCGCAGCCTTACCGCATTGCTGGAGCCACCACCGTCATTAGTGCCGTAGATCTGGCAGTTTCCACGATGGCCAACGCGATTGAGTATCCCCAAGTGGAATCAATGATGCACTTTGAGCAGGGGCAAATTGAGGTCGTTAAGCTCTCAATCCCCGATTCCTGCTCGATTGTGGGGCGAAGCGTGGCGCAAATTGCTCAAGATCGTGAGTTCCCCAACGATTCGCTGATCATCGGCTATCAGCATCATCTGCACGACAACCTGGTGATCCCCAATGGCAACACCATTTTAGAGCCGGGGTCAACCATTTTGGTAGTGACCAAGGCCGGGTCAATTCGGCAGTTGATTGACTTTATGGGAGAAGGGGATGAGGTCAGAATGAATCAGGGCGATCGCCCATCCTTGGCAGAAACGGTCATCCCCAATCGCTACAGCAACGGGCTTGCCCTTTAGGGAGTCAATTCCTGCTAAGCTGAATTACTGAATGGCTTACCATACTTGAGTTTCACGAATGCCCATGGCTATTGCCTCTCCCCAAATTTTGTCGTTTCCACTCACTGCCGTGGTCGGGCAAGATGCGATTAAACTGGCGCTGCTGCTCACCGCAGTAGACCCAAGATTGGGGGGGGTGGTGATTGCTGGACGGCGAGGGACTGCTAAATCCGTAATGGCACGAGCCATTCATGCCCTGTTGCCCCCCATCGAAGTCATTACGGAAACCTGCTGCAACTGCGATCCGGCCACGCCCTCTGAGTGGGACGATGAGACACGGCAGCGGTATCAAGACCGTTCGACTCCACCAGAGACAGCGGTGATCCCTGCGCCATTTGTGCAGATCCCGCTCGGCATTACCGAAGACCGCCTGATTGGATCAGTGGATGTCGCACAGTCCATTAAGCAAGGGGAGACGGTGTTTCAGCCTGGGCTGCTAGCTGAGGCCCACCGAGGAGTGCTGTATGTAGACGAAATCAACCTGCTGGATGACCAAGCCGCAAATTTGCTGCTGGCCGCGTTGACCGATGGCCGCAATCAGATTGAACGGGAAGGCATCAGCATTCAGCATCCCTGCAAGCCCATGCTAGTGGCGACCTACAATCCCGATGAGGGGGAGTTGCGATCGCACCTATTGGATCGAATTGCGATCGCCCTATCTGCCGACGCTGTGCTGGGGCTAGACGAGCGCGTTGATGCAGTGGAGCGCGCCACGCAGTACGCCGAAGGCCCTCAGGCTTTTCTCGACCTCTATGCGCAGGATATAGACGACCTCCGTACACAGATTATTTTAGCGAGGGAATGGTTGAAGGATGTCGTCATCAGCACCGATCAAATTGCTTACTTAGTGAACGAGGCGATGCGTGCCGGGGTTGAGGGGCATCGGGCTGAGCTTTATGCCGTGCGCGTTGCCAAAGCCCATGCGGCGCTGGATGGCCGCACCCGGGTTTCCGCAGAAGATCTGCGCCGAGCGGTCGAGTTGGTGATTGTGCCCCGCGCCACCCTCACTGACCAACCCCCAGAAGACCAGCCGCCGCCACCGCCGCCACCGCCTGAATCTCAAGCAGACAACGAGCAGCAAGACGAACAGCAGGAGGAACCTGAGGACACCGACGAAGACGACACTGAAGACGACCAGCCCGAAGAGCCTCCCAACATCCCTGAAGAATTTGTGTTTGACCCCGAGGGGGTCATTCTCGACCCATCGGTTCTCTACTTTGCGCAGATGGCGCAACGCCGGGGCAAATCTGGGGCGCAGGGCATCATCTTTTCAGAAGAGCGGGGTCGCTATATCAAGCCCATGCTGCCACGGGGTGCAGTGCGGCGAGTAGCGGTGGATGCGACGTTGCGGGCGGCTTCACCCTATCAGCGATCGCGCCGAGAGCGTCACATTCAAGCCAATGGGGCCACTCAAAAGCGCGTGTTCATTGAACAAAGCGACATGCGTGCCAAGCGCCTAGCGCGCAAAGCCGGGTCGTTGATCGTGTTTGTGGTAGATGCCTCTGGCTCGATGGCGCTGAACCGGATGAATTCTGCAAAGGGAGCGGTGCTGCGACTGTTGACCGAAGCATATCAGAACCGCGATCAAGTTGCGCTGATTCCCTTTCGAGGAGAGCAGGCCGAGGTGCTGCTGCCGCCGACTCGCTCGATTGCGGCTGCTCGCCGCCGCCTAGAGCGCATGCCCTGCGGCGGTGGGTCTCCCCTCGCGCATGGCTTGACCCAGGCGGTGCGGGTAGGGGTAAATGCGCGACAGTCGGGCGATATTGGTCAGGTGGTGATTGTGGCCATTACGGATGGGCGGGGCAATGTGCCGCTGGCGCGATCGCTTGGCGAAACCATTGAAGAAGGCACCAAACCCGATATCAAAGGCGAGTTGCTAGAAATCGCGGCCAAAGTGCGAGCCCAAGGCATGCAGCTCCTAGTCATTGACACCGAAAGTAAGTTTATTTCTACAGGCTTTGCGAAAGAACTGGCGAAGCACGCGGGCGGTAAGTATTACCACCTGCCCAAAGCCACCGATCAGGCGATCGCCGCAGCCACAATGGGTGCTCTAAAAGACGCTAAGGGTGGCTAGCACTCCAGCCTCGTGCAGGCATTGGTTTGGTCTAGCGCAATCTTTCGCTCGATCCACATCGCGGGCAGACAAAAAGAGAGGGTTGTCTTCAAGACAACCCTCTCTTTCTAGAATTCGATACTCAATAATTGAGAAGACTAAGCGAGCGCAGAACTCACTAGCTAGCAAGATATTCCCGCATTTCGGCGCGGCGCTTGCGCAGCTTGGTCAACGCCTCTCGCTCAATCTGGCGCACTCGCTCTCGGCTAATGTTGAGGCGATCGCCAATTTTTGCCAGCGTTAACGACCGACCATCCTCTAGCCCAAACCGCAGGGACAACACCTCGCGCTGCTGTGGCGTCAGCTCTGACAGCAGCGACTCCAGCTCATTGCGAAGGGAGGACTGCGCCGCAAAGTCTTCAGGAGACGGCCCTGTGTCTTCTAGCAGTTCGCCAAGTTCCGTATCCTGGTTATCGCCAACTCGTAAATCAAGCGACAGGGGCTGTCGTGCTTTTTCCAGGTAGTCTCGCACTTGCTTCGAGGTTAGCTCTAGCTCTTCGGCAAGTTCAGAAACGGTAGCCGCGCGCCCGTACTTCTGAGAGAGCTGGCGCTGCGCCTTCTTAATCTTGTTAAGCTTTTCGGTGATGTGGATGGGGAGGCGAATCGTGCGGCCCTTTTCGGCGATCGCCCGAGTAATGGCCTGCCGAATCCACCAGTAAGCATAGGTCGAAAATCGGTAGCCTTTGGTGGGGTCAAATTTCTCAACCCCGCGCTGCATGCCAATGGTGCCTTCCTGAATCAGATCCAGTAAATCAACGTTGCGCTTGATGTATTTTTTCGCCACCGAAACCACCAGACGCAAATTGGCTTCTACCATTTTGCGCTTAGCGACTTCACCCTCGGCGATCGCCCGACTAAGGTCATCTAGCGAAATGTCGGCTCGCTCTGCCCACTCCGCTTGAGAGGGCTCGTGACCTAGCTCGTCTGCAAGCGACGCTCGCGACTCTTGCAGCAGACTCAGTCGGCGAACCTTTTTACCAAACAGAATCTCTTGTTCGTGCGTCAATAGCGGAACCCGACCAATTTCGCGAAGGTAAGTGCGTACCAGGTCAGTGGATGTTTGGGAGGTTTTCATAGCCATTAGAAATTCAGGGCGTGTGTGAGGTTAGAGAATGATGCGGACGTACTATTATGGGTCACTCCGCAGACCAGTTCTGTAAAAAAATGTTACACATCCGTTCACAAGATTAAGACATACCGCTTAGTAAATTCGAAGTGCTGAGAATATCAAGAGACGCTAGATGTTCCACTATAGTCCCCAAAACACCGCAATATCTTCTATCTATTGGGGGACTGAGGGAACGGACGAAATGTTGCGAGTTGATCTGAACGTGCGATTTATGAGTGACTGTAGTGTCTATGTTAAGAATCTTAACACTAGCCTCATGGGTTTGCATATCCCTCCAGTAGGAGGGTTTGGGCTGTTCTTCTGCCGTTGACCGTTAAATTAGGTATAACCTACCCGCAAATGTTCGATTCGTATGCATCCTGTACGACAAATTTTAGATTTATGGGTGATGTTTCACCCCTGTGGTTCTCAGAAACAAAGTCTAGAACGAGGGCTAGGGGCTGTGACTGTTAATTTCTGAGATATCAGAAGCTAATTGATGACAGCCCCTAGGGCTATTGCCACGTCTGCGAGGTGCTGAGCCAGCCATTGACCCAGTTCGTGACCTGATGCCGACAAGGTTTAATTATTGCCCCCATTCCCACTAGTAGCAATCCGAGCAGCCCTAACACGGCACCCATCACTAGGGGTACAGGCTGCATCGCCAGCCCCAACAGGTGCAGCCCTTGCAGGCCCAACACCAGCCCCCCCAGATACAAATAGGCGCGGATTTTGCCACACACCCCCGCCACAAGAAACCCTACGCTAAGGGCGATCGCCAGCAGCGTATAGGTCAGGCTATTGCCTGGGGCGGCCATCGCCTGATAGAAAGCCGTCAGACAGATGAGCCCCGTGGCTAAGCTCCGCAGCAGGTGGCGACGGGTGCGAGCCGAGACAGCCGTCAAGGTCGGCTCTACCTGCGCAACATATAGAAGACATCCACCGACCACACTGCTCAACCCCAAAGGCGTGAGCCAAGCTTGAATCGTGAGGAATTTGAGCACGGCCCAGACCAATAACGCTAGGCTGAGGTAGCTAAACCCCCGATGCTGAAAGCGGGATGCGATGCTGGCGTAGAATGCCGCCGTGAGTAGCAGGGTGGGGACGTTGACTTCGCTTGTCGTCAGCAGCACAACGAGAATGGGTAAAACGGAGAGGACGAGGCGCGATCGCCGCCACAGCTTTGGAGCCACACTCCACCGCGCCCAGAGCAGTCTCAACAGCATCAGACATATTCCCGAAGCGATCGCCGCTGCCCATTGCAGCAGCACAAACTGATTCACCACGTGCAGATCCAGTCTGCCCACACCCACAACGACCCAGCTCAGTTCACCGATGGCAATGGCGATCGTTAACAGCCCTACAGCCGTAATTGCTCTCAGGCGGCGATCGCGCTGCCCCACACCCCCTGCAATGCCCCCCGCTATCAGGGTATAAATCCCTGTCATTGGGGTGAACCGAGTAGTGTGCGCTAGCGCTAAGCCTAGCCCTGCATAGAGCAAGGGCACCCCATGCCAGCTCGGCCAGTAGTCGCAGCGCTGCCAGCGGGTCCACCCTTCTCCCAACCCATAGCTAGCTAGCCCTAGCGCCAGCGTTGCGATCTCCCACTGAGCGACGTCCGGTGGCTGCCAGATCAGTATTACGGCGCACTGAGCCGCCCAGCCCAGCGCTAAAAATCCCCCATTTGTCGGTCGCTGAACCAGATGCAGGGCGATCGCCCCTATCCCTAACGTCACCGCCGCCAAGATAGAGCCAGACGGCACATAGCCAAGCAGTATCGTCCACAAACAGGCCACTGTCAGCACCGACAGCCCGACTAGCACTCCCAAGCCCGACCAAGCCCGTGCTGCTGCGCAATAGAGGTGAAACAGCGGGCGATCGCTGCGCCCCAACAGTATGGCCATTGCCGCTAGACCCAAGACGGCGATCGCGCCCCACACCATCCAGCCCTCACCCGATTGAGGCGAATACCATCGCTGCACCCCATGCCAGCCCGTAGCCAGCAGCAGACCCACCGACAGCAGCGCCGCCAGCATCGCCTGGGGCAAAAGCTGATGTTGCAGAGAATAGGTGGCTCCCGCACTCAACAACAGAGCGATCGCCAGTATCACCACGCCCGGCTCGGCCCCTGTTGCTCCTGCCATTCTCTATTCCCCACAAAATATTGTGCGCCTACAGTTTATTCATTCACAGACGTAATGTGCCGAATACCTATGCGTTTAGTCAGACTGTCTACACTAGCGATTTCAGGATTTACATCGTTCGTGCGACAGCTTGGGAATTTTGGGTGATTTCTGGGAGACTGAGCCTCCCAGAAATCACCCAACTGCGTAAGGCTTAGAGTTATCATCCACGGCTATAGAATGACCGGCTATAGAATGACCACGAGTCCGATGCCCGCGATGAGCCAGATTAAGAGCGATCGCCGCGTTAGTGCCATCGCCTGCCGCACAATCTGAGGCGAGATGGGTCGTCCCAGATTCCCCAAGTGAGGTTTGTGCTTCACCACTCCACGATACAGATTCGATCCGCCCACCTGCACTCCCAGCGCCGCCGCATAGGCACACTCGCTCCAACCTGCATTGGGGCTAGGGTCTTGGGGGGCATCGCGGCGGCAGATCGCCCACACCCGATGAGGATGCCCCGACAGCAGCGCAATAGTCAGCACCGTCAGGCGACAAGGCACCCAGGTGAGGGCGTCTTCCACCTTGGCGCTGCACCAGCCGAGGTGAGTATAGGGCAGATCTGTGTACCCCACCATCGAGTCGAGGGTGCTTGCCGCTTTGTAAGCCAGTGCCAGCGGCACAGCGCCACCGGGCGTGAGGGCACCTACGATCGCCCAAAACAGGGGAGCCACCGCCCCATCCGTCGCATTTTCTGTCACCGTTTCGAGCACTGCCCGCAGAATTTCCGCTTCGGATAGGGTCTGGGTATCTCGCCCCACATAGCGGCTGAGACGCTGTCGGGCGATCGCCACATTCCCCTGTTCCAGCGGCTGCAACACCTCCTCCGCAGCCCAGCGCAGGCTACGCCCCGCAAAGCAGCTTGCCAGCAGCACCGTTTCCACCGCAATGCCCAAAAGGGGATGCAGGATTTTTGCAGCAGCCACCAGCGCCCACCCCACCCAGCCGCTCCCCACAATGAGGGCGATCGCCAAACCAACGCCAGCAATCCGCTGCGCGTTGGCATGTTTCAGCCACCGCAGTGTCTGATTTGTGTAGGCGGCAATCCCCCAGCCCATCACCTGCACCGGGTGCAGCCACCCCCACGGATCGCCCAGCCCATAATCTAGCCCTGCCGCTAGCACCAGCACCAGCCCCGAGACAACACGCTGGGACGTTGGAGCGATCGCTCCAACGTCCCAAGCCTGTCTATATATATCTAGATATCTAGATATATATAGAACCCTATCTGGAAACATCAGCATGGCGTAGAGGAAGGTGAACCAAGGCCTGGGCATAGCCTTAGAGAGGGACTATTGTTGCAAAACGTTGAATAAACGGAGTCAACTCGAAAAACTTTACGATTATTCGCAATTGCGCTGGCGGGGGGGATTGACCCCACGACCTGAGGCGAATTTAGAGGGCGATCGCCCCTCTCATTCACCTCAATCTCTCTATTCTGAACGGGTTTAACCGCCAAAACCCCCTGCAAGTCTGCAATTCACCCCAAAACCTCTAGATCAGCTTAAGCTTTGCAGCTTGGGATGAATATTTGTTTTTTGTTCTGACTTTTATTAAAAGAAAGACATAAAAAATGTCTAGATGCATTCTAAACGCTTCAGATAAGCTCTGAGCGATTCTAATCGGCTTTGAGGCTTTGGAAGGGCGATCGCTCCCAATCGCGTATTAAGTTATTTTTGCACCCCCTTTCAATCCCTGCGGTTTTGCCTCAATATGCAGTCAGTGACCGGGAAGGCTGAGAACCCATTGGTCATGCCAACGCCGAAGCGTGCCATTGCACCCTAGGCCAACACACAGGGCAACACATAGGGCAACGCTGGGAGAACACCGCGCTACCGACCCTCATCATCAGATCGGTCATCACCGGGTTAACCCCCAGCCGCCTGCCCTGCCCCGCTCCGAGAATTCCCAATCAACGTTCAGGAGAATGAAGCGTGAAACTTGCCGTATATGGAAAAGGTGGCATTGGTAAGTCCACCACCAGTTGCAACATATCCGTGGCTCTCGCCAAACGCGGCAAAAAAGTGTTGCAAATTGGTTGCGACCCCAAGCACGACAGCACCTTTACGCTCACCGGGTTTCTAATTCCCACCATCATCGACACCCTACAAGAGAAGAATTTTCACTACGAAGACGTATGGCCTGAAGACGTGATCTACAAGGGCTATGGCGGTGTGGACTGCGTAGAAGCAGGTGGCCCCCCGGCTGGCGCAGGCTGCGGCGGCTATGTGGTGGGTGAAACCGTCAAACTGCTGAAAGAGCTCAACGCCTTCGATGAGTACGACGTGATTCTATTTGACGTGCTGGGCGACGTGGTGTGTGGAGGCTTTGCCGCCCCACTCAACTATGCTGATTACTGCATGATTGTGACCGACAACGGCTTCGATGCCCTATTTGCCGCCAACCGAATTGCCGCCTCCGTGCGCGAAAAAGCCCGCACCCACCCCCTGCGCCTGGCAGGGCTCATCGGCAACCGCACCAGCAAGCGCGACCTAATTGACAAGTACATCGAAACAGTGCCCATGCCTGTGCTCGAAGTGCTGCCGCTGATCGAAGACATCCGCATCTCACGCGTCAAAGGCAAAACCCTGTTCGAAATGGCCGAAACAGAGCCAGAACTGAACTATGTCTGCGATTATTACCTCAACATTGCCGACCAGGTTCTTGCACAGCCCGAAGGTGTGGTGCCCACCGACGCCCCCGACCGCGATCTGTTTAGCCTGCTATCAGACTTCTACCTCAACCCTGTGCAGCCCAAGGTTGCCCCCAGAGAAGAAGAGTTAGATCTCATGATGGTCTAGGGCGTGTCATCAATGCCGACCAAAAGCCCTATGCTATGAGCGTTGCCAGCTCGATCAACAGAATAGGCTAGGAGCTGTGACCGTTGATTTTTGGGCCATCAGCGGCTAATGAATGACAGTCCCTAGATCAAGCATTACGATTAGCCAGAGCAGACTCAGCAAAGGTGTGACGAAATTCTAAAGTTTACAGGCTTCGGTGATAAGCGTTGGATGATGAGTAGAGGCAAATTCTCTCGTGGTGCTTGAACCGAACCTGTGAACATCCAGTATCTTCGTCAATCCCTTAAAGCGCGCTGGCTCAATTACTATCGTGACAACCGCCCTTGGCTGACAAAGCTCGCCGTTTGGGTTGATTGTGACGGGCAGCGCCGTCCCTCGTCGGGCTTCATTATCGGTACGCTGACCACGCTCGAACCTCAGCTCATGCAGCTCTTGCCGCTGGTGGTGGACTTGAGCAATAACCCAGATCGCATTGTGGTGGCGCTGGGGCTAAACTTCAACCCTGATGACGAACTGAAGGCGGTAGAAGAGGCAGAGGAAAAAGAGGCCATGAAAATGCTGCCCGGCGGAGACCCTCCAGTCAAAGATGTGCCCGCCACTCACCGCACTAAACTCCCTTCCCTAATCGATGAAGACTGCACGGGTGCAGGCCAGGCTCGGGTGCAGCGCAAACTGCCAAGAGACGTAGAAAAAGGCTGACGCACATCGAAACATTTGCAGGGTCACTATAAAACCTAGGTCGTCAACTATTCTCTAATTTCTCTAAACTCTATGCCACGCGCTCTTGCCGTGAACTTGTAGCTCCCGCTTCTTTAATTTGAGGACTTAACCCATGACTGTTGCTGATAATCAACAACCCCAAGCATTGAATTTTGAATGTGAAACGGGTAACTACCATACCTTTTGCCCCATTAGCTGCGTGGCGTGGCTCTACCAAAAAATTGAAGACAGCTTCTTTTTGGTGATTGGCACTAAGACCTGCGGTTACTTTTTGCAAAACGCCATGGGGGTGATGATTTTTGCTGAGCCGCGCTATGCCATGGCAGAGCTAGAAGAAGGTGATATTTCGGCGCAGCTGAATGACTATAACGAGCTAAAGCGATTGTGTGAGCAGATTAAGCGCGATCGCAATCCCAGCGTTATCGTGTGGATTGGCACCTGCACCACCGAAATCATCAAGATGGATCTGGAAGGCCTAGCCCCCAAACTAGAAGCAGAAATCGGCATCCCCATTGTGGTGGCGCGCGCCAACGGGCTGGACTATGCCTTTACCCAAGGGGAAGACACGGTGCTAGCGGCCATGGCGCACCGCTGCCCCAGCAAGCCCCCCGAAACCGAAACCGAAAAAAATGAGCGCAACAGCATTCAAAAGCTGCTGAACTTTGGCCGCAAGCAAGACGATGTCAACGCTGACGAGTCGGACTATGTGGATCACCCACCGCTGGTGCTGTTTGGCTCGCTGCCTGACCCAGTAGTAACGCAGCTCACCCTAGAGCTAAAGCGCCAGGGCATCAAGGTCTCAGGCTGGCTGCCTGCCAAACGGTTTACAGAACTGCCTGTGCTGGAAGAAGGCTCCTACGTATGTGGCGTTAACCCGTTTCTGTCGCGCACGGCCACCACGCTCATGCGCCGTCGCAAATGCAAGCTAATTGGCGCACCGTTCCCCATTGGCCCCGATGGCACCCGCGCCTGGATCGAGAAAATTTGCTCCGTATTTGGCATTGAACCCAAAGGATTGGATGAGCGGGAAGCCGGAATCTGGGCCAATATGGAAGATTATCTGGAACTGCTGCGGGGCAAGTCGGTGTTCTTTATGGGCGACAACCTGCTGGAGGTATCGCTGGCCCGGTTCCTCATCCGCTGCGGCATGACGGTGCCCGAAATCGGCATTCCCTATATGGATAAGCGCTACCAGGGAGCCGAGTTAGAGTTGCTGCAAAAAACCTGCCAAGAGATGGGTGTGCCGCTGCCGCGCATTGTAGAAAAGCCCGACAACTACAACCAAATTCAGCGCATTTATGACCTCAAGCCCGACCTGGTGATTACGGGCATGGCCCACGCTAACCCCCTCGAAGCACGGGGCATTAACACCAAGTGGTCGGTGGAGTTCACCTTTGCCCAAATCCACGGCTTCAGCAACGCCCGCGATATCTTGGAACTGGCTACCCGCCCCCTCCGCCGCAACACCGCCCTCAAAGATCTGGGCTGGGAAAAACTCGTGAAGGAAGATGCAACCGTATAGGGTGTCAAACTAAATTGCTCGATCGAAGAGGAGAATGGATCGCTGCTATCACATAATCCTTTTACCTGATAAGGACTTTCTCCTTTCCTTGCTCCTACACTTCCTAAACGGCATCAAACACGATTGACAAAAGCATTTGACAATCTACAAGATTTCAGCTAAGCTTACTGTAGACATTGACATTAAGGTATCGTGCCTGTATTATCTTTGTACGGGCGCCTTTTTCCATAGGGCATCTCATAAAGTTATTGTAGAGAAGTCCTATGGCGAAAACTTCAAAGATTCGTGACCTGAAGCGAGATCTTCGCAAGAGTCAGTTTCAAGAGGATACTGGTAAGGGTAGTCATACAAGCTGGTCTCATCCGTTATATGCAGGTAAGCTGATAATTTCGGGAAAAGATGGGGATGATGCAAAGCCTTATCAAGTAAAGCTTGTTCGACAGGCTATCGCTGAGGTACAAAGAAGGCAGATTTAGAAATTAACGGTGACTCAGATGGCTCAGATGAAATACCAGATGGTGATTCAGTGGTCTGAGGAAGACGAATGCTTTCTAGTTGGATTTCCAGACTTTCCAGGCCAAGAGTGGTACACGCATGGCGACACATACGAGGCAGCAGTAGCTAACGGCATGGAAGCTTTGGAGGTATTGGTATTGGCATACGAGGCCTCCGGGGAATTACTTCCGCAACCAACAGTATTTCATGCTGCTTAGCAATTTTTCTAAAATTTTTTAATATTGTTTGATAGTGCGATACGTAGTTGTCATTGAAAAGGCTTTTGAGAATTATTCAGCTTACATTCCCGATCTGCCGGGATGCGTTTCTGTTGGGGAAACCCTGGAAGAAACAGAGAAACAAATTTGAGAAGCAATTTTGTTTTACCTTGAAGGTTCGTAAGAAGAAGAGAGCTGTTGGGGAATAACTGAAAGAACTACCCTCGCTGGCAGTGGTTCTGTTTTGGTGCTGGTCTCAAGCGGCCATCAGGTAGAAGTTCCATAATCCAGCGGCGGTGAGCATCAGGTGGTCATCGA